>JAAXIB010000009.1 GCA_012270585.1 Nitrospirales bacterium
CACCTCCCTGGCCGATTGAGAGACCGACGTATCGGCCTGTACCGGTGTCTCGGAAGGGACGACCAGACAGAGAGGCACCTGCACGTGAATATCGTCCACGAATAGCTGCGGGGGGATTTCATTGGCAAGGGCAAGAATCAGCACGGGAATGCGGTTGGCGGCCTGGAAGAGAACCTTGATGAGGGCCGTCACGGCCTGCCGTCGAGCGTCGCCCCGACGCCACAGAAACGAGTGGTGAACATCAATGCGGGTGAAGCAGAAATCCACAGGTTCGCCGCGTCCGGAGGTCAGAAAAAGGGCACCTCTGATGCCTTTTCCGTCCGTTTCATCCGCAAACCGCAGAAAGCCTACGGCTCCAGCGGGCTCAGCCTCTCTAAGGTCCTCGAAAGGAACTGGCAACTCGGTATTCCTCAAGGGAAATCATGACTCGATCATCTCGCCTCGTCCGCTTCGTTTTCCCCCTCCCGCGTCAGTTCGGGATCCTCATGATAACCAGGTCGGTAATCGATCCCCTCTGTTTCAGGCCGGGAATTCGGATACAAGCGCATCAAGTCCCATTCATTGATCGCAGCCCGGACCTTGTATCTCATCCTGCTGCGATGACCCGCCCCACCTGCCATGCTCTCCACCCGCGGAGCCTCCCAGGCGTAGGCAATGCTGTAGATATGTCGCAGCTTTTCGACCGTCGTCGTGACCTTTTCAGCCGTCGGCGGCTCCAACTGGATGGTCTCCCGTTCGAGCGTGCGCATACCCGTTTCAGCCCTGGCGGCAACGGCAGCTTCCCCGCGAGAACGCAGCCAGTGACCCACATAGTCGCGGTCTTGCTTGCCGCCTACGCCCAAAATGGCGGCAGCGAAGTCGTCCGTCACGGTGCCGACGACAACGAGTCCCGGGCCGACTTCACCGGAAACCTTCCCCAACCAGCGGGCCAGTTCTGCGTAGGCTCTCGCTCTTTGCAGCCGACTGTAAAAGCCCACCAACTCGACTTCGTCGAACAGAACCACCCAGCCTTGATAGCCGGCTCCCTTGATCAGCTCCGTTGTGAACCGTAACCGCTGTAGCGACAACTCGCTCGCTTTCGGCGCTTTGAAGACATAGTTTTGCAGCTGGCCGACCGCTTTGAGTCCCTTCTTAACCGTGGAAATCGCGATCTTGCCTCCTGACCAGAAGGCTCTGATGTCGCCGATCAGCTCAGGGTCACCTGCCTTTTCATGGACGACCAGTGTCGCCGGGAATATACGATGCAGCCCGTTTCGCTCGGCATCGGCCCATTTGAGGAAACGGGCGTAGGCCGCCGAATTTTCATGCAGTCCGACCCCAAGCTCTTCCATCAATTGCCCGGAGCGCTCCGGTATGCGTCCATGGTCTATGGCGGATTTGAAAACCTTGCCCAGGTCGTACAAGGGTGTTTCTTTGCTGACAGCCACCCGACTGCATACAAACCCTTGCGACAACGCCTGGTGTTCCAGATAGGAAAGCAGGTGAGATTTTCCCGCACCGAAACCGCCGGAAACGAGCATCCCCAGAGAACTGGCAGGGGGATTCTGTTGATCCGCGCACTGCCGCAGGAGGGTGGCGAATTGATGTTCCACCTGGGGCTGTTGACACCCCAATATCTTCACCGCCTCCCGATTGGGCACCCCACTCCGCAGGGCTTCCAGCGCCCGCCGGTAGGTAAAAGCAAGTTTTCCGTCCATGTCCATAGTCAATGGGCGCCCCCTTTTTTCAGGATAGTCGCACCAGGGAAGCCATGGGATTCACCTGGTTCTTATCGTGGACGTCATCCATGATTCTCGTCATGAGGGCTTGATAGATGTGATACCCCTTGGGGCCGGTTTCATCGAGGAATTCGCTATTGGTGACGACGACCATCAAAGCCCCTGTCAGCTGATCCGTTGTATCGACGAACTCCCTCAAAACCTCATAGTGGTCCATCGCCATGGCCCGGGTGTAGTGCCTGAACCCATCTTTCGGATTGCGGGCCAGGGTGACGCGGGAGTTGTCGAACAGGATGACGGTTCCGGCATAGCCCACGTACCGAAACCAATAGAGAGCCGATTCAATGAAGTGCCTCGCCGTCGTCCGATTGATACTGGTATAAACCGAAAATGGCTTGACGTGACTCACTCTGGTGACCGCGCCGGTCAGCCAGTCGATCAAGGGCTGACCAACATAGGAGTCGTTTCCGCGCCTATTCTCGCACTGGCAGAAATGGGACATCGCGACCCTGAAATCTTTCGCCATGTGACGATTTTTGGCGACGTCGCTGTCGATGAACGGCCGCAACTCCCGGTAAATCGACTCGGACTCGAGCGCGTTTGCCTCCCCGATGGCCGCAAAGGGGTTGCGGTCCTGATGGGGATCAAGGTGATCAACCCGATAGCCCCTCTCTGCAGCCAGCTTCATAATCAGGCGGCGAGCCGACAGGCGCCAATCCACCTGGTTCGCTATCCCGAAGAAGATGTCCTGGGGCATGTGAACCCGGGTTGCCACCGCATCGAGCTTGACCACGACGTAACCCGACGTCCGGCATTGGCTCTCCAGGGCTTCATACAATGCCGGCTTCAGGCCATCCCGCGTCACGGCAAACTTGATGGAGGCGCCGCCATCCCTGATGAAAGACGACAGGTATTCGGAATCGATGAAGCGCAGCCATTCAGGCAGTGGCATGGTGTTTGCCATTATTCGCCCCCGGAAAACTGAATGCCGTAATACGTAATGACCTGTCCATCGGGACCTACAAAGGGAAAGGTGCCGCGCGCGCTTCGGGTACCCGTGGAAGACGGGAATGAAACACGTGCCCCTGATTTGGTATGGGTTGGCCCGTTGCTTTCCAGGAAATACAGGCTCCTGGCAAATTCCGTCTTGTCGTACTCACGACTGCTCCCCGGTAAACTGGTGAAAATCTCGTAGATTCTGGCCAGCGGCATCACGGGCTCTTTGAGCAGACCGGTGGGTTCCACAAACTGCCTGTAGACCTTATATAGAGATTCCAGGAACATATCCGACCTGAATCGAGGCTGTTTCTTCTGATTGTTCGCCAGAATCTCGGCGAGGTAGGACGGTCTTAACGTCGAAACCCTCTTCTTGTCGATGCCGATAGCCTGGTCGCCAGGGAAAATGCGCACAATAGACGGATAGGAAATCAACCGGCCATCCCGTTCATAGATGGCCAGGCCCTTCTCCGTCGCAACGCTGCGTAACTCGACGGCGTAGTGCTCCTTGAGATATTCCGCCTCCCCGCCGTCCTCGAAAGGCCAGGTGGCCACAGCGTTTGCCACCTCCTGGCGGAGATTGTCCAGGGCGTCATCCAACCTGGAAGCCGTCCTTTTGATGGCGCTGACATTCCCCTCCTTGGCCGCCTTTTGCAAAGCCCTGGCTAGCCTTGCAAGCTCCGTCGCGGATTTCAGGGTCGAGGCGGCGGCTATCTCCGTGTCATGACAGGCCTGCTCAAAACTCGTCGTCATGCTTCCCTCACTTTCGTTTTCGTTCATCACGCCAGGTCCGGCCCCGCCGGGCTGCCGGCCAATGTTTTCCCCTCGCCAATGTCGTTGGCGAGACCTGGCCGCGGCTTCAGGCGTCCGCTACCCCGACCGGCGCGCCACCACGAACGACTCGTCGGTGAACCACAAGGAGCGATATTTCTGCAACACGGCCTGGGTCGCTTGCAAGTAGGCGCCCTGGCTCATGGCCTGCTGCAGCATGTCGTCCTCGATCTGGGCGACGTAGATGGCGGCGTTCCAGGCGGCGAGGAGAGTTGAGGTGCCGATGTTGTTGGTGATTTCCCAGGGTTGGGTGTGCAGCGCGTAATTGAA
>JAAXIB010000015.1 GCA_012270585.1 Nitrospirales bacterium
ATTAGTGAACATTTACAATCCTCGACGCTTGTAATCGAGAATCCAGCGTCTTTATGTTTTCTCTTTAGAAAGACAACGCCCCTGGATTCCTGCGTTCGCAGGAATGACAGCAAAAGAAATCGAGAATCCAGAGTCTTCTGGCTTTTTCCCCCTCACCCCAGCCCTCTCCCACGATGGGGGAGAGGGGGAATCGGGAATGACAGTTCGGGGACGTCGTCGGCTATTTTCATACCAAGGTCTTGACTAAACCCTCCGGACCTTTTAGGATGGCGGCACCTTTAATGCTCATCCCGTGAGGTGAGGAAGGAGTTTATTCATGATCATGTGCTTGGGCAAGTCTTGCCCCTCATCCGTTTAGCCTTCTTCTCATGGCGAGAGGAAGGTTTTTTTTTGCACTCGCGAACGTCATGGCACCGACGAATCCGAAACACCACCACGAAACCCTCATCATGGACGGCCATGAAATGACGCGTGCCTTGACCAGAATTGCCCATGAAATTTTAGAGCGGAACAAAGGTTGCCACGACGTCGGCCTGGTCGGCATCCGCACCGGCGGAGTCTACCTGGCACAACGATTAAAACAACTGATCGCGCAAATCGAGCAAACGGAGGTTTTGTTGGGGGAACTGGACATTACGCTCTATCGTGATGATTTGGCCATTCGCAAGGATCAACCCGTCCTCAAGAAAACGGACATCCCTTTTCATATTTCTGACCTCAAGATCATCCTGGTCGATGACGTGTTGTTCACCGGAAGAACCATTCGTGCGGCCATGGATGGACTCATGGATTTGGGCCGGCCGGCTGAGATTCAATTAGCGGTGTTGATTGACCGGGGCCACCGGCAACTTCCTGTTCGAGCCAATTACGTGGGGAAAAATATACCCACTGCAAAAGACGAGAATATTCGAGTATTCCTTGAAGAATTGGGCGAGGAAGATCGTGTGTCCAAGCTCATTAACGCGGAGAGTCCTGCATGAGCTTCAAACGGAAAGATCTGCTCGGCCTTGCCTTATTGTCGCCTGAGGAAATGGCATTGATCCTGGAGGCGGCGGAACCCTTTAAGGAAGTGAGTGGACGAGAGATCAAAAAAGTTCCGGCTCTTCGAGGAAAAACCGTGGTGAATTTGTTTTTTGAGCCCAGCACGCGGACCCGTACTTCATTCGAGTTGGCCGCCAAACGCTTGAGCGCCGACGTGGTGAATTTTTCACCGTCCTCCAGCAGTGTGGTGAAGGGGGAAACGTTACTCGATACCGCGAAAAATATCGAGTTTATGCAGGCGGATATTCTCGTGCTTCGTCACTCGTCCGCGGGGGCCGCGGAAATCCTGGCCAGGAACAGCCGGTTATCCGTCATTAATGCCGGCGATGGATGGCACGAGCATCCGACACAAGCCCTTTCCGACTTGCTGACGATTAAAGAAAAGAAAGGACAGGTGCGCGATCTGCAAGTGGCCATCGTCGGCGACGTGGCGCACAGCCGCGTGGCGCGATCCAACGTACACGCGTTGACGAAAATGGGAGCGAGCGTGCGCGTCGTGGGCCCTCCGACCATGATGCCCCTGTGTCTCCATCGGCTGGGGGTCAAGGTCTATCACGATTTCGACAAGGCAATCTCCGGAGTCGACGTCGTCATCATGTTGCGACTCCAACTGGAACGACAAGGCCGCTCGCTTTTTCCTTCCATCAGGGAATACGCCCGTTTGTACGGGCTGACCTCGGAACGTGTGCAACGGGCAGCCACAGACGTGCTGGTCATGCATCCCGGTCCCGTGAATCGAGGCGTTGAAATTTCCCATGAGGTCGTTGACAGCGGTTCCGCCGTGATCCTGGATCAGGTGTCGAACGGCGTGGCCGTGCGAATGGGCCTCATGTATCTGCTGTCGCAACGCAATTGACGGTGTTTATCATTCCCGATTCCCCCTCTCCCCATCGTGGGAGAGGGCTGGGGTGAGGGGGTGGGGGGAAAGCAAAGACGCTGGATTCTCGATTTAGATCCTCGATTACCAACGTCGAGGACAAGCGTCGAGAATGACAGAAGGAGGAAAGGAAAATACAAGACTCTGGATCCCCGATTGCCTTTGTCTGTCATTCCTGCGGAAGCAGGAATCCAGGGTCTTTCTCTTCATCGCTTGGAGGGCAGGTGGTCGGCTTGCATGAAGGCTTGATATGAAGACCCTGATCTTCGGAGGGCAGGTTGTCGATCCCGGTCAATGGAACGGCGTGGCCGACGTGCTTATCGAAGAGGGAAAAATCAGCGCGGTCGAGCCGAACCTGAAACAAAAGTTTCAAGGGGTTAAGGCGCTGGCGACGATCGACGCCAAAGGTTTGCTCGTATGTCCCGGGTTTGTGGATTTGCACGTTCACTTTCGAGAACCGGGGTTCGAATATAAGGAAACGATTGCCACGGGCAGTGCGGCGGCCGTGGCGGGTGGCTTTACCTCGGTGTGTTGCATGCCCAATACCCAACCCGTCAACGACTCCCGGTCGATCACGGAATTTATTCTTGCCCAGGCCGCGGCTGCCGGAAAAGCCAGAGTCTTCCCCATCGGGGCCATTACCAAAGGATCGAAAGGGGAGGCACTTGCGGAAATCGGGGAATTGTTCGATGCCGGCTGCGTGGCCGTTTCCGACGATGGGTCCCCGGTCATGAACAGCCTGGTCATGCGTCGAGCCATGGAATATGCCTCGGCCTTTCGTCTCCCGGTTGTCGATCATTGCGAAGATTCGGTGCTCTCCCACGGCGGCAGTATGCATGAAGGCGCGGTCTCTACCGAACTAGGCATTCCCGGGATCCCGAAAGCCGCGGAAGAAGTCATGGTGGCCCGGAATATTTCCCTAGCGGAGTTGACCGGTGCCCGGTTGCATTTGCCTCACGTCAGTACGTTGGGCTCAGTCCGGATGGTGCGGGAAGCCAAAGCACGCGGAGTTCCCGTCACCGCCGAAGCCGCCCCGCACCACTTTTCGTTGACGGATGAGGCCGTTCGCTCCTTCGACGCCAATGCCAAAATGAATCCTCCGTTACGGACCGATGAGGACGTACAGGCCGTCAAGGAAGGGTTGTGCGATAATACCATTGACGTTGTGGCCACTGATCATGCGCCCCATGCCGTTCAGGAGAAACAATTGGAATTCGACGCCGCTCCGTTTGGCATCATCGGTTTGGAAACGGCGTTTCCGCTCACCCTGAATCTTGTCGAGGAGGGGATATTGACGCTGGAGCAAGCGATTGCCAAATTGACGCGGGGACCGGCCCGTGTGTTCGGTCTGTCGCACGGCACCCTTGTTCCGGGAGTCGAAGCGGATATCACGTTGATCGACCAGGCTGCCACGTGGATTGTGGAGCCGGCCCGGCTTCATTCCCTCAGCCGGAATACGCCGTTTGCAGGTTGGACCATGAAAGGAAGGGTGGTCACGACGTTGGTGGGCGGGGAGGTGGTGTATGACCGCGAATCCGTCCTCAAGGACAAGTGAATGGCTCGACGCACTTCAGGATGGCAACTCTCCTGTTCCCTGCTGGAATTGCTTGGCCTCATGATTTGGATCGGGGGACTTGCCGTCCTCCTGACGACCGTGATCCCTGCGGTGTTCAATACCCTGGGTATGGAAACGGGCGGCCGGTTTTTACGTCGTGTCTTTGACGGGTATAATGCTCTGACGAGTGGCGTCGTTGGTGTGTTGATCTTAACGGCTCTTTTTCGATATTGGAAACACCGGCAGGAGCCGGCTGGGAGTCTGCCGTTGAGACGAACCGAGGTTGGCCTGTTGGTCGCCCTCACGTTTGTCACGTTTCTGGTTGTCGTGCTATTGGGACCAAAGGCCGTTGCCTTACAGGAAGCAGCGTTTGCCGCGGACTCGCCCGAGGCGAAAAAAACGGCCCTCGAGGCATTTTTTCGCATGCATATGGTCGTGCGGGCTCTCCATCTGATCAATGCGGGCCTTGCCGTGAGTTTGCTCGTGGTCAAGTTCCGTCACTGGGTTAGGAATAGAGGCGCATTTGGTTTTGAATGACGGTCGTCTTTTCTTGTGTTATTGGTATGAAAAGAGTCAACGACACCCCGAAACTGTCATTGGTATGTTGCTTTCAC
>JAAXIB010000028.1 GCA_012270585.1 Nitrospirales bacterium
GGTGAAAGCAACATACAAATGACAGAAAAGAAAATCGGGAATCCAGGGTAATCGGGGATCTGCAATGACATCGGAAGAATGAATGCGACGGCCTTATTCCGATGAAAAGAACCGGCCAAGGGCATCCTGCAGCCCACCCCACAGGTCCGGCCTCAGGGTGATCTGGTGCTCATACAGGATCACGTGTGATTGCGATGGACAGGCAGGGAATTCCCGTTTTCTCGTCCCAAGTGTTTGGGCCAGATAGGTCCCATCCGAACGAGCCTCCGCACTTTCCAAAACCAGCAACTGGTCCCGAGCCTGGAGAATACAGTACCCGCGGTACTCGTCATACAAGGTTTCATCTGCGAAATAGGCACGATGCTGTCCCGTGGCAAAGACCACGTGATTCTTTTTAATCGGGCCTTCGGGACCGAACGAATAAATACACAGGGGGACCACCAGGATGGCCAGAACGGTCAATCCCACGGGAATCAACGGATTCCGTTTGGCTTCAGCTTCGTGGGGCTCGGACGATCCGATCATGGCAGACAATCATTCCGACGACTCGACTCTTGCGGCGTTCCCTCCCCTTATTCGGAGAATGCCACGGGCAGACAATAAAAGAGACAATCGCTCGCGGCAATGTGAGGATTCGTCGTCATCATCATAATGCGAGAGGCCTGTGCCACCACGAGCCGATTATCAACCACGGAAAACATCTCGCGGGTTCTGTCACGCCCCTTGGCATCACGGGCAACCACGACGCCAAGCGTGGAATCCCGCACCCACCCAAGCGTCTCGCCTTGATTCAGCACACCGAAATTGAATTGATCGGCATCCTCCCGTAGCGTCAGATCAACGCCGGGCACGGTAGCATTACCATATGCCACCTGTTTCCCCGCCTCGAGTGACACCCGTATGGGATGATGAAAGGTTTTCACGTGAGCGTACCGCCGGGGATCGTTCCATAACGTTTCAGCCATGGCATAGGACCGTAATGCCGCCATCGCGGTTTCATCAGACCGGGCGTCGCCGGCACCGCCGCATTCGGCCGTAACGGTGGGAAAATCATCCTCCGTGGCTTCCATCAGGGTCCCCAGCCGCAAGTCCGTCACGATCAGATGGTCAGAAACCAAGGCGGTCAAGGCTTTTTGCTGTTCACCCAACCGTGTCGTCACGCCGTACGCGGGACTGCGTCCTGACGTATTATGAAAATCCACCAGGGCCTCGGGGTTGATCGCACGCAACCGGTCTAACACCGCGGCCGCCATCTGGCCCTCACGCCCCTCAAACGGCATGCGAAAACAGCGGTTCAAGTCCCGGCAGTCCGGCAAATGCCGGTGGGCGAATACCGGTTCCGCCAACGCGGCATCCACGGCCCCGATGAAACAGGCGAGATTGACGCGAGGCCGGGTCCCGGAACGGAGCCACTGAAAGATCGCCCGTACCCCGGACGGTTCATTGCCGTGCAACAAGGTCGTTACGGCGCGCGTCCGGGACGGATCCTGACCGGACAGGAAAATCCACGTCGGGCCGCCTAGGCGCGTCAGGAATTCTTCCACCGTCGCGCCGGCGTCCTGAGCCTTGGGGTCTGACCATTCCCCGGTCGTTGTCGGATTCAAACCGTCCATTCTCCGACGGGACTGCCCCGATTCGATTCTTCCAGATACCGGTCCAGCATGGCGACGACTGCCTGCCGGCGCGGGCAGCGTTTTTCCAGGTGATCCAACATCCGGCGTTGCCAGCGGGCTCCCGTACAGCGGCGTTCAATGCGTGTTTGAATGACCTCCATCATTCGATTGATTTCCCGGGCATCCACGCCTAATTGAGTCAATCCTCGCTCCGCGACCGGCAGCATCTCCAAGGCCAGGTCGCACACCGGGATCTCCCTTGGTGAAGGATACCGGGTGGAAGGCCACAACAGGACGGCGTCCAGACCGAATTGCGCCCCACGGTAGAAATTGTGGTGCGCATACTCAAAAGGAAAACTCGGAAGGAGATCGTCCATCTGTAACGAAAGGCCTTGCACCATTCCGACCAGGAAAGCCGTATTCGCAACCATGTCCAAGGGTGTGGGACCCGAGGGCAACGACCGAAACTCGATTCGCAGGTGACCGCCGTTTTTGGGATCATACACGGGACGATTCCACCGCCACACGGTTCCCTGATGCAACCGCAACTCGTCCAAAGACGGCAATTCCCCCTGTTGATGACGTTCCAATGGGTACTGCTCACTCGAAACGGGCAACAACGGAGGAAACAGCCCGACCGCTTCGGCAAACAGTTCATAAGCGCCCTGGCGCACCCATCCCAACCCATAGGACACCCGCCCGGGCAGATGCCAGTCGCCTTCACGGGGAGGCCGGCTATCAACGGATTGTTTGAATAACGCCACTCTCGTTTCATCCCACAAGCGGTGCCCCAGAAACAAAGGAGAATTCGCACTCACCGCGACCACAATGGGACTGACGAGTTGGGCGGCATTATACAACGAGGCAAACTCAGGCGGATGCACCCGGAGATGCACCTGGAAGGAGGTATTCGCCCCTTCCAGCGTCACGTCGTCACAGGTTACGTCGAGAGGATCCAGACCGTTAATGCGTACCTGAAACGGCCGGTCCCGTAACTCCCGCAACGCGGCGGAAAGCGCACGATACCGGGGGAGATCGGTCAGGGCCGCAGGTTGCAAATCCTCCTCCATTAAGGTTGGAAGAATGCCGATCGGGACCATTCTCCCTCCTCGTGCCCCCGCCAGGAGGTTGAGTGTTTCAAGGGCTTGGGTCAACTCGGACTCCATTCGACTGAAGGGAGTTCCGGCCAGGGGAACCGGGGACGTATTGTATTCCAAATTGAAACGATCCAACTCCAATTGAAACGAAGGATCAAGATTCCCGGCCAGCACGGACCGGTTGATGGGATAGGCACACCCTTCCCGGTCCACAATGGACAGTTCCATTTCCGCGCCGAGCGTCGTGGGGCCGTCCCCGAATCCGGGACGATTGAGCAAATCCCGAAGCACCACCAAACTCTCGTGGAGACGCTCGGCAAACAGCACATAGTCAGCCTGGGAGAATTTTTCCCGGTCGATGGATAAACCCATGCTCAAGACCTTTCTTGCCACTCACGCGCATGCATCAGGCACCCCTAGGAATGGCGCAAGGCTCAGACAACATAAGCTTTTCACCTTACCTCTCGTTTCAGCAGTACCCCTCTCACGAACGGCTCATCTACGGGCCTCCCGATCAAGAACTCTAAATTTTTCTTTTTTCCCTTATAGATTTATACTGAAATTCATGTTATCCTGTATAGATTTGAATGTTAGTGAGGTTCTATCGTACCAGACAACCGTACCTGTGCATCGGGGCTTTTCATTTTTTTTTAGGGCTCACCCTTACCTTTTGCGCCCCGGTGTGTTTATAATATTTATAATAATGGAATAAGCAGGGAAATAAACAGTTTTTGTGCGTGGATTCAAACCGGAAAAGAATTGACCTGTGCTTTAGCAACCCGGTTAAAACCGGTTGGATATAGACATAAGGGGTTGAACAATGCCGAAAACTAAAAACGCGGGAGGCCGAGCAGCGTTGGAACCGCTCAGCGCCTGGAAGCGACACCAAGCCTTGGAGGAATTGGCACGATTTATGGGCCAGGAAGGCCGTCCTCACCTGACACAGTTGGAATACGATCTCGCCGAAGAAAAAGCTTACTCGGTTCAATTTTTCGTTCGGCATTGGGGGTCATGGGCTCGTGCCGTCGAAAAAGCGCGTGAACTGGTGGATCAACAGGAAATTCCCGAACCTGAACCGTCTCCCTATGCAGGCTGGGTCAGTTGTCTTTGCGGAAAAGCCTGCCATTGTGAAAAACGCTTTTGGAGTCCCGACCGGCGAAAAATCCGGATGTGTGACGCCTGCCGGGCGTGGTCCGACAAATTGTCGGTGGACGATCAATTCTTTTATCTGACGGACGACACGACGTTAAACACTCGCGCTAGAACCCGGGCCAAACAAGGTCGACCTAAAAAGGACGCCGTACGAATGAGCGTGAAATAACAGCCTTTCAAAGGCTTTTTCGCTCCGGCAAGAGTACAACCACAGACCCCACACGTCGTGTCTTCTCCATCCGTGAAACCCGGTCGCCGATGAGGGCTGTCCCGATCACACTGTTCGGAGCCCTCATCATCCTGCTCCTGGGTTCCCATGGTTGGGCCTATACCGAGCAGCCCGTGACCAACGGCGGTCACGTGTCCGGCAAGGTCATTCTGAAAGGTCCCCCGCCGCCGTCGAAAGCCTTTAATCTCATCACCTATCCCGAACCGGTGTTTTGCGGCCGCATTTCCACCGGTACGGTCTGGCGCCTGCTAGACCAGTTTCGCGTCGCGCCAGACGGAGGACTGCAACATGCCGTGGTCATGTTGGAAGGCGTTCGCCGTGGGAAGCCGTTTCCTGCTTCCTCGCCTACCATTGAAGCCAGAGACTGTACACTCGCTCCACCGGTGATGGCCGTACGGAACCACCAGGACGTGCGCATCGTGAACATGGACCCCATTATTCACGATATCCAGGTGTATGAAGTCGCTCCCTTTGAGTCTGAGGTGATGTTTCATCGCCCATTGCGCATGAATCCCTATCACCCCAAAGCCGACGCCGGGGTCCACGACCACCTCCCGGGAACCCCGCTCGTCGATACGATCGCCTTTACCAAAGGCCGGCGAGTCTTTTACCTGGAATGCGGATTCCATGAGTTCATGCAGACGTGGGGCGTGGCTGTGACGAATCCCTACTATGCCGTGACGGATGCCCAAGGCCGTTTCACCATCCCGGACATCCCGGAAGGCGTCTACACCCTTATTGCCTGGCACCCGGGCATGGGTGGGATTCTCGACATGAAAGTCGTCGTGCTTTCGGACGATACTTTGCAAGTCAGGTTCGAATTCGAGAACGCCAAGGATCGTCGGATGGCCCATACTAAAATGGTTGACAATCCCCATTTCGGGATCGGAACGCTCGACACCTTTGGTGAACGAATCACCATTCAACCCACCCACGAAATCCAAACGCCCTGATTTCCGCCGGAGAGACAAAGACAAGAACAAAGACCTTGGCTCCTCGCTTGCCTTGGCTGTCCTTGGTATGAAAATAACCACTTTTGTCATTCCCGACGTTAGTAATCGGGAATCCAGTGTCTTTTGGCTTCACGGACGAAGAACAAAACAAAAACCCTGGATCCTCGATTTAGATCCTCGATTACAAATGTCGAGGA
>JAAXIB010000020.1 GCA_012270585.1 Nitrospirales bacterium
TTACTGAACACATACAAGGATGACAGCAGGAGGAAAGGCAGGAACAAGCCCCTGGGTCCTCGGCTACCAACGTCGAGGATGACAGGAGAGACCTGCGAGGAGGACACTAAGCCCCGTATTCTGTCAACGAATTACTGAACATTTACAATTCCGGCCCCTCATCCTGGAGAAGAAGAGATGTTTGGTGCCTCATTAGCCCATGGAGATTTCAACGGCGGCGGTCGTTCGGATTTCCTGGTCGGAGCACCGGGCCTCCAACGACCGGCACGCACGTTGGGTTTCTTGGGTTCACTCAGGCCGGCTGGAGGCGGCTATCTGTTTTTGGGAAGGATGCAGGAATGAAATCGGTCTCGCCGATTTCATCATCTTTGCGTTACCGAAGAGAGAAAGTTTTCCCTGCTCTCACCAGGGCCTGAAAGAGACGCCGTTGGACGGGGTCCCGCTCGTAGAGGAATTCCGGGTGCCATTGGACCCCCAAGAAAAATGCACGGTCCGGGGCCTCAATGGCTTCAATGACGCCGTCAGGGGCAACGGCGGTCTGGAGAAGGTTCGGGGCCACCTCCTTGACCGATTGATGGTGGGAGCTGTTCACCTCCACGCGAGCTTTTCCGGCAATGCGGCGCAAAAGGGAACCCGGTGCGATCTGCACGGCATGCGTTGTTTTTGTCGCCGAATAGGCGGGCAGGTGGTCTATGGGGGTCTTGAGTTGCGCCGCAATGTCCTGATGCAGCGTGCCGCCCAGGGCCACGTTGATGGATTGCATGCCGCCGCAAATGCCCAACATAGGCACGTCGGCCTGGTAGGCCACTTTGGCGATTCCCAGTTCCATGGTCGCCCGCTCGCGACTCATGCGCGCAAACTTGTGCCGCTGTCGTTCCCCGTATAATTCGGGCGCTAAATCGGACCCGCTTCCCGTGACGAGAAGCCCATGTACGTGGGCCACCATCTGACGCCAAGCGGCCCTGTTCGACATCAGGGGCAACACCACGGGAATGCCCCCGGCCTCTTCGATGGCCCGCATATAGCGGGCGCGCAGAAAGTAGGTCGGCTCCTTGCCGCCCATGTCCTTGCGGTTACCGGCATTAAAATCCGGCGTGACCCCAATGATCGGTTTCTTCATTGAATGATAAGCAACAGGCGTTTATAGGCAACGGCGCAAGATAGACCATGCAGCCGTGTCTTCGTGTGCCGCATCCCGACTCTGTATTTCATCACGTTGCAATTTGCAACTCGCTCTCTATGCCTCCACGGGAGGGACGTCCAACTCGGCAAGCAGGGTTTCTTTGAGCGCATGCCCGTTCTGGCGTATCGCATGCTCCAGTTCCTGGGAAAGTACCTCGTGAGATAACAGGGTCGTTTCCTGGGGGAGACCTCCCTCGATGGCGAGTTGCAATTTTTCCTGACACAGGTATTGGAGAAACAAATCCTGGCCTCGTTGAAAATATTCGTCATAGTCCTCTTGCGGAAGATGGCGAAGGATGCTTCGCAGCCACGTCTCCAGTTGCAGGATCCGTTTGCACCGGGAGGCATGGGGTTGCTCAATCTCCACGACGAGTTGAATGCCACCCTTCCAACTTCGTTTTTTGACGTTAAACACACAATAGAAAATATCGGGACTGGTTTCATGCACCTCAGGCCCGAAAAACAACGTGGTGCGATACGACGGAATTCTTGGAGAAGACGAGGTGGACATCGATGACGATTCTACCACGTGTTGCACACAACACAAGGGAAGGCTCCTATCCTCCGCGTGGGGGGAGATTCTTCCTGATGGCCGAGCGGGTTGACACGTCCCACCGTGGGCTTTACAGTAACCTCAAGGAGACGTCAGGCGTTTATCCTCTTAAGGAATTGCGATGTTCGGAACCCTCGGATTTTCAGAACTGATTATTATTCTGGTCATTGTTCTGATCATTTTCGGAGCGGGGCGGCTTCCTCAAATCGGAGAGGGAGTCGGTAAAGCTCTGAAGGGTTTTAAAAAGGAAGTCAATGAAATTCCTCCTCCTGTGGAGGAACAGAGTCCTCAGCCCGCGCCAGAAACCGTCGGGAGCGAGCCTGCCCCTGATGCGGCGGCTCAGCCCGGAGTTGCTCCGACAGCGCAAGCCGCGGAGCCTGCGACCCAGCCCGTGCCCCAGCAACCCCAGCAGCCCGGGCCCGAACGGACCCCGGGGACGTTAGCTGCACAGGTATATGGCGGATTCGGACCCGAGACCGTTCAACAGGCTCCCCAACCCGCTGCCGACACGGGGCCGGCTACTTCCTACCAAGAGCAGTTTGAACCGGTGACCATGGAGCAGCGTGCCGCGAATTCAGTGTCGCGTCCGATGGCGCAGTATCCGCCTGTTCCTTCTTCGGCCATGACGACGCAACCTGGAAAACGACCGGCGGCCATTGTGAATAAAAAGGCGGTGGCTCGCGTTCAGGCGCAACGTGCCGCGATGCAGGCCAAAGCCGCCAAGCCTCCGTCCGCTCCGGCCAGTGACGACCTGCAATCGCTGGGAGAAGGGTTGGGTAGCACCCTCCGAACCTTCCGTGAAGCCACGGCGGACGTGCGGAACGCTATTGATCCGGAAATGCGGACGATTCAAGCCGAGTTGGAATCGGCGCAAAAAGAAGTTGAACAGTCCATTGAGGCGGCGAAACAACCGCCGGTCCTCAAAGATCCACCACCAACCACGTAACGGGACGTTGAACAAGTACGTCCTGAGCCGGCTCGAACGACGTCTTCTGCGCACAGTCTCCTGGCCTGTTCTGCTGATGTTCCTTCTCATCGGTGGCGCAGGTTGTCAGGCGGAAGCCCCTGTTGGGGATCCGCAAAACGTCACCTCTCGACTCGTCACCCTTCTTCAGGATTCCTCACCGGACGTTCGACGAACGGCTGCGCTCTCTCTGGGGAAAATCGGGAATTCCGCTGCAACCACGGCTTTGGTCCGGGCGTTATCCGATCCCGATTCCCAAGTTCGTGAATATAGTGCCTGGGCCTTGGGACAAATAGGGGAAGACGTGAACGACGGGGCAGCCGTCAGCCTCGCCGGAGCATTGGGCGATGCGCACTATTCCGTCAAACAGGCAGCCGCGCAGGCGTTGGGAAAAATCGGCCCCCGTCAACCAGTCATTGCCATACTTACGCAGGCGTTGGTCGTCGGAGAGAGCGGCAGCCGTCGTGCCGTGGTTGAAGCGCTCGCACAGCTTGAAGCCAAAAGTGCCTATCCGGTTTTGCGGAAAGCCCTGACCGACCCGGACCCGGCCGTAAGACAGGGTGCCTTGGCTGCGTTGGGTGAGTTGGGAGATCGACGGATCCTCCCTGATTTTCGGGAACGGCTCCTGTTCGATGCCGACCCGGGTGTACGGACCGAGGCTGCCTACCGATTGGGGAAATTGGGAGATCCCGGAGACCACGGGGAGTTGCAAACCCTGGATGAAGCCGCCCGTAACGATGCGTCCCCCGGTGTCCGGTTGTGGGCCGAATGGGCAAGGACGCATATCGGTCCCGTTGTCCCGTGAATCCTCCTGTGATGGGTGGCTCTTCGACCCGTCGGGACGGCACGGGGGCCGTCCCCTACTATTCGATCTTCATGTCCACGAGCAGTTCGGTCGCCCGACGAATGGAATCCTGCGCGCCCATCAATACCACAATGTCACCGGCTTCGAGGACGGTTTTGTCTGAAGGATTGGATTCCGTGACCCCGTCACGCATGAAGGCAATAACGGATGCGCCGGTTCGTGGCCGAATCGCCAATCCATGCAGTGATTGACCCAGTGCCGGTGAATCGTCATCGATGCGGAAGGTTTCCACTTCCACGTCCTCGAGCGTACCGGACTGGAGATGGTGGGCGAGTTCGGGTAGTTCTCCCCGGCGGAGCAGGGCATAGCCTTCCCGCCGGATTTGTTCGGCTTTCCCGAGGATGACGTGGTCGGGAATTTGAAACGATTGGAGAACGAGGGTGGAGATTTCAATCGACGTTTCAAATTCTTCGGGAATAATTTCACTGGCCCCGAGTTTGTGCAATTCTTCGAGTTCCTTGAGATACCGGGTCCGGACAATGACGTGAATCGACGGGTTCAGGCTCTTGGCAAGCTGGACGATCCGTCGCGCCCCGAAGGGGTCGGAAATCGCAACCACGAGGACTTTGGCGTCTTGAATCTGGACTTGGTGCAGGACCGTCGGATTGGTGGCGTCGCCGTATTGAATGGGAATACCCGTCCCGATTTCCAACTGGACCACTTCCCCCCGTATATCCAGGACGACGTAGGGAATCTCGAATTCTCGAAGGACTCGTGAAAGGTTGCGCCCGTTCAAGCCGTATCCCACGATGATGACGTGATCCCTGAGTTTGAGTTGAGCCGTTTCCGCGCGCAACGAGATACGTCCGGGCAACCATTGGTGCAGCCGTTGCACGGCTTCCGTGCGGCGCGCGATTTTGGGGGACCATTGAATCAAAAACGGGGTGACGATCATGGTCAGAACCGAGACGGTGAGAAACATGTTATAGGTTTCATGAGACAGAATACCCGCCGTGAGGCCTTCCTGGGCCAGGATAAAGGCAAATTCGCCTACTTGCGCCAAGGCCACCCCGGCCAGGATTGCCGAACGAAGCGGTGCCCCGACCGCCAACACCGCCACGGCACCCGTCACGAATTTGCCGATGACCACGGCACCGACCATGGTCATGATGAGAAGAGGGTATTCCAGGATGACGCGAATGTCCATGAGCATGCCGATCGAGACGAAGAACAGGCTGTTGAAACTGTCCCGAAACGGGAGCACCTCGGCGAGCGCCTGGTGACTGTATTCCGATTCGGAGATGATGAGTCCGGCGATAAAGGCGCCGAGGGCTATGGATAACCCGAACAGTGAGGTCAACCACGCCGTACCCATGCAGAGGACCACGATGGTCAGGAGAAACAATTCTCGACTTTTCGTCCGAACGATGTGCTCAAGGAGTTTGGGAACGAAGACCCTGGCGGTCAGCACGATGAGGAAAACCAGCGCGAGCGATTGTCCGAGGGCGAACAGGATGCGGCCCACGTCTTCCGATCCCTGGTTCCCCAAGAACGGAGTCATGAGCATCATGGGCACGATGGCCAAGTCCTGAAAAATCAGGATGCCGATCGTGGATCGTCCATGGAGACTATCGCTTTCTCCGCGCTCAGCCAATGCTTTGAGGACGATGGCGGTGCTGCTCAGGGTGACCAGGAATCCCCAAAAGATGGCGGAGTTCATGTCAATGTCCAAGAGGAACCCGCCGACGAGGAAAAAGAGCAGGACACTCAAAATCTGGGCCGGTCCTCCCACGAAAAACAGGGTCTTCGAGGACTTCAGTTTCGTCAAAGAGAATTCCAGGCCGATCGTGAACAGCAGCAGCATCACCCCGATCTCGGCCAGCACGTGCACGTGTTCCCGATCGGAAATGAGGTTGAGCCCATAGGGACCCACGAGAGTCCCCACGACCAAAAATCCCGCAATCGAGGGGAGGTGGAGTTTTTGAAACAGGAAGACCACCACGATGGACATGGAGAAAATAATGATGACGTCCCTGAGTGCGATGAATTCATCCATCGTGCTGTCTCCGGAAAACGGAGGAATGGAATGAAAATGTATTCAGCATTCGTTGACCGTTCACGCCACAGCCTTCTGTGGCCCCGCGGCCTCTCCGTAGTCGAAGCTGCCGTATCTCATGCGGCTTGGAGAGGCCGCGGGGAAGAAGTACCATAAGCCTGCCCCCGACCTGATCGGGGGATGGCGCAGCGACAAATGTTTGGGGTTCTACTCCACCCGCATTCCCTCTTCGGAAATGCGCCCTCTACAAAGGAGAGGAACCGACAAGAAGAATCGCACAGGGCTGACCACACCTATTTCGTCGAACGCGCCGATTCCGTCCGGAACAGCGGATTTAAGCGCACAAGTCTGGAAAGAGCCAGGGAGTGTCCTGTTTTCTTCTTGCTTCGTAGTCAGCAATAGCCTGTTCGCGTTGGAGGGTCAAGCCGATCGCATCCAACCCTTGCAGCAGGCACTGTTTTCGAAACGGATCAATGGAAAATCGGAACGCGGATTTCTGCGGCGTGGTGATCGTTTGCGCAGCCAAGTCGATCGTCAGTTCAAACCGGTCATCCGCGCAAACGTGGTCAAAGAGCCGTTGAATGTCCCGGGCTTCAAGCACAATCGGCAGAATGCTGTTTTGAAAGCAGTTGTTATAAAAAATCTCGGCAAAGCTGGGAGCCAGGATGACACGAATTCCATAATCCAACAGGGCCCAGGGTGCATGTTCCCTGGAAGAACCGCATCCGAAATTGTCACGAGTGAGCAGAATGGTGGCATTGGCGTACCGCGGTTGATTCATAAAAAAATCCGGGTCCGGGGACCCGTCGGGAAGCCGGCGCCAATCTGCAAAGAGCCCCTCTTTCAGGCCCGTTCGATGAATCGTCTTTAAATATTGCTTGGGAATGATCTGATCGGTATCGACGTCGACGCGATCCAAAGGAGCGACTCGTCCGGTATGGGTGGTAAAAGGTTCCATGACAACGCTCCTGAGTCAGGCCCAATGACGAATATCGACGAAGTGCCCGGTGACGGCTGCCGCCGCGGCCATTGCCGGGGAGACCAAGTGGGTTCGTCCACCCTTTCCTTGACGGCCTTCGAAATTTCGGTTGCTCGTTGAAGCGCACCGTTCACCGGGTTGGAGCACGTCGGCATTCATGGCCAAGCACATGCTACAGCCGGACTCCCGCCATTCGGCCCCGGCCGCTCGAAAGATGGTATCCAATCCTTCTTCTTCCGCTTGTTTTTTGACCAGTCCTGACCCCGGCACGATCATCGCCTGCACGCCAGATGCCACCGTTCTCCCCTTAAAGTAGGAGGCGGCCAAGCGCAAATCTTCAATCCGCGAATTCGTGCATGATCCGATAAACACCCGGTCGATGGGGATATCCACAATAGGGGTTCCGGGTGTGAGGGCCATGTAGGCGAGCGCTCGTGCCGTGGCCTCCCGCGTTTCCACGTCGGAAAAGGACCGCGGGTCCGGTACCACGCCGTCCACCCCGGTTACCATGCCCGGATTCGTGCCCCACGTGACTTGAGGGGCAATGTCTTCCCCTGGGAGTGTGACGACTCGATCATACGCGGCTCCGGGGTCCGTGCGTAGCTTTTTCCAATGCTGGACGGCCTGGGTCCAGAGATGGGCAGGGGGAGCCATGGGACGATCCTTGATATAGGAGAAAGTGGTCTCGTCCGAGGCAATCATCCCGGCACGTGCTCCGCCTTCAATCGACATGTTGCAGAGGGTCATGCGGCCTTCCATCGATAAGGACCGAACCGCCTCGCCCGTATATTCCACGACGTACCCGGTTCCTCCGGCTGTGCCGATGGTTCCGATGATGGCCAGGATCAGATCTTTTGCCGAACAATGAGGGGAAACGTGGCCGTCGACTTGGATTTCCATGGTTTGCGGTCGCTTTTGGATCAAACATTGGGTGGCCAGCACGTGTTCGACTTCACTGGTTCCGATACCGAAAGCCAACGCCCCGAATGCGCCATGGGTCGAGGTATGGGAGTCCCCGCAGACTATCGTCATTCCGGGCAAGGTGAGCCCCTGCTCCGGACCGATGACGTGCACGATCCCCTGACGAACGTCGTGCATGGAGAACATCGTAATGCCGAAGTCGGCGCAATGTTGTTCGAGCGTTTGAATTTGAAGGCGACTCAAGGGATCCGCAATTCCCAAGCTTCGGTCGGTGGTCGGCACGTTATGGTCCGGTACCGCAAGCGTCGCCCCTGGCCGACGAGGTCGACGCCCGGCAAGCTTGAGTCCTTCAAAGGCTTGCGGCGAGGTCACTTCATGGACCAGGTGGCGGTCGATATACAAAAGAGTCGTACCGTCCGACCCCTCATGCACCACGTGGGGCGCCCATATCTTGTCGAAAAGCGTTTGTGCTGCCATCAACGGATCTCTATTCGTGAGCAGCCAATATGGCGCATTGGGGACGTGGCATGCAACCCTTCGCACACTCCGGACGACCTCTGTGGACGACCGTTGCCGTTCTGCAATCCGGCCGGTTTCACTTGGCGGAGTGGCTGTTCGCCGCCGACACCACCATGCCCTGAGGAGTCTTTCCAGGTACTTCTGCAAGGCACGTACACCGGAAAGGGACTCCAAGTGCCAAAGTCTGTCCCCGATGCCTGTTCTCGCAGGTTTTAGCGGGGATCGATCGGGGAGTAGTGGGACTTCATACCCTTCTTTGCATTTTCTCTGACATAGTGTAAAATCGCCAAACCGTGCGGAAAGGAAGAGCCGCGAAAAATATGCACGGTCAATCACGAGGGCAAGCCGCGTGCAGACGGCGACTGTCAACCAATGAGTTGAATTGAGCCTGCCTCGATGAGTACTGGGAAGGCCGGGGAGAGGGAAAAGCCTGAGCGTCTTGGTTTCAACATCCCCTCAGCCTATTGGTCCGGATACGAGAAGGCGGCTGCACGCAATCCTGAGTGTGCCGCGAAGTCTATTGAACATACGGTCATCGACCATCCGGTGGCCGATGCCGTCATCGAGGCGTCGATGCTTGATGACCTGAGCTATCGGATCCCAGATCATGTGGGGGCGGACCAAGCGAGCCCATGGTAACTGCCCCTCGGCCCATAACGATTCCACCGGTTTTTGTGCTGAGCAGCGGCCAGTGCGGCTCCACGATGGTGTCGAACCTCCTGAACCGGCACCCGCGCGTGCTCAGCCTCTCCGAGTGTTTCAGCTACCTTGGGGCAGTGCCATTTCGCTTTCGGCATCCAACCGGCAATTGGATGTGGAAGGCCTACAGCCGGCCACGGATCCACACGCGGCATATGGTGCGCGGCCGGTACGAAGAACTGCTCTATCCGTTGGATGCCCCGCACACTCGCTTCACGCAGGACAACGTGCCGCCCATTCTGTGCGCCATGCTCCCGCACCTCACGGATCGATACGAGGAGTTGTTCGACGCGCTGGAGCCAGTCGTTCGAGGACAGCCCAGGCAACCGATCGCCGACCATTTTCGGTATCTCTTCGAGTGGCTGTGCCAACGGTTCAACTGTACCGTTTGGGTCGAATGCTCGGCAGGGTCTCTCCTATTCGGGTCGCGGCTGTTGCATGAGTTTCCCGAGGCGCGGGTGATCCACGTGTACCGTGACGGACGGGAGACGGCCGTTTCGATGAGCCGGCATTACCTCTTCCGGGTGATTGTGACAACCGTCAAGGTGGCTTCGTCCAGAGGAATCGACATCATGGCATCGTTCAAACGTAAAGCCTGGGAGCGAACGAGCCCGTGGCTCGAGCCGGTGACGAGCGTGTGTTTCAACCCCGATCGGCTGCCTTACGATAAGGTGACGCTGGCGGATTTCGGAACGTGCTGGAGCGAGATGATCGAGATCGGGCATTGGCTCTTCGGCCATTTCCCATTTGATCGCCTGCTGAACGTCAAGTTCGAGGACATGCAGGCGGACCCGGATGCTCAACTCCGGCGTCTCATCCGGTTTATCGACCCGGCCCTGGAAGACGAGGCTTGGTTGCGCGAGGCGTGCTCGATGCCGCGACAAACGCCGTCGAAGTTCGCGCAACTTGCCCCGAACGAGCAGGCTGCGCTCACCGAAGCGTGCCGACCGGGACTCAAACGTCTCGGCTATCCGCTCTGAAGGGCAGATAGGCCGCATGCGTTACACGCCACTCTGAGGAGCACGTGGGCTGTTGCCGATTGACCAAAGTCATCCTACAAGGCACCAGATTCCTGCAGGGCCTTCAGACGTGATTCGGGCCGGTTCATCGTACCTGAGCGCACCGTCGCCCGGAATCGACGCTGACTCGAGCGATTACGAATGCTACATGCCAAAACCGATCTGACCGTTGGGTCGATTTCCGACCACTTCCGGAGAATGGCGATTCCCTCGGCTATCGGAATGGTACTGACGAATCTTTACGGTCTGGCAGACACCTTTTTCGCAGGCCTGCTCTCCACGGCTGCACTGGCTGCGCTGACGATTTCCCTTCCCGTGTTCTATCTTCTCAGTTGGACCGGCTTGGGCGTAAACTCCGCTCTCGTCGCGCTCGTTGGAAACGCCCTCGGCAGCAACAATCCAGAACGCGCGAAACGACTGGCCTGCCAAGGGTTGAGTTACGCGGTGCTCTTTTCCGTTTTCCTCGTTCTGGTGGGTTTCGCCCTTGCCCCGCTGATGATCCATGCCGTCACGGAACCTGGCACCGTAAGGATGCTGGCCAGGGCCTATTTGAACGTGCTGCTTTTCTCCATACCCGCGTTCATCGTGTTTTTCGCCGCAAGCGCTCTTGAGGCCGCACAAGGTTCCGCCGTCATAACCATGCGCTCCCAGGTCGCGGCTTTTCTCGCCAACATCGTTCTGAGTCCGCTCCTGATGTTCGGCCTTCCGGGTTGGTTCGCGGGCATAGGCTTCAACGGTATCGCGGTGTCGACCCTGGTGTCTCAAACGGGTTCAATGGCTTACGTTCTGCGGTGGGCTCTGCGGTCGGAACTTATGAAAAGTGGCCCACCATCTACCTACCGCCCGGTCTTGCCGGACTTTCGGGCCATCACCGGCCAGTCTCTGCCGACCAGCGTCGGCACGGCCTTGGTCGTATTCAGCTCGTTTATCGTGCAGGTGTACCTAAAGGCATTCGGTCCCGAAGCAATCGCAGCCTATGGAGTCGCCCTGCGACTTCAGCACATCCTTTTGCTGCCGGGAGCCGCCCTGGCTTTCACACTACGTGCGATTGTCGCCCAGAACTATGGCGCAGTCAATTATGACCGGGTGCGAGGCGCGCTCGTCTTCTGTTGTAAGTCGGGAGTCGCTCTGATGCTGGGGGGGTCGTTTCTTCTCTGGGTTGGCGGCCGTTGGGCCATGAGCCTGTTCACGACGGATCCCGAAGTCGTTCGTATTGGAGGAGAGTTCATGATCGTTTTAGGAGTTTTGTTGCCTTTTTTTCTCCTCATCCTCGTGCTGAGCAATTTCCTGCAGGCTTTGCAGCATTCGTCGTGGGTGTTCTGGATCAACTTCTACGAACGATTCCTGGCGGTGTTGTTTTTCATCGGCGTGTTCTTGTTCGCGTGGGAAAGATCCACCACGAGTGTCTGGTTCGGCATCGCCACGAGCACGCTTACCGGATTCCTATTGGCCCTGTTCATCACCGTCATCATCGCGCGAAAGGAGATCGGTGGACTGCACCGCCACTGAACGACACCCTCTCATGTTTTCCGGCAATCTCTCGTTCAGGATTCAGCGGCATGGCACTCCTCCTGCTCCGGAGTGTCAAAGGTTTCTGAACTGATACATGTAGAAGTCAACCAGCATTGCGAATCCCAGGAAATACCCGCGACGGTGGTGGCCCTATCCAGTATAGACTTGGTCGATATTCTCTCGTACAATGCCTGCCCGACACCAATCAGAATGCCAAAGGGGGTTGCCGCCATACAGGATTCGAACTCATGGTCTTCCGATTCAGTGGTCCCTGATTACTCATACGTGCTTGGGAGTGCGGATCAAGTCGCCGTCCGCGAGTCGGAGAAGGGATGGTCCTGATTCGCCGGCACTCAGCGACGAACGGACGTTCCATGGTGGTTCGAATGGCGTGACTGCAGGCCCGTAGCCGCCCGAAGGCACTGAAAATGCGGCTAGGAGGCACGCCCCTGGGATTTTCCAGCCAGCCTCGAACCTCACTCTCAACGGCGAGACTCATCACGCATGCTTGAAGAAGCCCTGCTGTCCATCGGTCTGGTTATCGTCGTCGCCAAACTGGCCGAAGGTCTTCTCCGGCACTTCCGGCTGAACTCCATTGTGGCGTATACGGCCACGGGGATCCTGCTGGGCCCGATTGCCGGAATCGTCGAGCCCACCGGCGAAATGCAGATCCTGCTGAGCATCGGCATCTTCCTCTTCTTCTTCCTCATCGGCTTGGATGAACTCGATATTTCCGGCTTCATCGCCGCCATTCGCGGCAGATTCTTCGCCGCCGCGATCATCTCGGTGCTCCTGTCCCTGATCGTTGCCCTGAGCGTCACCTCCGATATGATCTACGACTTCGGGCTGGGCCTCACGTTCAACAGCTCGCTGGCCCTTGCCGGGATTCTGGCTTTGACCAGCCTGGGCGTGGTGGCCAAGGTCCTGGTCGACGAGGGTCGTCTGAGACAACCCATCGGCATCCAAATATTCACCACCGCGCTGATTGCCGAGTTGCTGACCCTGTTGCTGGTGGGATTCACCATCGGCGAGCACGTTCACCACTTGAGCTGGGAAAGCCTGCTCATCCTGCCGGCAAAGATTGCCGGCTTTACAGTGGCGACCTGGGTGTTGGCCAGCCGGGTGCTTCCGCCTCTGATCGTCCTGCTGAAGCACTTCCTGCACGTGCCGCAACTCTCCTTCGGACTGATTTTGGGCGGGCTGTTCCTGACGGTCGTCGGCGCCGAGCATATGGGGCTCCACGGCTCCCTGGGGGCGCTGCTGTTTGGGGCCGCCCTGTCGAAACTTCCCTATCACGTGCGACGGGACATCATCCCCGGCATGAGAAGCACCGCCGAGGGGTTGTTCGTGCCCCTCTTCTTCGCCTCGGCCGGGTTGCACCTCAGTTTGGCCTTCACGGAATTACCGGCGTGGACCATTGCGGCGTTGGTGTTCATTCCGCTGGCTGGAAAATTCACGGCAGCGTTTATCGGCGCCTCCGTGGCCCGCTTGGACGTGCCCTTTGCCCTGGCCACCGGGCTGATGGCCAAAGGCGTTGCGGAAATGGCCCTGCTGCTGGTGCTTCTCGAGATCGACATGATCGGGCACGATATTTTCTCGTTGCTCGTGCTCATCATGCTCGCTTACATCCTGCTCACGCCGCTGGCCATTCGCGCTGTTGTCAACCGGGTGAAGCCGTCGGAACGGGTCATGCTGCCCGAATCGCTCCCGCCGTCGCTGGCCCGCTTTGCACTGGACGACATCACCGTCGGCGACATCCTCGACCGGCCCCGCGCCTATCCCGACCCGGCGATGTCGGTACGGGCTTTTGCCGATCAGTGGATCGTCCCCCACCAGCAGGACTACGCCGTCGTGGAGCATGACGAGCTTTGCGGGATTGTGTCGTTGAGCATGCTGCGATACCTGCCCAAGGAGTCCTGGTCCACCACGCCGTTGCGCAAACTTGCGCGCCCGAAGACGCCGTACGCTTGGCTCGATGAGCCGGTGGAAGACGCGCTGCAGCGAATGACGGAGCACTCGCTGACGGTGATACCGGTGAGGGACCGGGAGTCCCGGAAGTTTCTGGGTGTGGTCAACATCCGGCAGATTCTGGAACTCATCACCCGAGAAGCCACCGGCGAATATTAAGCCTATGAATCTCGCATCGACGACCGAATCATATCCAAAAGAGACAAAAGAAAACCTCATGGTCAAGAGACGGTTGACAATTCCCAGACAATCAGAAATAATACAATTTGTAGAATTAGCAAAGAAAAGAGAAGGGTTCAATGACTTTCAGATCATTGGATAAGAAGGTGCGCTATGGATGAAAAAACAAATAAGGACGTAGAGCCCGAGAAGGTGGAGTCCGAGCCCCTGGAGTCTGAACTCCTGGATGACGACGAGATGGACAAGATCGTCGGCGGCAATGCGCCCTACAGCCACGCGCCTGATGGCACGCCTTGGAAGCCCCAGTAATTTTCCCCTCGTCTGTCCCTTCACCTACCGTTGGTGCCTTTCTTCGAGTCGGGCTCACCATGCCGACGTGTCGCTCGCCTGTTTGACCCCGTGACGTTGCGGCCCCGAGTCGCCTTCAACCGCCTATCTCCCGGCATCCTGCCGCCCCATAATTGCCTTGATAGGCAATTTTCATTATAGTGTTCAACCAAGAACAGGCCCAAAGTCTTTCCTCGAAGCTTGTCCCGGTCCAGTCCGGAATGAGATCTTTCGGGAGGGTATCAGAATCAGATACCGTCCGGAAACGCCTCTGATGCTAGAGCCACCATCAGCCTATGTCGAGGGTTATGCGAAGGCCCGTCTTTCGGATCAGTTAGGGGCCGACAACTACGTCAAGCATACCACCATGGGTGATCCCGTGCTGGATCCGGTCATGGAGGAACTCTCCTCCTTGCCGCCTGCCGCCCTGCATCGGTTTCTCGAGGCGGGGATAGAGCAGGATGAGGATGATCTTCGGGATGCGCCGCAGGCCCTGCGCGATTTCTTCAACAATTTGGAAGAGCCTCCCTGGCTGGACTACCAAGCGTTTCGTCCGGGAATTCTGGTCTTCAACGAAAACGTCCAACTCATGCTCGTCGCCTTCGTGACGGGGGTTCTGGTGGAAGGCTTCGCGACGATGATCGCCAAGTCTTTCAATATTACCAAGCGGGTGGCATTGACCACCAGACGCCTCCGGCAGAATAACCGCCAACTGCTGGAAATCTTTTACCCCGGCGGGTTGCGAAGAGACGGGGACGGCTGGAAACTTTCTACGCGCGTGCGCTTCGTGCATGCTCGCATCAGGAACCTGTTGGCGAAATCCGACGATTGGAAACATGACGCGTGGGGCACACCGCTGAGCGCGGCACACTTGGGGTTTGCCATCTCCGTCTTTTCCAAACGCCTGCTGGATTATTCGTCGTTGGTGGGGGCGCGTTTCAGCGAGGAAGAAAAAGAGAGTGTACTGGCCGTGTGGCGCTACGCCGGCTATCTCATGGGCATCCCTGAAACCATCCTCTATACCGACGGCGCGGAGGCGGACAAGATTTACCGCATCGGGTATATGTGCGAGCCGCCGCCGGATGTCGATTCCATCACCATGGCGAATGCCTTGATCCAGTCCATTCCCGTAGTAGCGGGCATTACGGATCCGGGGGAAAAGCAAAAACTGATCGGGTTGGCCTACCGCCTTTCACGCGCGCTCCTTGGGAACCAACTCGCTGATCAGTTCCAGTATCCAAAGGACTCGACCATCGGAACATTGTTTCTTTTCCGGAACAAACAACGCATGCAACGCTGGGGCAAACGCTGGTTCAAGAAAGGCGGGGTCAGATCAGAAAATTTTTCTCAACTTCTTCAAATCTCGGTGTATGACGAAGGAGGCTTGAGTTACAAGTTGCCTGATCATGCTCACACCTCAAAATCGAATCCCTGGTAAATGATGTTCGTGATTAAACGACAGCTTCGCCGTGTTCCGTTTGTCGTCGCTCTCAGCCGCTGATGGTCACCGCGATGACACCTTTGGACCGCTACATCGTCGCAATTCTGCGCCGCCGGTGGTCGGTCGTTGTGCTGGCTACGCTGCTCATGCTGGTCATGACGGCGGGTGCTCGCTTGATCATGGTTTCGAACGATTACCGTATCCTGTTCGGCGAAGACAATCCTCAGCTCCTCACGTTCGACGCTCTGGAGAACACCTACTCCGCGTCGAATTCGGCACTGATCGCCATCGCGCCTCGCGAAAGCTTGGTGTTCACCCGGGAGACGCTCGGCGCGATTGAGGAATTGACCGAAGCCGCGTGGCGCACCCCGTATTCCATTCGGATCGACTCCCTCACCAACGTTTTTCACAGCGAGGCGTTCGGCGACGATCTGGTCGTCGCCCCGCTCGTGGAGGACGCCCGATCGAGGAGTGATGAGGAACTGGCGCGAATCGAGACGATCGCGTTGAACGAATCCCAGATAGCCGGGCGGTTGATCTCCGCTGACGGGCGCGTGGCCGGACTGGCCATCAATTTCGTCCTGCCGGAGAACCCGGACCGGGCCGTGATCGAAATTACCGATTATCTCAATTCGCTCTTGGACCAGGCCCACGCGAGTCACCCGGACATCGACTATTACATGACCGGCTACGTGGTTGTGAACCGGGCTTTCGCCGACGTCACACAGGAAGAGATGCAAACCCTGGTGCCGATGGGGTTTCTCTTCATTATCGGCTTGGCGATCATGCTCCTGCGCTCGGTTCTCGGAACGGTAGCCATTGTCGCCGTTCTCCTCTTCGTTATCAACTCCACCATGGGATTCGCCGGCTGGAGCGGCATGGTGCTGAGCCCCACCAACTCCGGCGTGCCGGTGATCGTCATGGTGATAGCCATTGCGGATTCCATTCACATCGTCACGAGTGTTCTCCTGGGTATGAGGCGCGGTCTGGACAGAAACGCGGCGATTGTCGAATCGATTCGCATCAATACCTACCCGGTCTTTCTCACCTCGATCACGACTGCGATCGGATTCCTCAGCCTGAACGGCTCGGATTCGCCGCCTTTTCACGTCCTGGGTAACCTTGTGGCCTTCGGCGTCTTGTGCGCCTTCGTCTACACCATGACGCTGCTGCCGGCTTTGCTCTCGATTCTGCCGTTGCGCGCACCCCGAGTCCGGTCGGAGGGAACCGCCTTCTTCGACCGCTTTGCCGACTTTGTCATCGCCCGACGCACATTTCTGCTCTGGTCCTTTACCCTGGTCGTCGTTGGTCTGATCACCGGCATTCCCCGCATCGAGTTGGGCGATAACCTGACGCAGTTTTTTGATAAGCGTTACCAAGTCCGGCGCGATGCCGATTACATCGTTGAAAACCTGACCGGCTTGGAGAAGCTGGAATATTCCCTGAATGCCGGACGTGAAGGGGGCGTGACCGACCCCGACTATCTGCGCAAGGTCGAGGCGTTTACCGAATGGTACCGGCAGCAACCCGAAGTGACCCACGTCCAAGCTTTTTCGGACATTATGAAACGTCTCAACAAAAACATGCACGGCGATGACCCGGCCTTCTATCGCCTGCCTGAAAACCAGGATCTTGCGGCGCAGTACCTGTTGTTGTACGAGTTTTCGCTTCCGTTCGGCAGCGACCTCAACGATCGCATTGACGTCGCCAAATCCGCGACGCGCATGGCCGTCGTGACCAAGGACGGGAACTCTCGATCACTGCGGGAACTCGATCAGCGCGCACAGTTCTGGCTCCGCACCAATATACCCGATTTTGCGCAGGAGGCCTCCGGGCTGAGCATCATCGTGGCTCATATGACGCAACGAAACATCGACAGCATGTTGGGCAGTACGATCTTCGCCATGGCCCTTATCTCCTTCATCCTGATCGGGGTGTTCAAGAGCGTCCGGATCGGCCTCCTCAGCCTTCTCCCCAATTTCATCCCTGCACTGATGAGCTTCGGCTTGTGGGGCCATTTCGTCGGTCGCCTGGGCATCGTCTCTTCAGTGGTCGTCGCCGTCTGCTTCGGAATCGTGGTGGACGATACGATTCATTTTCTGAGCAAATATCTGAAGGCCCGCCGGGAGGGGCTTTCAGCACCCGAGGCCGTGCGCTCCACCTTTCACACCGTGGGCCATGCGTTATGGACCACGACCGCGGTCCTGTCGGCGGGTTTTCTGGTGTTCACCATGTCGGGCTTCGAACTCAGTTGGGTGCTCGGTCTTATGGTTACGATCACGATCGTCTTCGCGATCGCCGCCGATTTCCTGCTGCTTCCTCCTCTGCTGATTGCCCTGGACCGGAGAAATCAATGATTCCCACCCGCGAAGAAGGTTCGACCATTTGACCGCTTGCAAGTGAACCCCTTGCTCAGGAGCATACGATGGAAACAAAACGAGTCGTCGTAATCGGCGGAGGAGCGGCCGGGCTGAGTGCCGCCTACACCCTGAAAAAGCACGGCATCAACGCCATCTTGCTTGAGGCTAACGACCGGGTCGGCGGACGTCTGGGCGGGGACAGGGTCAACGGCTTTTTTATAGACGAGGGTGCCGACTTCTTCACGCCTTCCTACGACGTTGCTTTTCGCTTGTGCGAGGAATTGGGATTGCCCTTGCTTCGCTCGAAGATGAACCTCGGCTGGTATAGAAACGGTCGGTGGCTTGCGACTTCCCCGATCGTCTCCCTTCGCACCTTCATCCAGAACGTACCAAGTTTTTGGAGATTGGGAATGTTGTCCCTTGGAGCCATGAAGTTTGTTAAGATGGTCAAAGATCAATCGGAGTACCTGAATTTCCACAGCGACTGTCGGATCGTCGAGCTGGACGGGGAGGAGAACGCCCATGACTACATGGAAAGGGTCGGTGTGCCCGAGCACCTGAGGGTGACGTTGCAGGGATTCCTGGAGATGACCATGGGCACGCTCGAACAAATGGGTGCTGCCTACGCACTGACGTACTTGTCCGATATCATGATGAAGGCCGATAAACTACTTGTGCCGGAGAAGGGAGTCGGTGCCCTGTCCCACGCGCTGGCCGACAAATTGGGAGACATGATTCGCGTCTCCACACCCGTCAGAAAAGTGATCATCAAGGAAGGGGTTGTGACCGGCGTGATCGTGGATGACGGCCCCATCGAAGCGGAGGCGGTCATCTGTGCCACCTCTGCCTCTATGGTGCCCAAAATCATTTCCGACCTGCCCGACGGAATTCGCCAGGTGCTCAGCAAGGTAGGCTATTCCAAGGGCTGTCGAGTGGTGATCGGCTTAGACCATCCCCCTCTTCCCCCGGGATGGCATGGGGCGTTGTATCCGGAGGACGAAACTCCATTGCTGCTGGACCGCTCCATCAACCTGCCCGCCTGCGTGCCGCCGGGTAAGAGCACGCTCGACCTGCTCGTCGGTCGTGACCGCGCCGAGGAGTTGTTCCCACTGGACGACGAGGAAATCAAACGCCGGATGCTTGGCGATGCGCGCCGGAACCCCCCGCCTGGTTCCAATCTCCCCGGCGACGACGAGGGGTTGTTTACTCGCGTGTACCGCTGGCGGGAGGCGGTGTGCATGGGGCCGCCCGGCATGTTCAAGGCAGTGGCCCGGATGCGCCAACGCGACCGGGCTGTGAAGAACCTTTTCCTGGCAGGCGACTACATGCGGGTGCCCTGCGTGAATGGCGCCTTGGCCAGCGGCGTCGATGCGGCCGAGGAGGTTGTGGAACTTCTGGGATCTCGTCCCTTGCAAGAGCGGGCGTCCGGTGCTTTTTGAGTCCTAACATTGATAGGAGGAACGTATGATCAACGCTTATTCCCCCAGATCGGTGCTCTTGTTTGTGGCACCCTGCTTGGCCTTATTGTCTTGGCTGGGGATGCCGCCCCTCGTGCACTCGGCCACCCCCGAGGAAATCGGGCTCAACATCGCGACTGCCGCCAGCGACAAGGATGAGGGATTTGGCAATTTCACGGCCACCCAAGTCATGGTGCTGCGTAACAAGCAAGGGCAGGAGAGCCGGCGTCAACTCCACGTCAAGGTGCTGGAGGTCGCCGACGACGGCGACAAAAGCCTGATGCTGTTCGACGAGCCGCGCGACGTCAAGGGGACCGCGCTGCTCACCCACGGCCATAAGCAGGAGGCGGACGACCAATGGCTCTATCTCCCCGCGCTGAAACGCGTCAAGCGGATCAGTTCGTCGAACAAATCCGGCTCCTTCATGGGTAGCGAATTCTCCTATGAGGACCTGAGTACCCCGGAGGTGGAAAAATTCACCTATCGGTACCTGCGGGACGAACCGTGCGGGGACTTGACGTGCACGGTTACGGAGCGGTTCCCGGTGGACAAGAAAGCCTCGGGCTACAGCCGCCAAGTGGTCTGGCGCGACAAGGACGAACTGCGCACCTGGAAAGTCGAGTACTACGACCGCAAGGACGCGCATTTGAAGACGCTCACCATCGGGAAGTACCAGCAATACCTGGACAAGTACTGGCGCGCCGGTGAGATGAACATGGTCAATCATCTCACGGGCAAGAGTACCGTGTTGACCTGGACGGATTATCAGTTCCGGACCAAACTCAAAGATCGTGACTTCAGTAAGACCGGATTGAAACGGGCGCGGTGATGCGAGGTCGTGGCGCTCGTTACCCCGTGGCCCTCACGGCGATCTGGCTGGTGGCAGCGATTGTTGCCGCCGAAGCCCATGCGGAATTCGAGATCGTGGCTCAGGAATTGTCCGGGCGCGTGAGCCTGGAAGGCCGTGCCTTTCCGGAAACCGGCATTGATCCCACGCATCAGCGCTCGTATACGACAGGCTTTGTGGTGGAGCCCAAACTCTACTTGGAAGAGGCCGAGGGGAGCAGTTTCACCCTGGTGCCGTTCTTTCGCTACGACAGCGCGGACTCAGTCCGCACCCACTGGGATCTGCGGGAAGCGTACGTTCTGCTGTTCGGCGAGCTCGGCGAGGGCGAATGGGAGGTGCGGCTGGGCGTGGACCGGGTGTTCTGGGGTGTCGCCGAATCGCAACACCTGGTCGACATCATCAACCAGATCGACTTCCTCGAACATCCCAACGGCGAGGTGAAGTTGGGGCAACCCATGGTTCACGTGACGTGGACCGGCGATTGGGGTGCCTTGGAATTCTTCGGGCTGCCGTATCACCGCCCGCGTATCTACCCGGGCCAAGGCGGTCGCCTGCGCTTTGCAGGACTCGTGAACCGCGATCAGGTGGAGTATGAAAGCGGGGCCGAAGAGTGGCATCCGGATTTCGCGGCCCGTTACAGTCACAGCTTCGGCCCCCTGGATATCGGCCTGAGTGTGTTCAATGGTACAAGCCGGGAAGCGAGCCTGATTTGTATGCCGCCTGCTTGTAAGCTGACCGGGGTCAGTGATGTCTCCAATGTCTGGATTCCGTACTACACGCAGATCCGCCAGTTTGGGCTGGATGCGCAACTGACGCTCGACGCCTGGCTGTTCAAGTTTGAGGCGATGCATCGCTCGGGCGAACGCAACCTCCTCGGTCGGGAACAGGAGTTCGTAGAGGAGTACATGGCTGCCGCGGTAGGGGCAAGTGGATTCGACGATCTAGCCGGCACCCTTCGGGAAGAAGAATACATGGCCGCCGTGGTGGGAGGCGAATACACGTTCTATTCCGTCTTTGGTTCTACGGCCGACATCGGCCTGCTGGCCGAATGGAATTATGACGAGCGGGGCCGGCGAGCGCTTCCCAGGCGCCAGCCCATGACTCTAGACAACGATTTTTTCCTGGGTGCGCGTTTTGCGTTCAACGACATCCAGAGCACCGAGATCACTGCCGCGTTTTTGACGGACGCGAGCCGTGAAACCCGCACGTTGGCCGTCGAATTCGACCGGCGGCTCTTCGATCAATGGTCCCTGTACGCGGCGGCGAACATGATTCTCAGCATCGACCCATTGGATCTTCAATACGTGGGGCGACGCGACGGCTTCTTCGAGTTCCACTTGGAGTACAATTTCTAGCCGGTTCATGAACGGACAACCACGGGGGTTGTCCCTACACAGACATTGGCCTTGTAGGGGACGGCCCCTGTGCCGTCCCGAATATTTTTCCGCGCTCTCATTCTGTTGTGTTTTCCATGCTGCTGAGGGCTTCCGCAGGGGGCTCCAGCGGTAACAAGACGCGCATCTCGGTGTAGTGTCCCTCTTCGGTGTCGACCTGGATGGAGCCACCGTGACGAACCAGAATGTCTCTGGTCAGGGACAGCCCCAGACCAGTGCCCTTCCCCGGTTCCTTGGTCGTCACAAAAGGCTCAAAAATCTTGTGGCGCATGTCCTCCGGGATACCGGTTCCATTGTCCCGGATCGAGAACTCCACGTGATCCTTCACCTTCCGGCTGGAGATCGACAGTTCCGGTGCGTAGTCGCCATCGGTCTTTTTCTGTTTTTCGTTCAGCGCCTGAAACGCGTTGGTGGCGAGATTGAGGAACACGCGACAGATATCCTGTGGGATGACCACAATCTCTTCGAGGTTCGGGTCCAGATCTTTCTTCATCTCCGCGTTGAAGGAGTTATCTTCGGCGCGCAGCGCGTGATAGGACAGGTTCACGTACTGTTTCAACAGGGCGTTCAGATTCGTCTTGCGCCACTCCCCTTCTTTGCTGCGGGAATGTTCCAGCATGCTGCGCACGATGTTGTCGGCTCGCTTACCGTGTTCTTTGATTTTACCGAGGCTCGTCCGCAGTTCTTCCAGAATCGACTTGATCTCCTCAAGGTCGAGGTCCTGTTGTTCTTTCATCAGTTCCTCGATCTCATCCGCGAGTTCAATCGAGACGTTGGCAAAATTACTGACGAAGTTGAGAGGATTCTTGATTTCGTGTGCCACCCCGGCGGTGAGCTGACCCAAAGACGCGAGTTTCTGCTCGGCAACGACCTGATCCTGGGCCTCCTTCAGATTATTCAGTGCCTGTTCAAGATTCTCATTTTTGGCGTCCAGCTCTTTGGCCAATTTTTCCACAAGATTCAGACGCTGGACCTCACGGGCGTAACGCCGGAACACCTCCAGTGCCCTGGTCATGTCGGTGACCTCATCATTCCAGATGAAATACCATATGTTCCGCGTCAAGTAATTGGCAGACCCCTTCATCGGTTTGGCGATATCATACCCCTCGACTTGGACGGGGACCTCCAGGTCGCCACTGGCCATCTCGCGCATCGCACTGGCCAAGCCCGTCAGGCGGCGTACCAGGTAGCGCCTCACAAACAGGGAGCCTAACACAAAAGCGCCTACGGTACCGAAAAGGTTGAGGAGGATCAGAAAAAGGATTCCCGTCTTCACGGCGGCGCGGGAAGCCGTGCTGGACTGAATGGCCTCCTCGTTGATGTACGCGACCAGATTGTTGACTTCCGACACCAGTGATTCCGAGGTGGTTCGCGCCCTTGCCAAGTCGTCCTGCTCCTGTTCCAGCCTGAACAGGGCCTCCTGGCGCAGTTTAATGACTCCTTCCTGGCCTTCCCCGATTTCGTCCAGACGCATCAGGTTTTCTTGAAGAAGGTCATTCTGCATGGAATCCGGCAGCTTCGCATAGGCGTGTATGAAATTCCGGACGGCACTCTGGAAGCGTTCCTCCAAGGGGGTGAGAAACTGGCGATCAGCCAGAACCAGGACCTCATCCAACAGCAACACGGCAAGATTGGCGGACTGGTTCACGGTAATCAGATTACGATAGGCGGTCAGTTCGTCTTCCGAAGCCCGCTTATTGGTGGGGTGAACCTTGTCATCAAACTTCCGTAAGCCTGATACCAGGTAAAAGGCCTGATCATCAATGGCTTGGACCAGCAATCGTTCCACGCGCCTGGTGGTTTCACCGAGTTCGTCAATGAAGACGTGGAGGGCCCGGTCAATTTCCAGGCGCCGGGCGGAGGATTGCTTGATCCCGTCCAGATGTTCGCCAAGTTCCTCCAGGTTTGACCTGATCAACCGGGTTTGTTCGCCGAAAGCGGAGCGGGCTTCCAGTTCCAGGATGGTGCTTTCGAGTGAGGTTATTTCCCGAGCTATTTCTTCCACCACGGCCGTGTGCTCCTCCTTCGAGGAGGCCGACACCAGACGAAAGGCGCCGTTGACCACGATGGCACTTTTCCGGGCCACGTCCACCGAGCTGATCAGGTTGGGCATGCTGTATTCTGCCAGCCGGATTTCGTGCTTCAATGTTTCGTTGAAGGTGAAGTAAGCCAGCAACGTGGCACCGCCCATAAGGACAACGGAACCAAAGAGCAGGAAATACAGCCTTACGCCGACTCCTATCCGGAAATTTTGCTCGGTTTCCGGCTCTTCAATGGCGACAGGGTTCACCTGCCTCCCGGATGCGCTGGATTCGGTCAGGTCTTGGGGGGATTCTGTGGGAGGGGATTCGTTCATGGCGCCGACATCTTTTCTACCGACTGGAATCGTCCCCTTTTGTTGATGCGGGTCAGGTATACCCGATCCGAACCCTGATTGTCATTCACGTCGTAGCGTAGATGAAATCCGCCCAGATTAATGTCTCCGGCCTGAATCAGGGCCTGGAGAAAGTCCTCTCTGGTAGGAGCGGGTTCCGCCAGCCGCAGACCTTCTATGGCGATGCGGCCTGCGAGGTAGCCTTCCAACGACACGAAGCTCGGTTTGCTGTTGCCGTCAATTTCCTTTAATGCCTTCTGGTATCGCGCGACGATCGGCAGGGAGGTATCCCGAGGAAAAGGCACAACCTGCGTCACGTACACGCCGGTTCCGTCTGACCCCAACGCTTTCGCCAGAGCGGCGCTGCCGATGAAGGAAATGTTGATGAAATACGGATTGAAGTTGAGTCGTCTCGCCCACCGGATCATGGTCGCTGCGGGCTTGTAGGCACCCACGATGACGACGGCCTCGGCGTTGGCCCGGCGCAAATCCAGCAGGGCGATTTTGACGGCCTCGGTGTTGCGGGTATAGTACACCTCTTCAATCAGGCTCAGGCCATGGCGATTGACCGCGCGGCGCAACCCGTTCAGCCCGGCCTGCCCGAAGGAGTCGTTCTGGTAGAAAATGCTGATCCGGTCTATGCCCAGATCTTCGTGGAGTCGGACCACCATTTCCTCGGTTTCCTGGTAGTAGGAAGCCCGTACGTTCACCACGTTGGGATGCTTCTCTGCGTCCCGCAGAAATTCGGCGCCCGTGAACGGGGCAATATACGGAACGCCCGCCTCCGTGGCGACGGGTTGGGCCGATTTCGACGTTGGAGTGCCCACGGCACCGATCAGGGCAAAGACCTTGTGATCCTCGATCAAGGTGCGGGTATTGGCAATCGCGGCTTCCGGTTCGTATCTGTCGTCCAGCGATTTGAGGCGTAGCTGGTAATCGTGTACGCCACCTTCGCGATTGACCTCGGAAAACGCCGCGAGGAGTCCGAGGCGCATGCCGATGCCCAGTTCGCGGGCCGGGCCGGTGAGTGCCGCGGACTGACCGAACACAATCGTCTGTTGATCGGACTCCGCGCGGGCCGGTGCCCACGGTGTCGCCACAACCACCAACAGAAGCAGGATCATCCCTATCGTCATAGGCAGAACAGGGTTATGAGGGAACCGCTGCCAGAAAACGTACCGCCATGCAGGTGATGTCGTCCGATTGCACGGCGTCTCCGACAAATTCCTGCACGGCGTCCACGACGTCCGTGATCACCCGTTCAGAACTCGCACCGGCAAGGTCGGCCAGCCTCTCGTCGAGTCGCGACTCCATGAACTCGGCGCTCTTGCTGTCTTCCGCTTCCGTGATCCCGTCGGTGTACAGGAACAGGGTGTCACCCGGCGCAAGCTGGATCTGGTTGTTGCGATACGTGTGGCCCGGTTGGACCCCCAGTACGATATTGCCGGTTTTCGGCACCACCTCGACCCGGGAATCGGTTCTCAGCGCTCTGGGCGGATTGTGCCCGGCGTTGGAATAGCTCAACTCGCCGGTCCGCAGGTCAAGCACCCCGAAAAACAGCGTGATGAAGATGCACGACGGGTTGCTCTCGCAGAGCAGGTCATTGACCATGGTCAGGCAATCGCTCGGCGTGGTGTAGTCCTTCGATGCGACCGCGCGCAGGAGCGCACGGGTCACGGTCGTGAACAAGGCCGCAGGCACCCCTTTGCCGGACACGTCCGCAATGACCAGTCCGAGACGTGATTCGTCAATGAAAAAGAAATCGTACAGGTCCCCGCCGACTTCACGGGCCGGGATGATCACCGCCTTGACGTCGTGATGCTCATTGGCCGGCAACGCCTCCGGCTGAAACGACATCTGGACGTCCCGGGCCATATCCAATTCCTGTTTGAGGGCAACCAGCCGATCACGGGTTTCCAAGGCCGCTTGCATGGCTTGAATGTGCTTGAGACCTTTTTCGATGGTGGCTTCGAGATCGTTGAAATCAATCGGTTTGGTCAGAAAGTCGAATGCCCCGCGGTTCATGGCGGTGCGAATGTTCTTCATGTCCCCGTAGGCGGAGACGATCACTGCCTGTATGTCCTGTTCCGCGTCGGCAAGCTGGCTCAGCAGGGTGAGACCATCCATCACCGGCATGTTGATATCGGAGAGGACCAGGTAGATCTCAGGGTTTTCCTTGAGTACCTCAATGGCCTCTTTGCCATTGTGGGCAAACAGGAACTTGAGATTCCCCTCGCGGATCCGGCGGCGGAATTTCTGACGGATCAGTAACTCGAGATCTTCTTCGTCGTCGACGACCAGCACCTGAGTCGGTGATTTTCCCATCTCTTGAATGTCCGGTCAGTGCGCTCGAGGTGTATGCCTTGATCGACCGTTCATGAACAAACGGTTGTTCACAGCGCCCCGAGCGCATCGGCCCGGGTGGCGCGAATGTCCAGAATCTCATTGAACCCGCTGATTTCGAAAATTTCAGCGATGTGATCGGCAAGAGCGCAGAACAGGGCCTTGCCGTCTTCTTTCTGCGTCAGACGAGCAGCGATCAGCAGCGCGCGCAAGCCGGCACTGCTGATATAACTCAGATCCTTAAAATCAAAGATCAGAGTCTTATGCCCGGCATTGATCTGTTCCTGTACGGCACTCTCCAGAATTCCCACACTGGAACCATCCACTCGCCCGATCACGATAAGGATCGTGGCCTTGTCACTATGCTCGGCTTCCACGGATAGCTTATATCGTTCTTCCATAACTTTTCCTCCAATTCGGCCTTACTTGAAAGTCTTTATAAAGTAACACCTGTAGTTCTTCAAGTTCTTCAATCAGTATTGCTTCAAACACCACCCATGCACAACCTTCCATGAAGTGTTTTCGTTAATTCAAGAAAGAATATCATTCCCTCCATCTTGCTTCAATAGCCATCTCTATACTGCACAATATTAGGGTTTCTACATAAATCTCAATCGGTAGAGATGCTGATAGCACTCCATTGGAGTCGGTAGGCCAATGGCATCATGGGGGTTATGGCAGGGTTGAAGTTGGGCTTGGCTGGTGGCGTGACGGGGGTTGTCTTTTACCATTTGGAATTGGCATGTTGATTCAGCGCAACCCCAAATACCATGCCAAGGCTATACGAACACGAACGATATGTGTATGATTTGGTTCTATCATGACTGAAATGAAACGGACTTCCCTTACGCCGGACTTGTCCTCGATTACGGAACTGGAGCAGACTCTTAAAGAGTTCGCCAGTGACCACGAGTTGGATATGGGATTACAGAATCGCCTGAATCTGATGCTCGAAGAACTGATCACCAATAGTGTGAACTACTCCCTGCAAACGGTGTCCGGACCGGAACTGGAGTTATGGCTGTCTCTGGAAGAAACGTTTGTCGTGGCTCGGCTTGAAGATAACGGACCCGCGTTCAACCCGTTCAGCGAAGCACCCGAAGCGGATACGACCTCATCCCTGGCGGATCGGCCCATTGGGGGGCTGGGCATCTATCTCACGAAAAAGTTTGCGGATGAATACGCTTACGAGCGGGTTGGCGAGCGCAACCGGGTGACCTTGCGGTGCAAAATCGGAACCCCCTCGTAAGCTATCTGTGCGGACCGACTGAATCGCGTCTCAATGGGTACAAGGCCACTGAGACAACCTTCCGGTGTCAGGCCTGTTCTGCCTCGCAAACGTCTTGTAGCCCGGGGATGATTCACGTCCGGCCGTTCGGAATCGGCCCTGAAGCTGCTACGCGGACGGTCACGATGTCCGTGTCATGGTATTGCTGGTGGCGAACCGAGGACGTAAGGTGCCGTAGCAGCCGCAGTGAAACTTCCTGCTCGCACAGAGTTTCGTCGATCCGTGGCCCAAGCAGGGCGATTCGATCCTGAAGATTTTCTTCACCGGTAGAGGCGATAAACTCAAGGACCGCCTCGCCGTCTTCCTTGTAGGCAACCAAAAGCAAGCGTCGTTTGCGTCCTTCTCCGGCCTCGTCCCGTCGTATGAGCGTCAGTAGCGTCTCCTCGCCGGCGGCGTCTAGCCGGTTCGCCGTTTCCGCAGCCCAACCGCTTTTGGACGCGAATCCGAGGAGAAACTCCCTGATCTGCGGCAGGGCCGAGACCTTGAACTCCACTTCCAGCCGGCGGCGGGGTTTTGTCAGATCCGTGAAGAGGGTCATGAGGATGGCCGCAAACCCGCCAGCCGTCATACCGTTCTGCAGAAGACCCCCGGCGAATTCCGATACAGATTCGGGGAAGATCATGCCGTTTTGGAAGCCGACCCCCACCCAGAAGGCGACGCCACAGACAAGACCCTTGCGATAGTCAATCCCGTCCTGGACGACCAGGTTCATGCCGATGACGAACAGCATCGCCAGAAAGACGGCGAGGTAGGCTGCGACGACTGGGCCCGGTATCGCCAGGACCACGGCGAGCGCCTTGGGAAGGAATGCCAGCACGATGAGTACGGCCCCCAAGGCGATGCCGACGCTTCGGGCGCCGACTCCGGTGAGTTCGGTCACCGAGACGGTCGTGGAGTAGGTGGTGTTCGGCACCGTTCCGGAGAGGCCGGCCAGCAGCTTGGCGATTCCGGCAGCGGCCACCGCGCCCTGCACCGCCCGGAAATCCACCGCACGAGGCTGGCGCCAGGACACGTGCTGAATGGCGATCGACGCACTGATTGTTTGCATGGTGTCGATCAGGGCCACGAGCACAAATGCCGGAAGCAGGGTCCAGAAAACCGGCGCGAAATCGAGGTCAAAGCCCGGCCATGCGCCCTTCGGAAGACCGCTCCACGACGCCTCGGCGACGCGGTCCATGTCGTAGAGGCCGAATAACCCGGCGACCACCGAACCGGCAACGACACCGGTAACCAGCGCCCAGAGGCGCCAAGTCCCCGTTCCCTTCAGGACGCTGCCGGCGATGACGAGTATGGTCGCAAGAGCGCTCAGTGGAGCGGCCACAGCCGGCACCTCATCCGGCACGTCCTTCAGCATGTCGAAGACGTGCGACATCACCGTGACCGGTATCAGCATGATAACTGTTCCCGTAACGGTCGGCGTCAGGATTCGCCGGAGCAGCCAGAGCCGTGTGGAAAGCGCAAGCGGAACGAGCGAGGAGACGACAACCAGGGTGGCAAGCATCGCCGGTCCTCCCTGGGCAAGCGCTGTGATACTGATCGCAATGGAAGCTCCGGAGATGCTCATCAAGAGCACGTAGCCCGAACCGATCTGGCCGAACCGAACCGCCTGCAGTACCGTGGTTGCGCCGCAGACCGCGACCGCGGCAAACACCGCCCATGACAGGTAGGATTCAGACTCCCCGGCGGCCCGGATGATGATGGCCGGCACCAATACCGTGGCGGCGACACTGAGAATGGCAAGTTGCAGGCCCAGCCCGAAGGCGAGTGCCATCGGTGGTTTTTCGTCGGGTTGGTAGCGGACGCCTGTGCGACGGTCGGAATAGTTGGACTTCATGCCGTCACCTGGATTTTCCAGAGAGAAAGGCGGGACCCGGGCAAGAAGACATAGGCGGACATGTCATGGGGTAACGACGATCCATTGTTACCTCTCTGTCCAAGTGTGTCAATGACGATGTCGTCCCCGCCCTCACTCATCTCCGGATGGATGGACTCCAGTGAATTCTCTACACGGTGCTTGGTTGCGTCCCTCATATGGAAGCACAAAATTTTGAGGTTAAGCGGAAGGTCTGCTATACTAGGTTCCTTATAGTGTAGGTAATTCCCGTGTAGGGGTTGATCGGAGAGCGAACACGCCTTGTTCGCCCTTCTCTTCGAACGTCCGTCTCTCCGAAAAGCCGTATTCCTTTTATTGCGGATGTGAGTTCTCGTCTTTCACGAATTTAGGCCTGAGGCTTCATCTCCGTTAGTGAAAAGATTATGGGATTGATCAGTCAATTTTTGAGCCTCTTCTCAAGTGATATGGCCATTGACCTGGGGACGGCCTATACCTTGGTCTATGTCCAGGGGAAAGGCATTGTGTTGAATGAGCCATCCGTCGTGGCTGTTAAACAGCACACGAGTAAAATTTTAGCCGTGGGGAGTGAAGCCAAACGAATGGTCGGACGGACTCCAGGAAACATTTCCGCCATTCGTCCGATGAAAGAAGGGGTCATCGCGGACTTTGAAATGGCCGAGCGTATGCTTCGCTATTTTATTACCAAGGTTCACAATCGTACGGCGTTTGTCCGGCCTCGGATCATCATTGGCGTTCCTTCAGGCATCACGCAAGTTGAACAGCGAGCCGTGAAGGAATCAGCGGAGTTAGCTGGTGCTCGCGAAGTCTATTTGATAGAAGAACCCGTAGCGGCGGCCATTGGAGCGGGGCTGCCCATCACCGAACCATCTGGAAACATGGTGGTCGATGTGGGAGGGGGCACGACCGATATTGCCGTCATTTCATTGGGAGGCATTGTCTACAGTGAATCCGTGAAAGTGGCTGGTGACCAAATTGACTCGGCTATTATGAATCACGTGAAGCGTGAACATAATTTATTGATCGGCGAACATATGGCTGAGCGAGTGAAAATGGGCATTGGCTCCGCCTATCCGTTGGAAGAGAAGGCCCAAATGATGGTCAAAGGACGTGATTTGATTTCCGGTATTCCCCGGACCATTGCGCTGGAAGACGCTGAAATCCGGGAAGCCCTGCAAGAGTGCCTTGCGGCCATTGTGTCGGCAATCAAGTTGGCTTTGGAACATACCCCCCCTGAATTGGCGGGAGATATCGTTGATCGAGGGATCGTGTTGACGGGGGGCGGGGCTTTGCTACAGGGGTTGGATGCCCGGTTGCGAGAGGAAACCGGCCTTCCTATTGTCAACGTCGATGATCCACTCACTTCTGTCGTTTTAGGAGTAGGGAAAACGCTCGAAGAGCTCGCCCTCCTGCGGAGTGTCTCCTCTATGTCAACGGCCAGTTCGTAAAGGAACAACTTCTTATGAGTGGCCGGTTTCAGCCTGGGGTGTTTTGGGGTTCCGGCGTGAAGCGGGTCAGCGTGGCCGTCTTGGCTGTCGCCTTTGTCGTGTTCGCCCTCCTGCCTCGGCAATCTCAATTCCTCCTCCACACGATAGGCCAACCCTTTGCCGACCTCGTTGCCATTCCTCTTGAGGGCATGGCCGCCCTTGATCGGAACATGCGTGAATGGTGGATGCAGTATATTGCCCTCCAGGGTCTTTCCGAACAAAACCGTGAGCTTCGGGAAAAAGTCCAGCAACTGACGGGCGATGTGAATCGATTGCGAGCACAGGCGTTGACTGCGGAACGGTTAGCCGCGCTGTTGAAATTTCAGAAGGACGAGTCGATCCGGACAGTGGCCGCAAGGGTCATTGGGCGAAGTCTGTCGAACTGGTATCAAGGTGTGATTCTGAATAAAGGAGAAGATGATGGCGTTCGGGAACAAATGGGAGTCATCACACCGGCCGGAGTCGTGGGGCGAATTGTCAGAACCTCAGGGGCTACGAGCATTGCCTTGTTGACGATCGATCCGAATGTGGCCATCGTGGGAATGGTTCAACGAACGCGAGAGGAAGGGATGGTTCAGGGAACGTCGCAAGGGCTTGTGCGCATGAAATATCTCCCCCCGCTTTCCTCGGTCAAAAAAGGTGACGCCGTAGTCACCTCAGGGTTGACGGGCGGGTTTCCGCGGGGGGTGTTGATTGGGGAAGTCTCCCGTGTTGAAGAAAGTGCAGACAATTTGTTCCAAGTCGCCGAAATCGTGCCGGCGGTGCAATTTCGACACTTGGACGAAGTGCTGATCGTCGTTTCTCCTCGGTCACCGGAAGCCATGATTCCCCTTGATCAAGCGTTGGTTTCCCCGGGGCTCCAGAATCCAACTCCATGAAGATCAGTGTGTATACGGTTTTTATTCTGGTCCTTTTTTCCTTTCAGGCCGCCTTGTTGTATTCTCTGAATCCTTTTGGGATTCAGCCGGATCTCTGTCTCATCATCACCTGTTTGGTAGGATTTCGGGTGGGACAGGTTCCTGGAGTGCTCGTGGGGTTTCCCCTGGGGTTTATCCAGGATTTATTTTCTGCCGGTCCGTTTGGGCTGAATACGGTCACAAAAGCCGGAGTGGGGTTCCTGGCTGGCGTCTTCGCCAAAAATTTGGCCAATAGGGCACCCCAAGCCGCCTTTTTGCCGGTCATGGCGTGTTCCGTTCTTTCGGCGATCGTGTTTTTACTGTTGTCTCGTATGGGAATGGGTCTGGGAGAAATGCTCTATGGGTTTTCCTCTATCTTGCTTCCTCAAGCGCTATTGGATGGGGTTGTGGCGATCGTGGCCAATTGGGTCCTTGTGCGGTGGCTGCTCGAAGCGCCAAGTGCCTGAAGAACGTCCTGAGTTGTCTCAACGTGAGGTTTGTCGGTGAAGCAGACAATGACTGATCCTGGTTTCCAATCGACTGGATTGGCAGACATCCAGGGACGATTACTTCTCATCAGAATAGTCGTGTTGATCATTGTGGGGCTATTGGTCGTGCGGTTATGGCAGCTTCAAGTTCGTGATGGAGACTACTATCGAAATCTTTCTCATGATAATCGGACTCGATCGGTTTTGTTACATCCGGTTCGCGGATTTATTTATGACCGAAACGGGATCTTGCTGGCGAATAACATCCCGAGTTTCAGCTTGTACGTGCAACTCAGCGACGTGCCGGACCGTGAAGCCCTGATGGGAAAACTCATCGAGTTGTTGTCATTGGACAAGAGTGAGCTGAGCAAAAAGATTCAGGCCCAAGGAAGGAGAACGCCGATCCGCCTTAAGAAAGGCATCAGTCTCAAAGAAGCGGCCATCGTTGAATCGCATCGGTTGGATCTGCCCGGCGTGGTGATTCGTCCGGAATTTCAGCGCAACAATCCTCAAGGTGCCTATGCCGCCCACGTGCTCGGGTATGTAGGGATCGCTTCAGAGGAACAACTTGCAGACTTGCAAGGACTTCCCCCGGATAGCGTCATAGGCCAATATGGCGTGGAACGGATCTATGAGATGACGTTGCGAGGGCGGGTAGGGCGAAAACTCATCGAAGTCGATGCTTTGGGTCATGAGAAGCGTATGATCTCTGTGGACAAGCCGCAAGTCGGAAACGACGTATATCTCACGATAGACTTTCGTTTACAGAAATTAGCGGAAGATTTGTTGGGAGAAGAAGCAGGAGCAATTGTGGCCTTGGACCCGCAAGCCGGGGAAATTCTGGCCTTGGCGAGTCGACCGAGCTTTGACCCCAATGCCTTATCCCATGGCTTACGTGCCAATGAATGGAACAACATTCTTCAGGACACGCGCCATCCTCTGACGAATCGAGCGATTCAAGGCCAGTATCCTCCGGGTTCCACGTTTAAAATTATTATGGCGACGGCTGCCCTTGAGACCAATGCGATCGCTCTCACCGAGACGGTTGATTGTGACGGCAGGTTTCGATTCGGCAAACGAACCTTTCGGGATTGGAAGAAGTATGGTCATGGCGCGGTCGATTTACAGAAGGCAATCGCCCACTCGTGTGACGTGTATTTTTATCAATTAGGCCATCGCATGGGTGTGGAGACTATCGCGGCCTATGCGAAACAGTTCGGGTTAGGAGCGAGAACGGGTATTGACCTCCCTTCCGAAGGAACGGGACTCATCCCATCCCCGGGATGGAAACGCCGGACGCGGGGGGAACCATGGTACCCGGGTGAAACGATTTCCGTGTCGATCGGACAAGGTGCTGTCACGGTCACACCACTTCAAATGGCGAAAGTGATCGCCACGATTGGTAATAATGGGATTCCAGTTCAACCGCATGTCGTTCGTGGAATATGGGAACGAGAGGGCGAATGGATTGAGAAGTGGACTCCGGCGCAAGTCCCTTCCCTGGCATTACAACCACCTCAACTGGAAGCCATTCAGGCGGCTCTTGCAGCGGTGGTCACCGAAGGGACGGCGCGACGGGCTCAATCTTCGATGGTCAGGATTGCGGGAAAAACCGGGACGGCGCAAGTGGTTTCGTCACGCCATGGATCTGAAGAAGACACTCCCAAGCAATTTCGAGATCATGCCTGGTTTGTCGCCTATGCGCCGTTCGAAAATCCGAGCATTGCCGTGGCAGTGTTGCTGGAGCACATGGGTCACGGCGGGTCTGCGGCAGCCCCACTGGCAAAAGAACTCATTGAGACTTATTTGTCATATGGGGTCGATGGGAAACACAGCACACGGGCGTTGCCTTCCCACAAGATGATGAAAAAGGAGAAGCGGTTTTATGGGTGAACCGTGGAGTCGCAGGCGCGGATTAGACAGGTTTGATTGGTGCTTTTGCGGTGTCATCCTGGCGTTGTCATCCATTGGGGTCGTGACCATTTACAGCGTGACGGTCGAGGGGACCGCCAATCAGTTTCCTATTTATTTGAAACAGGCGATATGGGTCGGTGTGGGAACGTTAGCTTTTCTGGTGGTGTCGCGAATTGATTACCATAAACTCGCTCGATGGTCGTATTTGCTGTACGGACTTGCGTTGCTTCTCCTCGTGGTCGTTCTCTTCAGCGGGAAAAGCAGTCGCGGTGCCCAACGATGGATTGCCCTGGGGCCCCTGGCGTTTCAACCTTCAGAATTTGTGAAGATTCCGATGCTCTTGGTGTTGGCTGTCTATTATTCCACCCAAACTCGGCGAGGATGGTGGTATCGGGTTATCATCCCGGGGTTGATCGCGTTGCCGGGATTTTTCTTGATTCTGAAACAGCCGGATTTGGGAAGCAGTCTCAGCTTTCTGTCGATTTACGTCACCCTGCTGTTTGCCGTAGGCGTCAAGTCTAAAACTGTGGGGGTGGTGCTCTTGTCGGCGCTGATGCTTTTCCCTTTTGCCTGGAGTGAATTATGGGGTTCCCTGCATGACTATCAAAAGGATCGGATCTTGAGTTTTGTGGATCCCGACTATGATCCGGGAGGCCGAGGGTACCAGGGGTTGCAATCCCGCATTGCCGTGGGATCAGGGGAATTAATGGGAAAAGGGTTCCACAGCGGGACGCAAACTCAATTCAAATTTCTTCCGGAAGGCCACACCGATTTTATCTTTGCAGTACTGGCCGAGGAATGGGGGTTTTTGGGTGGGTTGCTGTTCATCAGTCTTTTTCTCGTGTTGTTGTTGTTGGGTCTGGAGATAGCGGCGAAGGCCAAGGATACGTTGGGTGCCCTGTTGGCCATTGGGCTCGTCGGCATGCTGACGTTTCAACTGGTGGTCAACGTGGGGATGACCATTGGTCTGGTACCCATTGTCGGCATTCCTTTGCCGTTACTCAGTTATGGGGGGAGTGCGACAATTATGACGATGGCCGCGTTGGGCCTGCTGTTCAGTGTGAAGAGGGAAAGACTGTCGTTATTGGCGTGAGCCGTTTACACGAGGCCTTCCCTGCCGCGGGCCGGGATCGACCATTTGACGAAACGTAGAATCCATGTCACGCTTTTGGGGGAGACGTCACCGGACGGACATGGTCGAGTTTCCCCCGCTGAGTCGCAAGCGCCTCTCGGATAAGGGAATAAAGGAGTAGAAGTATGGGTCTTGAGATTGCCATCAATATGACGCCGCAAGAAACGCGCGTTGCGGTGTTGGAGAATAAAGTTGTCACGGAATTATACGTGGACCGAGCCAAGAAAAAGGATTTTGTGGGCAACGTCTATAAAGGCAAAGTCGTGAAAGTCTTGCCCGGTATGCAGGCGGCGTTTGTTGACATTGGGCTGGAACGCGCCGCGTTTATGCACGTGTCGGATCTGTCGGTGGGCACTGAACCCGGCGATATCCTGGTTGAAAGCGACGAAGATGAGAAAGGGCCGGAATTCCCGCGTCCTCGACGGCAAACGGTGTTGCCCATTCAAGAGTTGTTGGAAGAAGATCAGGAACTCGTCGTGCAGATTTCCAAAGGCCCGATAGGAACCAAAGGCCCCCGGGTGACGTCCTATTGCTCATTGCCGGGCCGTTTTCTGGTGCTGATGCCGAACGTCGATCATATCGGGATCTCACGACGGATTGCCGAGGAGGATGAGCGAAGTCGTCTCAAAGACATCATGAAACGCATTCGTGAACCGGGCTATGGATACATTGTCCGGACGGTCAGCGAGGGAGTCAGCGAGGAGGATCTCAAATCTGACGTCGGGTTTTTGACCGCGATGTGGCAGGATATTGTCAAGAAGCAGGATGTCTATCCTGCTCCTGCCGCGTTGCATACGGATTTGGATCTGACGCTTCGGGTGGTGCGGGATTTATTTACCAAAAACGTCAAGAGGCTGCTCATCGATTCGAAAGAGGAATGTGAAGCGGTCAAAGAGTTTGTCCGGCGGTATCTTCCTGACCAAACGTCTCGAATTTTTCACTATGACAAGGATGAGAGTTTGTTCGATCATTTGGGGATTGAGATGGAAATCTCTCGCGCCTTGAGCCGAAAAGTCTGGCTCAAGTCCGGCGGCCACATTGTGATTGATCATACGGAAGCCATGACGGTCATCGACGTGAACACGGGGCGTTACGTTGGAAAGCGCGATCAGGAAGAAACGATTTTGAGAAACAACCTGGAAGCGGCTCGCGAGATCGCCTACCAGATTAAACTTCGCGGAATAGGGGGAATAATCATTATCGATTTTATCGACATGGAACGAGGACGGAATCGTGACAAAGTCTATCAAGCCCTCGTAGACGCGATGGCCAATGACAAAGCGCGCACGCGTATTTCCCGTATCAGCGATCTGGGGTTGATCGAGATTTCCCGGGAACGCGTGCGGGAAGATTTGCTCAGGACGCTCTCAGACGTTTGCTCCGATTGTGATGGTCGTGGCTATACACGATCCGCGCTCACGGTGGTGTACGATATTTTTCGCGATATCCGCCGAATCGGGCGAGCAGCCGGACAGCAAACCGTGGTGCTCGGAGCACATCCTCATATCGTGGATATGCTGCAAGAGACCGAGCCCGAAGCGCTTGAGCAACTCCAACGAGAATTTCATTATCAGATTATCGTGAATGCCGACCCCCTGCTCCCGCTTGAGCAGTATGATATTGTGGTGTTAGGCGACGGTGCAGGCTAGCCGACTGATGCCCATCCCCCCCACGTCTTGTGTGCGGTTCTTCTGAACCATGGAATGGCTGGAAGCGTGGTTGATCTTGCGGTCAGTGCAAGGATTAAGCGACGGCACCCTCTGTGCCCTCGTTCGCCATTTTGGCGGGCCGAAGGAGGTGCTGGCTGCTTCTTCGTCCGAGTTGCGGCGCGTGACCGGCCTTCGCCCTTCCGTGGTCGCCGCCATACGAAAAGCCCCTGACTCAAGCGTCGTGGCGCAGGTTCGCAAAGAAATGCGGCTGGTCGAAAAGGGCGCGAGTTCGATCGTCACACTGTTGGACGACGCCTATCCTCGCCGGCTGGCGATGATCCCGGACCCACCGCCTGTTTTGTACGTTCGCGGCACGCTGCCTTCGTCTGAAGATCACGCCGTCGCCATTGTGGGATCAAGAAGAGCCACACCGTCGGGGGCGCTTATGACGCAAGAACTCAGTCAACGTTTGGCCGAGATGGGGTTTACGATCGTGAGCGGGTTGGCCAGGGGAATCGACGCGGCAGCCCATCGCGGCGCGTTGGCGGCCAAGGCCGGGACGATTGCCGTCGTCGGGTGTGGAGTCGATCGAACCTACCCGCCCGAACATCAACAACTACGACGGGACATTGAAGACAATGGCGCCGTGGTGTCGGAATTGCCGCTCGGGTCCCCGCCGCTGCCCTACCATTTTCCCCGCCGGAATCGGATTATCAGCGGATTGTCGTTGGGCGTGATCGTCTCGGAGGCCGATCAGAAAAGCGGCGCGTTGATCACGGCACGATTTGCGCTGGAACAGAACCGGGAGGTCTTTGCCATCCCCGGTGCCGTGAAGCAAGGCAGGCATCGAGGGGCGCATGCGCTCATCAAGCAAGGAGCCAAACTCGTCGAGGAGGCGCGGGACGTTGTTGAAGAATTGCTCCCACAGCTTGACGAGCCCTTTCGCGATCGAGTAAAGAATGCCGGTTTTCAGGATACGGCCCCTCCGGTCTTGACGGCCAAAGAGCGGCAAGTGCTGTCTCTGGTTCATGATGATCCCGTATCGATTGACGAGGTGTTGACGGAAGCGCCGTTTGATCGTGCCGAGGTGATGAGCCTGCTGCTGAATCTGGAATTGCGAGGGTGCATTCAGCAGTCACCCGGTTCCTGTTATATCAGGAGTTCGGGTCAGGGATAAACGGACTTCCCCGGAGAACGTCGGCCGGTCAAGCATCGCGGAAAATGGTTTGATAATGCCTTCTCGTACGTCTGCCGCGCCCAAGAAAAAGACTCGCCCGGCCCTTGCCCAAGGAACGGGCAAGGCCTTGGTCATTGCCGAGAAGCCCTCGGTGGCCCGGGACATTGCCAGGGCGCTCGGCGGGTTTCAAAATAAGAAAACCTTCTTTGAAGGGCCGGACCACGTGGTCGCGTCAGCGGTCGGCCATATGCTTGAGTTGGTTCCACCCGAAGGAGCCGAGGTGGCGCGCGGCAAGTGGTCGCTCGCCAATCTGCCGGTGATTCCCGATCATTTCGACCTGAAACCGATTCAGAAGAATGAATCGCAACTCAAACTGATCCAGAAACTCTACGCGCGGAAGGATATCGACAGGGTCATCAACGCCTGCGACGCCGGCCGCGAAGGCGAATTGATCTTTCATTACCTCATCCGGCATTTCAAGGGCTTAAAGCCGGTGCAACGCCTGTGGCTGCAATCCATGACCCCGCACGCGATTCGCGACGGGTTCGAACGTCTTCGCGACGGCGAGAAATTATTGCCGCTCCAGCGCGCCGCCGTGTGTCGTTCGGAGTCGGATTGGCTGATCGGGATCAACGCCACCCGGGCGATGACCGCGCTGAATTCGAGCGGCGGCGGGTTTTCACTGACCACGGTTGGGCGCGTGCAAACCCCGACGCTCGCGCTGCTTGTCGACCGCGAGAAAGAGATCCAGAACTTCGAGCCGCGTGCGTATTGGGAGGTCAGGGGCACCTTCGCGATTGCCTCCGGCCGGTACGAAGGGTATTGGATTGATCCACAGGTGCAAGCCCGCTCGAAGCAGGGGGCCGCACAGGGAACGACCAAGGATCAGCATGGCACCGCCAAGCCGGAACGCATCTGGGACAGGGCCCGGGCCGAGGCCATCGTGGCGACATGCGCGAATCGGGAGGGTCGCGTTTCCGAAACCACGAAACCGTCGAGCCAGCAGCCACCGATGCTGTTTGACCTGACCTCGCTCCAACGGGAAGCGAACAGGCGGTTTGGTTTCTCGGCCAAGGCCACGCTCGGCATCGCGCAGGCGCTGTACGAACGCCACAAGGTCCTGACCTACCCGCGCACCGATTCACGGACGTTACCTGAGGATTACCCGGAGACGGCCAGAACAATCATACAGTCGCTGGTCTCGTTCGACAACGGCCCGGGTGCCATGCCGCCTGACGGCGAAGGCGACCGACCGATCAGCCACTGGGCCGAACAGGTACTTCAACAAAACTACATCAACGGTAAAAACAAGCGCATCTTCAACAACGCTCAGGTGTCCGACCACTTTGCCATCATTCCAACCGGGGAGGTGCCTGGCAAACTGAAAGAACAGGAGCGTCGCATCTATGAACTGGTCACGCGCTGTTTCATCGCAGCGTTCTATCCTCCGGCCCGCTTTGAGAACACGTTGCGCCGCACCGTCGTGGAACACCAGACTTTTGAGACCCGCGGGCGGGTGCTGATCGAGAGCGGCTGGTTGCAGGTGATGGGGCGCAAGGAAAGCAACGAGACGTTACCTCCGCTCTCGGGCGCCGCCAAGGACGGCGCTGAAAAGGCCAGGACGGAAGAAATCGCAATAGAGGGCAAGCAAACCAAGTCTCCACCGCGCTACAACGAGGCGACCCTGTTGTCCGCGATGGAAGGCGCGGGCAAATTGATGGAGGACGGTGAGTTGCGCGAAGCCATGCAGGGTCGCGGTCTCGGCACGCCAGCGACGCGCGCTGCAATCATTGAGGAGTTGATCCGCAACCGTTACATCCTGCGCGACGGCCGTGAATTGATCCCGACCTCCAAGGCCACGACGCTGCTCAGGTTGTTGCGCGCCCTGAAGATTGATGAATTGACCACGGCCGAATTGACCGGCGAGTGGGAAAAGAGACTGAAACAGATCGAAAGCGACCAGTTCTCCTCCGATGAGTTCATGCGGCACATTCGCAGGATGACCGTGGATATTGTCGAGGCCGCCCGGCAGTGTGACGTTGACCGGATTGACGACGAATACGCCGTTCTCGCCGTGCCCTGTCCCAAGTGCGGTACGGGCACGGTGAAAGAGAACTATCGCAAATTTGTGTGCGAAACGTGTGATTTCTCGCTTTGGAAAACCATCGCCGGGCGGGAGTTGTCAGCCGACGAGGCGGCTAGTCTGTTGCGTGACCGTCGCCTTGGCCCGCTGAACGGTTTCCGCAGCCGTCTCGGCCGTGAATTTGCCGCGGAGTTGATGATCAAGGACGATTTCACCGTGGCCTTTGATTTTGGTGAGACCGCCGGAGACGACGACGTTGATCCGCAGAAGTGCGACCAAGTCGGTCCCTGCCCTAAGTGTAACGCGCCGGTGCTTGATACGCCGAGACGCTACGTCTGTCTCAACGGTCTGGGTGACGAACCGGCCTGTGATTTCAAAATTGGTCGTCGGATCCTGAATCGCCCTCTCGATGCCGGTGAGGTGCGGCAATTGCTGGGCAAGGGCAAGACCGATATCCTGCAGGGCTTCCTGTCAAAGAAGAATAAACGGAAATTCGCGGCCCATCTCACGATCGACTTTGGTTCCGGCAAATTGGGTTTCGAGTTCGCGCCGCGTAAGAACGAGGTGAACGGCGGCAAGAACAAACGGTTCGCGACCAAGAAAGCCGCTCGAAGCTCCGGCGTCTGAATGATGGGGGCCTGACGGATTTGGTGTCGATGGGGGCGTGGGGCCTCAATCGTCCCGGCGATCAGGATGTTTGCGATCCACTCGTTACGAGCCGACCGCGGGTTTCATGCTCTTGGACGGTTCAAGAAATGTAAACGGTTCGACCTTCTTCAAAATCACGTCTTCGGTAATCACCACTTCCTTGATCTCGGTTTGAGATGGGACCTCGTACATAATATCAAGCATGACCTCTTCCATGATCGCGCGAAGACCCCGTGCTCCGGTCTTTTGTGCATGGGCTTTTCGGGCAATCGCATGCAGTGCCCCATCCGTAAATTTCAGTTTCACTTTGTCGAAGGACAACAGTTTTTGATACTGCTTGGTTAAGGCATTTTTGGGCTCGGTCAAAATTCGCACTAACGCTTTTTCATCCAACTCTTCAAACGTGGTCACCACCGGCAAGCGCCCGATGAATTCGGGAATCAATCCATATTGAAGCAAGTCTTCCGGTTGGATATGGGCCAATAGGGAAGAAGAGCGTTCCTTCGTTGAGACGGATCTGTCCGATTTAAAGCCCATGCGGTTTCGATTCAGGCGTCGTTCGATAATGGGTTCAAGTCCGACAAAGGCCCCACCACAGATGACCAGGATATTTTTGGTATCGACCTGGATGAATTCCTGGTGCGGATGTTTTCTGCCGCCTTGCGGCGGCACGTTGGCCACGGTGCCTTCGATCAATTTGAGCAGGGCCTGTTGCACGCCTTCCCCCGACACGTCGCGGGTAATGGAAGGGCTGTCAGCCTTCCGCGTGATTTTGTCGATCTCATCAATATAAATGATGCCGCGCTCCGCGCGTTCCACTTCATAGTCCGCGGCTTGCAGCAGTTTCAAAATAATGTTCTCGACGTCTTCCCCGACGTACCCCGCCTCGGTCAAGGTGGTGGCATCGGCCAAGGTAAACGGCACATCGAGATAATCGGCGAGGGTTTGGGCCAATAAGGTTTTACCGGTTCCCGTCGGCCCGATCATCAGAATGTTGCCCTTTTGGAGCTCGACGTCTTCGGCTTCATTAGCGGCGATGCGTTTATAGTGATTGTGAACGGCAACCGAGAGAATTTTTTTGGCGCGGGTCTGGTCGATGATGTATTGATCCAGGTGGCGATTGATCTCGGCGGGTTTTCGAAGTTTTGAGGAGATTTCTTCTTTGGTGTCTTGCCACTCTTCGGCCATGATTTCATTGCACAGGCCCACGCATTCGTCACAAATGTACACGGTGGGACCTGCGATCAGTTTACGCACCTGATCGCGGCTTTTCCCGCAGAACGAACACCGAAGATTCTCGTCTGATTTAAGTTGCCTGGCCATGGGGATGGTGAGGTGTTCAGAGGTTAGGCGCCGTTCGCGCCGGAAGTCTCCTTTTCCGATGCTCTGACGATGACTTCATCAATGAGGCCGTAATCTTTAGCTTCCATCCCTGACATGAAATAATCCCGCTCGGTATCCTGGCTGATTTTCTCCAACGTCCGACCCGTATGTTCCGACAGGATCTGGTTGAGTCGCTCGCGAATTTTCAGGATCTCACGCGCGTGAATGTCGATCTCCGTCGCCTGTCCCTGAAATCCTCCCATCGGTTGGTGAATCATCACCCGGGCGTTGGGAAGGGCATAGCGTTTGCCTGGGGTGCCGGCGGCCAGGAGAAGGGCGCCCATGCTGGCGGCTTGACCCAAACAAATGGTCGTAATCGGTGGTTTCACGTATTGCATGGTGTCGTAAATACCGAGGCCCGCGGTGACGCTGCCCCCTGGTGAATTGATATAGAGATTGATGTCTTTTTCCGGATCTTCGGCCTCCAGGAACAGTAATTGCGCAATGATGAGGTTGGAAAATACATCGTCGATGGGCGCGCCGAGAAAGATAATGCGATCTTTTAACAGGCGGGAGTAAATGTCATACGCTCGTTCACCCCGGTTCGTACTCTCAATAACCATTGGAATTAACATACGGTTTCGACCCTTTCTGAGAAAAACTGGTTTTCGGAGCGCCCTACCCTTGGATTACCGCAAATTGGTAGACCAATTGAAGCGTTTTTTCGGCCCGGATGCGATCCTCGAGCTCCTGACGTGAACTTTGCCCTCCTGATTCCACCATCTTTTGAATGTCTTCCAGCGGAACTTGAAGGCTCCGGGCGAGTTTGGTGAATTCGTCCTGAATTTCCTGCTCACTTACGGAGACTCCTTCCTTGTCCGCAATGGCTTCCAACACCAACCCGAGCTTGACTCGTTTCTGCGCTCCCGGAGCGACCTCTTTTTGGATGCGTGTCGCTTCCTCTTCCATATGGATTTGATCATTCATCGAGAGCGTTCCGTCTTTTTTCCGTTGCTCTTCCATGAGGCGCTGCCGAACCATCGTGCGAATTTCCCGTTCGATCAGGGCTTCAGGGAGATCAAAATGATGCATTTCCAACAGGCGTTCGATAATTTGATCCTTATAGCCTTCTTCGATGTCCCGTTTGAGGGCCGCTTCCAATTCGGATCGGATCTTGTCTTTGAGCGCTTCGAGGGTGTCATAGGCCCCACAATCTTTGGCAAATTCATCATCTAACGCCGGGAGAATCTTTTGCTTCACCCCGAGGATTGAAACGCGAAACGTGACGACTTTGCCGGCCAGACGGGCATCCGGATGCGTGGCAGGATATTCCTGATGAATCTCGCCATGGTCCCCTTCCTTTTTTCCCACCAGTACCTCGTCGATGGTCAGACCCAGCACGGGTTTCTGAGTCCCCACTTTGTGGAGAAGGCCTTCTTTTTTCGACCCTTCCACGGGCTCGCCATCCAAAAAGCCTTCAATCGTCACGACCGCATACAAGCCCTCAGCCAGGAGGGTTCCGGAGGGTACGGCATCAAGCCGGGACTGTTGTTCTCGAAATCGTTCCAGGGCTTTTTCCACGTCCTGATCCGCAATGGTCCGGGAATCGGGCTTCAAGGAAATCGGATTGGGTGGCCGATAATCGCGTAATTCAATCGACGGCTTGATTTCAACGGTGGCGGTGAAGGTGAGCGACGTGTTGCGGTTGGCTTTCAATCGCTCCAAAGGAGGAATTTCAACCAGGACGGGTGCCACACCGGCTTCTTGTATCGCCCTCTGATAGTAGGTCGGGACCAAGCGCTGAATGACATCCTGTTCGACGGCCTTTGCATAACGTTTTTCCAACATGGCGACCGGTGCCTTACCGGGTCGGAAGCCCGGGATGCGCACCTGGCGTTTCAGATCGGTATACACCCGGTCAAATTCCCGGTTGACGGCGTCTTCCGGCACTTCGATTTTAATCGCACGTTTAACCGGGCCTAATTCCGTGACTTCCAATTTCATGTTGAATCCATTCGCTGATGAAAGACAGCGGGGAAATGGTGCGAGAGGGGGGATTTGAACCCCCACGGTCTCCCACGAGATCCTAAGTCTCGCGCGTCTGCCAGTTCCGCCACTCTCGCTTCTCGAAATCGCTTCCTTTTCCCGGGAGCACTCGAAACGGTGCGGCTGGAGCCCAAAAGGCAACAAGTTTAGCCGTTTTTGCTATTTACCCATACGGTGCGCAGGGTGTCAACGCCTGCCTCGCCTTCCCATCAACAGGTTCTTGCCAGAATCCGATGGAGTAGGCTATGGTGCTCAGTATGGACCTCAAAAAACTGTACCTGAACATTTACGAGCAATTCATCCAAACGCGGGATGCGCACAAAGGGTTTCATTTTCAGGAGGAGCCACTCAAAAGCGTGGCGCCCAAAGCGGTTTCGTTTAAGGAACGCGTGAAATGGTGGACCCTTGACCGGCCCAGCCGTTTAAAGAAAATTGAACGGGAACGGGACCGGCAACAACAGGAAATTCTTGCCCTCAAGCAGAAATCGTCAGGCTAATCGTCCTCCACTTGCCACGATGACGCATGTCGGAGTTCGTCCCAGCGACTCTTCAACTCTATCGTCAAGCGTTGCTCGCGACCTGGCGGTCGTTGACCAGAAACTGGTTGCTCATACCGGCGGTCGTCATCCTGGCCGTTCTCATGTACTTGGTCACCGGTGTGGCCATGGCCCTCGGCATGCTGGGAGGCTTGTTGCTCGGCGTAGCCAACGCCTTTGTGGTCGGGGCGTTTCTGGGTTTACTCGAACAAGCCGTGATGGGCGCCCGGCAAATGGTCTGGCGCGATCTGTGGGACGTGGCGGGCAGCTATTTCTGGGACGTGATCACCGTCGGCTTTGTCGTGTGGGTGCCCTTGCAAATTCTCGAACTCGGCATGCAAGCCAATCCCTATGGGCCGGCGATTGTCTCGGCCGTCTTTCTGCTGTTGTTTATTTTGCTCAACCCCGTCCCTGAACTCATTTACCAGGGGCGTTCGGGTGCCTCACTTGAGATCCTGAAGGACAGTTACGAATTTGTCCTGGAAAATTGGATTGAATGGTTTTTGCCCCTTGCCGTGGTCTTTGCGCCTTTTGGGTTATCCTTTTTCTTTTCGATTTCGAGCCGAAGCGGGCGGCTGATCGGACTGGATTTTTTTCAACTGTTGGGATTGCCTTTCGCCGTGTTGAGCCAGTGGTTCCAATATCTCGGGCTGTCCTCCTCGACGGCCGTGCTCCTGGTTCTTTGTCTGACGCCCGTCGGGGCGGTCTTGATGATGCTGTTTCGCGGCCATCTCTATAAGGCGCTGACGGGGTCGACCCGACGCCAGCGATTATTTCAACGACGCCAGTCATTGGGTACCTGACCCACGCTTTATCACTCCCCCTTGCGGGGGAGTCGCAGAAGTCAAGCCGCCAGGCGCCGGCTGATGCGGTGGGGGGCAAACGAGTTGCCTTGTTGCTCCATAGGACCCGTGCTAAGATGACGAACTTTTACCGTAATTCCCACAATGCGGAGAGGTGCGAGAGTGGCCGAATCGGCGTGCCTGGAGAGCACGTGTGCTGGCAACGGCACCGTGGGTTCGAATCCCACCCTCTCCGCCACCACGTCGAAAGCTGTACTATACGGTATGGCTTCCCGTGAAGCCCCACGTGGGCAAGGGGATTTCGTCACTACAGCGTGGAGGGAGCCTAGCAACGCCCCGATCTGTTCGAGCGACGGCGGTCGGTGATGCAAAAGTGGTCCACCGATGTGCCACGTGCCGACGTGATCCCGTTGCACGGATGATTCTGACCTACCCGTCTTCTTTCCCGGCCTAGATACTCTTGCTTCCCGCCCCCCCCTTGGACGCTCGCCAAACCACTCACGGCTTAGCCCGTCTTTTCACAAATCAGCAACCGTTCATCGGCTTTCATAGGCCCAAAAGCCACCCATCTCCCCTCTTTGACCGAATAACAAAACGAGCAGGTTCGATCCTCAAAGGGAGAGAGCCCCATCAACCAATCGGAGGAAAATCCGGATTGATATTCCAGAGGCAAAAAGGCGGCAAAGGATGAAACCACTCCCGCTTGGCGTGCCGGGGGTTTGCCTTCCGGGAGTTGTTCGGTCATCCGACCCCGCCTCCCGTTTCTGCGACCCCCGCTTGATGCAGGCCCCGCACCGTCTCGGCCAGCCGGTAAATGGTGTGCGCCGTAATATCCCGGAACGACAACAAGGCATCTTCATGGCCGGCCTGAGCACATAGAGCCATCGTATAGCAAGAGGTCCCCCCTCGGACGATTTTCAGTGTGAGATTGGCTTGGTGGCAATGAACTCCGACAAATAACCCGACATCGATCCGATTATGCCAGATGGTTAAGTTGGGATGATTGGGATTAATCTCCACCTCCGGATTAATCTTGGGGTATTTGGGCCGGTAATCAGGCATAGGGATCAACATCGCCCGTTGGTGGGGCATCACGCAGGACTTAATCGTCTCATAGAGATGGCGTACCGCCCTGGCTTTTTGAGCGGCAGCCTCATTCCATGCCCAGAGCACCAAGGGGCCAGGAAAGATCGTCGGCACCTTGGCCAGCAGGAACTGTCGCGCTGCCTCTTCAAGGGCCGTCTCCTGGGATACCAGATGCCCATAAAGAATGGCCTGCCCGGGGTCCGGAAGCCGTACTCCCATGTTGGCGGCAGCCGGAGAAAGGAAATGCTCGGGGCCCGGACGCACTTCATAGGATGCTTTCATTAATCCACTCCGCTCCTGGTTATCCACACGATTGACATGGCTCGGTGATGCCATCAATCACATCTCTCACCTGGGCCACGCCGCAACGTTCCAGCACGACAACTTCAATATGATACATCCAGTTGACGGCGGATTATTCTTTCCAGCCCCGCAGGTCGCAAGACTTCTTCAATCAAATGTCGATTCCTCCATTTGAATAATCAGATTTTACAATGCACCGTCATCCTCTATGAATGACGTATCCGATCAAATCACACCAATCGCATCGCCCTTGTTCCCCTTATTCGAAAGACTTCCTCATGCTCCATTCCTGCCCGCCAAGGCTCGAAGTTCATCACCCGCGTCTCTCGGGAGCTGGCCGCCGGCCATGAGCGTTCCCCAAACGGCATCCCAGGGAATTTGACGGGGCCAGACAAAACACGGCCAATCCTTCACCTGATCCACCATGGCCTCGGTCGGCGGCTGCACGACTTGATTCCACACGACACAGGCCCCACCGGCCTGCTCTTCCGTTTGCAGACGGGCATGCAAGGCAAACAGATGTTCAAGAGCCCAGATATCCGGCCATGAAGGACGCACCGGCACAACGATTTCCCCGGCCGCCCGGATGATGCTGGCTGTCATCTCGGACACGGTCGGCGGGCCGTCTACAATCATCCAATCGAATGTTCGTCCGAATCTGCTAGCTTGGTCATGAATGACCGGCAGAATCTGGGACCGAACCACCACACGCCATCGCTCACCTCATCGTGTGCCCCATTCGCTCGCAGTCCCTTGCGGGTCGGCATCCATCAGGAGCACCCGCGCACCGGTTTCCGCCAGGGCCATGGCTGTCCCGATGGCCAGTGTGGTTTTCCCGGTTCCGCCTTTTTGATGGATGAATCCGATGGTCCGCATTGCCCACCTTATTCGTCTTTCCCCGTACCCAACTCGTCTTCCGTGACCAGCGCCGCATCCAAGTCTGCTTCAATCCGCTCACGGTTGGTTAGAGTTGGGTGGGATTGGGGGCGTCACCATAGACCTTCTGGGGGTCGAAAACCTTCTCCATCTCCGTAAATTCCAGCGGCTGGCCAGCCTGGTCGCCAAAGGGCATGGCTCGGTAGAAACAGGAGCGATACCCTACATGGCAACTGGCCCCGCCTTGGACGTCCACGCGCAGCCAGATGCAATCCTGGTCGTCATCGATTCGCATCTCGCGGACGCGCTGCACCAGGCCGCTCGTTGCGCCCTTGTGCCAGAGACGCTGTCGGCTCCGGCTCCAGTACACGGCTTCGCCCAAGGTGATCGTTTGCGTGAGCGCCTCGGCGTTCATGTAAGCGTGCATGAGCACTTCACCGGACGAGAAGTCCGTGGTGATGACGGGGATAAGCCCGTGCTCATTGAACTTGGGAGCCAGATCGACGCCTTCCTCGACCTGCTCGATGCTCTGTCTTTTCGAACGGGGTGAACCACTCATGTGCTTGTTCTCCTGGTTACGTCAGTTCGCGAACCTCGCGTCTCGACACCGACGTTTTGATGCATCATAGAGTTCACCCGCGCGCAGCACGAAGGTGTTGTCATCGAAGAAGAACATCCCAACGACCTCGGCGCCGCGATAGCCGCCTTCGAGTTGGGGCAGGATCATTGTTGCCAGTTGAAAGGTGGAACAGAAGCCAGCAGCCTCGCAGCATCGAGCGCACCGTAGGTCACGATCAGATCGGCGCCGGCTCGGCGCAGAGAGCCGAGCGATTCCAGCAAGACTTCTTCGTATCCGAATGCGCCGGCGGCCGATGCCGCCTTGAGCATGGCGTATTCGCCGCTTACCTGGTACACCGCGACCGGAAGCACCGTATGGGCTCGCACCAGACGCACGATGTCCAGATACGGCAAGCCAGGTTTCACCATCAGCCAATCAGCGCCTTCTTCTTCATCCAGCTGGATTTCCCGCAACGCTTCCCTGCGATTCCCAGGATCCATCTGATAGGTCCGCTTATCGCCGACACGCGGCGCACTCTCCAAGGCGTCACGAAACGGTCCATAAAATGCCGAAGCATACTTCACGGCATAGCTGCAGATGCCGACATGTGGATAGCTGGCCTCATCCAAGGCCCGACGGATCACACCGATCCGGCCATCCATCATGTCCGAGGGAGCCACGAGGTCTGCTCCAGCCTGTGCCTGCACGAGGGCCATCTCTGCCAACAACGGCAGTGTCGCATCGTTGTCGATCTTTCCATTGATCACCACGCCGTCATGTCCATCCGATGAATAGGGATCGAGTGCCACGTCGCTGAGGACCAGAAGGTCCGGCGCAGCGGCTTTCACTGCGCAAATCGCCCTAGCCATCAGTCCCTGCCGGTTGCAGCTCTCCCGGCCTCGGGGATCCTTGAGACGATCCGGCACAACCGGAAATAGCGCAATCCCGGCCAGTCCCGCGGAAGCGGCTTCCGCGGCCTGCTCGACGGCCCGGTCGATCGAGACCCGCGCGCAGCCCGGCATGGAGGCAATCGGGGTCACCAGATCGTCCCCTTCCTGCACAAACAGGGGCCATATCAGATGCTGCGGCGTGAGCCTGCCGGTCGATCGCCTCGTTCGGAATGCCGCTCGTGCGCGATGGAGCGGAGGCGAGTCGTCGAGCGGAGTCGGGATCGAATGGAGGCTCATTCCCAAGGCTCCTTCACGAGCAGCACCAGGCAGTCAACCGCACCGGTCGTGAGCGGTTGACCTTCCATCGCATTCGACCAGACCGCTTCCCACCGGATGGGAATCGAAAGTTGCCTTACGTCGGCCCCGCGCCGCATTGGAGCGATACTCAGCCTGTTGGTTTTGCTCCAGCCGACGTGAGAGTTTGTCGTGAATGGCCCGCAATTGTTGCGCTTCAGCGGCGTACATCGGTTCGTTGAGGGTGTGCTCAAGAACCTGAATGATCCAGCGAGCGTCGTCGGCGCTGATCCGGGGCATGGCGATTCACCGGGATTGCAGGGCTTGGTTGAGGCGGTGCAGGGCGTCTAGGCCGCCGTCGGCTACCTTCTGGAAGCATTCATCGGCTCCGCCCCAGGCTTCGCCGTGATAGCTGCGGAACAACGCCAGCATGGGTTCGATGACCTCAACCCGGGGCTCTCCCCGGCCGTCGTAGGGTTGATTCAGCACCACCGAAAAATAGCCATCCCACTTGTAGGGGTTGCCGGATCGATCGCCGGTGAGGAACCAGATGGTGAAGTTGAGGCGTCCTCCCTGGCAGGGCGTTGGTTCAGCAACGAATTGCACGCCGGTGATGGCGTAGAGGTCCATATGACAGTGTGACTGTTTGTAGCCGCCGATCTGCCAGGACACGTAGCCCTGTTCTACAAACTTAAACACACCCTCCAACTGACCGGTTTGCAGTTCCACAAGCGTTCGCTCGCGCAGAATGACCAATGACGCTTCCGGCAGATCCAGGGCCTGCTTCAACAATGGCAAGACCAGCGGCTCGGCGGTCGGCTCGGCGGGCGCGGGCATTTGTGGCTTGGGGCGAAAAATGCAAAGCGCTTGCTCCCAGGCCTTTGGGGCGGACGGATTGATCCCGGCGACGCGGCACAGCGATTGCTCAATCTGCGGCCCCGCTTCGGATGACCACACTTCGGGGTCAATCCACAGCCCGGCCCAGCCGGGTTGACGTCGGCATAAATCGGCGGCCTCCTCTACAAACGCGTTCAGGCAGGCTTCGTCAAGACTACCGTTGAGATATGGGTTTTCCACCATCGCCGCCAGCGACCAGCGTTCGCTGGCCGATCCGTCCGGACCGGCGAGCATGAAGCGAGCCTCAAGGCTGGGCTTGAAGCCAAAGCACACGCTCAGGCTGAGACAGTATCGCACTGTGTACACCCGGCCGAGGTCCACATGCAGGTGATGCGGCTGTCCCTCCAGGCGAATGTCACAGACCCCGGCGAAACAGTCCTTGTAGCGGGCGCTAAGTACCTGTCCGCGACCGACCGGATTGAACTCCCCGACCGCGCCCTCGCTCCAGCGCCCACAGGCCAACACCGTGTCCGGCCGCGCCAGCCACCGCTGAAGCACGTCGCGCAGGAAACCGATCCGATCATGAAACACCTGCTGATCGTCGAGAGTCGCCGTCATTGATTTGGTCATGACTCCTAAACCTTTAGGGATTGGCAAAAAAACGGGGAATCATCATTTCTCATCACAATGTTCAAGACGGAAGGGTGACCACCCGCGGATCGAGACTTGGCCGGCGCACGTCACGCCACAACCAAATCCGTCTTATGCAACACGATCACATTCGCAAATTCGACTTGTTCGGTCAGCAGATCGGCGACCGTTCGTGGGCGTCTACCGTGGCCAATTGCGAACGTAAAGGTGTCGATGACGGGGAGCCTTCGTGTCATTTTCGATCCTCAGCCATTTCGTCGGCCGCACGACGGAACCAGGCGATCGTTCGCTCAAGATGATCGACTCCATAGAGCCTTGCAAATTCTCTGGTCTTTGCCTGCTTGTCATCTTGCAATTCAGCCAAGCGTTCGCGGATAAACGTCGGCGTCAACCGGATTTTGCAACGGATCTCGATGCAGTTTCGCCATTGCTTGTACGAACGAGGAGTGACGTCATCGCTCATGGCTGACTCGGCCCGAGGAACGCATTGAAATTGGATGCAACTCGAAGCGACAACTCGCGCCAGGCCGACGCAAAATTCTCGGCTGGCACGGCTGGTCGCGTGCCGTCGTCCCACTCAAGCAGCGTTGATCGCCGGTACTCGATCCCCAATTGCTCGACGATGTTTACCTCGTAACGCCGCATCCAATCGATCAAATCCAAGGTCAACGTTGCGCACGCATTTCGCTGGGATTCAGTCGGCGTGTTCAACTTCGGAAGATCTGCATCGGACCAGGGCGGACAATCCAGCGTCGCATGAGTTGTATATCGAGGTTGAAACTCGTAGCGGGGCAGAAAGACGCCACCCCACTGACCATCTCCGTAGAACACACCAAATCCACGCAGCACAACACATCGTCTCCGCGGCATCGCCAAGACATACACGCTCGCACAGTCTTTGCGATCGGCGGGCGGCTCGATGCGGTCAAAGCCGATATCGAGCAGCCAATTGCCTTCCGGTCGCAAAATGTCGCGACCCCAGCACCACACCTGTTGGCTGAGCAAGCTCACCGCTTGTTCAAGGAGTTCACCTTCAGCACGTTCGTGATCATTCACTTGAAGTGCTACCGACATCTCAGTCAGCCTCGGCAGTCGCAATCGATGCGATGTTTGCCAACAGCCATGCGGAGGCAGCAAACAACTGCAGCCAATCCCCACTGGAGCTGATCCCGTAAGTCAGCATGCTGGCAATCCAGCAAACGCTGGCAACCGTTTGTCCGAGCCATTCGGCGCGCAGCGCCCGTGCTAGTCGGCTTTGCCCCGCGCCAGACGCGATCCCCCTCCTCGCGGCCTCGCTCGTCGCGTTCGGTCCGCTCGAAGGCGCGGCGAGCGCCCACCCGGCGACCCCTTCGTCGTTCCTCGTCAACATACGCACTCCTCCCCACAGCAGGAGAGGTCATCGAGATACATGCCCCACTTGCGGTAATTCTCCAACTCTTCAGCCGGCAGCCCCAGGGAACCGGCAATCGCCTTGGCAACCACGGCGAATCGCTGTCGATATTTGTAGATAAAGCAAAAGGAATGGTTATTGTGACGCACGGCGGGCCCGCACAGAAACAGACCCGGCACAATTGTTGATTCATCGTGCTCGCTCATGAGCGGAAAGCCGTCGTCGCGTCGCTCGAACAAATCTGCGACCAGCTTGTGACTTCCTTCAAATCCGCCCGCCCAGAGTGGCGGAACGCTCGTTTGAAACCGGCGTCCGTCCTGCGCCGTGACTTCATACGTGGCGCCCACGCGGGTGACAGAGGCTATTGGCGTTTGCGGAAACAATTCCACATACTCCTCAAACCAATCTTCTCGCATCCGTTCGAGCGAATACGTGGACAGCGCGACACTGGGATCGGAACTTTGGTCTTTCCATGGACAACCTTTGTCGAACAACCGTACCCGTTTGTCGCGATACGCCAGGTGGTAGGCCGCGTCGACGCCACTCTCGTAGCCACCGACAATGATGAAGTCGTCTCCGTCAAGATCTTCATAACTGGCAATTGTTGCCGTGTGTCGACAGAGTCCGCTGCCGACAAACCCGTTCAGACGTGGGTATTGGAATTCACCGGCCGCCCAAATGACATGCCTGGCTCGCAAGGCCTCGTCGGCCGTATCGATGCGAAAAACGTCGCCAACTTTTATGATCCCCGTCACGCTGGTCTTCTCGCGTATCGGTAACTCGAAAAACTTCGCGACTCCCCGCAAGTGCGACGCGTATTCCTCGCCCGTCGGATGCTCAACCTCCAAGCTGAACGCGGGCGAAACACCAATCGCGATCGAGTTCAAATCGAGCATGCCAATCGAATTGGTCGGAAACGAGGGGGTGATGAATCGAGTCTCGGCCGGCCATGAGGCAAACGACGATCCGACCGTGTGTCGCTCGAGCACGATAAAGTTCTCAATACCCGCATGCCTGAGGGCTATCGCAACCCCCACACCCGCGGCACCACCACCGACAACTACGACATCGTAAGTCTTGACGTTACTTGCAATCGTCATCAAGCGCTCCCCTCGGTAACTTCACTGCTGCAACAACCACACAGACAACCGTAACGGCGGTTCAGCAGGCGAGCGGAAACCGGCACGATTCCGCCCGGCATGTATGAGCACGGCCTGCCCTTCCTGCGGATAAGCAAACTCGGCGAACATTTCACAAAGCTGTCCCACGCGCATCATGCCCCTACCGCTTTTCTTTATGGAGGGCATGCTTCCGGCAGTACGAACAATATTTTTTCAGTTCGATCCGGTCGGGATCGTTTTTCTTATTTTTGGAGGTCCAATAGACCGATTTGCCCGGCGTCTCACATCCGGTGCAGGCAATGGCAATCGTGATACGCATACTCTCAACTCCTGAGGCCCGTTAGATGTGTTCACCGGCCGCCCGCATGTCGGCGACGACGCGGGCCAGCCCCTTTTTATCGATAATTTTCATGCCGTGGGTTGAAACCGACAGGGTAATCCAACGATTCTCTTCCTGCAGAAAATAGCGCTTCCGATGCAGATTCGGAAAAAACCGCCGCTTGGTTTTGTTATTGGCATGACTCACACGATGGCCGGACATCGGTCGCTTTCCGGTGACCTGACAATATCGTCCCATCAACACACCTCCTTATCATCGCGTCAACCATTTAAATGTGAACATTCCACCTTCAGTGACTCCGACCGGGAGGCTCCTGCCGTGGCCATTGAGCCTGCCTGTTTTCCCAGCCTGGTCTTCTAAACGGATCGACAAACGAAGTTCACAACTCCTCATTCAGCAGCGTGGTCAGACCGGCGATATCCATTTAGCTGCGTCTAGGCATCGGGAGATTCCGGTGACAACCAGTCGGGAAACGGATCGGAAAATGACCTCCACCCCTCGGCCCCCAGGCTCATCTCGGCATCCGTCAGCAAACAGGCGTCCAATCGCCGACTCAGTGCCGCTTGATCGACATTCTGTCCGATCACGACGAGTTCCTGCTGGCGGTCACCATAGACCGGATCCCAAATCGTCTCCAATCGCTTTCGCTCTTCGTCATCCACCTCCCACTGATCACGGGGGAGCGTCGCATACCAGCGTCCTCCACCCTGTAAGACGCCTGTCCCACCGGCCTGGGACCAGATCCCAACCCAATCGGGACGAGAGGTCAGCCAGATAAATCCTTTTGATCGCAAAACTCCCTTCCAATTTTTCTGAACCATTGCCCACAGACGCTCAGGATGAAAGGGCCGCCGGGCCACATAGACGAAACTCCGAATGCCGTATTCATCAGCTTCCGACCGCCATGCCCCCCGCAAGATCTGCATCCATCCCGCTGCGCGGCTCGCCCGCTCCAAATCAAACCGGTTTGTCCGGAGCACCTCCACCAAGGACACCCGTCCCTGTTGGGCCGGCACGATCTGCGCATCCGGATTCAGTACCCGCAGAATGGCGGTCAACTCGGCCAGTTGCGCATCCGACACCGTATCGATTTTGTTGATCACCAGCACGTCCGCAAACTCCACCTGGTCAATCAGCAGATCCGTCACCGTCCGTTCATCCTCTTCACCCAGTTCGAGCCCCCGCTCTTTCAGGTCCTCGGACGCCTGATAGTCGGCCAGAAATGTTCCCGCATCCACCACGGTGACCATCGTATCCAATCGGGCCACCGAGGAGAGCGACCGTCCCATCTCATCCTGAAAGAAAAACGTCTCGGCCACGGGCAAGGGCTCGGAAATTCCGGTGGATTCGACCAACAAATAATCGAAGCGTCGGGCTTCAGCCAGCCGGGCCACTTCCTGGAGCAAGTCCTCACGGAGGGTACAGCAGATGCAGCCGTTACTCATTTCCACCAGCTTTTCTTCGGTCCGGCTCAGGGCCGCCCCACCCTGGGCGATGAGAGCGGCATCCACATTCACACTGCTCATATCGTTGACGATGACCGCCACCCGCAGGCCCTCCCGATTATGCAGAACATGATTCAACAACGTCGTTTTCCCCGCCCCCAGGAACCCGGACAGCACGGTCACCGGCAATCGCGCATCACGGACCACAGCCCCATTCATTTCCCTCTCAGCCACATCCATCCTCCTGCTCCTATTCGGACTCACGTTCATCTTCCTGCAGATCAATTTCCAAGGCCGCCTGCGCGAAAGGATCCTCAAACCGGCGCCAACACTCCAGACCCAGCTTCGACTCCGCCGCTGTCAAGAGACATGATGCCAGCCGTTGAAACAACCGCTCCCGATCCAACCGGTAGCCGATACAAGCCAAGGCCTGTCGACGATCACCAAACTCCAACGACCAATCCTGGCTCAACTCTTTGCGAAAGGCTTTATCGTCAGGCCAATCCGCACAGGGAATCGACGCCCACCAATCCCCGATATATTCGAAAAATCGGCCGCCGGCCGTCTGAGACCAGAGAAAACACCGATCGGGTTGTGAGGCAATCCAGAAATGACCTTGGCACCGCAGAATTCCCGGCCAATCGGACTCGATCAGTTCCCATAGCCGCTGCGGGTGGAAGGGGCGCGTGGCTCGAAAGACCCCCATCGTCCAATAGGACGATCGAATCGTCGGCATCGGCGCTCCCTGGATCAGCTTCGCCCAGCCTGGTTGAGAACTGATCGGCATCGAGGCAGGAGTACGCTCGTTGACAATCTGTCCCACCACATCCAACCCCTCCGCTATCGATAGGATCGTGGCTTCCGGGTTCAACGTCTCGAGCAAGGAGCGGAGACGAGTCTGCTTAGCCAATGACAGCCCCTCGGTTTTGGATATCACCAGCACCGTGGCATACTCCACCTGCTCCACCACCAGTTCCGACACCGTCCGTCCATCGTCCGTCCCACAACTCGCGCCTCGGGTCTGTAAATCGTCTTCAGAATGCAGATCGTTCCATAACGTCCGGCCGTCGACGACCGTGACCAGGTGATCAAGCCACGCCTTCGATGCCAAGGGTTCGCTGTTCTCCCAGGCGTCGTTGAACACTTCGGCGACCAAGACCGGCTCCATCAGGCCCGAGCACTCGACCAGCACCCGATCAAACCGCTGCATGTCGGCAATCGCCGTGATGGCGCTCGCCAAACTGTCGCGCAAGGAACACCCGACACACCGTTGAATCAACTCGGCCAAGACTTCACCGAGACGGAAGACTTCGATCCCCAGCGATCGACAGAGGTCCGCATCCAATCCTGCGTCGCTGCGGTCATGGACCAGCACGGCCAACCGACCGGACGACCGGCCGGCGACAACTTTCTGCACCAACGTGCTCTTCCCGGCTCCGACAAAACCACAGACCACGGTGACCGGAAGCCGTGTGATCTCGGCTGGACGATAGCCTTTGGGATGGATACCGGGTTTCATGGCATCTCCTTGTTCTTCAGCACGAGCACTCACTCTCAGCTCGATTTCCGCACACCAGGGATCTGACCCTGGAGTGCGAGCAGACGAAAATCGATCCGCGCACACTCACCTCCCTACTTCGAGATTGAGAGCTCCAGGCCCTGACTCCATCAGGATTCGGACTGCCGACCGAACGGTAACAGCGCCATGTGTCGCGCTCGCTTGATCGCTCGTGCAATCTCCCGCTGCCGATGTTGACTATTGCCCGTCATTCGTCGAGGCAGGATGCGCCCGTTTTCCGTTATGAACCTCCGCAGCCACTCCGCATTTTTCCAATCCACCGGTGTCGTATCGTCGATCACGCGACGGCGTCGTCCTTCAAGCATGCTCGTTTCTCCATATACGATGAATTGCGCTTGTTTCATGTGGCCCGGACTGAAGCCCTCCCCGATGGCGCTCACGGATACACGTGAGGTTGCCACACACGGACACGCGTTCAGCCGGACGATCAGAACAATGTGACGAGATCAAACCGCGGCGGGAGGACCCCGCGAATAAGGGACGGACACGAGCAGGCTCGAAAACTCTTGCACTGAGGGAATCGGCAGGATAGCCGACGGCAACAGCACGGACGGCAGGACAAGGCCAGTTTCAGACAACGATGAACTGGCAGCCCACTCCAGCCAGGCGTGAACATCGGCATCAGAGTGGTCGGGATCGCCGGCTTGTACGGCGGAATAGTGATCGATCAGCAGGTAGGGCAGGGGCAGAGCGACCAGCCCATACAGCATCGCAACGGCGGCGATGAACATCACTCGAATCAACCTGGCCTGCATCCTTCCTGCCACTCCGATACACTCATCCGTAGCGCGCCTCGCATGTGAGAGCGCTCTCGTCGAACCCTTGTGAGCCTGATCCAATCCACTCGAATATTTTTCCAGCGCGACCGATCCGGCTTATCCCCGCCTCCGGAATGGGCGGTCCGACGGCCTAACCGCTATTCATGTCCAGCCCTCTACCAGCTCGACTTTCTCACTCCGGGAATACCCCCTCGTAATGCCAACAAACGAAAATCGATGCGGGACATGCCGAATCGTCTCAGGAACCCACGGGTCCGGCCTGAAATAAGACATCGGTTTCTCACTCGGCTTGGGCTGGCATTGCGGGGCAGCGCCTGCAGCCCCCGCTGCGCCTCCATCCGCTCTTCCAAAGAAGACCCAGGATTTCTGATAACTTCCTTTAAAATGGTTCGTTGTTGGGCGTACTGCTTCACCACTTCTTTTCGTTTTTCATTTTTAATGATGCAACTTTTTTTGGCCATAGGACCTTCCTTTTCCTCAAGGTGTGAAGCTTTCTCCATATCCTCTTTTTGGATAAACCATTGTTTTGGGTAATTCGTCCACCAATCTCGACCAACCAATCGTTCCCTGAATACGCTGGCTGGTTGGCAATCAAGCACAACTGGGCAGTGAGAGAAACGAGCTTAGGGGTTGAAAATGATTTGAAACGCCAACTGAAGGCTAGCTCACCAGCGATAGTTTCTGCCGTGTATACTTATATGCGGACACTTCGCTTTCATGAATAACTTTTCAATGAGCATCCAAAACTATTAAATGAAAGGTATGTTTTCTGGGGACGAGTGTACGACGAAGAGGAACGGTCGAACGAAGAAATGTGGGATTTTCACAAGTTCGTTTGATGGCTTTCTGAACTTCGGTGGGACGGTAGCCAAGATTAATCAACGCAGGGGCATGGCTTGTCGGATAAAAACGGCTTGGGTAAAAATATACGCAAGCCGTTGTCAAGTTCGACGGGAATTCGGTGAACCGATTTTCAGCTACTCAGGCGAATAATAGACTTCGTAGGCAAACTGTCAAGCCTATGATCGCGTAGCCCGCGCGCGGATTGAAACTCAGTTGCAGTTAAATACGGCTTGAGGATTTGCAGCGCCCGCTGCAGCAATCACCACATACGCATGACGCGTCACAGCGACAAACTTCAGTTCCACAACAGCAGTCACACGCCGTTGTCTTGCATGCACACTTGCCATTTTTGCAGCATCCACAGGAATCTTTCATTGCTTTCTCCTCCTCATTTTTCGCAGCACTCCCAATTGTTTTCAAAGCAATCCAGGAGCCTGCATTCAGAATCATTCGACGCTTGACTTCCACAGATTAGGGAAAACTCGTGGAGCATTCCCACCATCCTATTCAAGTCGGCTATCTTCTGTTCAATTTGATCGATCTTCTCGTGACAAGTCTTTGCAATAAACGGTCGTGTTTCTCGGGAACAAAGAGCAAGGTCCAGGAGATCTTGAGCGTCTTTGAGAGAGAATCCAAGCCCCTGAACTCTCTTGACAAACTTGATAATCCGCACATCAGATTCCGAGTACTTTCGAAAACCTGACGTTCGAAACGGCTTATCCAGAAGACCCTTCCTGTGATAAAAGCGGACTGTCTCTACCCCAACCCCGGCTGCCTTGGCTAGGGTTCCAATCGTCATCAGTTCTTTATCGGTCTTTTTCATATCTGAAGTATGCACTCCGTACCTCAGTACGGAGTCAAGTTTTTTTTCACCCGCACCCGCTGGCCGCGAGCACGGGAAGAGGGGAGTGACCCTATACGGCGAGCCACAACGGCCGCGAATCGTCGAGTGGTTCCAGCAGTTCGATTGATCTGAGAGGAGAGTCCTCTTGTAAGCTTCCTGACATGGTATTCTAACGTCATACTGTAGGCCTGAGCCTGGGAATAAGAATTATAAAAGGCCTTTTTGGGTAAGCGGTAACCTACCAAAGGCCCCGTGCCGGGTCAATTTGCCGACAGTCCCGTCTGATATCTGGAAGTGCCTCCTGCGAAGAGGGGCTGACCGGCCCATTTTCCCTGGATCGGGGCAGGTTGTCGCTCCATGGTGGCGGGTGCGAGCCGAAAACGGGTACAGGGAGCCTGTCTGGTCGAGTGGCGACCCGGACTCCGGCGAGAGGTTAGGCGGTCTGTATGAAGGGGGCGAGACGGGCCGTGAGGGTGGGCCCTCTCGAGAAAGCTAGTCGGTCTCGTAGCCCGGCGGGTACCAACGTCCCGGCGGCTCCCACATCCCGTCGTCGTTTTGAACGGTGAGGACGCGCACGCCGTCTTTCGTGACCGCCAGGGTGTGCTCGCATTGGGCTGATAGTTTGCCGTCGATGGTGACGGCGGTCCAACCGTCGTCGAGGATCTCCATCTCCCAAGCACCTTCGTTGATCATGGGCTCGATGGTGAAGACGAGGCCGCTCGACTCGTAGAAATTGACGCCGTTGGTGTTCTCTTTCATCACACGGTGAATAGGAAATTTAAAAGGCCTTTTTGGCTTGAACTGGAAAGTCGCCAAGACGGTACGAATGGGTCAATCAGGGATCGGAAATGGGGTCGGGTCTTGCCATAACCCATCCCCCTTGAGGTAATCCTCGTAGCCTGATTCCCAAGGAGAGTGACGAGCGGGCGTCGAGTCGAAATTGTAAAAAGATTCCTGGGAGATGTGGCATGGCAAGCCTTGAAGTGGCCCCATATCCTGCTTTGGCAATTGAATAGAATATGACGTGTCACGTTTTGGCCCGCACATCGGAAACCTCAGTGCTTGCCATGTGAATGCCCTCCATGCGACCGGCAATCATGTCCACAGCCTTGTATGCCCAACCCGCCACCGTAAATGTTTTTGAGCGTGGGAGGAGGAGCGGTCGAGCCCGGTGGAGGATCCGATGACGCCCGGCTTTGGGCCATAACATCAGCCCCTGCCGAAAACACTGACGGGGTCTTCTCCAACGGTGCCCCGCATTCGCGACAGGCCGTCACCGGGGCATCATGCATGTTCTGCCAAAAGGCAAACCGCTTAGGACAAAACAGCGATTTCAAACAATATTCGGCTTGATATTCATAGATGGGCATACACTTCCCTTTCTTTTTGCCCAATCAGCACCAAGGCATGATCCGGTTCTTCCCGGAGTTGAATGGGGCCGACCCACCGCCAGGCGGGTCGTGAAAATTGCACCTCATGCAAAGCATTGGAGTCAGCAAATCGACAAAACCCTTTCACCCGTTCGATCCCATCGGGCAGGTGTTCACACCATTCAAGAAACCGTGCACGATTCAGGGGACGCGGCAACGGAATCGTCGCCACCATCGGATGACAAGACGGATAAGAAAAAACCGTCCCCTGCCTTGCTTTATGCCTCATACTCGCCAAGCAGGGTTGACGGAACGGGCTGTTTGACTGCAACATTGCCCACCTTATTCGTCTTTCGTTCTTTGAAACACCGTTACCCCGACGACCATTGTCCGGACCGCCGCACCGCGAAGTCGCCACCCCGCAAACGGGCTGTTCCGCCCCTTCGACCGAAACCGTTCCGGATCAACCGTCCATTCCATCCTTGGATCGATCAACACCACATCAGCCTGTGCCCCGGCGGCCAACGTCCCGCACGATAGACCCAACAAACGGGCCGGGGCTGACGTCAGTTTTTCTATCATGGATTCCAGGGACAACAGGCTCTCTTCTACCAGCCGAAGAGAAAGCCCTAAGGCCGTTTCAAGTCCGACTATTCCAAAAGGAGCCTTGGACAATCCCCACTGCTTCTCATAGGCAGCATGCGGAGCATGATCGGTGGCTATGGCATCAATGGTGCCATCCTGCAACCCGTCGCGGACCGCCTGGATATCCGCATTTCGACGGAGGGGAGGATTCATTTTCGCCAATGCGCCTCGGTCCCGCACCGCCTCTTCGGTCAGCATGAAATGATGGGGGCAAGCTTCCGCAGTCACCCGAATTCCGGCGACCTTGGCCGTCCGGACGGCCTCCACCGCATTCGCCGTACTGATATGCGCGATATGCAGATGGCATTCCGTTGCCTTGGACAACGCGATATCCCGTTTCACCATCTTGGATTCCGCTTCAGAAGGGATGCCTCGGACTCCCAAGAGACGGGAAAGGGGGCCCTCAGCCATACATCCGCACCCGGCCAATGACAGATCTTCGCAATGATCGATCACCGGCAGATCCAAGGCCCGAGCCTCTAACATCGCCTGTCGCATGACGGCATTTTTCATCACGGGACGGCCATCATCCGAGACAGCCACACATCCGGCCCCACGTAAGCCCCGAAGGTCTGCCGGCTCTTTCCCTTGTAATCCTTTGGTGATGGCCCCGATTGGATGTACGCGAACCAACCCGGTAGCATGCACACGGTCGTGGATGGTCTGGGTCACAGCAGGGGAATCATTAACGGGATTAGTATTGGGCATGCAACAGACGGTCGTAAACCCACCGGCAGCGGCTGCAGCGGTCCCAGTCTCAATGGTTTCTTTGTACTCGAACCCCGGTTCCCGGAGATGGACGTGCAGATCCACCAAACCTGGCGCCACAATCAACCCGTCGGCCTTGAAGTGGTCGGCATGTGAGGGAAGAGCCGTCTGTGGAGGCGTCACCTCGGCGATACGACCCTGCCTGATCCAGACATCCCCCCTACCGTTCCATCGTCCAGGGTCGATAACCCAACCGCTTACGATGATGAATAAATCGGCAGGATGGTTCAGGGATCCCCCTAGTGCGGGAACATGGTCAGCATGCCGATGGTCACCATTCCGGTCAGCATCATGGCAAACGGCCAAGCCCCACTGGCCGCCCCGTGTCGGCCATGTAAGCCGGGAACCAGATCGGCAAGACCGATATACAAAAAACTGGCGGCGGCCAACATCAGGGCATAGGGCACGATCGGCTCCGCATAGGCCAAGCCCCCAAACGCCAACACCACCCCTGCGAGGGTCGCCATACCAGACAGGGTATTGGCCCAAAACGCCTGCCACCGGGAAAATCCGCTCGACAGCAGAATGGTGAAGTCACTCAACTCCTGCGGAATTTCATGACCCAGAACCGCCAACGTCGTGACCAGACCCAGAGCAGGGGATACGACACAAGCCACGCCGATGGCAATACCATCGGCAAAGTTATGAACAGCATCGCCGACCAGGATCAATGTTCCGGCTTCTCGGCGAACCGTCAGGCCCTTCGCATGCCCGTGAGGCTTGAGCTCAGCAGCCTCCCCGTGCGCATGACGCCAGATCACCATCCATTCCAGAACAAAGAACAGGACCAGCCCCGCCAACAAAGCGATGCCCGCCTCATTAATCGAAATGTCTTCGAGTGCCTCGGGAAGCAGCCCGATGGTCGCGGTCGCCAGCATCGTGCCGGTCGCAAATCCCAGCAGATTCGGCATCATCCATTGCCGCCACCCATCCGGAATAAACAGAATCAGACCGGCAGGTAATAAGGCGCCCAAGCTGCCCAGTAACCCCATCAAGACGACAAACATCCATGTGGATTCTTGGGGCAGGTTCACGCGTTTGGTCCGATCTGGTCAGGGCCACAGACCTGACCATGATACATCGAACCCCACTTGGTGTTAGCCATGCCCATGGACCGGTGGCTGTTCATGTTTGACACGTGGCAATAATTCGGTGAGGTTGCAAGGGCGATGATCTATGTCGAGCTGGGGAAGGATGATCTGTTCCATGCCCAAGCGGCAGGCTCCGGTCGACCCCGGCAGCAGAAACACAATGGTGTCGCCGCACACCCCGGCATCCGCCCGGGATTGAATGGTAGAGGTCCTGATTTCACGGTAACTCAGCCAGCGAAATAATTCACCGAAGCCCGGAATCGGCTTGGAAAACAGCGAACGGATGGCCTCCGGCGTCACATCCCGTTGGGTCACGCCGGTCCCGCCCGTCACGATCACGAATTCCACCGCCGGGTCCGCCACCCAGGCGGCGATCGTTTCCCGAATGGTCTCATATTCATCCGGACACAGTTTGCGGTCGACCACACGATGCCCAGACCACATCAATCGATCAACAATGGTGGATCCACTCGTATCCGTTTCGATCGTTCTGGAATCTGAGACCGTCAAGACCGCCACCGCCACGCTGAGGCCGGCTCTTTTAAAGTCTGCTGTTTCCGTGGTTGCACCGTCTGCCTGACTCATCCCATCACCTCATGGTTCGATAACATGATCATCCGTGTGCTGACTCTGCCGTTCTCTCCGAATGACACGCGCCGGCCGGCCGGAATCCAGATGCCGGCCACCTCCACAAATTCGTTGACATAACTTTCCATCCCGATCACCGTCTGACCATCCAGCGAAAAGTAGGTCATCACGTAATGACTGGACACTTGCCGGCCATCCGGGGCGGTGTCGTACCGTTCTATGGTATTCACCCGACGTTCGGCCATGGGGGTGATGCGTCCGATTTGCGTATATTGTCGGTTCTTGATGCGGTACCAGGACTCGAGTCGTCCTCCGGTCAACAGCACACGGCGCCCCCGGGGATGAGCACAACCGGCATCCTCTTCGGAATCGAAGGATAAGATGTAGCGGCCGTCACCATCCTCAAACGGCGAATAGGCCAAATGCATTCCCTGCGTCCACAACCGTTCGCGCACCCATTCCTGTAACGCCGGATCAGCACCCGGCAAGTCCACGGTGGTTTCTTTTCGAGGCACCAGATGAACCGCTCCCCAGACAATCGTTCCGTTGTGGTTGAGGGTGACGTCGGCTCGATACCCGCCAAACTCTTTGGGCCACTTGTACATCCGGGCATGGGCCTCTCTGACCAGACGTCGCACCTCGGGGTCGTCGGTCAGCTTCAGGCCGTTTGCTATTGTTGCGTCAGTCACGCCGTTTCCCGGTTTTCCTATACATCGTGGCTTCTATCATCATGATGATGTTCCCCATCCAGCGCCATGGTTTGCACATCCTGTTGCGTCACCTCATCCGCCGTTTTATGAATCTTGAACTGGGTCGTCTTTCCCGGCCCTTCCAAAAGCGCAATGACCGTTTCAATGGGCGGACAACCGGGCTCCCGGCACTCCAATTCGGTCACCATGACCGTGGTCTCTTCCGGCAAAGACCAGGCCGAACGAACCCAGGATTTGATGCGATCCGCCTGATCCGGATCAATGCGGGGGCGCCCTCCAAATAAATTCATCATTTCTCTCCCACGCCTTCCACGGCAAAGAGCGCCACCGTTCCGTCATCGGCGCCCGCCGCCAGACAGACATCAATCGGACTCCAGGCCGCACAGGACAATCCTCTCGACACACGCAGTTCCTGACTCACCATCGGCTTCTTCTTCCCTGGCTCCCACAAGCAGAGCACCCCGTCCTCCCCTACCGTAGCCACCACCCGCTGACGAGGGTGACAGGCAATTGCTTGAATCCACCCCAGATGGCCGCTCAAAAGCCGACCATTGGATCCTTCGAAGTTTTGGGCCGACCACGTCACCAAATCAGGACCGGCTGCTGTCCATAAAGATTCTCCATAGGGATCGAAGACCACATGCCCGACCTTGCAGGGATATCCGGCCATATGCCAATTCCGCTTGGTCGAGACACTCCATAAATGGACCGACCCGTCCAAATTTCCCGCTGCCAGATATTGCCCGGTCGCACTGATTGATAACGACAGGAGGGCTCCATCGTAGGGAAACGTATTCACGGGGGAGTCCATCCCGACCTGCCATAAGGTGACTCCTCCGAAACAGGAGGAAAATATTTGGCCCGGATATCCTTTTCGCCAACAAAGATCGGACACCGAACTCTTATGATCAGAGGTCTCCCATTCCACAGAACACCCGCCCGACTCCGACCACTTCAGGATCTGCAGGGTTTTTCCCGCGGTCATCGCCAATCGTTCGCCGCCGGGCTCCCACGCCAGATGTTCCACCCAGCCTTTTCCATCTCCAACCGGAACCACGGCACGCTCTTCTCCGGAATCGACGTCCCACACACGCCCCACTCCGTCTTCCCCGGCGGTCGCGAGAATTTTTCCTCCGGGATGCCATGCCTCCGCCAGCACCGCACCCTGATGTTGCGAGATACGGGAGACGCCCTGCTGGGACGATACATGCCACACCGCGACTTGGCCGCTCGCATCTGCGGCCACCAGCCGGCTGCCGTCCGGGGAGAACCTCACGGCATGGATGTATTCATCCAATTGAAACGTTCCGATCGGCCGCAATCGAACTCCGGCCCGAGGCCGCACTAAACGAGGCACGATCGAAATCCTTCGGTCAGTCGGACGCGATCGAGGTTGCGGCCGATGAACACCATTTGGTTCCCTCTCGGCTCCGTGGCCCGCCACGGCCGATCCGGGCGACCGTCGAACAACATATGCACCCCCTGAAACACGAAGCGCTCATCTTGTCCCTTCACATTCAAAATCCCTTTCATGCGAAAAATATCGGTGCCCATCCCCGACAAGACCTCCCGCAGCCAATCATTGACTTTGGCCTCGTCCACCTGTCCGGTCTCGGCAATCGACACGGAGTAGACCGACGGATCATGCTCATGCGCTTCCTCGCCTAAAAAGTTCGGATCGATTTCCAGTTTCCGGCTCAGGTCAAACGCCCCCACATTCAACAACCGTTCGATTTCCAACCGGGCATCACGGGTCCGGTAGATTTGGGCCATGGCATTGATGGCCCGAACACGGCTCTCCAGCCGCTCCACTTTCCCTTCGTCCACCAGATCGATCTTGTTCAGAAGAATGACATCCGCAAAGGCAATTTGTTCCTTGGCCTCTGGACTGGTGTCCAGGTGTTCCCAGATATGCTTGGCATCCACCACCGTCACAATGGCATCCAACATCAACCGGCGCTTCATGTCATCATCGACGAAAAAGGTCTGTGCGACGGGTGCCGGATCGGCCAACCCCGTGGTCTCGATAACCATATAGTCGAACCGTTCTTTTCGTTTAAGCAAATTGGAAATAATCCGGATCAGGTCTCCGCGAACGGTACAACAGATGCACCCATTGTTCATTTCAAAGATTTCTTCGTCCGCTCCTACCACCAGTTGATTATCAATTCCGACTTCACCGAATTCATTCACAATCACCGCCACCCGTTTCCCATGCTCGGTGGTCAGAATACGATTCAACAAGGTTGTTTTGCCCGCACCAAGAAATCCCGTCAATACAGTGACCGGGACTGGAGCTTGCTCTTCGACTTTCATACTTGCCCCCTTTCTGTTCGAACATTTTCCCAGCGCGACCGATCCTGCTTATCCTCGCCTCAGGAATGGGCGGTCCGTGCGATTCCTAAAACCTCTACTCTGGGACTCCCACGGGTAATGGTGAGTCTTACCCGGACGGCGAAGCGAACATGAATCGCCTCGGAACTGAAGCAAACTGGTGAGTTAAACTTAGCCGAATATACGAAAACGGCAACGAGATTTTCATGAATGGTCCAATTGTTTCCTTGATTCTCCCCAATACGGCTATGAAGCAGTCTATTTCATTTTTTCTTCTCCTGGCTGCAAACAGGGGAATCTGTGAGCCCCGTAAGCTTCCCCGTCAAGGAGACAATTCAATTGACCAACCAGTTTCCCTGAGAAACTGCGCGGTATTTTTGGGGACAATCGGAGGAGGGCGCGACACGGAACGGGAGGGACGGGTTCACGTCGCGTGATGGGCTCCATGGACGAAGGCGGCCATTCACACCGTGACGCGGAGTGCCCCATCATCGGACTATGTTCCGACACAAATACGGGGCGACCTGTTCAAAAGTCATGGGTTCGATGGCGTGCATGACAAAAGTTTGCGATCGAAAGACGGTTTTCATGTAGCCCTTTCGATAGGAATGCTGCTACTATGGTTGACGGCTGTGGGTCGAGAGTAGCAAAGATCCCGTATTCGTTTGGCCGACGAGACCCCACGGCCGACGACGCGCTGATCAAAAAGATTTCGGACCACGTGTCGTGGCCACTTCAGGACCATGGACGTGATGCCCGTCCGCTGAAGTGAAATCCAGGTCTGGCAGATATAGCCTGGCCTGAGCCCCGTAGCACGGAGACCCATCCTGCGGGGGCCGCGCCTACGGAGGTGGGAACAAACTTGGGAACACAAATTACATGGTCTGCGAAACGCTACTGTTTATAGGGTTTCGCGCATCATTGAAAGAACACCCTCTCCACCATAACGTCGAAAGCTGTACTATAGGGAGTGGAGCCATGACCTCATGTACTGGCCGGAGAAGAAGGTGGGGTTCGAACCGGGGGATCTGAAGGGGGTGGGGAGATGCCGAATTTCATGATTGCCTATTACGGAGGAAACAAGCCGAATTCACAAGAAGAAGGTATGGCTCAAATGGAAAAATGGAATGCTTGGGTTAAAGGTCTCGGTGAAGCGATCGTGAATCCGGGAACACCGTTACCCGTTTCAAAAATTGTCACGTCCAGTCGCGTTGAAGATGATACTGATCCGAATTCGATGAAAGGATTTGCCGTTGTGAAGGCAGAAAGCATGGCGGCTGCCGTTGAAATAGCTCAATCCGATCCGTTTTTGGAAAATGGCGGGACAATCCGCGTTTCTCAGATGATGGAGATGAACGAGCAGGGCTCATGCTGAACATTTGTTTAAGCGCATTAAAGGGGAAGAAAGCCGCCCTTTGTTCTTCGTCTCCATTTTGCCTTCATCCACCCAAGAGGGAAAGGGGCTGGGCCCTGTGCAGCAGAATCTTGTGAACCCCGCCAGGTCCGGAAGGAAGCAACGGTAAGCAGGCGAGTCTGTGTGCTACAGGATCACCCGGCCCCGGTTTTGACGATCCTCGCGCGTAAAAAGTGATTCCGTGACGGTGCAGCAAGAGATGAAGCGCGTGATGCAGGACGAGTGATGGAATACCAGGTTTCCGCCAGAAAATTTCGTCCGGGCACGTTTGAGGAGTTGATCGGGCAGCCGCACGTCGTGCAAACGCTACGGAACGCCATCCTTCGGCAACAGGTGGCCCATGCCTATCTCTTTTCCGGAATGCGTGGGGTGGGAAAGACCACGGCGGCGCGTATTCTGGCCAAGGCGCTGAATTGCGAAAAAGGACCGATCCCGGAACCTTGCGGGCAGTGCGAGAGTTGTCTGGAAATTGGGCGTGGCAACTCGGTTGACGTCATTGAAATCGATGGGGCCTCGAATACCGGGGTGGACGACGTCCGGGAACTTCGCGAAAACGTCAAATTTTCTCCCTTTCGAGGCACCTATCGGATCTACATCATCGACGAAGTGCATATGCTCTCCAATTCGGCGTTTAACGCCCTGTTGAAGACGTTGGAAGAGCCCCCGCCGCATGCGGTGTTTATCTTTGCGACGACTGAAGTCCATAAGATCCCACCCACCATCACGTCCCGCTGCCAACATTTCAACTTTCGACGGATTCCCCGGCGGGAGATCATTGCTCGTCTCCAGGAAGTCGTGAAATACGTGAACGTCACGATCGGCGAACGAAGCTTGGGAGCGATGGCCAGGGCGAGTGAAGGCAGTATGCGCGATGCCCTCAGCTTGTTGGATCAGGCCGTGGCGTTCGGCGGCAAAACGATTACCGAGCATGACGTGGACGATATGCTCGGGGCCGTGCCCGACGAACTGGTAGGTCGAATCGTGAACACGGTTGTGACCCAGGACCCAGCCGCGGCCGTCGCCCTTGTCGGCGAGGTGGTTGATCATGGGTACGACCTGCGGGCTTATTGTGGGGCGGTGGTGGAGCGCATGCGCCACCTGATGATTGCGGCAGTGGTGCCCGGGTTTGAGCAAGCGCAAGGCTTGATGGATTTACCCGATGAAGACGTGAAACGATTGTTGGCGGAAGCCAAGTCGTTTTCGGTAGAGCAGGTACAGGAGGTCTTCCATCTCTTTGCCCAAGCCGAAGATCGCCTTCGGTCAACGGCGCATCCTCGTTTTGTCTTTGAAGTGGCGGCAGTGCGCGCGGCACGGGTGCTCCAACCCGGTGCGCAGGTTCCGCAAGCACCAGAACTGCCAAGGGGTCCTCACCCAAGCGTTTCAAAAACGCAGGTTGAAAAAAGCGGGCCGACGACCGGGGCATCGCCGTCACCGGTACGATCACCGGGCCTCGGAATGTCCGGGCGACCCTCAGCTCCCGTTCAGGGGGGCAGCCCATCTCCTCCCGTGCCAGGAGAACCTCTCCCGCCGAAAAACGTGGCGAGTGCTCCTCGCACCGCACGGCCTGCGGTCGAGCCGAAACAGGTCTCTACCCCGCAACCGAGACCGGCAGCTCCGCCGGCTCTTCGGCAGGAAGACTGGCAGCGGGTCGTCGAAGCCGTGATTCAGAGGTCCCCCAACATTGGAACCTTTTTGGAAATGGGGACGCTGGTAAAAATCGAAGGGGACCAGATCATCGTGGGGTTTCCCAAAACCGCATCCGTGGCCTGTTCAAGAATCCAGAAAGAAGAGAACCGTGCACGAATCTCAAGGATCTGTCAGGAAATCGCGGGCGTGAATATTCGCCTGCGCGTGGTCGAGTTGACCGGAGAACCAAGCGACGGGCTCACCATCAAGCAGATGCGAGTCAAACAGCAGCAACAGGATGACGAGGCCTTACTGGAACAGGCACGAGCGAATCCCATGGTGAAACACGCCATGGAATTATTTGGCGGAAAAGTCGTGAAGGCAAGTCGCGCGAGGGGAAAGAAGGAGGCTTAAGCATGTCCAAGAATCCTTTTGGCAACATGGGAAATTTGTTGAAACAAGCCCAAGCCATGCAGGAGAAACTGGGAAAAATTCAGGAAGAAGCAGCCGCGAAAACCGTCCAGGCATCGGCTGGGGGCGGAATGGTCACGGTCACGGCCAACGGAGGGATGCAAATCACCAAAGTGGCGATCGAGCCCGACGTTTTGAAGTCGGACGATCCCGACATGTTACAGGACCTCCTCGTGGCTGCCACCAATGAAGCGTTGCGTAAAGCCAAAGAATTAATGGCTGACGAAGTGAAGGGATTGACCGGAGGGCTGGGTATCCCCGGATTGTAACGCATTGAGGATTGTAGATTGCGGATTTGAGAATCCACAATCAAAAATCCACAATCAAAAATCAAAAATGCCCTCATGAGCGTACAACAGCGGCAGGGATTATTGGCCAAGCTGGCTAAGGAGTTCGTCCGATTGCCCGGCGTTGGGCAAAAGACCGCGCAACGACTTGCCTTTCATCTGATGAAGGTCGCCAGGGAAGACGCCCTGCGTTTGGCCGATGCCATTCGGGACGTCAAAGAACATGTGGTATTTTGCGTGCAATGTCGCAATATTGCGGAAAGCGAGTTGTGCGACATTTGCCAGGATCCGGAACGCGATCGGACCAGGATTCTGGTCGTGGAAGAACCGAGCACCTTACACGCAATCGATCAATGTCGAGGATACAAAGGCCTATATCACGTCCTGATGGGCTCGATCTCGCCGCTGGACGGGGTAGGTCCGTCCGACATCCGCGCGAAGGAACTGGAAGTGCGCGTCCGGGACGGTGGAGTCCAGGAGGTCATCGTGGCGACGAATCCCACCATTGAAGGTGAGGCCACGGCGATTTACCTCACGAACCTCTTGAAGCCCTACGGAGTCAAGGTCTCACGAATTGCCTACGGTATTCCCGTGGGCATGGATATCGAATACGCCGACGACGTGACCCTGACCAAATCCATCGAAGGCCGGCGGGAACTGTAGCGAATGGATTGTCGGGTTATGCCTTCGGCTAACCCGACCTACGGGTGTATTTGGTCTTTGCCTTTTCTGTCATCCCCGACATTTTTAATCGGGGATCCAGGGTCTTTGCTTTTTTCTTTCGTCAGAACAACGACCCCGGATTCCTGCTTTCGCAGGAAGGACAAGTAGGTCGGATTAGCGCAGCGTAATCCGACAAATGCGTCTGGTGTGATTAGCTCCGCGTTCCGTTAGCGAATGAATAAAAAATTTCATCCCCTCTCAGAATTTTCGGAACCTCGAAAATGAGTCAGGAACTGGAAATTCTTCAAATGGTCACGGCCCGCTTGGCGGAAGCCGGCATTCCCTACATGGCCACGTTGACAAATGCCGGTTGAATCGTGAGCCGGAGAGGCAAGATTCAGATGAAAGTGTTTGTAAGATTCCTTGTTCTCATAGGGGTACTTGGAGTCATAGCCGTGGTGTTGGTCAGCCTGTCGTTGAACGCCTTGGTCAAAGGCGGGATCGAGACCATGGGCCCACAAATATTGGGGGTGCCGGTGACGCTGGAGGACGTGGACGTGACGCTGTTGTCCGGCACGACCATGCACGCCGGGTTGACCCAACTCGTTGTCAATAACCCTGAAGGATATGAGACCGCCTCTGCCGTATCCCTTCCGGAAATCCGAGTGCACGTCGATTGGAACTCTCTGTTGACTGATACCGTGGTCATCGAAGAGGTGCTGATCGTGGCACCGGCCATTACCTTCGAATGGTCGTTACGGGGCAGCAACCTCGGCACGATTCAAGAGAACGTCAAGCGCAATACGCGATCCGGTTCCGATGACAATGGTCGAGAAGAAGGTGACCGGCATGAGGAAGGACAAGAACCCGATAAAACCGTTCACATTAAAAAAGTGACGGTCAAAGACGCGATCATCAACGTGAGCCTCATAGGTGGACAAGGCGAAGTCATTCAGTTGCCGCTGCCTGATCTCGAATTGCGTGATATCGGCAACCCATCCGGAGGCACCACGTTCTCACAAGCGTCAGCCGTCGTTTTCGACGAGATCTACGGCGCCATTATCAAGGCCGTCATAAAATCAGGAATGCTCCTGCCTCAGGGTATCGAGCAACTCGGCAAATCCCTCGGGAAGATGGGGAAAGAGTTGTTGAGAGGATTGTTTGGCAAATAAGCGCCTCGAACCCTAACCGGGTCGCAATCCATTGTGGTTAAATGTCTGGGCAAAGTCCACCTTTTCTTTTCCTCTACAAATCAAGCTTCGTCCGTCACGAACAAACCAATAAAAAGTTTTGAATATTACCTGATTACGTGTAGCGTTGGCTGATATTGGGATAAGCTTCACAGATCTCTGAATATCAACACCTACGTGAAAACGTTTCTTATCTATTGATATTATGTTAAATAAAGTCTGTCTTTGCTTGAAAAAAAGCAATGTACTCTCATGAATCGACATGTTGCAATTTACCCAAAACTTTTTTGCGCAAGCCCATTGACAGGAATATTTAGGTAAAATAAGGTTTGGTTTGGTAAAATAAATTATTACCACACCTTAACCAAGGAATAAAAAATGGACATGCAGAAAGAAATAGATCGCATTCAATCACTTTTGTTCGATCAGATTTCGTCTGCCGTCTCAAATCGCGATGTTGCCAAAGTTGTCAAGCTTAGCAGCCACGCTAAAGAGTGCGAGACACTAAAGACTGAAAATACGGCATTCATTCGTCGTGTGGAAGCACTCAAGAACGCTCTCAATGGTTCCGGATCTCTATCAACAACCTCACCAAATCCCACTGATCCCGCCGAAGCTGCTTTTCTCTCACGTAGAGAAGTTGGTAAACAGGCGCGCTCCGAATGGATAGAGAGGCTCCGAACGTTTGGCATCTCTTTAAATAGGCATGGCAAGCAGTATCAAATGGCGCGTGGGCAGTCCGTGGCAGTGGCGTTCGCAAACGAACTCCCCGAATTGGAAAACCAATGGTTCCTTGGTCTTGCTGACGAGGAACCCACCGCAGCCGCTGTACTTTTATGCAAATCTCTGGGAGGTAAACTCCACGATATTGTGCTGCCTGTCTCGCTTTTGCGCGAAGTATGGCCTGTCCTCAACAGGAGCGGTAAACAGGTGAAATTCCATATCCAAGAAAGGGATGCTGGCCAGTTATTCCTGCGCATTCCCAAAGCCAGTCGGCTGGACATCACTTGGCTGGATGTCACGAGGTACATAGGCAATTATGGGCCACTCCGATAATACGGCCCCTGGTGCCCATCGAAGCTCGCCAGCCGCCGATTTGATCCTCCAAAATTCAAAGGGCCGGCACATGGGTCGGCCCCTACTGAGGATGAGGGTTACCATGCGTATTGTCTCATTTACCGAAGCCAGGAATCGTCTGAAATCAGTGCTTGATGGGGTTGTAAATGATGCCGGCTGTGCGGTCATCACGCGTCGGGATGCGAAAGATGCCGTGGTGATGTCAATGGATTATTACAACAGCTTAATGGAAACCGTCCATTTGCTGAAATCGCCGGCCAATGCTGCTCATCTGGCTCAATCCATCGAGCAATTCAAGACAGGGCAGGTCGCTAAACGAGATATGATGAATAAGTAGGACGTTTGCGTGGACCGACACCGCTTGGGATGATTATCTGTAAAGAAAGGGGCTAAAACAATGCAAACGCAAAAGTACGTCTATTGGCAAGATGGGGACATGTGGCTCGGATTTTTTGCAGAATATCCCGACTACTGGACACAAGGTGAAACGAAAGAAGAATTAGAAGAAAATCTGATGGACATATACAACGAACTGACGAGTGGTACCATTCCTTGCGTCCGAAGAGTTGACGAATTACAAGTCTCATGAAAAGACGAGACGTGATACGTGAATTAGAGAAGATGGGTTGTGTGCTCATTCGTCATGGGGCAAAGCATGACTGGTATCAAAACCCAAACACAAAAGTCTCCCAGCCTGTTCCACGTCATAGAGAAATCAAAGATCATTTGGCAAAGCACGTTATCAATATGCTGAAGGCTTAATCCTGCCCTTTCCTGACCAAAGACGATGATTGGCTCAACATTCGTCAACCAACTGTTGGAAATCTCCGATATAAGTATCAACTGCCTGCAATCCCAACGTCATTGAGAAAACGTGACCCCCGTATCCTGTACTTCGCGGTAGGGCAGCAACCACACGAGTGATTCATCGTGGAGGTCGACGACCTGGATGCGGTTGCCCCAGGGGTCGCGGAAGTCGCACCGGAAAGGCGGTTCCAACGTCAGACCGTATTTGTTGACGAGTTTCTCCCGCACTTCGTTGACCTGGTTTTCATCCCGGACCATGATGCCGAAATGTTTCATGCGATCGGGTTGCAGGGTTTCGACTTCGAAGATGGCCAGGAACTGATGCTCCCCCAGTTTGCACCAGGCGGCTCCCTCTCCTCCCCGCAGCATTTCCAGGTTGAACACGTCTGAATAAAATTCCACGGCTTTCTGGGCGTCGTCCACTTCGATGGCGACGTGGTTGCATCCATAGACTTGAACGGCCATTGCTTCGTCTCCTTTGTCATGATTGAGCCACTGCGTCTTCGATATATTGATCATAACAGATGACGAGAACGAATCTGTAGGGATCGACCCCCGGCGCAGCAAAGAAAAAAATGGGATGCAATCGTGGACCGTTTGGGGGAGAGAACGGCTTATGGGACAAAGGTTTCAGACAGAACCGCCAGAACTTTTTGCGCGGTGGAAGGAGCAATTCTTCCCAAGCGTCGCACTAACCGTTTTTTGTCCACGGTTCGAATCTGATCCAAAACAATGTACCCTTTCTTCCCTTGGAACGTCACCGGCACGCGGGTCGGATAGGCACGTCCTTTTGTGGTCATTGGGGCAATGATAACCGTGTCGATGGTATGGTTTATCTCATCAGGAGAGATGATGAGTCCGGGACGGGTTTTGCGAATTTCTCGACCAACCGTAGGCTCTAAATTGACGAGATAAACTTCAAAACGGGAAGCTACCACGTCCATTCGGTCCTATCCCACTCAGAGCCTGAGAAGAGACCGGGATCAAGAAGTCGGTCTTCTTTCTTCGATGCCATTTCCCTGAATGCCTGTGTCCAGCCTGCTCTCGGTTTTATCAGGGAACGGATAACCAGTTCTCCGTTTTTCGCTTCCATTTCGACACAGTCTTCCAAGTGGCATTGTTTTAAAAGGGTTTGAGGGATCCGAATGCCACGGGAGTTTCCGACAGCGACAATTTTGGTTCTCATGGTATTCACCGATAGGATTTTAGTAATTACTTTGTAATTACACAAGAAGGTCTTGTGTGTCAAGGCCGGTGCCGGAGAAAAATACGGCTACCCCATCTCCAGAAGGTCGTGGTCGGGGTTGTGTTCTTTGGCGAAGGTTTTGGACCAGGGAGAGCGGAACAACACGATGGGACGGTTCCGGTGATCCTTGACGATCAGGGCGTCGCTCGGGGCGCGAAAGGTGGCCACGTCTCCGACCAACCAGGCACTGCACGCATAGCTCAGTGGTTCGAGTCGGGTCTCCACCCGGTATTCATTGCGCAGGCGAAATTCCAAAACGTCGAACTGGAGCCGGCCCACCGCGGCGACGAGGAAGTCCAGGTCATCGAGGCTCCGGAGAATCTGCACCGTGCCTTCGGCGGCCATTTGTTCCATGCCTTTGTCAAAGGCTTTGCGTTTACCCACGTCGGTGGGATGAATCCTGGCAAAAACCTCCGGTTGAAACTGGGGAAGCGGTTGATAATTGAACCCGTCACTCAGTGAGATGGTATCGCCGACGGCAAACTGGCCCGGGTTGATCACTCCGATGATGTCGCCGGGATACGCCACGTCCACGGTGTTGCGGCCCTTGGCGACGAGACTGTGCGGCCGGGACAGGCGCACGTCATGCCCCAGTCGATGATGTTTGACCACCATGTCACGCTCGAATCGCCCGGAGCAGACTCGTAAGAAGGCCGTGCTATCGCGATGCCGGGGATTCATGTTTGCCTGGATTTTAAAGATATAGGCGCTGAACGGTCGCTCTACCGGGTCTACGACGATTTCCGTGCCGTCGTGCCGGTCAGCCGTGCGAGGGATAGCGGCGGGCGCCATCTCCACAAAGGCGTCAAAGAAATTTTCCATACCGAAGTTCGTGAGTGCCGAGGCAAAAAAGACGGGCGTCACCTCACCGTTGAGAAAAGCCTCCTGCGAATACGGGTTCCCGGCCACGTCCAACAGTTCCAAATCATGGTTGACTTCCTGCAATGTGTCTTCCCCGATCAGCGCCTTGGCTTCAGGGCTATGCAAAAAAATTTCCCTGCGGGCGGCTTTAGCGGATCCTTGCGCCGCCATTTTTTTGAACAGCGAGACCCGTTGGGTGGCGCGGTCCACGACGCCCACGAATTGTTGTCCTGACCCGATGGGCCAATTGATCGGATTGGCATGAATGCGCAGGACGTCTTCCACTTCGGCCATGAGGTCGAGCGGCATACGTCCAGGCAGGTCCATTTTGTTGATCAACGTCAGCACGGGGATGTTGCGCAACCGGCACACCTCGAATAATTTCCGGGTTTGGACTTCGACGCCTTTCGCCGCGTCGATGACCATCACGGCACTATCCGCGGCGGTCAGTGTCCGGTACGTATCTTCACAAAAATCCTGGTGACCCGGTGTATCGAGGACGTTGATGACGGTATTTTTGTATTGGAACTGCATGGCCGACGCGGTGATCGAGATCCCACGCTCCTGTTCCATTTCCATCCAGTCTGACGTCGTTGTCCTGGAGCTTTTTCGGCTTCCCACCATTCCTGCGGTGCGAACCATCCCCGAATAGAGCAGGAGTTTTTCCGTGACGGTGGTTTTACCCGCGTCAGGATGACTGATGATGGCAAAGGTTCGGCGCTTGTTCGCCTGGACCCGAACGTCGTTCTGAATGTGTGGGGCGGATGTGACCATGGGTGATGGTGGGCGGGGTTAGAGGTCTTCGAGTCGCCCCTGGGCTCTGGCGAGATCCACGCGCGACGCGTTGAAATTGAACAGTGCTTCGATGAGGTTGTCCCGGGCTTGCGCCACCCGCGTTTGGGCGTCCGTGACCTCGATATTGGTCGCCAGGCCGACCGCGAAGCGTCGCCGGGCGAGATGGAGTTCCTGGAACGCCAACCGAAGTCCTTCCCTGGCTACGGCGACCTGTTGTTGGGTCGATTCCATCGTCAATAGCGCATCCCGAACTTCCAACCCGATTTGCTTTTCAACGTCTCGCGTTCTGATGGACTCCAGGCGAAGCAAACTGCGCTGTTCGGAAATACGACCTTCACGCTGGCCTCCATCGAACAGGGGAATGGAGAGCAGGACCTGCACGCTGTCGGAGGTTAACGCATTGCCGGGTTGATTTCCGATCACTCCCACGTCGCCGCTGCCCGTGAGAGAGGGTACGCGTTCCATCACCACCGAACTTAACGTGAGTTCGGCCAAACGTTCCCGTTTTTTTTGAGCTTTGAGTTCGACCCGGCGTTCTCTGGCGACCTGTAAGGCTTGCTCTACGGTCTGAGGAGTGACGGGGACGAGTTTCAGTTCGTCCGTGAGGATTAACTTCACGTCGAAGGAGAGACCGATGCCACGGCTCAGGTTGAGTTTGGCACTGCCGTAGTCGTTGCGAGCGATGAGCAGGCGTTGTTTCTCATTTTCGAGTTGTACCTTCGCACGGGTGACGTCCAACCGGGTGGCCATGCCTACCGACTTGCGTTCCATGGCCAAACGCAGCAACTCGTTATTGAGCTTGACGTCGGCCAAGCGGGCTTTGACGGATTTCTGCACCCGTAAGGTTTCCAGATACGCCAAGGCAACGATGGCCATGGTATCCATTTTCTGGGTTTCCGAGTCCAGGCTGGCCACTTCGATGTTCGTTCGGGCCGCGCGCCATCTCTGGATAAGACTCAGGCTGAAGATATTCTGGGTCAGCGCAATACGGCTTTCGTAAAAGTCTATGGGGTCGGACACGGCGGAGCGCCCGGCAAATGAGCCGAGAAAGAAGCGCCTTCTCGCTCCGCTGACCCGGGCGGACAGGTTCGGCAGCAAGGCACCGCGTTGGGTAAAGGCCTGCTCTTCCGCCTGACTCACGCGCTCTCTAAAGAGCTGCACCGTGGGATTGTTGTCCACGGACGCTTGCATCGCGTCCTGCATGCTCAACCGGAGTTCCGGCAGGCGTTGGCGTGACGCGGCCTCATCCTGAGCCTCCTGTGCCCAAGCGAGGGTCACCGTTCCCGAGAGCCAAACGATGCCCGCCAAGATGATGACGATCATAACGGCCTCTTGATACTGGTTGATGGTCTTGGCACAACCTTCACGATCACGTCTCGCGGATTTCCGGACCCAGGACCGCTTCCGACGGTGCGGTCCGTCTCTTGTATTTCCAGCCCATCATGAGGCTGAAGATCGCCGGGACCAGGAGGAGTGTAAACATGGTCGAGAGCATCAGCCCGCCGAGCACCACACTGCCGATACCCCGGTACAATTCCGATCCGGCGCCCGAGGCCAGCACCAGCGGCAGAAGGCCGAATGTCGTGGTCAGCATGCTCATCATGATGGGCCTGACGCGGGATCGCACGGATGCGGCAATCGCTTCACGCGCCGGCATGCCGCTGGTCGCTTGGTCTTCGGCGGATACCCACAGGTTGAGCCGTTGCGGATCCATGAAGTTCAGGGCCTGGTGCACGACCAGAATCGCATTGTTGACGACCACGCCGATCAGGATGATAAACCCCAACATGGTCAGGACGTCCATGGGTTGATGGGCAATCAAAAGGTTGACGACGAACAGCCCGAGCAGGCCGCCGGCCGCGGCCAACGGCACGCTGAAGATAATCACAAACGGATACAGGAAACTTTCAAACAACGCGGCCATGAGCAGATAGGTAATGAGCAAGGCCATGAGCAGGTTGTATTTCAGGGCGTCATAGGTTCTTGTGAGGTCGTCTGCCGTGCCCGCCAGGTGAATATTATAGAGACGCCCCAGGTTCCCCGCCTGTTCGATCGGCCGGACAACCTGCTGTTGGATCATGTCCATGGCCGTCTCCAACGGGATCCGGCTCGGCGGAATGACCTGGATGGTGATGGCCCGTTCCCGTTCAATGTGGTTGATCTGTTCGGGGCCCGCGACGAGCGTGACGTCGGCAATATCACCGACCGTGGTGAGCCGGCCGCCCGGGGTAAAGATGGGCAGGTTGCCCAGGTCCTGCGTTCGATCGGCATACTGATCGATGCCCCGGATCGTGAGATCGATCTCGTCCCCTTCAAATTGATAGTCACTCGCCTTGGCCCCGTCCACCAGGGCATCGATGGTAAAGCCGAGTTCCTGATTGGTCATCTGCACGTCGGCGGCCCGGTCTCGTTTCAGATGGACCCGCACTTCGGGACTTCCCAGGTCGAGACTCGGCTTCGGGCGGACCTGGGCGCCCGGCAGGATTGCTTGAATCTGTCCGAAGATCCGTCCGCCCAGGCCCAGGAGCTTGTCGAGGTCCGGTCCGGTAATTTCGATGTCGATGTTTCGCCCTCCGCCCAACCCTTGCTCGAATAAACTGCTTTGGGTCACGATCCCGATGATCCCGGGGATATCGGCCAGGGCCCGGTGAAACACCGGGATCAAGTCGCGAATTTCCGCGTCGTCGTTGGTGCGGCCGCCCATGAACACGGAACGTCCGCGCGCCACGTAAAAGAAATTGCGGATACTCGGACCATCCAGGGCGGCTTCTTCCGGTGATCCGGGTTCGGCGTCCCAATGGGGAGTGAGGACGGCTTCGATGGTCTCTCCCAAACTAACGTACTTGTCCGTGTTGTAGCCGGGCGGGGGCAGGACAATGCCGAAGATCAGATTTCGATTCCCGCCGGGCAGGTATTCGGCTTTCGGCAGGAACAGCGTGATGATGCCGAGGGCGAACGCCGTGAGTCCGAAGACGATCAACACGCGCCACCGGACACTGCCGCACATCCAGTACACGAAATCGCCGATCCGGTCGGAAGGGTTCCTCTTCCGGCCGGCCGGCCGGGTCCCCCCATCGTCCATGTCTTTCGCCGGGCGCGCCGAGCGGGAGGAGGAGCGCCCGCCGCGGTTCGTGGTCGTCAGAATGCGCGCGGAGAGGCAAGGGATCACGGTAATGGAGACCAGGAGACTCAGCCCGACCCCGGCGCTGATGGCAATGGCGATGTCACGAAAAAGTTGTCCCGCCTGTTCTTCGATGAACACGATGGGCACGAAGACCGCGATGGTCGTCAGGGTGCTGGCCAGCACCGCGCCCCAGACTTCAGAGGTGCCCTCATAGGCGGCCTGCCACAGCGATTTGCCCGACTCCCGGTGACGATAGATGTTTTCCAGGACGACGATGGAATTGTCGACCAGCATGCCTCCGGCCAGCGTCATGCCCGCGAGACTGATCACGTTCACGTTCCGGTCCAACACCCACAGGGCAATGACGGTGCCCATGATGCTGACGGGAATGGCCAACCCGACCACGAAGGTCGTGCTGGCCGTACGCAGGAACAGGAAGAGAATCGTCACGGCAAGGATGCCGCCGATGACCAGGTTCTTCTGCACCAGGTTGATGGAACTGTAGATGTAGTCCGTTTCGTCGTAGACCTGAAACAGCTTGAAGCCCCGTCGTTGGAGAATCTCGTCGTTCAATTCCTGAACGGCTTCCCGAAGGTGTTGCATCGTGTCGAGGGTGTTGGCGCCGGTCTCACGGATGGCATTGACGGCGATGGAATTGCGCCCCATTTCCCGAACGACGTGTTGCGGCTCCTGATACGCGACACTGACGGTTGCCACGTCCCGCACGTACACCGGCGCGCCGTCCCGCCTGGTAATGATGACGTTCGCGACGTCTTCGGGGCTTTGGTATTCGCCGGTGGTCCTGACGACGTACGATCGTTTGCCTTCATCGAAGTCCCCCGCGCTGTAATCACGATTTTCCTGGTCCAGCGCCTGCGCCAGATCCAGGACCGTCAGGGAACGGATGGCCAGCTTCAAGGGGTCCACGAGCACGCGCAGTTCCCGTTTGCGACCCCCGTAGACGTTCGACGCGGCCACGCCCGAAATGCGCTCGAACCGTGCCTTGATCACGTCTTCCGCAAAATCCCGCATGGTGTCGATGGCCACGGAGTTGCCGTCCAACGGTTCAAAAATGAACCACCCCATGGCCCGGCCGTTCGTGTCGGCGCTGCTGATCACGGGTTCGTCGACTTCGTCGGGATAGGCCTTGACCTGGTTCAGCCGGTTGGCGACCCGAAGCAAGGCCGTATCGGTCTTCGTGCCGGCGGGAAACCGGAGGATGATTTCACCGGAGTCGTAGGAACTCTCACCGAACATCTTCTCCATCCCCTCGACCCCTTTGAGTTGCTCTTCCTGTTTGTCCACGATTTCACGTTCCACTTCCTTGGGGCTCGCTCCCTGCCATCGCGTCGACACCGTGATCTCGGGTTTGGAGACGTCGGGCGTGAGTTGGATGGGAAGCTGCGAAAGCGACACCAGTCCGAAGAGGACCAGGAGAATCACGGCCACGGCCGTGGTGACCGGGTAGCGGATGGCGAATTGGATGATGTTCATGGGTTGTTGCCGGGAGCCTCTACAGGAACGTCCAACACGCGCACGGGTTGACCGGGAAACAGGCGTTCGTTGCCCTCCACCACGACGTCCATGCCTACGTGGACCGGTCCTTCGATTTCCACCGCGTCTTCGACGTGCAGGACGGCGGTTACCGGGATCTGTTCGACCGTCCCTTCATTCACCCAAAACACGAACGCCTTGCCTCCGCGGAGAACCAAGGCATCCTTCGGGACTACGATCCCTTGATGGGGCCGGTCGATCTGAAGCGTGACGCGGGACACCATGCCGCTTTTGATCGCGAGGGCGGGATTCGGAATCTCCACCTTGACCGGAAAGGTTCTTGCTGCGCGATCGGCCTGGGCCACAAGGGAAAGCACTCGGCCCCGTGCCTCGAACGCCGGCAGGCCGTCGAAGGTCGCGGTGACGGGATCATGGATTTGAATCTGGCTCACGTAACGTTCCGGAAGGGGAACTTCGACTTGCACGCGCGACAGGTCCACGATCTCGACGATCGCGCCGCCTTCTTCCACCCACTGCCCGATTTCCGTAAATTCCTGCGTGATCCACCCGTCAAACGGCGCGACGATTCTGGACTTGTGCAGGGAGTCCCGGACCTGCCGGATTTCGGCATTCAATTGAGAGAGACGTTCTTTCAGCGCCGCTTCCTCGGCCACGGCGGCATCGAAGTCTTTCTGGGTCACCAGTTCTCTTTTGAAGAGAACGCGGATTCGTTTCAGGTCCCGCTTGGCCCGTTGATAGCGGGCGCCCGACTCCCGGTAGAGGGCCACGGCCGAATCGAGTCGGATCTTCAAGGTTTCCGTGCGTAAACGCGCCAGGAGTTGCCCTCGTGTGGCCTTCATGCCTTCCTCCGCGGGAAAGGCCCGGACCAGTCCTTCGACTTCGCTGGCCACGACGCTGCGTTTCCATGGTTCGACGGTCCCGACCAGCGTGACGGTTCGCTTCACTTCCTGTTGCAGAACCGGGGCGACACGTACCGGCGAAGGCGGTGGAGTCGGGGGAGGAGGCGCGGCTTGTTGTTCGTTACAGGCCGGGAGGATAACCAGGCAGAGGACCAAGGAAAGGGGACGGCAGGCCCTGCAAAACACTTGCTGACGTGGGTGCGGGATCATAACGGGAACGATCAACGAGGCCGATAATCATATCTCTCAGTCAATAATAAGGATATTCTACTATATGAAAACCCCGTGTCAAAATTAGAACACGCAGTCAGGTCTTTGCAACTCTCACCATTCAGGGATACGCGATCCGCCGGTTATTGAACGGAATCGGGAGGCTTGTGTGACTCGGCCGGGGCCGGTAACGCCGGGGCATCGCCCGGGGGCGTTTTACCGGACTTCCCGTTGGCGCCGCCGCCCGAGACTCCGCCCGAGACGATGAAGGTCATGATGTCCGCGCTGTCGGCGTGGAGCGGGCGGATCTGACTGCGAGGCACGACCAGCAGGTTGCCGGCAAAGTTGTAGGATTGCGGAAAGTACACGGCGACCCGGTCTTCCAGCCCCAGCAGGTCCAGGTTCTGGCGCGTGACGAACCCGATCGCCTCCGCGTGGCCGCCCGGGGTCAGCGTGACGAGCACGGGTTGATCGAAGCGCTTTTTTTCACCCATGAACGCTTCGATGAGATCCTTGAGCGACGTGTAGACCAATTTGACAAATGGCGTGCGGGTCAGAATCTTTTCCAAGGAACCCAGGGCTCCGCGGAAGAACACGTTCGAGGCCAGGCGACCGACCAGAACGAGCATGACAATGGTGAGAATAAACCCGATCCCAGGGACGGGGATGTTCAGCCAGCCGTCGATGAAATTGAATACAAGGAAGACGACGTAGATGGTGACGGCCACCGGGACCACGAGAAACAGCCCTTCCAGGAAGTTTCGCGCCAATTCCTGCATGTCCCAGCGTTTGGGAATGGCTTCTTCTTTGAGGGATTTCAGAATTTCTTTCCAGGCAATGCCCATGAAAACAGCCTCTGGATAAAAAAGTTACAAGCTCGTCTCCAACCTGCCCTTGACTCTAACCGGAGAGAAGGTCTTGAGACAAGGTTTGCGGGGAAGTAAAGTCCCTCTTGCCGGCTTCTCACGTCAATTTGACACTCGATAGAATAACTCGTAAAAGGGGATATTTCTCTTTCTGTCATCCCCGATCCTCGATCGAGTCAAGGACAGGCGTCGAGGATGACGGATAAAGGCAAAGGCGGAAGCAACGACACTGGATCCCCAATTTCCTTGTCTGTCATTCCTGCGAAAGCAGGAATCCAGGGTCGTTCTCTTCGTAAACGAAGGAAAAAGGAAGCCCCCTGGATTCTCGATTAAAGATGTCGAGGATGACAGAAAAGGCAAAGACAAAAGACAACGACACTGGATCCTTTATAGATTGTCTGGATCCCCGATCGAGTCGGGGACAAGCGTCGAGAATGACAGAAGAGGAAAGCAAACCGAGATACTACACAGAAAGGCACACATTGTGGCAGGCGAAACCTCACCGCGGAAACCGTCCTCCCAATCAAAAGGCCCTCTCGAAACCGAAATCCTGACGGTCCACGTCGAGCGTGAAGGTCAACAAGTCAGCGCCAAATGGGGGCTGAATCCGAGATTGAAAGAGGAATTGACTCCCGAGGAATGGAAAGAGGTGACGGAAATTATGGGAAAAGTCACCGACATCGTGGGAAAACGATTTACGGAAATGCTGGCCCAAGGGCCGACGGAAACCGGCGGAAACGCGTAAATTGCCCTCAGCCCCGGTGCTTGCACCAATCCTTTGCCTACAGATGCGGATTGACCGGAAGGGCGAGGGTGAAGTAGCGGCCCTTGTCTTCCACGACGATACGTTTGGCCGTGAGCGTGGCGACCGCGTCGTCGATGGAAGTCGCCATCGTCAGGGCCGCCGGATCGTCTGCTGAAGCCCGCCGGATCTGCTCGAGCGTTTTCGGGACCTCATTGCAATACTCGATGACAAACGACAGCGGCCAATCGAACCGTTCGCTCGTGGGCTGATCGGTCCGGCCGTCGTAGACGGTCACGTAACTCATGGCCTTGGCATAGAACAGAAACGGGCGGTCCTGCGAGAAATACCGGGCCCGCCATTCCTGCACGAGGCTGCACAACTGTTCGTAGAGGGCCGGATCCACCTTCCAATCAATCTCATATTCGAAATCGTACGCGATCTTGTTCAGGTCCACTTTCCTCGCATCGTACACGTATTCGTACGCCGCGCCCGGTCCGGTAATGCGCACGCCGTACTCTTCGGGACGCATGAAATACGGGCTGAATCGTTCCAGCCACAGTTTGCCGGTGCTTTCCGGCGGCTGGAGGTGGAACAGGGAGGGAATGAGCGCGATCTGGCGCTTGTAGTCCGCGTTCGTCTCCTGGGGAAAACCCAGCAGGATGTTCCAGTTGATATCCAGGTTGTAATACCGGCTCCATTTCAGGCACTGGATGTTCTGGAGCGGGCTGACGCCTTTATCCATTTCCTTGAGTTGCGCGGCGCTCAGGCTTTCAATGCCCGGCTGCATGCATTTCACCCCGCCCCGGGCGAGAGTCTGGATCTGTTGCTTGGTCAGGTTGGCCTTGGTCTCCATGAACACGTCCAGGTCATAGTGGCCCGCGGCGATTCGGCCGAACAGCGTGTCGATGTATTTCAGGTCGATGATGTTGTCGACCAGCCGGAAGCGCGTGGTGTTATAGCGACTGGAAAGCCCGTCCATTTCCCGGGCCACCTGTTCGGAAGACTTGGCGCGAAACTTCATGGCCTGCGCGTTCAACCCGCAAAACGTGCAATGATGTTTTTCGCCCCACCAGCACCCGCGTGACCCTTCGTAGAGCAGAATCCGGTTGAGCCCGGTCGAGCCCTGCCCCTCCAGTTCCCGCACCATGTCGAAGTAATCATCGTAATCCGGCGGCCCGACCCCGGAAAAATCGGAAAAGAGCGTGGTGTTGGGCTGGAAGCGAATCTCGCCGTCTTTGCGAAAAGCCACCCCGGAGGGGAGCGAGTCTTCCTGATCGCGCAGCACGTTCTTCACCAGGGCGGGAAACACCTCCTCGCCTTCGCCGACCACCACGTAATCGATCCATGGAAACGCCCGAAAATGTTCCAGGCCCATCTCCCCGTCGAAGTTGGCCCCGCCGAAGACGATGCGGACCGCGGGATACAACTCCTTGATCAATTTGGCCAGGGTCAGGCTCGCCACGTTCTGGTCGAAGGTGGACGTGAACCCCACGACCTTGAATTGCTCCCAGTCGTACGAGGTCAACAGCTCGGTCAGAAACTGCGGCGCGATGGTGTGGGCGATCTCTTCCAGATACCCCGTGGAACACCCGGCCTCCCGGGCCGTGCTCTCGAACACGGGCTTGAAGACGTCGGGATATTGGGCGTGCTTCGGGTTGTCCCGGAAGAGAATCGACGAGAACAACCACTCGCCGATCATGCCGCGTTTTTCGCACAACACTTCATAGAGCGGGATCCCGATGCGATGAGCAAACAGCAGATTGAAGTGACAACTCCTGGACCCGAGGCCGTGGTTCTTCAGCACCCGGGCCAGTGTGCCCAGTTGAATGGATGGGAATTTGGAATACCCGAACGGCATGGTGACCAGGGCCACCGACGGGACGCCGTCCGGATCGAGCCAAGGTTCTTCTGCGAGCGCGGTGCCGGTTTGAGGCGACGGATCAATCGTGATGAAGGAATCAGCCATTGCCCGTGAAGACCCGGTCGGCCTTGGCCGCCAGATAAAAATCGCTTTCCGTGAGCCCGCGAATCTTATGCGTCCAGATTTCCACTTTGCAGCGACCCCACGCCAAAAACAGGTCAGGGTGGTGGCCTTCCTTCTCGGCAATCGCGCCAACCGCATTCACGAAAGCCAGGGCCTCCGCAAAGTCCTTGAATTCGTACAGGCGCTCGATATGCCCGTCGGCATTCAATCCCCATCCCTGGTCCAATTGTCCCAACAACTCCTGCACCTTGGCCGGTTCCAGCGGCGGCACCCCACCGCGGCACGGCACGCATTGCTTATCAGCCAAACTCATGAGAGTCCTCCTCTTGTTCCGTCACTCGGCAGCGCCGGGTTCATCGTTCATTCGGCGATTGTCTAAAAGAATTATAGACTCCCAAATGGCAAGGCACAAATGGGGCTGCCGCAAAGATTCTCTTGGTTTTTCGGCATCAAAGGCGGATAATCGTGTGACACACACCGATCTGTAGGACGGCAAAGTCGTGGCCAAAAAGCCACGATCGTTCCTTTACTTCAAGGAGGTGTCACATGGGACCGACCAAAGTCATTGTGAAAGATGGAGCCCTCTATGATGCCAGGACCGGGAAGTTGCTCAAGGATGGGCTCACGACCCATGAAGCGATTCGGGACTACGCCTATCACCATTACATTGCCATCCCGGTTGTGAATAAGGCATGCGAACCCTGGCTTCTCGACGGCGAACCCATCTACTGTTTACGGGGCACGCGGTACGAAAATCTCAAAGACGAAGTCCTGCACCTGGCGCGCTGCCCGGATTGCGGGGGCATGGGGATTCGCGCTGATGAACCCATGGTCGAATCGGATTGCATTCGCTGTGTGTCCTGCGGCCATGAATTCGACGCCCGCCTGGAGATGATGGAGAGCTAGGGGTATTCGTCTCCCTGGAGACCACAGCCTCCTTCCTGCTCGGACCAGATCTCCTGTTATTGGTATGAAAGAGCCCCACAGATAGAGATCCTGGTACGAAAATGGTTCTCAAATATACCGTTTTCATCTCTTGGGGTGCAGGTGGCAAGCCTGCATGGGGGATTCGTGTGCCAGGTAGCGCGTCCAGAGATTTCCCATTGAAATAGCTGGCATATACACGAGCATAGTGTACGCTGGATCAGTGCAATGCTGCCAGTATAAGTGAAGGAAGGGATCATGAAAAACATGAGGGCGGAAGTTCACGCGGGAAGAGATGAATGAGCGCTGACAGTTTAATCGACTTGAAGGCCTGACCGTCACAAACCCTTTCAGGTCATAGATCCGTAGATACGTAGGGACAACCCCCCGTGGTTGT
>JAAXIB010000002.1 GCA_012270585.1 Nitrospirales bacterium
CCGTTGATGGCCCCATAAATGCCGCCCGCATACCATCCTGCCTCAAATAAGCCGAGAATCCCTGCTATCGCCACTTGGTCATGGTTCAACGCCTCTATAATTCCCACAACGAACAACCCATTCAAAACAAAAGCAAGCAACGCGTCCCCCTGGCGTCCAATATACAACTGTCCGCTACCCGGTAACGTAGCTGACAAAACGCCGGCTAAAAGGGGGGATTTCCGAGAAAAGTCTCCGTTGTCGAGAATTGCCTCAGCTACTCGTTGGGCTGTCTCGCGGAACGAATTATGGATCGGAATGCTTTGCAACCGTTCCGCGGCTTTCTGCCATTCCTGCTGACGCAGTAACGCCCAAGCATGCCGGTAAGTGGCGTGTTCTCCAAACCCTTCCTCAGGCAAGTGCTGACTGACGTCGCCGTAAAGAGTTTGTGCGGCCTCATAGTTGCCCTGCTGCATCAGACACTCACCCTGCCAAAGCCATGCCTGTTTGCCGTAAGGCGTGCCTGGATACAACTCGGCCACCTCGTCAAAGACCTCCCAAGCCTTGCCATAGTCCATGCCGCGATAGAAGGCCAGACCTATTCGAAAGTGGACCATGGAGCGCCGTGCGTCATGCGGAAAGCTAAAAAGAAATCGCCTGTATTCCGTAATGGCGCGATAGTACTCTTTCCCTCGCATCAATTCTGCTGCGAAGGCCAGTATCTGATCCGCAGAGAACGCCGCATCTGATAACGATGGCGCGGGTGAGGTCGTCTCGGCGTTCAGCCGGAAACTGGGAGATGAAAACAGGCAGGAAAGACCCACGAAACAAAGCACCGTGACCGTCCGAAACCAAAGCAAGCCCAATCTACCTTATGTGCTGAAAGTATCTGTTGAATCACGGTACGACAATTCACTTCGCTGCTTCGAGCTGGCTTACAATTGTGGTGATAGCTCGATAATCCTGACCTTTCCAGCGTAAGGCGCCCTGACCGGAATAGATGGCAAACAATGGCAGGAACGGCTGGCCTCCCACGCCCCCTAGTTCGGGATAACTTTCGTCTCGTTGAAAGGTCTCAAAGATTTCATCCGTGTCGTAGATTTTTACCAGTACGGCTTGCTGCAAGGCATTGTTCAATTGGTCGTTGCTTTCTGCCAAACGCTGAAAGGCTTTGCAGTTCGCACACCAAGTCGCATAGAAATCTACAAAAAGAGGCTTGCCCTCGACCCTGGCTCGTTCTTGGGCCAGCGGAAAGTCTCGCAACCAGCGAAGATTTCCGGAAAACTCCACTTGCGAGAAAGTTGCATCCTCGATTTCTCCTCCCCCGGGTCGCGTCAGCCCCCCCAACGTGGCTATGCGTTGGCCCGTTCCCGACGCCGGGATCAGAATCCCCGATTGACCTAAACCATTGTAGAGAAAATGGACGCCCACAATAAGCAGAAGGATTCCCAGAACACGGCGGACTAGCTGGCCTTGTGCCGGGGCATCTCCCAGGGAATGAAACAAGCCAAGAAAAACGGCAAGCGCGACCGCCAGTATGCCGACGAGGATGGCATGAGCAACATTCGGCGGCACGGCTGCGGTTTCCATACCCTTGAGATAATAGACGTAGGCAATGTAGAGAATCGGTATGCCGAGGAGAAATTTGACCTTCGTAAGCCAAGGGCCGGATTGTGGCAGTCTGTTACTGAGCATCCCAATCACGAGAAAAGGAATCCCCAACCCCATGCCAAAGCCTGCCATCAGACCGATGCCACGCAGTGTGGTTGCGGCTGTACCGATGCTTCCAGGCAACTGAGCACCTGCCGTCTGACCCGTAATATCAAGCAGAATAGCGCCCGCAATCGGGCCAATGCACGGAGAAATAACAAGACCTGCAGTCGTACCCATCAAGAAGGTGCCGAAGAATCCATCCCATCGGCTTGTTGTGTTCTCCAATTTGGCTATGAATGATGTAAGAAACTGAAATTCATAAAACCCGATCATGCTTAAGCCGAAATAGGCAAAGACGCCGGCAAAAGCAAGATTCACCCACGCGCTGGTCATAAGGGCTGAGAGGGCCGTACCCGTGGTAGCCGCGAAAATCCCGAGCAGGGTGAAGAAAAAAGTGATACCCAAGAAATAGACCAGCGCGTTCAGTTGCCCCAGGCGTCGTGATCCGCCACCTCGCGCCATGAGTATCGCGGACGTGATCGGAATGATGGGATACACGCATGGCGTTGCCGAAGCGACGAGGCCGGCCAAGAACACCAACAGAAATGCCATGAGGAAATTAGTGAAATAACGCTGAAAGAGCGCTGTCAGACGTTCGCTCAGTGTGCGGGCGGGAGCAGGTTGTTGCGTGATGTTTGCCGAGACAGGCAGGGTGTCATCGCTCAGCCCTTTTGCGAAGCGTAATGGAAAATTTACGGCCTTTGGAGGGTAACAAATGTTGGTGACGTCGTTGCATATTTGGTGATGTAGCGTTGCCGAGAAGATGCCTGCCGGCAACGTGTCGTCGGGCGTATCCAACCGGAATTCGAACGTGCCGCCGTTTCGTAACACCGTGGCGCGAACCAGGTCGTCTCTGGTGCCCGCTGGACGTGCAACCTCAGTGACGCGAAATCCGCGTTTCTCCAGGGAATCAAAGGCAAAAGCCAATGGGATGAAAAGCCCCTCGTCACCTCTGTCAAGATAGCCGTGGTGGTCCGCAGGGACGTGCACATCGACCCGAAATGTCGTCAGGTCCGTCTGTTTGTCGCCCGCGAAATTCCGTCCCTGAACGACGACCTCGGGAATGTCGGGAAACGTATCCTCCAAGGAAAGCTGGGACTCGACAGGCGTAACCAATTGGGCGGCTAAGATAAAACCCGATAGAAGAAAACACAGCAGCAGATGCACAAAATAATCCTCATTGAACCAAGGACAATCCCTTGCTTTACACCATTGTCAGAACTCTTGGAAACGGTGGGAAATTTCGGCGAGTGTTGAATTCGCTTTCGTCTTCACTCGAGTTTACAGGGCACTAGATGTCTTGCAACTCTCTGCGAACACGACTCAGATAGGGGTCGGCGGCGGCGGTTGTCACCTGCGACGGATCCGTACAAGACGCGGACGACGGGTTCTGTTCAGAGGAATGAGGCCGTCTTACCCATCTGGCGGTGAACATGATGATCAAGCCGGCACCGTTCAGGAGTGCGAATGCGGGCAAGAGCCACACCACCAAGGTGAAGCCACGCTTAGGAGGGGAGGCGAGCACTTCTTCCCCGCCGATGTTGATGAAATACTGCATGATGTCATCCTTGGACACCCCCTCGGCTACTTTCTGCCGTATCAACTCTTGCCATTGGCCAGCATGCTCACTGGTGCAATTCAACAACGTACGTCCCGGACAGGCAGGACTCATCAACTCTCCGGCAATGTCTTGCCACACCGGTTCTTCCGCCGAAACGGGTGTGTGCAGTGCGGCCAGCGCCACAACCACAGTGGTGAAGCACGCGAAAGAGCAGAACCTTGCCAGGTACCTCATTGTTTTTCTCCTAATGCCAAAACCCAGACACCTAGGCAGGCCAAAGTAGAATCAGGCGACAATGGGGACAGGTATTGAGAGATTCCTGTAACCGAATTTCGGAAACCAATTGCGGCTGAACTTTCAGATGACAGCCGCCACAGACACCATCATTGAGGTGCACGACAACGGAACCGTCGTTCTGATCTGCCAGCCTTTCGTAGATTTCCAACAACTCGGCATCCAGGCCGACGGCAGTCTGGTGTCGTTTCTCCCGTTCGGCCAGAATTTCCTGATTCAGAACTTCCAAAGCCTGTTTCACAGCATGTCTTTGTTCTTGCAGGACATCGTGCGCTGCCTGCACGCGCTGTTCTTGCAACCGTTTCGCTTGGCGTTTTTGTTCCGCCTGCTCCATGAGCTGCAGCAGCTGATCCTCCATGCACCCCATCTGTCGCTTGCCAGTATCGATTTCGGCCAGTACGGCGCTATATTCCTTATTGGTCTTCACCTCGCGAAGCTTACGCTGAATCTTGTGGAGACTATCCTGGGTGCTTTGTAGCTCCAGGTCCAAGTCGTGCTGCCGGCGTTCATTGCGGTCGATTTCGACTTGTACCGATTTCAACTCCTCGCATGCCTCATGATGGGCATGCTCGGACGCCTCGAGTTGCAGTGGAAGCGCCTGCTGTTCTCTGCGCAGTGAACGCAATCGGTCATCGAGCTTTTGCAACGCCGTCAAGAGTGCCAACTGGCCACGCACCGTCCACCTTTCCTCGTTCATGGACGAACCAAAATCGCCTTGTGGTCAGGTGGGCCCACCTGGTCTCGAACCAGGGACCTACCGGTTATGAGCCGGGAGCTCTTCCAACTGAGCTATGGGCCCACTTGTCCTGGGGGCTGTTTGCCCCCGGAGCCTGGGATCATTGTATCGGATCAAGGGTCAAGCAAAACTGAACAAACGGAATTCCCACCAGCATCAGGCATGTTCGGCGAGGTGCCGCAACATCCTGCTTCGACTTGGGTGGCGCAGCTTGCGAAGCGCCTTGGCTTCGATCTGCCGTACCCG
>JAAXIB010000030.1 GCA_012270585.1 Nitrospirales bacterium
CGAATGACTGAACATTTACAATCCCCGACTCCTGTCCTCGACGTTGGTAATCGGGGATCTAATCGGGAATCCAGGGTCTTCTGCTTTTTCCCCCTCACCCCAGCCCTCTCCCACGAGGGGGAGAGGGGGAAGCGGGAATGGCCAATTCGGGAAGGGCGTTGATTATTTTCATGCCAATGACAGAAAATGAAATCGGGGATCAAAGTCGAGGGCAGGCTTATGGCACTTGCTGTTCCTGACGGCCGTTCCTGGCCGCATGAGGCACGGTCCGGGCCTTGCCCCGGGATACGGCCCATCACGGCATTTCTCCAGGAAGAACCGTCGTGGTCTACAATTCTTGATAATTCCCTTCACGAGGAAGGGTTCTACGTGGGTTCCGGGCCCAGCGGCTTGAGAATCATGAGCAACGCGGCCAGGAGGGTGAGATTGCTCATGAGGGCCACCATCATGGCAAAGCCGGTCAGCAAGCCGAAGTAGATGGTGGGGATAAAATTGGAAAAGGCCAGAATGCTGAACCCCACGGTAATCGTGAGCGCCGTATAATAAATGGCGCGGCCGATACTCCCGTGGCACGCCACGACGGTTTCCCGATACGTTTGATGTCTCACGAATTCCACCTGAAACCGGTGAATATAGTGAATGGCGTGATCGACGGCGATGCCTACCGTGATCGCCGCAATCGTAATGGTCATGATGTCCAGTGGAATCCCCCACCACCCCATTAAGCCGAGTACCGCACAGGCCGCCAACAGGTTCGGCAGAATCGCCACGATCGCCAATAAAATCCTGCGAAAGAGCACGATGAACATCAGTAGGATGCTTACGAAGACCGTGCCCATCGTCAGGATCTGTGACCGGTAGAGACTGTGCAACAAATGACTGTAGAGGACCGCCATGCCCGTGGGATGTACGGTCGTCTCGGCAAACCCCATGTCTTCGACCAGGTACCTTCGGATGCGCTCGATCAATTCCTTTCGTTTGAGCGTCGGTGCGGACTCGATCAGTCGCATGGTCAGACGCGTTTGATTGGCATCGGGAGACAGGTACGGATCGAGTAGCGCGTTCTTCACCTCCTCGGGCACGTACTTTCTCAGCAGGGCCAATTCATAATCCTCCGGCATCCGGCCGTCATTCACCTGCTTCAATACTTTTGTGCCCATAGCCAGGGACAGAACCTTGCCCACTTCCGGTATCGATTCGAGGTAATCGTGAATCGTCTCAACCTGCGTTAACCGGTGTCCGTTGAACCAATAGGAGGTTTCCTCGGTCGCCCCCTCTTCCTGACCGAACGGATCTTCAAATGGATCGCTGGGCGCCTCGGCAGAGGCGTCAATCGTTTCATCGGCGTCGATCACGAAATCCAACGGAATGGTTCCTCCCAATTTCGTATCAACCAATTCCATGCCCTGGTAAATTTCCGTCGTGCTTTTGAAATGATCGATAAACCGGTTTTCCACTTCCAGTTGCGCGATGCCCATTCCACCCAGCACGGCCAACACCACACAGACCAGCACGACCGGCTTGGCGTGTCTGATCGTGAAATCGCCCACCGCCATGGTAAACGCTTTCGTGGCATCCGTTCTCATACTAACCTTCTCCGGCTTGAGCAACACGAGCACCGCCGGGAAATAGACGAAATTCAGCGAAAACGCCAGGGCGATGCCGATCGTCATCATCCAGCCGAAATCGACGACAGGCCGGATGTCGCTGACGATCAGGGAGCAGAACGCCACGATCGTCGTAATGGCCGTATAAAAGCAGGGCTTGGTCATTTCCTTCATCGTGTGAAAGACCAATGTTTTCTGGTCCACCTTCGGGGCTTCTTCTTTCAGAATCCGGTAGCGTACTTCATTCAGCAGCCGGTAACGCACGATGAGGTGGATGATTAAAGACATGGTGATGATGAGCAGCAGCGAAACAAAATTGGAGGAAATGACCGTCACCCTCCAGTCCACGAAGCCCAGATAACCCACCATCACGACGACGGAAATCAGGCAGCAGGACATGGACAACAGCACCCAGCGCAGGGAACGAAAAAAGTAGATCAGCGCCGCAAGCAGAAACCCGAGAATGCCGACGCCGAACGTGGCAATGTCGTGCTCGATAAAACTGATCATATCGGCGACGATCATACGCGCCCCGCCCAGATACAGTTGGGCGTCGCCACGATACTTGTCGAGAATGTCGCGGACGACTTCGATATCCTTGTTTTCGGCCTCGACAACAGTGGCATGATACTCGTGAAAGGTCTGCTCAGCCGATTCCAGGGTTGCCGCTTCTTCCGACGAGAGCCCCGACTCGGCTTCCTTCTCTCTTAACCGGTTTCGTTTGTTCAGCAGCGCAGTATAGGTCTCGTCTTCCTTAAAGATGACTTGCAGCGCCGTTGTGCGACCGTCCGGACTGATGAGATTATTCTGATAGACGGGACTTTCCAGAAATTCTTTTCTGGCCAGTTCCCTATCGGTACCCGGCGTCTCCAGCGTCCGTATCCCATCCCCATCTTTCAATTCCAGAAGGGACACTTTGGGGCTGTTGACGAGCGGCACGTCCAAGATAGTGTGTACTGCTTGGACCGAATCCATGCGGGCCAATTCATCACGGAGCTTTTTCAGGTGCGCGAGTGAAGAGGGAGAGAACAAATCGTCATGCGGCGTATACACGACGATGAGAAAATCGTCCGAGCCGTAGATTTTCCGGCTGGCTCGGTAATATTTCAACGCCTCGTCGTGCTCCAGGATAATCGATTCAGAGGACGCGTCGAGTTTGAGATCCGGAACGTACAACGCGAAAAACGCCACCAAGACGAACACCAGCCCCAATGCCACGACCGGCCGATCGATCACGATCGCTCTATACAATCGAAGCAGAAGTGGACTCACTGCGCCTCTCTTTGCGGGGGAGGGCCTCTGTGCCGTCCCGAACCCGGCACAAGGCCGGAGCAATTGTCCAGTCTACTACCGTAAATAAACGCGCCCGCAGACGCAAGGAAAAAAGAAGAAACCGGCCAGCAGAGAATTTCTCTGCACTAAAATGTCCGTAACAGTCGCATCAAATGGTCGGAAGACGATATAATGATTTTTTGCGTTCCGGTACTTCACTCGGAGGGAAGACTCATCACCGATACGACCGATAACGGGAAAGACGTGGCCACCCTCGGAGGTGGATGCTTCTGGTGCGTTGAAGCCGTGTTCGAACACGTGCGGGGTGTGGCGTCGGCAGAATCAGGCTATATGGGCGGGAAGCACCACAACCCCTCGTATGAAGCGGTCTGTACCGGCATGACCGGCCATGCCGAAGTCGTACAGGTGACGTTTGAGCCCGCCGTTATCTCTTATCGTGAAGTGTTGGAAATCTTTTTTGCCGTTCATGATCCCACGACGCTCAACCGCCAGGGAAACGACGTCGGCACGCAGTATCGATCCGTGATCTTTTACCATTCCCCGGAACAAGTCGCCACGGCAAAGGACGTCATTGCCACCCTCACCTCGGACAACGTGTTCGATTCCCCGATCGTAACGGAAGTCTCACCCGCACAAACGTTTTACGCTGCGGAGGCCTATCATCAAGCCTACTTTGCGCGTAACCCCACCCAACCCTATTGTGCCTACCTCATTGCCCCCAAACTCGCAAAATTCCGCCGGCAATTCACCTCAAAACTGAAACCCATCTCATAACCCATCACCCCCGCCGATCTGTCACTCCAGCAAAGCGCCTGTCCTGAGCGTAGCGAAGGAACTGCTATCTGCTTTTCCCTTCCGTCATTGGTATGTTGCTTTCACCTTACAAATTGGCCGATTTGCAAGGTGAAAGCAACATACCAATGACAGAAAAGGAAGTCGAGGATGCAGGGGTTCTTGCTTTTGCGTTTGCCTTTGCCTTTGCCTTTGTCTTTTGCCCCTGTCTGTCATTCTCGACATTAGTAATCG
>JAAXIB010000052.1:0-316 GCA_012270585.1 Nitrospirales bacterium
ACGCACGGCGGCCTGCATTCCGAGGCGCACGTCTGGGGGCTCAATCACGTCGTGGAGGCGACCCGGCAATTGCGCCATGAAGCCGGTTTGCAGGTGGAGGACTGTGAATTGGGCCTAGTGACCGGCTGGGGGGACCTTGGCGACGGTAGCCTGGTGATTCTCAGGAGGTAACCGATGCAAGTCTATGCCAAGCCGTTACCTCGGGGTGAGGGCTTCAACGGCGAGTTCTACCAGTTCTGCAAGCAACATGAATTGCGCTTCCAGCGCTGCCAGGACTGCGGCACGTGGCGCCATATGCCCCGCGAGAGTTGCCAAG
>JAAXIB010000052.1:425-3170 GCA_012270585.1 Nitrospirales bacterium
GAGTTGCCGTATGCTGCTGTTGTGGTGGAATTGGAAGAGGGTGTTCGGATGGTTTCCCACGTGCTTGATTTGCCCATCGACCAGCTGCGCGTGGGTCTACCCGTAGAAGTTGTGTTCGATGATGTGGCGCCGGAAATTACGTTGCCGAAGTTTCGACCCCTCCGAATCAGACGATCATCTCCTTAAACGATTGACCCGGCGGCATCAAGGGCAGACATTCCTCGTAGGGCGTTACAAACTCGATGAAATGCGGACCGCGGTGGGATAGGGCGCGTTGCAGAGCGGGCTTCACGTCTGCCGGTTTGCAGACACGGTCCACGAAGGCGGCGTCAAAGCCATTTCCCTGGGCAAGCAAGGTCCAATTCTTGCTGCGTTTGACGACGCCCGTCTCCCGCCCCTGGTAGAAGCGGTGATTCCACATTCGCACGATGCCGTATCCGTCGTTGTTGAGCACCAGGACTTTTACGGCCAGATTTTCCTCGCAAATGGTCTCCAACTCGGCTTCGGAGAAACGCAAGCTGCCGTCGCCGGCCAGACAGATGACGAGGGCATCAGGGTTCGCCATTTGCGCCCCGATGGCCATGGGCAGGCCGGAGCCCATCGCGCCTTGGCCGCCAGACGTCATGAATTGCCAACTTGGCTCCATGGCCAGATATTGCCCGGCCCACATCTGGTGGTCGCCGACCTCTGTGGTGTAGATGACCCGACATGGGTCAACCGCAACCCGTTGCCCCACAACCTCATTGAGTTGCTGCATGACGTGTTGCGCTTGCAGCAGCTCCGGGTGCCGGGTGTAGGTTGAAGGATATTCCTTCTCAACCTCCGCAATGGCCTGACGCCAAGCGGGATAAGCCAATGTGCCCGTAAGCCGGCGTCTCAGCGCGCCCAGCGTTGCCTTCAGGTCGCCAACGATTCCCAGCTTCCGTTCGGGCAGCACTTTACGAATTTGTGCTGGATCAATGTCGAAATGAATGAGGCGCTTGGCCTGCGGCGCAAACCGGGCCGTGTCCCCTGTGATGCGGTCGTCGTAGCGCGAACCCAATGAAACCACGAGGTCGGCATGGTGCACGATCCAGTTGGCGACGTAGAAGCCGTGCATGCCAAGCAGTCCGTAGTTGCATGGATGCGAGGTGGCAATCGCGGGCTTGCCTGGAATCGTGTAGACCACTGGGCTCGGCACGGCTTCCAGGAATTGTTCCAGTTCGCGCTCAGCACCGGCCAGCACCAAGCCGTAGCCGGCGATGATGACAGGCCGTTCGGCGGTACTGAGATGGGCTGCCACCTCGTCCAATTCAGCGCTCAGGGTTTCATCCGGCGCTTTATCTGAGACAGTTGAGTTGATCGGCTCCAGATCCGCGCGATAAGCATCCAGGTCAACCAGCGACTGTTGGGCATCCTTTGTGAGATCGATCAGCACCGGTCCCGGCCGGCCTTCTCGGGCAAGGTGGAACGCCTCCCGGACCACGTCAGGCATCTCCTCGGGCCGGCTCACGTAGTACACCTTCTTTACGGTTGGCGCGGCAATTGCGGTGATGTCCGTTTCTTGAAAGGCATCGGTGTTGCGGGCAAACGTGGGCACCTGACCCGTCACCACCACCAACGGCACGTTATCGCGGTAGGCGTCCGCAATGGCCGTAATGGTATTGGTTGCGGCTGGTCCCGACGTCACCACACACACCCCAACTTTGCCCGTGGCCCGCGCATACCCCATCGCTGCCCACGCCGCCCCCGGTTCGGTTTGGAAAATGGACATTTCCAGGTGTTCCGCCTCCTGCAAGGCATCCATCCCTTCCATGATGGCACCACCTGTCAAAGCCATAACTTGTTTTACGCCCTGCGCCCGCAGCAAAGCGACGAACAGGTCAGCGCCGCGGTCCTTAATCCTTGGTACATACGGTTGACTTTGTAAACTCATAATAACTGCATCTCTCCACATGCTTAATGCTAGGAATTCAAGACGTTTTTCATGTCATTCCAACAAGGTCTCACCATATGTAAGTCGTTTGCAAATAGCAATTGCTTTTAGCTGTCAGATTTTTGGTAGACCCGGTGGAGGTAAGGCGAGATTTGAAACTGACGCACGACCAGATTTTCCGTTGCACTCAGCCCTTTCCGGGTGCGCTCTACGGCTGGTGTTCCGGGCGCAGAAGGTCAAACACGGTTTTGACTGGATTAAAGGTACTGAGAGGTACTTCCACAAATACTGTATTCCAGTGAGCCATGGCGCCGTTCCACAAGCCCGGGAGCTCAAGGGCTTTCAGATGGCGCCCCTCATGTGTTTTGTTGGAGATGAAATAGGCGTCCGGATCCCTGAACGTCTCAAGTCTGAAAGATCGACCTTGGTAATCGCGCATTCCGCAGACGATATCTACTGGATTAAAGTGGGTTGAGGCATTCCAAATGGTTCGTTGTCCCTCCACCGAGGTGTTGACTTGTGACTTCTCCACGATTTGCAATGATAGATCACCTCCAGCGCTCTCCGTCCAAAACGGTCCGCCGCCCGGTTCTCCAAGGTTCTTCACCACGCCGCAAACGCGCAACGGCCTGTTGAGCTTCGCAAATAGAAAGCTCGACTGCTCGGATAGTGAGCAACCCAGCAGGTCTCTTGGCACGTTCAATGATAAGTATTCTCTGGCAAATGTGAAGATTTGTTCCATCTGCGACGAACTCACTTGTCCCGTCACCAGACGTCTCAAATGGGTGAATATTTGATCTTGCAAGGTCACAAGATAACCGCCCAGGGCT
>JAAXIB010000052.1:3209-4219 GCA_012270585.1 Nitrospirales bacterium
GAATTGCCTGCAGGTTCTCAAGTAACGCGCCGTGCCCCCCCGGCCTGAACAGCAAACGATAACGTCGATCGCGGAAAGGACGATTGTCAGAATCAACCGCAATCGTATCGGTCGAGGCGCGCTGGTGCGACAACGTAATGCGGTACTGGATTCCGGTCCCTTTGTAGCGCTCCCGCATCTCCTCAATAGCCCTATTCACCTCAGCCTCATATCCTGGGCTGATTGTGAAGTGCACTCGAACGACATGATCCCGGTCGAGTGCATGCCCTGTGGCATCCACCATGTGTTCTTCCAAAGGTGTTCGACAATGGTCAGCGTAGTGATGAAACTTGATTAACGCCTTAGGCAAATTGGCATAATTAAGCCCGCACGATGTTAAGAGATATTGCAAGATTTCGTGAATCTGGCGTTGGGCGATGCACGTCTGGACATCTAGCCCTTCAGCGCGCAGTGCCACTTCCAGATCATCATAAAATGCAAAGCGTTGTACATCTGTCAAAAACTGGTTGAGAAGTGTTTCTTTGTCGCTGTCCGGGGCTATAGACACTGTCTCAAGTTGTTGCAAGAACACCTGGAACATCCGTGAGGCCGCTCCAGAGGCCGGCACGAATTTCATGACCCGACCATCAGCGACAGCCTCTGCATATTTGCGTGACAAGCCCTCCAGTTCATCCGCACGAGATACAACAATACCGTCGCCGACCGTGCAGGGTCGGCGCAGCTTGATCCATGGTGTTCCTTTCCGAAAAAGAGCCAGTTGCGCCACTATGGTCTCTTCCGTGATTCCTTGGGAAATCATGATCTGTCGGTCTTCCGGCGTCAGGAATTCTCTCGACATATTCGCCTTTCCTTTTCACTCGTCCCGAATTCCGGCCCGCGTCAGACAGCTTCACCACGCAGCATGGACGGTTGCGTCAGGATTTCTGGCGGTGTTGTGCAGAGGTCTGTTATGGTTCGGGCGGTATGTGAGTTGCCGAGTTTTGTTCACGGGCGTGCGGAGATGGCGTAAA
>JAAXIB010000008.1 GCA_012270585.1 Nitrospirales bacterium
GAGTGGGGTTGCGCTGGCTCTATTGGCAATTGGTCAATATTTGTTTCGATTGCACTGGGTTGGCCAGGCGGTTCTACCGGCGGCCACGTTCGCCAATAAGAACGTGGCCGCCCAATACTATTTGCTGACCTTCCCGCTGGGCGCTGCATTATACTTGCGAAACGACAAGCGCCTGATGGACTGGGTCTATGCCTTCGGCACCGCCTTGATCGTCCTCGCCCTCGTGTACACCCGGACGAGAGCAGCCTGGCTCGCTCTCCTGTTCGCGCTGGTCATTCTCGGTGGATTTTGCCTGTATGAGTTTGGCCAGTCGCGCAATCCCTTTGCGAACAAACGGGTGGGCGTGGCCCTCACGGCCGCGGTGGTCTTCATTTTCATCGCGGCACACCTCAGTCCCTACCAACCGGTAGATTGGTTTTTGGGCGTCGTCGTTGAAATGGCCTCCAGAACGGCGGAACAAATCCAATTGGATGGCACCGGGATTCCCCGTATCAGCATCTGGGCCAATACGCTGGCCATGATTGGAGACCATCCGGTGCGCGGCGTAGGCTTGGGCAACTGGAATGTGGCCTATCCCTTCTATCACACGCGCGTCCTCGTTGATTACCAAATCGGCCCCAAGGTCTGGCACAGCCATGCGCACAATGACTATCTTGAAATCGTGGCGGAACTTGGCGTGCTCGGTGGCCTGTTGCTCGGGTGGGTGGCCGTGGCCCTCTGCCGCAAATTTCTTCGGTTGCTGGCCGATGAGACCAACGAACAGCGCATCCTGCTGGTCGGGCTGTTCACCGCCGTTGCCGCCATTGGCGTTGATGCCCTCTTCAGTTTTCCCCTGCAGCAGCCGGCATTGCTTTTTCTGACGGTCATCTGCATGAGTCTCTTTTCCTCGCGGTGTCGGCGTCATCCCCCCAGGGCGGCTTGGTGGCGCGTTCCGGGCTTTGTCGTCCGTCTACCCCGGCACGCGATAGGGTACGGATTGAGCGCGGTGTTTGCTGTAGGGTTCGTCGTGATGCTGGCGGGCAATGTCCGGTTATATCAGTCTGAATGGTATTTCTGGAGAGCGAAGATCGAGATGGCCCGGGCGGACTATGATTCGATGTTAATCGCGGGCCTGAGAGCGCATCAACTCAACCCGTATCGCGATCGCTTATTGAGTTTTGTCGCCTTGGGGCATTACAGGCGTGGCGAGTACCATGAAGCGATAGAATATTACGAGCGCATTTTGGAATCGTATCCTTATTCATTGGATATCTTGTCCAATGCAAGCATCAGTTATGTGCGTGCCGGCTATCCGGAGAAAGCGCTGGAAAAATTGCAACGACTGGAAGCCGTCCGGGCCCATGATCACAAGGTGGCGGCTGGGATCGCGCTGCTGCTGTACCAACTGGAACGAAAGGAGGAGGGCCTGGTGTACATAAAAAAGGCCATTGAGTTGGCTCCGGAAGGCGAAGAGAAAGCGCGCCTGCAGGTGCTGTATGAAGCGAAGAGGCGAGACGAGTGCCCCCCGGGCTCCGATTCTTGCCAGTGACCATCAGGCTTGCCCCGGGCCTTGACCGGGGGCCTGTCCTTGCCCCCGAGCAGGGATGACGTGGCGACTACTGTCCGGTGCCTACAAACGATTGCGAAAACAACGCAAGAGGGGTAAAGTATACGCGGAGAACGGTCGGAGCAGGGGGAGGGGCGGCATGACAAAAAAATCAGCTTCCGCGGCTCACGTACATCGTGCCATGTGGTCCATCAGCGTCCTGACCCTTGCCGGCGTCCTGCTCGCCTGCCTGATCCCCCCGATCGTGGGAGGAGAAGAAACAAACTTTGTCCCCCATGCGGCCGTCAAGGAAAGTGAAGGGAGCGTGACCACGCAAACCGAACTGATGGCGCTGGACCAGGAAAACTGGCAACGTCCGCAATCAGCCTTCAAATGGATTGCCATGGCCCGGGACATCAACATTCCCTGGGACACGTTCGGCCGGCAAGGGTGGATGACGGATGACGCCTACGTGGAACCCGTGGATCCCGGCGTGTCCGCATTTTCGCCGGACACGGAAATCTTCTATCTCGTGTTTGCGGTCTCGGCCTTGGATGCGCCCTCGCAATATCGAGCGGCGTGGTTTCACATGCCGGACGGCCAAACCCCCTCAAAAGAACTTACGGGAACCGATGCCCTGACCATGGAAATGAACGAAAAGGCGGGGTACCTGGAAATTTATCGTCCCGACGGCGGCTGGAAAAAAGGGAAGTATCTCGTCAAGCTCTACTTTGAAAGTCCCGGCCAGGAGTTGTACGACCCCAACGTGATCGGCACCATGAAGTTCACCATCGCGGACTGACGGCCGCGGGCATTCCGTACGATAAGCACATACACGCGGGCCGCACCAGGCCCGCCTCCTTCCTCAGTACTCGCGTACTTGCAGCAGCCGTATCATTTCTTTCTATCATCCTTGCGAAGGCGAGGATCCAGAGTCCGTCGCCTTGCGAACGAAGGCAAAAGCAAAGACCCTGGCTCCCCGATCGCCTTTTCTGTCATTCCTGCGAACGCAGGAATCCAGGGTCGTTCTTTTCGTAAAGCGAAGACAAAGCAAAGACACTGGATTCTCGATTTAGATCCTCGATTTGGCTCCTCGATTACGAATGTCGAGG
>JAAXIB010000034.1 GCA_012270585.1 Nitrospirales bacterium
GCTGTTGCGACTGCATGCGATTGCGCGGCGGGGGACGCCCTGGGTCCCCGGGGGGGGGCCGGCTTCCTAAAAAAGGGGTGACTTTAAACACAGATACTCCCGCGAACGCAGGGATCCAGGGGGGTTTTTTTGTAAAGAGAAAAGCAAAGCCCCTGGATCCTCGATTTGGATCCTCGATTACAAATGTCGAGGACAGGCGGCGGGGTTGCCAGAGAGAGGTAATGCCGTCGAATCGCGCTGGGTTTCCGATTCGGGAAAGAAGACAAACGCGACACAGTATGACGTGGTATACTTTAGCGTTTTGGCCGGGTGCCTGCACCCGTGTTTCTCAGCCAGCGTGCGGTAGCCACTGCCAGCTTTATGAGCCAGTCGATTCATATCAAAGGGGCGCGTGAGCATAATCTGAAGAACCTCGACGTGGTGCTCCCGCGCGATCAGTTGGTGGTGGTCACGGGATTGAGCGGCTCGGGCAAGTCGTCGTTGAGTTTCGACACGATTTATGCCGAGGGGCAGCGGCGGTACGTGGAGTCGTTGTCGGCTTACGCGCGCCAGTTCCTGGAGCAGATGGGCAAGCCCGACGTGGATTCGATCGAGGGCCTCTCGCCCGCCATTTCCATCGAGCAGAAGAATACCAGCCACAATCCCCGCTCCACGGTCGGGACGGTCACGGAGATTTATGATTATCTGCGCCTGCTGTTTGCCCGGGTGGGCCAGCCGTTTTGCGTGAATTGCGGGCAGCCGATTACGGCGCAGACGGTTCAACAGATGGTGGATGCCATCAGCGCGTTGCCGGTGGGGTCGCGGTTTCAGATCGTGGCGCCGATCGTGCGCGGGCGCAAGGGGGAGTATCGCAAGGAACTGGCCGACGCCCGGCGCGCGGGCTACGTGCGGGGCCGTATCGACGGCACGATCGTCGGCCTGGATGAGGCGATCTCGCTGGATAAGCAGCGGAAGCATACGATCGAGATTGTCGTGGACCGGCTGGTGATGAAGGATGAGGAGTCGTTGCGGCGGCGGTTGGCGGATTCGGTGGAGACGGCATTGAAGTTGACCCATGGCCTGGTCGGCGTGCTGGCGGAGACGAACGAGGTCACGCTCTACAGCGAGCAGTTGGCGTGTATCACGTGCGGCGTGAGTTATCCGGAGATGGCGCCGCGGGTGTTTTCGTTCAACAGCCCGCATGGCGCGTGTCCCGCGTGTGACGGGATCGGCTACGAGGTGTCCCTGTGCCCGGAGGGGCAGGAGTATTCCGAGAGCTACCGCTGCCCGGTGTGCCGGGGGACGCGGCTGAAGGCGGAGAGTCTGGCCGTGAAGGTCGGCGGGAAATCCATTGCCGAGGTCACGCAACTGTCGATCTGCGAGGCCGGGACGTTTTTCGCGGATCTGGCCTTGAGCGAACGGGAGCGCATGATCGGCCAGCGGATCCTGAAGGAGATCCGGGAACGGTTGGAGTTTTTGTTGAACGTGGGGTTGGATTATCTGACGCTGGATCGGGCGGCCGCGACCCTGTCGGGCGGGGAGGGGCAACGCATCCGGCTGGCGACCCAGATCGGGTCGGGGCTGGTGGGGGTGTTGTATATCCTGGATGAACCGAGTATCGGCCTGCACCAGCGCGACAATCACCGGTTGCTGCAAACCTTGCTGCGACTGCGCGACTTGGGCAATACCGTGTTGGTGGTGGAGCACGATGCCGCGACCATGCGCGTGGCGGATCATATCGTGGATATGGGGCCCGGCGCCGGCGTGTATGGCGGGTCGATCGTGACGCAGGGCTCGCCCGCGGAGGTGATGCGGCATCCCGGCTCGCTGACCGGGCAGTATCTGCGCGGGGAGCAACGAGTGGCATTGCCGGCGCGCACCCGGCGGTCCGGGAAGTTCCTCACCATCGTGGGGGCCGACAAGCATAATCTGAAGTCGGTGAATGCGAAGTTCCCGCTGGGGTTGTTGACGTGCGTCACCGGCGTGTCCGGGTCCGGCAAGAGTACCCTGGTGCTGGAGGTTCTGTTCCCGTCGCTGTCCTCATTGCTGTATCACAGGAAACCCCGGCTGGAAGGCTGCCGGTCGCTGAACGGGGCCGATGCTCTGGATAAGGTGATCGATATCGATCAGTCGCCGATCGGCCGCACGCCGCGCTCCAATCCTGCCACGTACACGGGGGTGTTCACGTTTATCCGCGATCTGTTTGCCGGGCTGCCGGAGTCGCGTGTGCGCGGGTACCGGCCCGGACGCTACAGTTTCAACGTCAAGGGTGGTCGGTGCGAGGCGTGCCAGGGCGGCGGGCTGCTGAAAATCGAAATGCATTTTTTGCCCGACGTGTACGTGACCTGCGAGGCCTGTAAGGGACGGCGCTATAATCGTGAAACGCTGGACGTCCGGCACAAGGGCAAGAGTATTGCGGACGTGTTGAATATGACCGTGGCGGAGGCGTTGGACTTTTTCGTCCACATCCCGGCCATCTCCAGGAAATTGCAGACGCTCGCGGACGTGGGGTTGCACTATATCAAGCTGGGGCAGTCCGCCACGATGTTGTCCGGGGGCGAGGCGCAACGCGTGAAACTGAGTCGCGAGCTGTCCAAGCGGGCCACGGGTCGCACCCTGTACCTGTTGGATGAGCCGACGACCGGGTTGCATTTCGCGGACGTGCAACGGTTGCTCGACGTGTTGAACCGGTTGGTGGAACACGGGAATACCGTGCTCGTGATCGAACATAACCTGGACGTGATCCGCAATGCGGACTGGATCGTGGACCTGGGACCGGATGGCGGCAACGCCGGCGGCCGGATCGTGGAAGAAGGCCCGCCGGCCGAACTGGTCCGCTCCGGCACGTCCTGGACCGCCCAGGTGCTACGCGAAGACGAGTAGGGCTCAACGATCGTTGGCCCCTACGCTGTTATTTCCGGTTTTTTCTTCTGTCTCTCATTCTCGACGCCTGTAATCGAGGATCCAGGGCCTTGTTCTTGCCTTTCCTCCTGCTGTCATTCTCGACGCTTGTCCTCGACATTTGTAATCGAGGATCTAAATCGAGAATCCAGCGTCTTTGCTTTTTCCCGTGTTTACCTTTGTCCCTGTCTGTCATCCTCGACGCCTGTTCTCGACATTAGTAATCGAGGATCTAAATCGAGGCTCCAGGGTTTTGTTCTTGCCTTTGTCTTTATCTGTCATTCTCGACATTAGTAA
>JAAXIB010000007.1 GCA_012270585.1 Nitrospirales bacterium
GGCGCTACACTCGGCCGGCCTCGAACTGCGTAGAACTTCTCACAGGCCCCCTCGGCAAAGCGGTCGAATCCCTCCAGTTCAAGAATCCGGTTCACCCGGTCGTAGAACACGTGACCTTTGGTCCGTGGCAACTCTTGCGTTGCCACCCAAAGCGATTCCTGCCATCGCCGCTTTCGTCCCATACCCATAGCGTCTTCTCCTGAAGCTATCTTCTCCCCACTACCCCCCTCTGTGGGTCCAGCCACCTTCAAACGTGAATTACACCACGGGCTGCTAAGGGGGTCAGGGTGCACTTTCTCGACCGCTGGCATACCTCACAATGGCTGAACCCTGGAAACTGCCACAGCGCCGATTTCCGCTTCCTTACTAACGGCCGGATTTTTCCTCTCAGAGGGCGTCCCCCTCTCTCTGTGGTTTGACGGAGCCGTTAGTGTAAGCAGAACCTGTCCAACAGAGCCAGGGCGTTTGGATTTGAGAGCCATTCGAAGTGGCAGGTTCTGACCAACTTGGGCGCATCCGTAGGGTTTGGCGTGGACTTTCCACCCCTTCTTGGCGCTTTTAGGGGGGTGTGGGGGGATACTCCCCCCACACTAAGAAAAGTTGGAGAACTCTTCCGAGTGCCTTTCTAGGAAGGTTCTGTGTGAGTTTTCCACAGGTGCGATGGTACTACTACTTGTGTTTTGTTATTTGTTCTTTAACTACTTGTATGGTGAGCCCGTAACAGCGAACAATTCAGGCGGAAGTGAGCCCGTAACAGCGAACAATCCAGGGGCAGAAGTGAGCCCGTAACAGCGAGGAAAACTCCCTTGATTCAGCGCCCCTTGTGGAAAAGTATCGTCCCAGAAGCCCCAGGAGCGACTTTCAGCGGGTTAGGCACCCCTGTGGGGGTTGTTCGGGACGAACGGAAGCCGTCAGGAGCGATCCTGGATTCGGGAAGGGTAGCGTGAGGGACTTAGCTGTCCAGTGGATGGTGGTTCGAAGGAGCAATGATCGGAGTTGAAGGATGGAGGATCAACACGCCCTTGGCCGTTGCGTAGTTCAGGTCTGACCATGCTAGCTTGATCTTCTCAAGCTCCCGCAGGCACTTTTTCCGAAAATCCCGGACGACGTATTTGTCATTCGTCCTGGCCGGATTTGCACCAAACTGGCAGTACAATTGCCGCCAGGAAAGCCGTAGCGGGTACTGGAGTGAAAAGGTGCGGTAGGTGAGCCACATATAGAGATCCAAACCTAGCGAAGAGCGCTTGAGCGCCTTGAGGGTGTTCATGTCCAAGGGCACGGAATGGCTAATGATTTCGTTGAAGAACTTCTCGCCGAGTTCGATCTTGCTATCCCACAGCGATGACTGGTCAGGGTGCTTGGGGTTCCACCAAAACTCCCCCCGGTCGGCGACCCGAGAGGCTATAAACCGCCTGCTGTGCTCGTCCTCATAGATCAACTCGACGCTAGCCCCGAAGAGTCGCTGCATCTGGTTGCGAAGCCGAGTTTGCTCCCCGCGAGCACCGCCGCTTAGGCTGTTGATTCCCAGGGTCTGCATGAACTTTGAAAGTGAACGACCCAGGATCAGCACTCGGCTTTGGGTGCGCACGGCTTCGGTCGAAACCCAGGCCAGCAAGAGACGTGGCAGGTTGCCAAAGGGGAGCTTCGGAATCTCGCCCCCGGCGATCATCACTAATGTGTACGGACCGTTTTTGCGAACGTACCGATCCCGCTTTCCCGGATTCGTGCGGGGCAATGAGCACAGAGCCATCAGCCGCGCCATGAAACCCATGTCGGGGGCCGCTTCTCTGGCTCCGACTAACTGGTTCACTTGATCGGCTTGGGTGAAGTGATACAACGCCTGGGGTGAGGCTTCGCGGATTCCCTGCACTGGATCGCCCAGGCTGCTAAAGACTTCCCCGATGGGCACCAACCCATCTCGTTTACGCTGCATAGCTTTTTATTCCCTTCATAAAGTCAGACGCGGGAGCGTGAAGCGAGCAGCATTTCAAGGGCTTCAACCCCCAGTTGCTGTAGGGTCTTGTCTTCATCAAGAGCAAGGTACTTCAGGCGCCGAGACAACGCCGGGTCGATGTGGATAAGCATGCCCTTCTTGCCGACCCGCGAGGGCCGCGTCGTGGCCGCAGGGGTGGATCGTCTGGCGCGTTCGAGCGCAGTTTCAAGATTGGATCTGGCCATTGAGTGATAGTCCTTTGTTATGTACCCAGCAAAATACTGCGGCAAGTTCGGCTCCGGCCTTGCTGGACCGTGTGAGTTCGGTTGCAGTGAGTCCATCGGTGAAAGCGTGCACGTGGGCGATACGGTGGTGCAGCACTACGGGGACAATCTCAACCTCGTAGCCAGCGATGGCGGTCCGAGCCTGGACCACAAGGGGGCCTTGCACCGGGGCAGCGTTGAGGATCACAGCAGCGGCAGTTCTGGCCTGTCGGGTAATTTCGATACTGGTACTGATCGCGTGCAGGTCGGCGACGGATGCACGACAGGGGATGAGGACTAGGTCGGCGGCCCGGGCGGCTACAAGCGCCGCATCGGTGGAATGAGGTGCGGTGTCGATAATGGCGAGTTCAGCACCGGCATTACGTGCTGCAGTGAGCAGGGCGGGTAGTTGCTCCGCGTACCCTGAGATGACAGCGGGGGTATCGGCGACGCGAAGATTGGCCCACGCCGAGGCCGAACCCTGTGGGTCGAGGTCCACCAGTGCGGTGGCGAGACCCTCACGCTCGCCGGCGACGGCAAGGCCGCACGCGAGCGTTGTCTTTCCTGCTCCGCCTTTCCGGCTGATGAGTGCAACTGTTAGCATGGATAGCCCGTCTAATATATTATCCCGGATAACATGCTAATCAGAATAACACAGTAGACGGGATAAATGCCTAGACATTCGTGCGCAGGTATTGATAAAGGGTTTCCCGACTAATGCCAAACTCACGGGCCAGGGGAGCTTTCTGCTCTCCGGCCTGCACCCGGTGACATAGCTCGGCCGCCTGCTGCGGCGATAACGACTTCTGGCGGCCCCGATAGGCTCCACGCTGCTTGGCCCGAGCGATGCCCTCGCGTTGACGTTCGCGGATCAAGGCCCGCTCGAATTCAGCGAAGGCCCCCATGACCGACAGCATCAGGTTCGCCATCGGTGAGTCCTCGCCGGTGAAGGTCAGGTTTTCCTTGACGAACTCGATGCGCACGCCGCGCCGGGTAAGCTGCTGCACGATGCGCCGCAGGTCGTCGAGGTTGCGCGCCAGCCGGTCCATGCTATGCACCACCACCGTGTCACCCTCGCGCACGAAGGCCAGCAGGCTTTCCAGTTCGGGCCGCCGGGTGTCCTTGCCCGAAGCCTTGTCGGTGAAGAGCCGATCCACCCGGATCTGCTCGAGTTGGCGTTCCAGGTTCTGGTCGAAGCTGCTCACCCGGATGTAGCCGATGCGTTGACCGCGCACGGAGGCCTCCTGCATCCCATCTGTCAGGAAGGAATCTATAACCCTTGACAGGATGTGTCAATCAATGCAAAGGAGGGCTCTATTCTGACGGCGGTGGGCGGTCTTCCCTGACGACAGTCTAGGGTATACTTCAACCCCACACCTTCAGAGGCGGTGATTCTCTTTAGCGTACGATTTTCCCGTTTCGTGAAGCGCCCCCAACATGGAGCAAAACCGGGGCTGGAAACAGCATCCTACTCGGCAAAGCCCAAAAACTTAAGGAGTGTCACCATGACCAAAGGTGCAAGCGGCGCAAGTGTCTTGTTCGGAGTCTGGCTGGGGTGCTTCACAGTTGCGGTGGCGCAGCTTCCTCCGCAAATCATGGTGGAGCGGTATTTGTTGCGGGCGGACCGGTTGATGGCGGACAAGGACCCCAAGGCCGCCCTCGACCTCATGAAAAAGATCATCGGCCTGCAAGAAGAGCATGGCCTGACGCTGCCGAACCGGTTCCACTTCAGGCACGCGGAGGTAGCCTTGACGGCCGGCGCGTTCCAGGACGCCATGGATGCCGCCAGCAAGTACTTGCTGGCAGTAGAAAGGACAGACCCGCGATTCGGGGAGGCGCTGGGGTTGCTGGATGATGCGGAACAATTGCAGATTTGGGTCGGCACCCGGCAAACGTGTACCGGTCAATCGAAAGGAGCTGAATGCTGGATGGAGGTTTCCTCCCGGCCGGAGTGCTACGTCTGGAATGTCGAACTGCAACCGGGCGAAACGGTCACGTGGAACGGCCAGTGTTCCAGAGGACGGGCCGAGGGTAAGGGAAGGCTTAAACAGGTCTGGGAGGACGGCTACAAAATTTCATCAACGTCAGGGGGAAGTCTCCAAGAGGGCAAGAATCACGGCGACTGGAGTGAGTATCTGTCGGACGGAAGTTTTCAGCATGGCTCCTACGTGGAGGGCAGAAGGCACGGTAGTTGGAGTTTGTTGTCCGCCGATGGAAAATCCCAGAATGGCTCCTATGTAGAGGGCAAGAAGCATGGCAGATGGAGCGAGCACCAAATGGACGGAACCAGCGAGGAAGGCCCGTATGTAGAGGGCAGGAGGCACGGCAGATGGAGAGAGCGCCAGAGCTGCGGAACCTCCCAAGAAGGTTCCTACGTGGCGGGTAAAAGGCACGGTAGATGGATCGTCCAAGGAGGAAACAAAGGGGTACGCGAGGTCATATATACGAATGGGGAGTTGGTCGAGAGGGAGTAACTCAACCCCCGTCATTCAGGGAAATTCCTTGGCTGCGCAATAAGTTAACCCAAGTTCAAAATGCAACACTAGCTGGCAGGGCGCGGGCGTCTCAGTCGATGGCCCCCGTGTTGAGGCTGCCTGCTCCACCGGTGCCACGTCGTCAACATCCGAGGCAACAGCTACCGCATGCGTCGGCACGCGGAACTCTCCAAAGTGATCCATCCCCTTGCGAACCGAACAGACGGGGGATCGCCTGCAGCCACAGAGGCTCTGCCATGACGAGCGCGCTCCCGGCCCGCTGCCCCACTCCGGTCGCTCCGCTCCCTCCGCAGGGCAGCGCTCGGCCCCTGACACTTTCGATGCCCATTGACAGCAGATCAACAGCAACACCAAAGCACGAGCTGCGGAAGCACTCCGAGCTATAGGTTTGTCGGTATCCGATTCCATTCGCCTGCTGTTGCTGCGAGTGCGAATGAGAAACGACTGCCATTTGCCGTCTGGGTGCCGAATGCCACCACGGTCAAGGCAATGAAGGAACTGGACGAGGGCTAAGGGGTAAAAGCTTCGGCAGTGCCGAGGAACTATACCAGGATCTCGGTGTCTGGCATGCTCATCCCGGTTCGATCCACGCAGTTCAAACGCGACGTAAGAAGAGCCGGGAATCGAGGCAAAGATCTGGTCAAGCTGCGAGTATTGCTGGCAAGGTAGCCGGAATGGACTGCGGGGGACCATTCGATGT
>JAAXIB010000051.1 GCA_012270585.1 Nitrospirales bacterium
CTTTCCAGGTGGTGTGAAGAACAGAGGCGTGAACGGATTTCTGGCCTTCTTTCTCATCTACATCAAAGTCGCTTGCCGTCGTGCCGTCGCTTATCCTGCCAAGACGGCTGATTTCCCCGCCTTTCAAAAGCATCGCTTCACTCAACATGGTTTTCCCATTGCCTGAGTGCCCCACAAGAGCCACGTTGCGGATTTTCTGCGCGTTATTCTCAGCCACTGTTTTTCCCCTTCCATGTTCCGAAGATCGTCCTAACCAACCACACAACGACCCGAAAATCAGGCTTGTGTCCCGACTCTCGCCCTGCGACTTCTGCACGTAGCGAGTGTCCCCGGCAGGATTCGAACCTGCGACCTGCGGATTAGGAATCCGCTGCTCTATCCTGCTGAGCTACGAGGACAGGCTTATCTTCCCGTATTCAGGGATTTGAGTCGGTTTCCTGTGGAGCAAAGCCGCCTATTCTATCATCGTATGGCCTAGGGTCAATTATGCCGCGCCTGTTGAGGACAAAGCGTGTTCGAGGCGCTGGCGCTGGCTCGCATAATAACGTGGAAAACCCGAAGGGCATATCGAGCACCAGAGCGAATGCAGTATCGTGCGATAGACAGCCTGACGCGAGATTTTTACCCGTTCCTGATGGGACAATAAGCCCTCCGACCGGCAGACCGCTTCCAGCGTCTGGACCGCGAATAACAATGGCCACATACAACTCAGCCGAACGCGCAGCGCCCTGCGTGGCAACGACTGCACATAACAACTGGCGTCATCCAGGTGCTCCAGGGCGCATCTGATCAAGCTGGTGATTAAAGGCCGAACCTGACGTAGCGACGTTGGATCAAGCAAGTCATGCACTTGCAAGCCAAGCCGTTGGAGTTCGTCTGCAGGGAGATAGCAACGACCATCCTGCAGGTCTTTGCCAATGTCCCTGAGGATATTCGTCAGTTGCAACCCTTGACCGAAACGCCTGCCTAAGCCGTTGAGCCGTTGGCTGTTCGGGTGATGCTGGAAGGCACGCAGGTTGGCGCTGCAAAGCATCGTCCAGAATTCGCCCACAACCCCGGCTACGTAATACGTATACCGTTCGAGTGAAGCCATATCCGGCAGAGCGCGCAAGGCTGCGGGTGTGTCTCCCGGAAAACAGGTCAGGTCCATTTCCATACCTCGCGTCAGGGTCAATACGAGACCCTTTACGAGGTGTTGGTCGTCAGAGGACAAGCGGCTGTATATCCGAAAACAGTCCGGCAGGCGCAGCAGCAGTTGGTGTTCTCCTGCGCAGGCTTGCTGTGGCGAGCGGTGTTGCACCATCTGCTGCAGGTGGTCGATGGCCAGCCGTGAGGGCGAGCCTTCCTGGAATTGCGCACGAAAAGCATGGAGGGCGGGCAGACGCTCGGGGTACGGCAGAATGCGCGTGTCGGCGATCGTGTCAGCCGCACGGCAAAACAAGTAAGCCAGACCCATCTGTCTCCGAACGGCTCTCGGCAGGACAATCAGGCTCAAATAGAATGACCGGGAAACTTTCTTAAGGGTACGGCCTAGTAAGACGGCTTCCTCAGACCGCTTTGTTCCCTGCCTTCGCAACCAGGTGGAAGCCAGCATGGAGGGTTCTCAGAAAAACCAATCGATTTCAGTACTGCAAGAGCGAAAAGATCTGATGGTTCTGCAAGCGCTCGCGACCGTTCAGGAAACACAACTCAATAAGAAAGGCAACTTCGACGACTTCACATTGAAGTCTTTGGAGCAGATCGAGTGCGGCGCAAATGGTTCCACCCGTGGCGAGAACGTCGTCGACCAGCACGACACGTGAGCCTGGTGCAGCCGCATCTCGATGCACTTCCATTTCGTCGGCGCCATACTCGAGTTCGTAGGAGGTTTTCAGCGTCTCGGCAGGTAATTTGCCCTGTTTACGTACCAGCATCAGGCCCGCCTTGAGCTTATAAGCCAGAGCTGACGCAAGAATAAATCCGCGGGCTTCAATGCCAACGACCTGGTCAACACCGTGTCCGGCGTAGCGCTCGGCAAATGAATTGATCGTGGCATGAAAAGCATCGGGACTCGCCAAGAGCGGGGTAATGTCCTTAAATGCGATGCCCTCTTGGGGAAAGTCGGGAATCACTCGGATTTTTTCTCGCAACGTATCCAGCACCGGCATCCCCTTCCTGGATTTGGACGAAGCCGTATGAAATCGGCAGAACCGAAGTGGCCTCTCGGAATTGAGAGGGAGGGAGAAACTTTTCTGGGTAGACGTGCTTTTGGGAGCCGCGGTGTCGATACTGCCTGGCGCGGCGTTGGAAGGTGGTCTGTGCAATACCAAGGCATGATCGGGGCGAGAAGATTTGAACTTCCGACCTCCTGCTCCCGAAGCAGGCGCGCTACCAAGCTGCGCTACGCCCCGATTCATGTGCTTCAAAATAAGTCGTTTTACAATTCAAAGAGAGTCGGGGCGAGAGGATTTGAACCTCCGACTCCTTGCACCCCATGCAAGTGCGCTACCAGGCTGCGCCACGCCCCGATTATATGGGATGTTTCCTCTGCAACAAGGCCATTGTTTCATGGATG
>JAAXIB010000056.1:0-2029 GCA_012270585.1 Nitrospirales bacterium
GGTCTTATGGTGAGGTTAAAAAACCTGAAACCATCAACTATCGTACGTTCAAGCCGGAACGCGATGGCTTGTTCTGCGCCAAAATTTTTGGTCCGGTGCGAGACTACGAATGTATCTGCGGTAAATACAAACGCATGAAGCACCGCGGCGTCATCTGCGAGAAGTGTGGCGTCGAAGTCATCCAATCTAAAGTGCGGCGTGAACGACTCGGCCACATCGAACTGGCGTGTCCGGTGTCTCATGTCTGGTTTTTCAAAGGCATTCCAAGTCGTATTGGGATCCTTCTGGACATGTCTTTACGAGAGTTGGAACGCATTCTTTATTTCGAAAACTACGTGGTCATAGACCCTGGTGCGACAGGATTGAAAAAGCAAGAACTCCTCATGGAGGAACGTCATCGCGAACTTGTCAAGGAACACGGCAGCAAGGTCGTAACGTATGGCGTAAAGCCTTACGACGAATCCCGTCGTCTCGAGCCCAGTGCCGATGTTGTGACCGGCATGGGGGCCGAGGCAATCCGTGAGTTGCTGCGTCGTTTAGACCTTGACGAGTTGGCTGACTCCCTGCGGTCAGAGATGCATGAGTCGGTGTCGCTGCAAAAACGCAAGAAAATCATCAAACGGCTGAAAGTCGTTGAGGCCTTCCGTAAATCGGACAACCGGCCCGAATGGATGATCCTGGAAGTAATACCCGTCATTCCGCCAGAGTTGCGGCCATTGGTGCCACTGGACGGGGGACGTTTCGCCACCTCGGACTTGAACGACTTGTATCGCAGGGTCATCAACCGAAACAATCGGCTGATCCGGTTGCAGGAGCTGCGCGCTCCAGAAATCATCATTCGCAATGAAAAGCGTATGTTGCAAGAAGCCGTGGACGCGCTCTTCGACAATGGCCGCCGCGGCCGTGCCCTGCGGGGCCCGAACAAGCGTCCACTGAAATCCTTGAGCGACATGCTTAAAGGTAAGCAAGGACGTTTTCGGCAGAACCTGTTGGGAAAACGAGTCGATTACTCCGGACGTTCCGTTATCGTCGTGGGGCCGGAACTCAAGTTGCATCAGTGTGGACTGCCAAAAACAATGGCTTTGGAGCTCTTCAAGCCCTTCATTTACCACAAGCTCGAAGAGCGTGGACATGTTAACACCATCAAGAGTGCTAAGAGGATGGTGGAAAAGGGCTTACCAGAAGTATGGGACGCTCTCGACGAGATTATCCGCGAATACACGGTGCTATTGAACCGGGCGCCCACCCTTCACCGTCTCGGCATTCAGGCCTTTGAACCTGTGCTGGTAGAGGGGAAGGCTATCCGTATCCATCCGCTGGTATGTTCGGCGTTCAACGCTGATTTCGACGGCGATCAGATGGCGGTTCATGTGCCCCTCTCTGTTGAAGCCCAGGTTGAAGCCAAAGCCCTCATGCTGTCCGTGAACAATATCCTGTCAGCTGCCCACGGTAAGCCTTTGGCAGTACCCAGCCAAGACATCATCATGGGCTGTTATTACATGACCAAGGAGCGCGGGGGGAGTCTCGGCGAGGGCAAATTGTTTACGAATCCCGAGGAAGTTCGCATCGCATACGATGCCGAGGAGGTTGGGCTCCAGGCTCGTATTCGCGTACGGATGGGCAAGGATGTTGTGCCCACCACGGTCGGTCGCATTCTTCTCCGTGAGGTCTTGCCGCTGGAGTTGGAATTCGAGCGCTTGAATCGACAGATGGATAAGGCTTCCCTTACGGATTTGGTAGCGGAATGCTACCAGCGTGTCGGGAAGGAACGGACCGTGCAGCTCTTGGAGGAACTTAAGACGCTTGGGTTCCAATATGCTACCCAGTCCGGCCTGTCCATCGGAATTGATGATATGCACATTCCGATGATGAAGGAGTCTTTGATCGAAGAAGCCCAAACGCAGGTCATCGATGTTGAGAGTCAGTATCGAGAGGGCCTCATCACGAACGGCGAGCGCTATAACAAAATCGTCGACATTTGGGCACAGGTCACTGAGCAGGTGTCCAACGAAATGTTCAAGGAGTTGGA
>JAAXIB010000056.1:2110-4068 GCA_012270585.1 Nitrospirales bacterium
AGTGTGCTCCAGTATTTTATTTCTACCCACGGGGCGAGAAAAGGGCTTGCCGATACGGCCCTCAAGACGGCTAATTCCGGCTACTTGACCCGTCGTTTGGTAGACGTAGCTCAGGATGTGATTGTTCTGACCCAGGACTGCGGGACTCTCGGCGGCGTTACTGTGACGGCCCTTGTCCAAAGTGGTGAAATCATTGAATCGTTAGGCGAGCGAATTTTGGGTCGCGTCACCGCCGAAAATGTACTTGATCCCTATAGTGGCGAGGTGTTGGTGGCCCGCAATACGCTTGTCGATGAAGCGGCTGCCGAACGCGTCGAAAATGCCGGACTCGAGCATGTCGTTATGCGGTCTGTGCTGACCTGTGAGCTGAAAAGTGGCATCTGTGCAATGTGTTACGGGCGCAATCTGGCTTCTGGTTCTTTGGCCGAAATCGGCGAGGCTGTGGGGGTGATTGCTGCGCAGTCGATTGGCGAGCCAGGCACACAGCTCACCATGCGGACGTTCCACATCGGGGGAGCTGCGAGTCTGCAGGTAGACCAGAGTACCTTGCAGGCCAAGAACAATGGGGTAGTGCGCTATCAGAATCTTCGTACGGTAAACAACCGCGAAGGCGCAATGGTGGTTATGAACCGCAACGGCATCTTGATTATCCAAGACGAAAAGGAACGCGAGAAAGAGCGTTATCCGATCGAGTATGGGGCACGTCTAAGGGTCAGGGACGGCCAGAAGATCGAACGCGGTGAAAACCTGGTCGAGTGGGATCCTTATACTCGTTCGATCCTTTCAGAGGTTTCCGGTCGCGTGGCTTACGGCGATATTGTGGAAGGCGTTACGGTTCAGGAAGAGCTAGACGAACAGACCGGGTTGTCGCAGAAAGTAATTCTCGACCACCACGATGAAAAGCGTCAACCACGCGTATCCGTCAAGGACGAACAGAATACGACTCTAGGACGTTACCAGCTCCCTGCTGGTGCGCACATTTCCGTGACAGAGGGAGAGATGGTTTCTGCCGGTGACGTCTTGGCGAAGATCCCGCGCGAGACGGCAAAAACAAAAGATATCACCGGAGGATTACCGCGTGTTGCTGAACTCTTTGAAGCTCGAAAACCGAAGGAACAAGCGATCATTTCCGAGATCGATGGGGTTGTGAGATTCGGAGGATTTCAGCGCGGCGCCCGCAAGGTTATTGTCGCGGCGGATAGCGGCGAAGAACGGGAATACCTGGTGCCACGGGGTAAATACGTCAATGTGCATGAGGGCGACCGGGTACGCGCCAGTGAGCCATTGATGGATGGCGCGGTCAATCCCCATGATATTCTTGATATCCGGGGCGAGCAGGAACTGCAAAAGTATCTCGTGAACGAGATCCAAGAAGTATATCGCCTTCAGGGGGTACAGATTAACGACAAGCACATTGAAGTAATTGTCAAGCAAATGCTCAAGCGCGTGGTCATCGAGGAACCCGGAGATACTGAATTTTTGGTCGGTGAGCAGGTGGCTAAAACCATCTTCTCGCGTCGCAACCAGGACATTATGGCCGAGGGGGGTGGGCCGGCCCGCGGCAAACCTATTCTCTTGGGAATTACCAAGTCCTCATTAAGCACGGAAAGTTTCATTTCGGCGGCTTCTTTTCAAGAAACGACGCGCGTGCTGACGCAGGCCGCAGTGAGCGGCATGGTTGACCGGCTCCGCGGCCTGAAAGAGAATGTCATCATGGGGCGCGTCATTCCAGCTGGCACAGGCATCGCTCAACACCAGGACAATCTGGTCGAACCGGATATGGATCTGGTGGATGATTATATCGATGAAGTCCAGGTTCTCCCGGCTGCCGATGACTCCGATGCGGAGGTCATGCTCGCCGCTGAGGACCAGGAAGGGGGCGACTAGAGGGCGGCACTTGACAATCTTTAGAGTTGTGTTATACACACACCGGTCTTGAATAGAAGGTTCTTTATGCC
>JAAXIB010000085.1 GCA_012270585.1 Nitrospirales bacterium
GGGATTTCCAGGATGTATTTGACGTTAAAAAACAGCCGCAAAATCATCTTGACGGGAATGCCGAGCATGGCAAGCAGCAACAGCATCTCAATCGTATAAATGGTTGCCCCTCGCTTCTCGTAGAATTCCTGCAACACGTCACAGGACTTCTTAATCCAGGAGCCGGGTTTGACTCTTGGACCGATCAGATACGGGATTGCCACGGGGAGAATGAGTCCAATGGTGGTGTAGCCAATCAAGAAGAGTGAGCCCTCGATCAGACTCCAGTTATGGGTGACGACATGGGATTCCTTATGAATTTCCCAACTCTCCCACGGCCAATACCACTCCCAGCTGGGTCCCCGGAAGAAATATCCGATAATGATGAGGACGAACCAGAAGACCGTTCCCAGCGAAAATATCCACACCGCGAACTTTCGGTCCTTGTAGTTATACTCGCCAATACCGTGGGGGTTTTTGTCGATATAGGGAATGGCCATAAGGCCGCCGAGAATAAGGCCCGGCAGCACCACGCCGGCTATCCACGGGTCGAAATAAACCAGCAGCTCTTGCAATCCCACAAAATACCAAGGCGCCTTGGAGGGATTGGGCGTTTTGTTGGGGTCGGCAATCGGCTCCAGTGGCGCCGGGATGACCATGGACCAAACCCACAAGACGATCGTCGTCAAAAGGAAACAGATGACGATCGTATACATGAAGTACGGCCACGTCAGTTCAAATCGTTCCGAACTGGCCGTCGGCACCGCTCGAGCTGCTCTTCTGGCGGCCTGATCGGTCCCCCCGCTTTTTTCGGTCGTTGCCATAACTCACCTTATTAGCTGCGCAAAACGAATGGTTTTCTGCCTCTCGTTTGGCCCTGACGCGCTACTCCCGAACCGGCACATCGCCCGAATAACCGTCGCGACGTACACGCCAGAAATGGACCACGATAAAAATGGTCAAGATAATCGGGAAGGCAATGCAGTGCAGCACGTAGAAACGCAAGAGGGTCGCCGAGCCCACCGTCGTGCCGCCAAGCAGGGCAAAGCGGACATCGTTGTCAACCTTCATTCCGATAAGGTTGGCGAAAGGCCCTTCGTGCCCGATAAGCGGTGTGGCTCGCGCCATGTTGGCTCCGACCGTCACGGCCCAAATCGCCAATTGGTCCCAGGGCAGCAGATAGCCACTAAAACTCAGAAGGAAGGTGAAATTGAGGAGGATAACGCCTACGACCCAGTTGAATTCGCGTGGCGGCTTGTAGGAGCTCGTATAGAACGTGCGCGCCATGTGAACCATGACCATAAAGACCATGGCGTGCGCGCCATAGCGATGCATGTTACGGAGAATGTTTCCAAACGGCACCACATACTGCAAGTCTTTCATGTCGTAATAAGCACGAGGGACGGTTGGAACATAATAAAACATCAGCAAGACGCCAGTAAAAGTCAGTATCAAGAAAAGGTAAAACGTAATAATTCCGGCACCCCAGTGGAACCGCATCCGCATACCGTATCTGCTGATCTTCGTCGGAAGGATGTGATAGAAGACGTTGTTGGTGATTGCCAACAAACGATTCCGACGGTTCATCGTATAACCGTGCCGAAAGATGGACTTCCATACCTGACTCTCGACAATAATCTGCGGGACGTTTTTCAGGCTCAGGTTTGCCATAAAACCATTCCTTTGAGTACGCGGAGTTAGCAACTACCGGGGCAGAACGAGCGTCAGAGACAAGTTGGCATCAGACGAAACCCACTTAACGGGCGTATCAGGGCACGGACGACCCGTGGCTGCGGGAGCACGGTATGAATGTTGTTTGTACGACCTGAATCCCTACGTCAAAGGAAGGATAAAAGGCGGTTCATCACGGTTTCCAGGCCGATTTTCCTTCTGGTTCTTGTCCACCACGATATTCCCAGCCAAGTCCAGAGAAATGGCGGCCCGAAAAAGTGGGGATGGCGCGGGACCAGCAATGTTCTGCCCGTCTACCAGGAAATTGCTTCCGTGGCACGGACATTTGATACGATTTTCCGCCGAGTGCCAGATCGGCGTGCAGCCAAGATGGGTGCAGATTGATATGAGAGCGTAAATTCCCTGTTCATTACGAATCATCCAGACGCGTTGCTCTTTCTTCATCCGGGTGCTGACTTCCCCCACCTGATAGTCTTCCGGCTTGCCCGCGATAAACTGCTGCGACGGTTCGTAGAGAATCCTCGGAAAGAAAAACCGCAACGAGCCGATTGTGACACCGCCACAAAATGAAGCGAAGCTCCCCCATCCCAAGAAGCTAAGTAGACGCCGCCTGGTTCCCTGCTCCTCCGCTGACAAGGCCTCCGCCGCTCTGGCCATGAACTTCGCTCTCCTTACTGCATATTTTTGCGAACAAACTTCTGAACAAGGCTGTGGTTACAGAAACATTTTTCTCGGTTAGTAGAGGATTGTATTGCTGAAACAAAGGACCGCTGTGGAAGAACTACAACTTGCCGAAGTCTTCAGGTTTAATGTTGTCGAGCCATTCCTTCAAGCCTTCAGTATCCTCGGCAATATTTTGTGTGCTGACGTCAATGCTTCCCACTCGTTCAATGACGTCTAAAGCAACATAAATCGGGGCCTTCACACGAAGCGCAATGGCTATTGCATCACTCGGCCTGGCGTCAATACAGAATTCCTGTTCTTGCATAGATAGAAAGATCGTTGCGTAAAAGGTGCTGTCCCGCAGGTCATTAACAACAATCCGTATAACAGAGGCATGGATACCTTCAAGGATGTTCTTTATCAGGTCATGAGTCATGGGGCGAGGCGTTGGAACCTGCTCAAGTTCCAGAGCAATAGCGTTGGCTTCAGGAATACCAACCCAAATAGGTAGCGCCTTGGTATCTTCAAGATCACGAAGGATAACCAACGCCATGTTCGATAGTGGGTCTAGTGTAAGTCCACGCACTTTCATCTCAAGCATGCGTTTTCTCCTTACGCAAAGACACCGCCTCGCTGCCTCCGCTAGCCTCTAACTCTCTATAAACGCTTCACTTGCTGAGATTTAGTCTAATATACTGGGGTCCTGTGTCTTTGTCAAGCAAGGCCCCCGATGTCACCGCTTGGACCTGGATTGCAAGCCACGTGATCCCTCGCAATCGGACAGAGGACGAAACTGAGGAAGGGTAATCCGATTATCAATTGTCTCGAACTCGAGCCGCACCTCGAGGCCGATGCGTACCAAGTCCGGGTCCGTAACCATCAAGTTGCCAAGCATTTTAACCCGGCTCTGCAATAGCTCAACGACGGTGACAACATACGGAAGCTTCGAGCGCCACGCTGGACCAGCGAGCTCCGAGTGGTACACACAGAAGGTCAGGACTTCGCCGCGGCCGGAGTCCTGACGCCAAGTCGCCATGGAAGATGAACACTGCGGACACAGTGGGCTTGGCGGAAAGCGAAAAGCATGGCAGTCGTCGCATTGTTGAATCAGCAGACGTCGCCGCCGGCAGCCTTCCCAAAAGACCAGCGTATCCTCGTCCGGGATGGGAAGCTGCCTGCCTTCCTTGAGACATTTCCACATATCCATAGGCGCGGCCTTTATGCTGGCAGCCCTGGGGCCCCCAGAATGGCTGCAGCGCTGGCGGCAAAGACACCTCCAAAGCCACTCACCAGTGCTGTGCTGGCGTTCCTGATTTGACGGCGACCGGCCTGTCCTCTTAACTGACGCACCGCCTCGACAATATGCAACATGCCATCCAGGTGCGCCTGCGACAAATGCCCGCCGTGCGGATTTAGCGGCAGGTCGCCATCGGGGCCGAGGTGGCCGGCCTCAACGAACGGGCCGCCCTCCCCCTTTCGACAGAACCCAAAGTCTTCGAGCTGCACCAACACGCCGTAGGTGGTGTCGTCGTACAGCAAGGCGATGTCGATGTCCTGGCGGCTCATGCGAGCAGCGCCAAAGACCTGCTGCCCCGCTTGCCGGGCCGGCGTGGTGGTGGTTGTCACCATGTTCGCGCAGTATGCAATATGTTCCCCAGAATGGGCCTGCCCGAGCCCCAAAATCGAAACCGGGGCCGCCGAATGATCACGCCCCCAAGCCATTGGCGCCACCACCATGGCAGCCCCGCCGTCGAAGATGTACGCCAGATCGTATTTGCGAAGCGGCGCAATAAGATAAGGTGACCGCTCATACTCATCCAGGCTGAGAGGCTCCCGAAACGCCGCGTTGGGGTGATGAATGGCATGTTGGCGCTGGGCCACGGCGATCATTCCCAACTGCCGGCTTGTCGTGCCAAACTCAAACATGTGCCGTCGGGCAGCCAGAGCGTGCGGCCCCATGCCCCAGGTGAGCCCGTAACATTCCTCAAAGTCTTCGCAGCCCATCCTGATCTTTCCGTGTCGTTCAAAGGCCCAGCTCGTGCGGCGGTTCTCCCCGTAAGCACAAAGCACAATGTTGCATACACCCGTGCTGATCAGCAGGGCCGCCTGTTCCAGCATGGCAATCGCCGTTGCGCCGCCAAGGTTAATGTCAGTGGCGAAGCGGGGTCGGATACCGAGGTGCTTGGCGATGTGTTGACTGTGCATGTACGTCACGTCCATGTCCAGGTTGCGTGTCAACACGCCGTCTATGGCCGACGCCGAAACCCCCGCATCCTGCATGGCGGCCCGAGAAGCCTCCAGAGTCAGACGCAAGGCGCTCACCCCCGTCAGGCGTCCCGTACGACTCTCCCCGATACCTACAATCGCAACCGGCATCATACGTCTTCCCGTGTCCCTTTCCCTGCCACCGCTCTGCCTGCGCTAGCCCTCATACAACTCACGTCCAAGGATCATCCGCCGAATACCCGTGAAGCCACCCTTGCTTTCGATAACGCGGCGAGCTTCGTCGGAGAGGCCCCGCGCATTGAGAAACAACGCGCAAGGGAGGCTGGAATCGTGGAATACGACGTTTTCAACCCAAGCCCACTCCAGATTCGCACCCGCAAAGTCGGCTTCGGTTACCGTCGCTCCTTCGAGATGCGCACTTAACAGCAGCGCCTGCCGAAACGACACCCTGTGCAAGGTCGCCCGGCGAAAGGAAGCGCCCTGGGCAAAGACCCCCGTCAAGTCAGCCTCGGTCAAATTGGCCTGATCGAATATGGCGCCCCGCACGTCGGCCTCGCGCAAGTCCGCGCCCCGCAGATCAGCCCCGCGGAAGTCGGTAAACTGAAGCTGCGCACCCGCCAATTTTCGGCCCCGCAAGTCACGGGCCGAAAAGTTCTTTCCCGCCCAATCGTAATGTCTCATGACACCGGCGCAATCGGCATATCTGCTATACTCGTTATGCGTCAAATGGAATTTACTCTGGCAACAGGATACGACCATGTTAGAGACGGTATTACATAAAGTTTTTGGCAGCAAAAACGAGCGCGAGCTAAAGCGTCTGCAGCCCATCGTAGAACAAATCAACCAACACGAGCCATCTCTCTCCAACCTGGCGCTCGACGACCTGCGTGAACGCACCCATACCTTCCGGGAGCAATTGGCCAATGGCGCACCGCTTGACGGTTTGCTGCCCGAAGCCTTTGCCGTCGTGCGGGAAGTCTCCAAACGTCTGCTCAACATGCGCCATTTCGACGTGCAGCTGCTCGGCGGCATGGTGCTACACCAAGGCTGCATCGCGGAGATGAAGACGGGCGAGGGCAAAACGCTGGTCGCAACGCT
>JAAXIB010000006.1 GCA_012270585.1 Nitrospirales bacterium
GCAACATACCAATGACAGAAAGAGAAAGCGGGGAGCCAGGGGCGAGGGGAAAGAAAGGGAGCGGGCAGCCCCGGGCGACAAGATCATTTGATTATGCGCAGGCCGTTCGTTACAATCACAGTAATGTGGTGGTGGCGACACAGGCCAACAAACAAAGACCCTGGATTCATCCCCGCAGCCTGTCCCCGACGTCCTTAATCGGGGATCTCAGCGGGGAGCCAGTTTATATTGTCGGGAATGACAGAAGGGGGAGGAGAATTCCATGCGCATACTGTCAATGATAGCGTTGGCCGTGTTGGTGGGCATCGGGGGAACCCTGACCGCCACCGAGGCCCTGGCCAAGAAATACGAACTCACGCGAAACAACGTGCAAAAACCCGAGGACATCGACAGCACCACCGTATCCCTGTACGGCGTCCGGTTGGGGGACCCTGAAATCGAAGCCGTGGAAATGCTGATCAACGAAAAAATTTCCGGCGTCCGCGCCGAGCAGGAAGGCGTCTTCGTGCTCCTGTGGGATCAATCGAACCCCACCGGCGCCATGGCCGGGGTCCAGATCATGGACGGCCGCGTCACGCTGATCTTCATCAACAACCGGTTCGTGCATAAGACGCGAGGCATTTTCCGGCGCGTTCTCACGGCCCAGAGCGCGAAGGAAATCCGGGAACTGCTGGGTCCCGAAGACTTCGGGGACGAAAACGTCATGGGGGCCATGTTGAACTACCAGAATCAAGGCTTTCTCGTGAACTACCTGGGCAGGGACATCAACGTCGAATTCACCCTGCCCCAGTAACACCGTCCACGAACCGACCGGGGGTGGGACGCCGCGCACCCCCGGGGAACGGCCCCGTGCCGGCCCGAGTCCGGAGCCGACCCCTTCATGGAAGACCGCATCGTCACCGACCACCTCCTGGAAGAAGAACAGAACACCGAAGGCACCCTGCGCCCGCAAACCCTGGAGGAATACACCGGCCAGGAGCGCATGAAGGAATCGCTGCGGGTCTGCATCGAGGCGGCGCAACGCCGCGGCGAACCGCTGGACCACGCCATCTTCTACGGCCCGCCCGGCCTGGGGAAGACCACGATCGCGCACATCATCGCCAAGGAAATGGGCGGCGGCATCCGCTCGACCTCCGGGCTCGTCCTGAACCACGCCGGCGACCTGGCCGCGATCCTGGCGAACCTGCAGGCCCACGACGTGCTGTTCATCGACGAAATCCATCGCCTGCCCGCGGCCGTGGAAGAAGCCCTGTACCCGGCCATGGAGGATTTCCAGATCGACCTTGTCATCGGCCAGGGCCCGGCCACCCGCACCATGAAACTGGACCTGCCCCCGTTCACCCTGGTGGGGGCCACGACCAGGGCCGGGGCGCTCACCTCCCCGCTCCGTGAACGGTTCGGGTTGGTGTACCGGCTGGACTTCTATACACCGGAGGAACTGGAAGCCATCCTCAACCGGTCGGCGGGCCTGTTGCACGTGGCCATCGAACCCGGCGGCGCCGCGGAAATCAGCCGGCGCGCGCGCGGCACGCCGCGCATCGCCAACCGGCTCATCCGGCGGGTCCGGGACTTCGCCGACGTCAAGGCCCAGGGCGTCATTACCCGGAAAGTGGCGCAGGAGGCCCTGCACTGGCTGGGCGTGGACGACGCGGGGTTCGACGAAATGGACCGCAAAATCCTGTTGACCATCCTGGACAAATTCAACGGTGGCCCGGTGGGCGCCGAAGCCCTGGCCACGGCAGTCCGGGAAGAAAAAGCCACGCTCGAAGACGTGTACGAACCCTTCCTCCTCCAGGCCGGATATCTGGACCGCACCGCCCGCGGCCGGCAACTCACCGCCAAGGCTTTCGAACACTTCGGCCGAAGCAAGGGCGACCCCACCCTGTTCGGATAAGGCTTCATCAATCCCCCCTCGCCCTGCCTGAGGAGGAAGACACCAATGAGAAAACCATTCGATAAAGTCATGACTGGGCTTGAGGAGGCCCGGGCCTACCTGAACGGCGCGCGCGATGGGTTCAGGGTGCATGAAGTTGAGGTGCCCGAGCCTAACGTCGTAGCAATCCGAGGCAAGACGGGATTGTCACAACCTGCCTTTGCCAAAAGCATCGGCGTGCCGCTGAGAACGCTCAAAAATTTGGAGCAGGGCCGCCGGCGCCCTGAAGGACCGGCACGAGTGCTGCTTGCGCTGATCGAAAAACGGCCGTCGATCATTCAGGACGAACTCGTTCGCTGATTCATGAGAGTCGTCCCCCTCACCCTGCCCTCTCCCGGAGGGAGAGGGAAAACAGCGGATTCCTCGTTTCGGTCGGAATAACATTGTGGTTGCGTTATGCCTTCTGTTTACCAGCCAAGTTTCGCCGCCAGGACAAAAACGAAGCCGGTCAGACATTTGATGTGGAACGGGTGGATAAAGGCAAGTATCGTCTGACAGCGACGACTCCCCCGAAGAATCAGGGATTGGCAGGCACGCTGCTCGCCTGCCCGGTGAAGGGCTGGTTCGTTCCGATTGAATCAGAGTCTACCGACGTGCTTGAAGGACCATCGTGACGTGTCTGGTCGATGCCAATGTGCTGTGCGAAGCTGCCAAGCCGAGTCCAGAACCGCGGGTCATCGAGTGGCTGACGCGTCACGAACGCGACTTGGTCGTCAACCCGGTGGTTCTTGGGGAAGTTCGCTTCGGGATCCTGCTGCTTCCATACGGACGGCGGCGGAGAAAACTCGAAAGCTGGTTCGATGAGGTCATTCGACGCATTCACTGCGTACCATGGGACGCGGAGACGGGATTGCGTTGGACAGAACTCCTGGCGCATCTCCGTAAGCTCGGCAGACCGATGCCGATCAAAGACAGTCTCATTGCCGCAACCGCCCTCACTCATGGATTGCCACTTGCGACCCAAAACCGACGCGATTTTGAAGCCTGCGGGATCTCGAACTCATGGACCCGTTTGTTTGAAGAGAACGGGGTTATCTCGCTTGTGACAAAACCCTAGATCCCCGATCTCCCTTGCTGTCATTTGTATGTTGCTTTCACCTTGCAAATCGGCCAATTTGTAAGGTGAACGCCGGGGCACCCCGGGGTTGCACCGAG
>JAAXIB010000005.1 GCA_012270585.1 Nitrospirales bacterium
AAGCAACATACCAATGACAGAAAGAGGAATCGAGAATCCAGCCAAGATCTTCTCAAGCGTAACGAGAGTCATGGGTTGTGGAGTGATTGACCGCTTCATGTTGTTGAATCTCCATCCACAACGTCAAGTTAAATACATAATTCCCTTTATACTAAACTTGACCGACACGTGAAAATCAGTATACTCGACGTGCGCTCTACTCCGCGTTCTCGGAGTGAAGAGCCTGAGTGCCGTCGTTCTCCGCCGGAACGAGTGACGGGGTGAGAGGGGCCTCCGCCACGCAGGCTGGGGAGGTGGTGACACGGGAATGTACAAGCTGCTGTTACACATCGGACTGCCCAAAACCGCGACCACTTCGTTGCAGTGCAACGTACTGATGCCGCTGCACGAGCAAGGCCGAATCAACTTCCTCGGCTCGAGCGAGGTGCCCGGCGGCCTGCCGTTTTTCGATCCGTTCAGGGACGTGTTCAAGCGGATCAAGGCGAAACCGTTGAGTCCTGATGAACTCCGGCGGTTGAGGCCGGTCGCGGAGGCGATGCTCGACCGTCGCCGCCTGAATGTCATCAGCAAAGAATCCATCACCTCGGAGACTGTGTACGACGACGGCACCCGGAGAGACTCTCTGGCCATGCTGCACAATCTGGCGGAGCTCTTTCGCGGCGACGACGTGACGGTGCTGATCTCCCTCCGGTCTCCGATGGATCGCGTCTTGTCGGCGTATGTCAAGGGGTACCGCTGGCGGTCCACGGGGGAGGGAGGGACGTATAACACGATTGACCAATTCGTGAGTGAACTGCTTCGACATGGTCCGGATGACGAGTCCTGGTTTACGTTCTTCTACAATGCCTATCTCCGGGCGCTCGCCCGCCACTTCGACCGCATCAAGGTGCTGCTGTACGAGGATCTCCAGCACGATCGCCCGTCCTACTTCTCGCAGCTCGGGGCCTTGCTGCAATCCGATCCACAAGACATCCAGCGCCTGTTCCTTGTGGCTCGACGCAACGCCAGTGTCTATACACGCTTGGGAAAGCTGTCGCCACGGCTGACCGTGAGACAGATCATCCGGGAGTACTGCCCGAGCGTGTCGAGATGCTACGCTCACTGTCGGTCGATGCTGGAACGCATTCCGCTGCTGATTCCGTTGTGCCGTCGATTGGCGGACATTGAAACCGCCGTCCGGATCGAAGACCCGTATCCCGATGAAGAGATGTTGCAACGCCTGCAGGCCCATCTGGGTCTGCAAGACGATTATCTGACGCGGGTACACGGGGTCAGCGAGGACAAACTCGCCCGGTACGGCTATCTGCATCCGGCGCATCCGCGTTGCTTGAGTCGAGGCAACGGGTAAGCGGAGATTCGGCAGTGCCTCGCGTCAGCGTCATCATTCCGACGTATAATGGAACCACGCGCTTCCTGGATCAAGCCTTAGCCAGCGTCGAAGCCCAAACCTTTCAGGATTTTGAGTTGATCCTTGTTGATGATGCGTCCACGGACGGCACGCTTCAGTATGCGCAGACGTGCATCCCGGCGCATCGTCCCGTTATCTATCACCAGAGAGAACGAAATGGAGGGCCGTCCGCAGCGAGAAATGATGGGGCGAAACGGGCCACCGGCGAATTCCTCGCGTTTTTGGATCAGGATGACATGTGGGACCCCACCTTCCTGGAAACCACGGTGACTCGCTTGCACGCCTTGCCGGCCCATGTGGGCTTTCTTCATACGGCAGACTGGTGGATGACCACGGCGAATCAGGCGTTGGATGATGGATACCGCCTTGACCGCCCCAAGAATCTGTTCGCGCAATTATTAATGGGTGGTGTCCTGCGCAAGGCCCGGAGTGGCCTTTTTCGGAAAACCGCCTTTGAGGCTGTTCACGGTTTTGATGAACGGTTACGCTATGCTGAAGATATGGATTTGGGGATCCGCTTGTGCCGGGAGTATGAGATTGTGACGATTCCCGACCCCTTATATCGCTTCCGGCAGGACCCGAACAGTGCCGCCAAAACCACGGCTGCGGAATACCTGTTTGAGAGTCGCATACGCTTTCTGGAAAAGCACGCGGGCGCGTGCCGGCACAATCCGTGCTTGCAAAAAGCCCTGGAAGATGAATGGGCGACGCTGTTGAGTGACATGGGGAAACATTATGCCGCCCGAAAGCAACGCAAGAATGCGCGCCAGTTGTTGCGGCATTCCCTGTGGTTAGCGCCCTTTTCGCTCATAACGTGGCGGCGGTATCTGCGGACATTTTTACGGTTTAGTTGCCTCTGTTGACTGGCCCCTCCCCACGGCCGACGGTACCGTGGTGGCGTCACCCTGAAGACCCGCCGGTGATGTAAACCACGGTTTATGTTGTCAACCATGTCCGGCTTGCACAGGTGAGGGGGCAGGCTCGCCCGCCCTACGATGACTCCCTCGCATACAATCCTGCTCCGATAACAACCCGAGTGCCAAAGCCTGTCCCCGACATTTGTAGTCGGAGAGTGGTGGACCCGTACATGAACTTGACCAACACGTGAAGATCA
>JAAXIB010000072.1 GCA_012270585.1 Nitrospirales bacterium
AATCAGGGCCCGGGCAAATCCGGCTTTGCGAATGTACGCTTTCTCTACTCGGACGACATTCTCATCTATCCGCCGGATGATACCGTAGTCAAGTCGTTCAACACGAGCAGCTATGCTCCTGCCGGTTCCGTTGGAAGTTCCTTTACCCTGTCGAAGCCGGTGATCGCGCCGTCGAGCGCCGGCACCTACCACTACTACTCCTGCGTCGAAATGTTGCCGACTCAGAATCTCCGAGAGTCCGATACGACCAACAACTGCTCCGGGTCCGTCAAGGTGACCGTGCAGGCGGCGCCCCCCGGCAAGCCGGACCTGGTGGTCGAATCGCCGTCGGTGGTCGGCAAGACGCCGAATCAGTATGGGCACTACTTCGTCAAGGTGGGCGAGGCCTTCTCGATGCAGGCGACCGTGCGCAATAAGGGCACCGGCTCGTCTGCCGCCACCACCCTGCACATTCACTTCTCGGCTTACCCGGACCTCCGCAAACGCAGCCTTTCACGCGGCTCGGCCACCTGAGCGCTTCCGGCGCCGAAGTCGTGTCAGCGGCTGTGTATACGGTGTACCAAACCGGCTCCGCACACTACGGCGCCTGCGTCGACCCCCCGACGGGTGAGGAGGTTACGGGCAACAACTGCTCCCGGGGCGTCTCGGTGACGTTCGTGGACGAGTGATAGCGCTCCGGAGGGGGCTGGTGGGTTCGAGGCGACCGTTTACAATCAGTCCGGGACCGGTCGCGGTCGCCGCCCGCGTTGGTGGCCTCCACCTGCAGGGCGTACTCGTTGCCGTTCTTCAGAGCCGTGATGGTGTACGAGGTCTGCGGAGGGTGCCGCTCAGCGTGCCCTTCACCGACGACGCCAGACGATCCGCATCGAACGCGAAATCTTCAAGACCGGTGAGCGCAGCATCGAAGTCACCCACGTCGTAACCGGCACAGAGACCCCATACTTCCGCCGAATCTGACAGCCATCGCCGACAAACTCGGGACTTCACGGGCACGGATTACCCGTATCAGCAATAGAGGAGAGAATAGTATTTCCATTGAGCTTCTCTTAAAAATTCTTGTCGTCTCGGAAAAGAAAATCCCCTCCGCTTCCCCGATTAAATCCGTGTAAATTTTTCGTGTAGAAGGTTCCGCTTACGCCTTTGCTTTCCCATGGAAATAAGTGGTTGATTTTGCTTGACAAAATTGTGAATGCGAGTATATTTGGCGCGTTAAGTGGAATAAAGTGGAATAAAGTGGGATAAAATAGGAGCGATATAGGTATAGTTGGATAACCCGATTCATGTTCCGGTGTTATTAGAGGAGGTCGTGGTTTGGTTACGGCCACGCGCGCAAGGGTGTTACTTGGATTGCACTGTTGGCTTGGGCGGGACGGCCGAGCAGATCCTGAAGGCCAGCGCGCCCGATGGCGTGCTCGTCGGGATCGACCGGGACCCCCATGCGATTGCCCATGCGCACACAAGGCTTCAATCCTACCAATCCAGGGTCTCCCTTTTTTGTGAAAATTTTCAACGCGTGAAATCGGTGATGAGTCTGGTCAACAGGGAACGTGTAGACGGCATTCTGTTCGATTTGGGCGTGTCTTCAGCTCAATTGGAGCGGCCTGAACGCGGGTTGAGCTTTCAACAGGACGGCCCGTTGGATATGCGAATGAATCCCACCCACGGTCAAACGGCTGAAGACCTCGTCAACACGCTTTCTGAAATGCAGCTTGCCAATATCATTCATACGTTGGGGGAAGAACGCTATGCCCGGCGAATTGCGCGGGCTATCGTCCGGGTTCGCCGGCAATCCCGTCTTCGGACCACGATGGACTTGTCGCGGTTGATTCAGGAATCCGTGCCACGGTCGTATCGGTCCGGGCGCCTTCATCCGGCGACGCGGACCTTTCAGGCATTTCGGATGGCGGTCAATGACGAATTGGGCTCGCTGAAAACCGGGCTGGACGAGGTCCTCGACGTCCTGGCACCGGAAGGCCGTTTGTGTGTGATTTCGTTTCATTCCCTGGAAGATCGTTTGGTGAAGCAGACGTTTCGGCGCCTGGCTCACGATACTCCGGACCAATGGGCCCTCTTAACGAAAAAGCCCGTTTCCCCTTCCGTGGAGGAACGTCGGGCCAATTCCCGCGCACGCAGTGCGAAGTTGCGGGTCATTGAACGAAAGCCCGGCTGGGGAGACGCGCCAGCCGGAAGGAGCCACGCATGAAATGGTTGCTCTGGTCGTTGCTGACGGTGAGCCTGAGTGGGGTACTCCTTTTTTACGTGTGGGGAAGAGTCGACGTCGTGCGACTGGGATATGAACTGGACGCCTTGTTGAAGAAAAAAGCCGCATTAACGCAGGAGCACGACCGATTGCAGGCCCAGCTCTCTCAAATGACGGCACCCGAGCGTATCGCATTGGAGGCCAGTGACAAACTCGGGATGCGGCCTCCGGGCGAGAGGCAAGTGGTCCTGGTGCCGAGTCGCCCGGAGAACGGAACACCGAGCGATGGTTCTGAGCCTCCGCTTCGTTTAGCTCGGCAAATGGGAGACTGACAATGAATCGGTCATTCATGCAAAAGGAATTCAAATTAGCCGGGGAAGGGGCCGGACGACGGGCCTTCCTTGGCCTGTGTTTTCTGGTTGGGTTCGTCATTCTGCTTTTTCGTTTTTTCGATCTTCAGGTGCTTCAAGCAGAAACGATGATGCAGAGAGCCCGCCAGCAGCACGAGAAGATTATCACCCTTGATTCCAACCGCGGCGCTATTTTGGATCGGCAGGGGAAACCACTGGCATTGAACCTGGCCATGCCGTCGGTGTATGCCACGCCGTCTTCCATCGACAATCCCACTCGAGTCGCTCGCCAACTCGCACGGGTGTTGAGCGTTCCGCGGGAACCCCTGGAAAAGCGGTTACGGAACAAACGGGACTTTGTTTGGATTCAACGGAAAATTGAGGCTTCCCGGGTCGGACGGTTGAACGATTTAGCACTCCCCGGGGTCGGTGTCGCGGTGGAATCGCGTCGATTTTATCCCAAGGGGACACTATTGGCGCACGTCCTGGGATTTGCGGGAATTGACAGTCAGGGTCTGGAGGGGCTTGAAAACGGATATGATAAGCACCTTCGGGGCCATGTGCGTCAGGTGGTGTTGCAGCGGGACGCACTGGGACGGATCATCATTCCCGAAAGCCGGCCAAAACCTCAGCCCCTTTCCGGGCATGCCATCTCCCTGACCATCGATGAAGTCATTCAGTATATTGCGGAGCAAGCCCTGGAGCAGGCCGTGCGGGACACCAAGGCGCGGGGCGGGGCCGTTCTTGTCATGGCCCCCAAAACCGGCCAGATGTTGGCTTGGGCCCTTCGTCCCACATTTGACCCGAATCATATTCACCATGCGTCACCCGAGCAGTGGCGGAATCGGGGTGTGACCGATCCCTACGAACCGGGCTCGACGCTCAAAGTGGTGCTGGCCGCCGCCGCCCTGGAATTGAACCGCGTCGCCCCCGACACCTTGCTGTATGCGGGTGATGGAGAGGTTCCGATCAGTGGGACCGTGATTCATGACCATGAAAAAGCCGGATGGATGACGTTTCGTGAAGCCATTCAACGATCCAGCAACGTGGCCTTCGTCAAAATGTCGTGGGATTTGGGGAGCGAACAGGTCTATCGATTTTTGCGCACGTTCGGCTTTGGTGAAAAAACGGGAATCGATCTTCCCGGGGAATCCATCGGCATCTTGAAACGGCCGACTCAATGGAGTCAGCGCACCCTTCCGTCTTTGGCTATCGGCCAGGAGATTGCCGTCACGCCGTTGCAGCTACTCACGGCCGTGTCGGCTATTGCCAACGAGGGATGGCTTATGAGGCCGTTTCTCGTACGGGAGATATCCGATCACGAGGGAAGAAGCGTCTGGGAGCACGTTCCCCATATTCGTCGCCGTCCCATTAGCGCCGAGACCGCACAAACCGTCACGGACCTCCTTGTCAACGTGGTGGAACGAGGCACGGGAAAGCGCGCGGCCATTCCGGGATATCGGGTCGCGGGCAAGACTGGAACGGCGCAGAAGGTCGATCCTGAAACAGGCACGTATTCGTCCACCAAATTCGTGGGGTCGTTTGTCGGATTCGTCCCCGCAGAGGATCCACAATTCGCCATATTGGTGATGATTGATGAACCGCAAGGCCCGGCTTGGGGAGGGGTAGTGGCGGCTCCGGTGTTTCGGAAGGTGGCGGAACAGACGCTCCGGTATTTAAGCGTGGCTCCCGGCGAAGAAGCCCGAATGGTGGCGTCCCGTTCAAGGCCTGCCCTCGACGGGTATCAGCCAAACTGGGAATGACGTTAGCGACATTACTGCTGCCACTCGACGTGGTCAGCACGACGGGCAACCTCGACGTGGAACTGTCCGGCATCACGGATGATTCACGGGAAGTCGTAAAAGGCGGTCTGTTTGTCGCCGTCAAAGGGCAGCAGGTCGACGGTCATTCTTTTGTCGCTCAGGTGTATCGGCAACAGGTAGGGGGGATTGTGGTTCAATCTCCGTTCCAAGCTCCATCCCGCGTCAGGAAAGAAGGCGGCCCCGCCTGGATCGAAGTCAGGGATTCGAGGAAGGCGCTCGGTCAGTTGGCCTCGCGGTTTTTTCAGAATCCCTCACAAGCCTTACGCATGGTGGGAGTCACGGGGACGAACGGGAAAACCACGGTGGCGCACGTCAGTCAGGCCGTCCTGGAACAAGGCGGGTACCGGACGGGCCTCATGGGCACGGTGGGGTATCATGTGGGCGCGGAGTATCAGGCAGCCAGTCACACGACGCCGGGTGCAATTCCTCTGCAGGCGCACTTACATCGTATGGTGGACGCGGGTATGGATACGGCGGTCCTGGAAGTCTCCTCTCATGCCCTCGCGTTGGACCGGGTCGAAGGCTGCGAATTCGACGTGGTGGTCTTTACGAATTTGACCCAAGACCATTTGGATTTTCACGAGACGATGGAGTCCTATTATCACGCGAAATCACGCCTCTTTCAGGAGTTTGTCGCCCCTGTCTCCAAAATGGGACCCAAGCGGGCGATCATCAATATTGACGATGCATGGGGTGTCCGCTTGCAAGCCGAAACCTCGGCGCCGGTCTGGACGTATTCTCTTCGTCAGCGTGCGGATATTTTTGCGACGAACGTGACCCTCTCGATGGATGGAACCCGGTTTACCGTCCATACTCCACGAGGTGCCTTGGATATTCACAGTGCCTTGGTCGGTGAACACAATGTCTCGAACCTCCTGGCAAGTATCGGCGTCGGCCTCGCCAGGGGACTGTCTCTGGACGACGTGCAGCAGGGTATCCGGGGATTCCGAGCGGTGCCGGGCCGGTTCGAGCGCCTGGAGGCCGGGCAGGATTTTTCGGTAATTGTGGATTACGCCCATACGGAAGATGCACTGGCCCAACTCCTGGTTGCCGCCCGGCAACTGCGACGGGAACGGATTATTACGGTTTTTGGCTGTGGGGGTGACCGTGACCAGGGGAAACGACCGAAAATGGGGCGGGTGGCTGCCCAACACAGTGACGTGGTGTTTCTGACCTCGGACAATCCTCGCACCGAAGATCCCGCGGCGATTCTGCGCGATATTGAACAAGGGGTGCTGGGTCTTTCGGCGTCGGAACGGGGAGTGTCGTACGTGATCCCTGATCGTCGAGCGGCCATTCGGGCGGCTCTCCTTGAAGCCCGGCCTGGCGACATGGTGTTGATCGCCGGCAAAGGGCACGAGGATTATCAAATTATCGGCAAGACGCGGCATCGTTTTGACGATCGGAAAGTGGCTCGTGAACTGTTGGCCGGCTTGCCGGACCGTCGGAAGAGATAGACTCGATGGCGATGTTTACGGGAGACGAAGTGCTTGCGGCAACCGGTGGGACGTTACTGGGAGGCACGACGGGTTGTCGGATTCAACGGGTGTGTACCGATTCACGGAAGGTGCGCAAAGGCGATTTGTTTGTCGCGTTGAAAGGCGCCCGGTTTGACGGGCATCAGTTTATCGATGAAGTCTTCACCCGCGGAGCGAAGGGGATTGTGCTTGAAGCCTTCCCGCGCCGCGCGAAGATCGGAAAACCCGCCTCGGCACGGGCCGCCCGGTCTGCCCCGTTCGTCGTCAGGGTCGGGGATTCCTTGAGAGCGTATCAGGATCTGGCGACCTTCCACCGAAGCCGGTTTGACATTCCGGTCGTGGCGGTGACGGGGAGCAACGGCAAAACCACCACGAAGGAGATGGTCGCGAAAACGCTGTCGCAGCGCTGGCGTCTCAGGAAAACCGCCGGCAATTTGAACAATCGAATCGGGTTGCCGCAAACGGTTCTCGGGTTGACCGCGGCCCACCAGGCGGCGGTGCTGGAATTAGGCGTGGATGCCGAAGGTCAAACGACGCGGTTGGCGGAAATTGCCCGGCCGACTGTCGGTCTCATTACGAACGTCGGAAACGACCATTTGGAATTCTTCGGAAACGTGGACGGGTCCGCCCGCGCGAAAGCCGAATTGTTGGCCCATCTTCCTCGGGACGGCGCCGTCATTTTGAACGCGGATGACCCGTATTACGATTTTCTCCGACACCGTGCCCGCTGTGCGGTGGTCTCGTTCGGACTCCAGGGGCCGGCGGACGTTCGGGGGAGTCATGTTCAGCGGCAAGGAAGACGAACCGAATTGCGTCTCCACGTGACCGGACGTCAACGATCGCATCGACTGTCTCTCCACGTGCATGGAACCCATAACGTGTTGAATGCCTTGGCCGCGGTTGCGGTGGGTTACGTCCTGGGGCTGTCGGTCGCAAACATGGCGAACGGCTTAAGTCGATTTCGTCCCGTGGCCATGCGGTCCCAGGTCTCCTCCTGGCGGGGGATCAGCGTGATTCAGGACTACTATAACGCGAACCCTGATTCCATGAAGGCGGCCGTGACGCTGTTACAGGAATTCGGAGCCGGTCACCGGACCATTGCCGTGCTTGGAGACATGTTGGAGTTGGGATTGGAGACGCGGACCCTGCATAGGGAAGTTGGCGCCTTTATTGCCGGCAGCCGCATTTCATTCTTGATTGCTTGTGGGAAATTCAGCAGGGAGTTGGCTCGCGGGGCCTCTGCGGAGGGCATGCCCTCGTCGCGGATTTTCGAAGCCCGCCGCGTCGGCGACGCGGCACCGGTTCTCAAGAAGCTGGTTGAGCCCGGGGACGTCGTGTTGCTCAAAGCCTCCAGGGCCATGCGGTTCGAGAGTCTGGTGGATGCACTCCGGCTTCGGCCGACGCACGCATAGCGGCAGGACAAAACGTATGTTGTATTGGTGGCTGTACCCGCTACACACGGACATCGCAATTTTCAACGTGTTCCGGTATTTGAGTTTTCGTATCATTTACGCGGCCCTGACCGCTTTTGTCATCGCGTTTGTCCTGGCTCCACCCCTGATTAAAACATTGCAGGAACTTCGATTGGGACAACGGATCCGGGAAGAAGGGCCGCGCCACCACCAGGCTAAACAAGGGACCCCCACGATGGGGGGCATTCTCATTATTTTTGCCGTGCTGCTGTCAACGCTGCTGTGGGCAGACGTGCGCAATCTCTACGTGTGGCTCGTCATCTTGTCCATCGTGGGGTTTGGGTTCGTCGGGTTTATCGATGACTACATAAAAATTTCGCGGGGGCGTTCGGAAGGGTTGACCGTTCTCCAAAAATTCGTGGCGCAAATAGGCATAGCCTTGGGAATCGGCCTGTTTTTCTATACCTCTCCCGGGTATTCCACGGAACTGAGCGTTCCGTTTTTCAAAACGTTTACGCCCGACCTGGGAACGCTCTACATTCCGTTTGCCATCCTGGTGATCGTGGGCTGCTCCAACGCCGTGAATCTGACGGACGGGTTGGATGGGTTGGCGATCGGCCCGGTCATGGTGGCGTCGATGGCGTATGCCGTGGTGGCCTATGCCGCCGGGAATAAAGTGGTGTCCGAATATTTGCTGATTCCGTACACCGAAGGTGCCGGGGAATTGGCCGTCCTGATGGCGGCCGTCTTCGGCTCCAGTCTCGGGTTCCTGTGGTTCAACACGTATCCGGCGTCGGTGTTCATGGGGGACGTGGGGTCCCTGCCTCTCGGCGCGGCTCTGGGCACGGTCGCCGTGGTCAGCAAGCACGAGTTGTTGCTGATCCTGGTTGGTGGCGTGTTCGTCATGGAGGCGGTGTCCGTCATTTTTCAGGTGCTGTTCTATAAATCCCGCAGGAAGCGGATTTTTCTGATGGCGCCCATTCATCATCACTTTGAAATGAAAGGGTGGGAGGAACCCAAGGTGGTGGTTCGATTATGGATTGTGGCGATTCTTTTGAGTCTCTTGAGCCTCAGTACCTTAAAGCTGCGTTAACTTTATGCTTTTGACGTTGGAGAAGATGTCTCGACGGACACATCGCACGAATCCACACCCCCGGACATCCGGTCTCTCCGGGCAATCCGTGGCCGTGGTCGGGGCCGGCAAAAGCGGCGTGGCCGCGGCACGGTTGCTGGTTGTGCTCGGAGCCAACGTGTCGCTGGTCGATCACAAACCTGAAACGGAATGGGCGACGCGGTGGTCCGATGTGCACGAGTGGGGAGTTCACCCGTTTGGCGGAGAACGATTCGAGCAAGGGCTGGAAGCCGTTGACCTGGTGATCGTGAGTCCCGGCGTTTCTCCGGCCCTGGCGGCGTTCGACGCCGTGCGCCAGCGAGGCGTTCCCATTGTCGGCGAGGTCGAATTGGCCTCCTGGTTCTTTTCCGTCCCCGTCATTGGAGTCACCGGAACGAATGGAAAGAGCACCGTGGTGTCGCTGCTTGGGAAGCTTTTGCAGGAATGCGGATCCACTCCTTTTGTCGGCGGAAACCTGGGCATACCGTTAACGGAAGCCGCCTTGGCCGTGCATCAACACGAGTGCATGGGTCCGGAGGAGCCGGCTCCTTTTCATGAAATCGTCGCCGAATTGTCGAGTTTTCAATTAGAAACGATCGACGGGTTTCACCCGCACGTCGCGGTGCTGCTCAATATCACCCCGGATCACCTGGATCGCCACCCGAGTTTTGACGACTATGCAAGGGCCAAAGCCAACATTTTTCGAAATCAAACCGCAGGGGACTTTGCCGTTCTCAATGCCGACGAGGCGCCAGTCCGCCACGTTCGAGATTCGCTGCAAGGGCAACTCATCGAATTCAGCGTGTTCAAGGAAGTGCCCAATGGCGTGTGGGTGGCCGGTGAGACGATCGTGTCTCGATGGAATGGACAACAGGACGAACTGATGCCGGTGCGCGACATTCCCCTTCCGGGAAATCACAACGTCTCCAACGTCCTCGCCGCCCTCGCCGTCGGCATGGTCAGGGGCTGTTCCCGGGACAGCATGAGACGGGCCGTCCGATCGTTTCAGGGGCTGCCCCACGTCTGTGAGGTCGTGCGTGAGCGACGAGGCGTCACGTTTATCAATGATTCCAAGGGGACGAACGTCGATGCCACACTGAAAGCCATCGCCAGTCTCCGGCAGCCGTTCGTCATCATTCTGGGGGGAAAAGAGAAAGGGGCAAGCGAGTTCGGTCGCTTGAAAGACGCACTCGAGTCGGGTGTCAAACACTGTATCGTGTTGGGGGAGTCGGCGGACACCATTGCCCGGGCCATTGAAGGCGCGGGGGCGATCAGCCGCGTATCCTCCTTGGCCGAAGGAGTCACTCTGGCTGCGGACCTCGCCACACCGGGTGACGCCGTGCTGTTTTCTCCGGCCTGTGCCAGTTTTGACATGTTCCGGGATTATCGTGATCGAGGTCAACAATTTCGCGATCTCGTGAATGTCTTGACTGATTGATGCTGAGGAACACCCACGATGAGGCGCGTTCGCGGCAACAAGATAGAACTCCCCTTGGCCTGGAATTCCCGAACCGACAGACCCGCCTCGCGTCCCATGGACCGGACTGTTCTGGCGGTGACGTACATGTTGACCCTCATTGGGCTGGTTATCATGTTCAGCGCCAGCGGCGTGATGGCGGAAACACGGTACGGAGATGCGACGTTTTTTTTGAAGCGGCAGAGTCTTTGGCTGCTGTTGGGGCTCATGATCCTGCATTGGGTGGCTCAACGGGATTACAATATGTGGAAAATGCTCGCACCCTATGCCTTGGTCCTGACGTTCGTGCTGTTGGTCCTGGTCCTGATTCCCTTCCTGGGCACTCAAGTGAATGGAGCGCGTCGGTGGTTTCGCGTTGCGGGGTTTTCCGTCCAACCGGGAGAGATCGCCAAACTGTCCATCGTGTTGTACCTGGCTTCGTTTCTCGTCAGGAAAGAACAGGCCCTGGTCACCTTCAGTCGAGGGATGCTGGCTCCCCTGGCGGTTGTCGGGATGTTTGCGGGGTTGCTCCTGCTCGAACCCGATTTGGGAACGGCCGTGGTCCTGACGCTGCTCTTGTTCGGTCTGCTGTTTTTAGGCGGTGCCAGGATTCCGCATCTTCTCGTGATGGCCGCGCTTCTGCTCACCGTGGCGTACACGTTGATCATGCAGTCCGATTATCGCCGTCGCCGGCTGTTGAATTTTATAGACCCCTGGCAGGATCCGACCGATGCCGGCTTCCAACTCACGCAATCGTTTGTCGCGTTGGGGAACGGCGGGTTGTTCGGCGTGGGATTGGGTGAAGGGCGACAGAAATTGTTTTTTCTGCCTGAGGCGCACGCGGATTTTGTGCTGGCTCTGGTTGGGGAGGAACTTGGGTTTCTCGGGACGGGGTTACTGATCGGATTATTCGCGGTCCTGATCGTCAAGGGGTTCCAAATTGCAGGACGGGCTCCCGACGCCTTTGGCCGCCATTTGGCTGGTGGAGTGACCCTGTTGGTCGGGATACAGGTGCTCATCAACATGAGCGTGGTGTCCGGTCTGTTGCCGACGAAAGGATTGACGCTGCCTTTTGTGAGCTATGGAGGATCTTCGTTAATCGTGAGTCTGATGGCGATCGGCATTTTGCTCAGCATTTCCCGGGCCGGTCCAACGGACCAGCCTCTTTCTTCGTTCGGGATGGGATGAACGTGGTGATTGCAGCAGGTGGCACGGGAGGACATTTTTACCCGGCTCTCGCATTAGCCGAAGAGTTTTGTCGTCAAGCGGCCGATACGTCCGTGACGTTGGTGGGGACGGGTCGAGCCCTTGAGCAGACGATGATGGCCAATGCACCATGGCGGATGGAAACTCTTCGAGTGCAGGGAGTGGTGGGTCGGGGGATGGTGTCTTCGATCAGGGCGCTTCTGTTGATTCCGGGAGCGGTTTGGCGAAGTCTCCGCTTGTTGCGCACGTCCAAAGCGGATCTCGTCGTCGGCACCGGTGGCTACATGAGTCCACCGGTGGTCTTCGCGGCGTTGTTGTTGGGAATCCCGCGAGCCGTGGTGGAACTGAACGCGGTCCCGGGAATAGCCAACCGCGTCTTGGGGACCTTGGCCAACCGGATTTTTGTTTCGTTCGAACGCGCGACGCCGTATTTTCGCGCCGACAGGGTTTCCGTGGTGGGAACCCCGTTGCGAAGAGCGTTTGTCGCGACGCCACCGTGCCCTGGATCAGGCCGGATCGACACGCTGTTGGTCTGTGGCGGCAGTCAAGGTGCACAAGCCATGAACTCCATTGTGCTCGAAGCCGTTCAGGCCTCTTCTCTGATTCGGAGCCGGGTCAAGGTGATTCATCAGTCGGGACTGAACGACTTCGATCGTGTTTCTCAAGGGTATCGAAAGATGAACGTGGAGGCGGAAGTGGTTCCTTTTGTCGAGGATATGCCACGGACGCTTTGCCGGGCGGATCTGGTAATCTGTCGATGCGGGGCCTTGACGTTGTCGGAAATCGCCGCCTGTGCCAAGCCCTCCATCCTCATTCCTTTTCCTCAGGCGACGCACAATCACCAGGAAGCCAACGCCCGCGTCGTGGAGCGGGCGGGGGCGGGCATTGTGCTGCTTCAGCCTGCGCTGACCGGAGCTAGGTTGGCCGATGAGATTGAGGGGTTGCTTCATCACCCGGACCGTGTTCGACTCATGGCGGAACAAAGCTTGCGTTTGCGAAACACCGATTCGGCCGAGACAATGGTTCATGAGTGTTATCGGTTGTTGGGGGAAAATCCCCCTGAGCGTACGATGACGGACGGTGTTTAGAAAGATTCGGCATATTCATCTCGTGGGGATCGGTGGGAGTGGGATGAGCGGCATCGCGGAGGTGTTGTTGACGCTGGGCTATCACGTCACGGGATCCGACGTGGCCCCGTCCGACAATACGCGACGGTTGGAAACCTTGGGGGGAAAAATTTCAATCGGGCATGACGCTTCCCACGTGGAAGGGGCGCAAGTGGTGGTGATCTCTTCAGCCGTTCAGGCCTCGAACCCGGAAGTGATGGCTGCGAAAAAGAGAGTCATCCCGGTGATCCCGCGGGCCGAAATGCTGGCGGAACTCATGCGACTCAAATTCGGAGTGGCAATTGCCGGTGCTCACGGGAAAACCACCACGACATCCATTGTCGCGTCGGTGTTGGCGCATGCCGGCCTTGATCCGACGTTCGTGGTGGGGGGGAAGGTGAATGCCATGGGCACTCATGCCCGGTTGGGTCGAAGTGACTTGCTCATTGCCGAAGCTGATGAAAGTGACGGGTCGTTTCTTCGACTGTCCCCTGCGATTGCGGTGGTGACGAATATCGATCGCGAGCATATCGACCACTATCGATCCATGGATCGACTGAAAGCGATTTTTTTGGAATTCGTCAACAAAATTCCCTTTTATGGGGTGGCTATCCTGTGCGCGGATGACGTGCATCTTCGCGCGATGCTGCCTCAGGTGCAGAAGCGATATGTCACCTATGGCCGGGAGGCCTCAGACTCCTTGCCGGATTTGTGTGCCACGGACATAGAAATCAGGGGACGGACCACGAATTTTCGCGTTCAATTTCGCGAACAGAAATTAGGCCCCTTTCGACTCAATATTCCGGGTGTCCACAACGTGTCCAATGCGTTGGCCGCGATCGGGGTCGGTTTGGAACTGGATGTTCCACTGGACTTGATTCGTGCCGGCGTCGCCTCATTCTCCGGTGTAGAACGGCGATTTCATATCCGTGGAGAAAAAGGGGGCGTAGCGGTCGTGGACGATTACGGCCATCACCCTACGGAAATCCGGGTGACCCTGGCCGCGGCCAGGGCCGTATGGTCGGGGCGATTGGTGGTGATCTTTCAGCCCCACCGGTACAGTCGAACGCACGATCTGCTGGATGAATTTGCGAACGCCTTCGAGCAAGCGGACATCCTGTACGTGACGCCGATTTACGCGGCGGGCGAAGCGTCGATCGAAGGCGTGTCCGGGGAAATCTTGGCCGAACGAATCCGGGCCATGGGACACCCGGCCGTTCATTGGGTGGAGAACCAAGACGTGTTGGTCGATCGACTGGTCTCGGAACTTCGACCTGGTGATACGGTGCTTACGTTGGGTGCCGGAGACGTGTGGAAGGTGGGGTTGGGGTTGTTGGAGTCGTTGTGAACCTGTGGAGCAGACTGCTGGGGAAGTGAGACGTGCTGACCGTGTCGAACCATCATCATTTGAAAACGGCTCTGTCGGGGGTCCGCGGAGAGGTCGTGTTTGACGCGCCGTTGGCGGAGTTGACGTCGCTCCGCATCGGGGGACCGGCCGACGCGTTCGTCAGTCCGGAAGACGTCCATGACGTGTGTCGGATCGTTCATCAAGCGTATGAGGCTCAGATTCCCATCATGGTGTTGGGGGGAACGAATCTGTTGGTACAGGACGGCGGCATTCGAGGCCTGGTCTTGAGTTTGTCCAAAATGGCGGCCATTGAAAAAGAAGACGACCGGCTCGTGTTCGCCGAAGCCGGCGCGCGGATGCCGACGCTGCTGGGGTTTGCCGTGCATCATGCGTTGTCGGGTCTCGAATGGGCGGCCGGCATCCCCGGGACCGTCGGCGGCGCGGTCGTGATGAATGCCGGGACCAAGCTGGGAGTAATGCAAAACTGTTTGGACGCCGTTCAAATGGTGAATCCCGAGGGCCGGCTAATGACTTATTCTGCGGCGGACGTCTCTTTTGCGTATCGTTCCGTCAGCCTGCCCGACGGCATTGTGGTGGGGGCGTGGCTTCGTCTCACCCCGGCCTCCAGAGAAACCATTGAATCACGCACCAAGTCCTATCTGCAGTACCGAAAGCGATCGCAACCCCTCTCGCAACCCAATGCCGGGTCGGTGTTTAAAAATCCCCAGGGAACCACGGCCGGCCGGCTTATTGAAGAAGCCGGCCTGAAGGGGTACCGGGTGGGGGACGCGCAAGTGTCGCCCAAACATGCCAATTTTATCGTCAATCTCGGACGCGCGCGCTCCACGGACGTGCTGCGGCTCATCGAAACGATCCGGCAAGCAGTCTTGCGGCAAACGGGCATCAGGTTGGAGTTGGAATGGAAAGTGGTGGGCGAGAATGAGGTTCCTTAGCCTGCTGATACAGTGAAGGGACCATGCCATTAACCTCGGACCACATAGGAGTTCTCATGGGAGGACGGTCGGCGGAGCGTGAGATTTCCTTGAAAACCGGACAGGCGGTGTATGCCGCGTTGATTCGAAAAGGATATGCCGCCACCCGTATCGACGTAGACGTCTCATTGCCGCTCAAGCTTCGGGCGCGCAACGTTCAGATGGCCTTTCTCGCCCTGCATGGCCGGGGCGGAGAGGATGGAACGGTGCAGGGCCTCTTGGAGGTCATGGGCATTCCGTATACCGGCTCGGGAGTCCAAGCCAGCGCCATGGGCATGAATAAACCGGTGACCAAGGCTTTCGTGCGAATGCATGGGGTTCCCATAGCGCCCGGTGTGGTCATGCAGCGGACCGGCAACAGGACAATGCCGACGCAACTGTCTTGGCCCCTGGTCGTCAAACCCGCCAACGAGGGCTCCACGGTGGGCGTGTCGGTCGTGCGAAAGCCCTCACAGTGGAAGGGCGCGCTGAAGCAGGCCTTTGAACGCGATCATGAAGTGCTCGTGGAATCGTTTGTCGACGGCCGTGAAATCGCCGTGTCCGTGTTGGACGGCGAAGCCTTACCCCCGATCGAAATTGTCGCGCCCAATGCGTTTTATGACTATGCCGCCAAATATGAGAAATCCGAAACGCGTTACCTCTGTCCGGCCCCTGTTACCAAAGGCCAGGAGCAACGGGTGAAAGCCTTGGCGGTTCTGGCCTACCGGGTGCTGGGATGTGCCGGCGCAGCCAGAATTGATTTCCGGCTCAACCGGTCCGGCAAGCCCGTTTTTTTGGAAATCAACACGATCCCCGGGATGACCCGGAGGAGCTTGTTGCCCATGTCTGCGGCCCGGGCCGGTATTGATTACGATTCTCTGACGGAACGTATTTTACGGTCCGGGCTGGCGCGGCAATCGAGTTGGAGGACAACGAGGGAGAGGAAAGGGCGGGCATGAGCCGAGAAAACCGATCACTTCGGCAGGAGTCATTGTCGCGAAGGTGGTGGATCCGGATGGTTCAAGGAGGGCTGCTCGGCATCCTGGTGACCTTCTGCATGATAGGCTATCAGTGGATTCCATCAGCCGTGGCCGGTTTGTTGGCCATTGAGCGTGTTTCCATCTCCGGCACCAATCAACTCGATCGTCGAGTCGTGCTGTCGTTGCTGGATTTACCCGAGGATTGTTCGTTGCTGTCGGTGGATCTCTCAAGCCTGGAACGGAAAGTGGAGGCTCATCCTGCAGTGGCGTCCGCGTCGGTGGGGCGAGTTCTTCCCCACACCCTGACGGTGATCGTGGTCGAGCGAAAGCCGGCCGCGTTGTTTCAACACGCAGACGGAACGTTTTTTTTGGACAAAGAAGGAGTGGCGTTGTCCCTTGTGCCGGACAGGCCGGCGGGAACGTTGCCCGAACTTGAGGGGCTTTCGGCGGTGAAAATTTTGGGCGGAGACCCCGAGACGCAAGCTCAGGCTCGGAGAGGGCTCCGCTTCGCCAAGCACCTGCAGCGTCACGTTGGCCGCGCCGTGAGCGTCGATGTGAGTGATGCACGGTTCATGGTCGGGAAAACCGGCGACCTGGTTTTTCGGGTGAAGAACGAATTCCCAGACATGTGGCAGCCGTATCTCGATTTGGAGCCGTCCCTTCGAGAGCGTTTCCGTCAAGGATCGCATGAGATTGATTTACGGTTTGCTGGCAAGGTGATCGTTCGAAAGAAAGGGTGAGCAAGCTCATGGCCAAAAAAGAACACATCGTTGTCGGGCTTGATATTGGAACAACCAAAATCTGCGCCGTCGTGGCTCAGGTGACACCTGGTGAGGGGGTCAACATCATCGGTGTGGGATCGAGTCCATCCCGGGGGCTTCGAAAAGGCGTCGTCGTGAATATTGACAGCACCGTGGAGTCGATCAAAAAGGCAGTGGAAGAAGCCGAGTTGATGGCGGCCGTCCAAATCAATTCGGTCTACATTGGCATCGCCGGCAGTCATATTTCCAGTGAGACGGCAAAGGGAGTGGTGGCGCTCAAACGGGGTGAGGTTTTTCGAGCCGACGTGTATCGGGCCATCGAGACGGCCAAGGCCGCGGCCGTGGTGCCGCCGGAACGACGGGTGCTGCACGTGTTGCCTCGAGAGTTTATCGTGGATGACCAGGAAGGCATTCAAGAGCCGGTCGGTATTTCCGGCACGAGGTTGGAGGTCGACGTGCACATTGTCACCGGTGCGATCCCGCCGGCCAGAAATCTCATGAAATGCGTCAATCGCGCCGGGCTCGATGTGGTCGACATCGTCTTACAGCCTCTGGCCTCAAGTGAAGCCGTCCTCACGGACGAAGAAAAAGAGTTGGGGATCGCCATGGTCGATCTCGGGGGAGGGACATCCGATTTGGCCATTTTCTCCGATGGGACGATTTGCCACTCGGCGGTCTTGCCGGTAGGCGGTCGGCATATTACGACCGACCTGCAAATCGGGCTGCGTACCTCACTCGCCGATGCGGAAAAAATCAAGGTGCGTTACGGGGCAGCTCTGGTCAACATGGTGAAAGATACGGAAGTCGTGGAGGTCCCGAGTGTCGGCGGCCGTCCCCCGCACCACATGAGCAGGAGAGAAATTGCCGAAATCATCCAACCGCGGGTGGAGGAAATCTTTGAATTGGTCCTGAATGAAATTCGCCGATCAGGCTACGAGGGCAAACTGGCCGCGGGAGTGGTGATTACCGGAGGCACGTCGATGCTGGAAGGCATGCCGGATGCGGCCGAACTCGGGCTGGATCTGCCGGGGAGACGCGGCGTCCCGTCCGGCGTGGGTGGCTTGCGGGACATTGTGAGCAATCCCATGTTTTCCACGGGGGTCGGTCTCATTTTGCACGCGCATCGAACGGACCAGGAATTCGAATTCGTTGGCGGGGGCAGGAAAGCCGGGAATGGTTTGGGGGGTGTTTTGGGTCGTATGAAGAGTTGGGTCCTCAACCTTTTCTAAGGGGATGGTGCATACAATTTTCAGACACCACGCTTGCGGGAGATCAGCAATGGTTGATCCGGCCAGGCGTGGGGCTCGGGTTTCATAAAAAGGAGGCGTTCCATGTTTGCATTTCAAGAGGAAGAGATGACCCCGATTCGGATTAAGGTGATCGGGCTTGGTGGAGCAGGGTGCAATGCGGTCAATGCCATGATTGCCGCCGGTCTGACGCGAGTGGAATTCGTGGTGGCGAACACCGATCTTCAATCATTGAGCAAATCTTCTACCCAGTACAGGATTCAGTTGGGGCCGGAGCGAACAAAAGGACTCGGGGCCGGCGCGAATCCCGAAGTGGGCAAGGATTCCGCTCTCGAAAGTGAAAGCGAAATCCGTACGGCCCTGGAAGATGCGGATATGGTTTTCGTCACGGCGGGCATGGGCGGTGGGACTGGAACGGGCGGAGCACCCGTCGCGGCCAGACTTGCCAGAGATCTGGGTATCCTGACCGTGGGCGTGGTGACGAAGCCCTTTCAACATGAAGGCCAGCGTCGGATGGGCTACGCTGAAGAAGGGTTGCGGGAACTCCGGCGACACGTGGATTCGTTGCTCGTGATCCCCAATCAGAAACTGCTGACCTTGGTGGATAAGAGCACGCCGGTGTTGGAGGCGTTCAAAGTGGCCGATGACGTCCTGCGTCAAGCCATTAAAGGCATTACCGACGTCATCACCACTCCCGGCTTGGTCAACGTGGATTTTGCCGACGTGAAAACGGTCATGTCTTACAGGGGGAGAGCGGTGATGGGAATGGGCGTGGCCAAAGGAGCGAATCGCGCCATGGAAGCCGCCCATCAAGCGATTACCAGCCCGCTGTTGGAAGAGAGTGGGATCGAGGGAGCCAAAGGGTTGTTGTTGAACATCACCGGCGGCACGGATCTGTCCTTGCATGAAGTCGACGAAGCGTCAACCATTGCGAAAGAAGCCGCGGATCCCCAAGCCAATATTATCGTGGGACACGTGATCGATCCGGGCTTGAAAGACGAGGTGATTATCACGGTGATCGCGACCGGATTTGAGCAACAACAGGAGTCCCTCAGGGCAAAGCCGGCCTTGAGTCTGGGGGGTCAAGAACGTCCGCGTCTCTCCGTGCCTCCGACTCCCCAGCCGGTCTTGACCATGGCCCGGGCGGCTTCCGGGGATGTCTCGTCCGACGACCTGGATCGCCCGGCGTTTATACGACGAGTGGAATCGGATGCTCGAGTCGAACAGGGGAATTTGTTGGTGGATGCGGATTGGGAAGTCCCCACTTTCTTGCGCAGGAGAGGCAATTAACGGGTTGACCCCGAGGAGGGCAGGAAGAATGGTTCTTGTTGCGGAGAATCCGACACGTTCAACAAAAACGATACTTCCCCTTACGAGTTTGTCATTCGGAAGGATGAGTCAACGCACGTTGCATTTCTTCGGGACGCGGCATGGGCCACAGTATGGAGGAATGAACGGGGAACAGGGGACGGTGAAGGCCGGAGACTCCGACTCCCCGTTGGTGGTCGCCATCCGCCAGGTACACGGGACAGACGTGTTGAACATCGATCGTCCTCTGAAAGCAGGCCAAAAGTTTTTCGGCGGCCATGACACCGTGTTCACCAATCAAGCCGAAACATTGTTAACCATCCAAACCGCCGATTGTGTTCCCGTGTTGCTTATGGATTCCTCACGCGGAGTGATTGGGGCCGTGCACGCGGGCTGGCGTGGGGCGGTGCATGGCATTGTGCTGAAGAGTGTCCGGAACATGGTGGAACGGTTCGATGCCGGCCTTGCCTCGCTTCACGTGGCGATCGGGCCGTCGGCCGGGCCATGTTGTTATGAAGTCGATACGCCGGTGATGAACCAGTTGGCGCCGGACGTGCCCGACGATTCAACCATCCTCAGGCGAACCGGTCCCGGAACCGGCCGGTTGGACTTGAAAAAGCTCATTCGGTGGCAAGCCGCGTCTCTCGGTATCGCCGCGGATCATATCCATACCGTGGATCTTTGCACCATCTGTCGCCCGGATCTGTTTTTCTCCTATCGCCGGGAGGGGAAAGTACATGGGAGCATGGTCAGCGGAATTATGTTGAAGTAGGCCTGATTCCGGGGAACCTGCTTGCAGGGACGTACAGTTGGATGATCTATCGACGAAGATCCGCACAACTCGGGATCGAATCCGTCGTGCTGCGGAACGTGTGGGGAGGGATCCGCGTAGCGTGCGGTTGGTCGCGGCGACCAAATACGTCGAAGCCTCCCGGGTTCTTGAAGCCATCCGGGCGGGCCTGACTATCTGTGGAGAGAACCGGTGGCAGGAAGCGCAAGCCAAGATACAGGCGGTGGGTGAGCGTCGCGGCGTGGAGTGGCACTTTATCGGCCGGCTCCAGCGACGAAAACTCAAGTGGTTGGTGGGACGATTCGGCCTCATTCATTCCGTCGAATCCTTGGAGCAGGCCGAGGAGATTCAACGCCGGGCCCGGGAACAACACACGTCCCAGGCCATCCTGCTCGAAGTGAACGTCGGAGGAGAAGAATCCAAAGGCGGGTTTGCTCCCGACGCGTTGCCGGCGGCCGTCTCGCAAATCGACTCCTTCCCGTCCGTGTCCGTGCAAGGGTTAATGGCGCTTCCTCCGTGGAATCCTGACCCCGAAACGATGCGACCGTATTTTCAACGCCTCAAACGTTTGGCTGACCGGATCAACAGGATGCCGTTGCAGCGCGTCCACATGCATGAACTCTCCATGGGCATGTCCAATGACTTTGAAGTCGCGGTAGAGGAAGGCGCGACGTTGGTTCGCGTCGGCACCGCGCTGTTTGGAGCGCGAGAACGACGTGCGATATGATCCGTCTATATGACGCGCCGCAGGCAATCGCCGAGGAACACGGAACGGAACACAGACGATGACGTACGTCACGAGGAGAGGGGACCATGTTTGTCGCGGGTAATATTTTGCAGGGGCTGGCCTATGTCTTGGATACGATCCTGTTCTTGTATATGTGGCTCATTATTGTCCGGGCCCTGATTTCGTGGGTGAATCCTGATCCGTGGAATCCAATCGTCCAGTTTCTCGCAAGGGCGACCGATCCCGTCCTGATCGTCATTCGGCGCAGGGTGGGCTTGCTCGGGGGCATCGACGTCTCACCCATCCTGGCGATTTTGCTCATCATGTTTTTGCAATATGCCGTAGTACAAACCATTCGAGACATTGGCTTCAGGTTGCATTGACGACTGAGGACGGCCAGCATGGACTCTCGTGACGACGCTTGTCGCATCACGCTTCCACGGGGCTCTGTCTCACGAAGACCACGGCGGGACGCCCGCTGATTCATGCTCTCATGAGTGCCATCCTTCATGCCTTTCAACGGGCCGTCCACGAAAAGGTCTTCCCGGGTGCGGTGGCCTTGGTGCGATCTCGCGGAACCGTCGTGTTTCATGAAGCCGTGGGAACACGCGGAGTTCCACCCGACGACCAACCCGTATACCGGGAGTCGATCTATGATTTGGCTTCCTTGACCAAACCCTTGGCCACGAGCACGGCGACGTTGTGTTTGGTCCAGGAGGGACGCCTGCACCTGGACCAGTCCGTGTCCCAGTGGGTGGAAGAATTGGAAGGTAGCCCGTTTGCCGGCATTGTGCTTCGGCAACTGCTCTCGCATAGTGCGGGACTGCCGGCTTGGCGGCCCTATTATGAGCAATTGGCGCCCTCGAGGTTGCCACCCCACAATGAAGAAGAACGACTGCAGCGCGTGCACGCGTTGCTCAAGGCCATTGCGTGCGAACCGGTCGAATATCAGCCCGGCAGCCAAAGCCTGTACAGCGACGTGGGCTTTATGCTGCTTGGCGTGATCGTCGAACGGTGCGCGGGAATGTCCTTGGCCGCCTATTGCCGGCGGAGAATCTATGAGCCCTTGGGCATTTCGTCCTTGGCGTTTCTCAGTCGTGACGAAGCGGAAACGGAGGACCCGGCGGAAATTGTCCCCACGGAATGGGATCATTGGAGACAACGTCTGCTGCGTGGAGAAGTGCATGATGAAAACGCCTATGCCTTGGGAGGCAGTGCCGGACACGCCGGGCTGTTCGGGACGGCTCACGCCGTTGGCCAGCTTTCAGCCTCGTGGCTTCAGGCGGTACAAGGCCGTGACGGATTGTTGACTGCCGCTCTTGCAAAACAGTTTACCCACCGTCAATCCGAGACCTCTTCTTGGGGGTTGGGATGGGCTACCCCGTCTGTTCCCTCATCTTCAGGCACACGGTTTTCTTCACGGGCGTTCGGGCACGTGGGATTTACGGGGACGTCGCTCTGGATCGACCCGTTTTGTGAGCTTGAGGTGATTATTTTATCCAATCGGGTGCATCCGACCCGGACGAATACGGCCATCAAGACGTTTCGCCCGCGGATTCATGATGCGATCTATCAGGAATGGGGTGGGAGATGACGGGTTTAGAGAACAACGGTGGGCGCAAACCCGTAGGGGGGCACCCGTGTGTGCCACCGAAAACGGGTCAGTCGGGATAATCAACCCACGATTCTTTTTCTGCGAGATATTTTTGCCCCTTGAAATTCAACCGTGTCCGCATTTGCGTAAAGCCTAGGAGACGAAGTTTGTCCACGATTTCCGTGATGGCTCCGTCCACGGTCTGGTGAACGCCGCTTTCCGTCACCAACGCTTCATACGTCATACTGGCCGTATAGCCGCGGTTGACATGCTTGACCGGCACCACGCGGTTAAAATAACGATCGCTGGGATCGGTGCCCTCCAACTGGTGCTTCTCGATCACGGCGTTGCGCAACCGAAATGACAACGGCAAGGTACTCATGCAGATGGATCCTTCCTTTTTGTATTCACGGACGATGATTATAGGGGGGGAGAACTGCAACCTTCAACCATGCCGTTCGGTCGGGTTTGTACTCAAAGCCCGAGAAAAAGGTTTCGCTCCGGTTGACTTACTCGCTTCCCGTCCTTAGTCTTACTTTTTATGGAGGAATACTCGTGATTCCCAAACAAGGATCAGGCACGGATGTGATGGATGCACGCTTCTCCATCGGGGGCGTGATCCCGCTGAACGTCCCCAACAGCCTCACGATTCTCCGGATCCTGTTGATCCCGCTCATTGTCGGGCTGTTGGTCTATGAGTACGTGGAGTATGCCTTGGTGACGTTGGTGATTGCGGCACTGACCGATGCGCTGGATGGCACGATCGCTCGTATGGCGAATCAGAAAACGCGATTTGGAGCGTACCTCGATCCGCTGGCGGACAAGCTGCTACTCATGACGACGTTTGTGACGTTTTCCTTGTTGGGAATGGTGCCGGTGTGGAGTGTCATTCTGGTGGTGAGTCGCGACGCGATTTTACTCACCGGCACGCTGTTGGCCCATCTCACCCATACGGCCATCGATGCCTCGCCCACGGTGTTGGGCAAGGTCACGACCCTGTTTCAGGCGAGCTATATGATCCTGGTCCTCGCCTTCACCGCTCAAGGCCTGGACCCCGTGCTGCTGTTCCCCCTGTTGTTGACGATGAGTCTGCTGACGGTCCTGTCCGGCTTGCATTACATTCTCCGTGGAGTGAATCGGTTGAACAACGCCGAGGCTTCATAAGGAATTCCACGTTTCATGGTGGGGGGTTATGCTGCATACCCGGCTGGGTCACTTACTCCTTGATGCCGGGTGTGTGACCGCTGTTCAGTTGCAAGAGGCGTTAACTCGACAGCAGGAGACCCGCCAACCGCTTGGCCAAATCTTCATTGAACGGCAGGTCATTTCCGAAGAAACGTTACTGAAATTTCTGGGCCAGCAGTATGGATTGGCCACGGCGTATCCCTTCCCTGCCGACGTGGCTCCCCAGCTTGCGAACTTCGTTCCTCAGTCCTGGGCCCAGCAACACGTGGCCGTGCCGTTGACTAAAGTCGGCCGGCGGCTGACGGTCGCCCTGGCCGATCCGGCCAATCTCCACGTGTTGGATGAGGTGCGGTTTCGTACCGGCTTGCAGGTGATTCCGGTGATCGCCCTGGAGTCTGACATTCGCCAATGCATTCAGGCGTTATACCAGGGGCAGCCTCCTGGTCGACACGGCGTCTCGTCTCCGCCTGCGAGTACGCATGACACGGATTCCCCTGCCGGAGCCCACGATTCCCGCTCTTCCGACGATTCGTTGCGCAGTGCTCATAGAGTCGATTCGATCTTGCAGTCTGAAGAGATGATGTCGTTGTTGGACAAGGCGTCGTCGAGCCTGCGGTACGCGCAGCCGGAAGCAGGAGCCGAGGCGTTGGTTGAAGAGGAGTCTCCCGTCGCCCGGTTGGTCCAAACGATTCTCGAGCGTGCCGCCGGCACGGGTGTCAGCGACGTGCACTTGGAACCCTATGAGAGCGCGGTGCGCGTGCGGTTTCGGCTGGACGGTGTGTTGCATACGGCGATGACCTATTCCCTGGGGTTGCGGAATGCCGTGATCTCGCGACTCAAGATCCTTTCGCATTTGGATATTGCCGAACGCCGCCTTCCGCAGGATGGGCGCATGACGTTGGAGTTGGGGGCAAAGCGGACCGTCGACGTTCGTCTTTCGGTGTTGCCTTCCCTTCATGGGGAGAAAGCCGTGCTTCGATTGCTGAACCGTGCCGGGCAACTGGTCGACCTGCCGGCCTTGGGGTTGGATGCGACCGATACCGGGACCTTTCTCACGGCGTTGGAACGTCCGCATGGGATGATGCTGGTGACCGGTCCGACGGGGAGTGGAAAGACCACGACGCTGTATTCTGCCCTGCAAGTGTTGAATACGCCTGACGTGAATATCGTTACGGTCGAAGATCCGGTGGAATATCATTTTACCGGTATCACGCAAGTTCAGATCAAGGAAGAGATCGGCCTGGGCTTTGCCCAGATCCTGCGGGCTTTCCTGCGGCAGGACCCGGACATTATGATGGTCGGCGAAATCCGGGATTTGGAAACCGCGCAAATTGCGATCCGGGCTGCTCTGACCGGGCATCGGGTGCTGTCCACCCTGCACACCCATGATGCGGTTCGGGCGGTAACGCGGTTGCTCGAGATGGGCGTTGATCCCTTTATGGTGGCTTCGTCGGCGAGCGTCATCGTGGCGCAGCGGCTCGTGCGTCGCGTCTGTGCTGATTGTCGAGGATCTGACGACCGTTTTTCGACAAAACAGCTTCGCGAATTGGGCTTCACCGACGCGGAGACGCCGACCGTAGCCCCGGTACACGGGCAGGGCTGTGCCGCGTGCCACGGGACGGGCTATAAAGGGCGCATCGGTCTGTTTGAGGTCCTGCCGGTCTCCGAGGGTTTACGATCCCGTATCCTTGAACGGCAACCCGCCGCTCAACTCAAGCAGCAAGCACTGGCCGACGGCTTGAAAACCATTCGACGAAGCGGATTGGACAAAATCAAGCAAGGGCTCACCACCGTTGAAGAAGTGGTGAGTGTGTCCACCGAGGATTGATCCCGGGGAGAGAAGCCCCGTTCCTTGAGGAGCGCCTGATTATGCCGACATTTGTTTATCGTGTGAAGACGCGGCAGGGAGTCATCCGGAGGGGCGAGATGGAGGCCGTCGACCAAAGCGCCGCCCTGCGGGCTCTCCGCCAACGGGATCTGTTTGTGACCCGCATCCGTGAAAAATCCGCCGACTCTTTCGAAGGGTGGTCCTTCCCAGGAACGGCCCGCGTCTCCCCAAAAGACTTAATGGTGTTCACCTATCAACTCGAAGCCTTGATCAAGGCCGGAGTGCCCCTTTCACAGAGTCTTGAGATGCTGGCGACGCAAGCGTCGTCTTCGGCCTTTCAATCGGTGATCCGTGCCGTGAAGCAGAGGGTGGAGTCGGGATCATCCCTGGCCGGTGCGCTTCATGGACACCCCACGGTGTTCACGTCCTGGTACGTCAGTATGGTCGAAGCCGGGGAGGAAAGCGGAACCTTGGATGAGACGTTCGGCCGGCTGGCCGAGCATCTGGACAAAGTGGTGCGGCTCAGGCAACAGGTGAAGCTGGCGTTGGCCTATCCCCTGCTTGTGGTGATCGTAGCCACTCTCGTACTCGGGGTGTTGCTCATGTGGGTGATCCCCATGTTCGCCACCATGTTTGCTGATTGGGGTGACGCGCTGCCTTGGCCGACGGCCGTGGTGTTGGCGGTAAGTCGCTGGCTCCAGGATCATTGGGTGTGGGTACTTCTCGGAGTCGTCGGTCTGGGCATGGGAGGACGCCTGTGGGCGAAGACCCGATCCGGACAACGGATGATCGAGGATTGTATTCTTCGCGTGCCGTTGGTGGGAAAACTGCGGCGGAACGTGGCCGTTGTTCACGTCGCACGGACGGTCAGTGTGCTGCTGGGGAGCGGCGTACCGATTTTGCGAAGCCTGGAAATCGCCCAACAGGTGTCCGGGTTGCGGCGCATGGAACGGGCGTTGGAGGAAGCGAGATCGAGTATTCGCGAGGGCCATACCCTGGCCGACCCGCTGGAACGATCCGGGATGTTTCCCCGCCTGGTCTCCAACATGGTCGGGGTCGGCGAGGCCACGGGGAGTCTCGATACGGCCCTGGGAAAAATCGCGGACCTCTACGAGCGTGAAGTGGACCGCGACATCGCCGCGTTCACCGCCGTCCTGGAGCCTCTGATTATCGTCGTGTTAGGCATAGGCATTGGGTTTATTGTCGTGGCCATGTATCTTCCGATTTTTTCGATGCCCTCCGTGTTTGACTGACCTCTCGAGGATAGGACCTGCCGCATTGTTGCGAACGGGTCGGGCGGGTTGGTAAGAGTGCCTCATGGGTAACGTGGACCGATCCCTGCTGTTGTATCCGCCGGCCAAGGTCAACCTCATTCTCAAGATCTTCGATCGACTTCCCAGTGGGTATCATTCGCTGTGGTCGTTCATGCAAACGATCGGGATGACTGATGAATTGACGGTTCGGGTCTCGGACGCGTTTGAAGGGATTCGCTTTGACTGTTCGGAGAAAGCCCTTTCGTCGCCGACCGGCAACCTGGCGTATCGAGCGGCCGAATTGGTGTTACGGCGGGCGGGGGTCTCCATGGGGGTGGACTTGAAATTGGTCAAGGGTATTCCGGTTGAGGCGGGTCTTGGCGGTGGGAGCAGCGACGCCGCGGCAACGATCATGGGCCTCAATCGTCTGTTGTGTCTCGGCTGGACCAACGGCGACATGGCCGCCTTGGGGCAAGCCTTGGGAAGCGACGTGCCCTTTTTCATGGAGGCGCCGACTGCCGTGGTTCATGGCTGGGGCCAGCGGATTACTCCGAAAACCCTTGAAGGCGTTCGGTGGATCGTGCTGGTGAATCCGGGGTTCCCGATCAACACGGGTCAGGCGTACAGACACCTGGACGAGATGAGGCGGGCGGTTCCACCTCTGCCCGAAGCCCTGCAATCGGTTGAGCACGCGTCATCGGTTTCCTGGAGCCGGATCCTGGACCGGATGGAGAATGATTTCGAGGCGGCCCTGTTCGGTGACTATCCCGTGTTGGCCGACGTCAAGAAAACGTTATTGGGCATGGGAGCCGAGGGAGCACTTTTATCCGGAAGCGGAGCGACCGTGTTCGGTGTGTTTCGAGAGCAGGCCGAGGCCATCCGTGCCAAAGGGGCGTTTGCCCGGACCCCGAAGTATCAGGTTGCCGTCGTGCCCTCCCTTCACCATGGCGTGTTGGCGCAACCCTAGGTCCGAGGGGCGGGACGTCGTCTCCGGACGTGGCCGGCAAGACGGAAGTTCGGTTGTTGACAACCATACGTGGATGGCCTAAATAGTGATGGCGGGGTTTCTCCCGTCTTTTCTTTTTCACGTCACACCCTGGGGTAGTACTCATGGCCGAGGACCTGAAGCTGTTTGCCGGAAACTCCAATCCGCCTCTTACCAGCGAGATCAGCGCCTATTTGGGCGTGCCCTTGTCTCAGGCGGTGGTCTCGACTTTCAGCGACGGCGAAATCCGAGTCAAAGTCGAAGAAAACGTGCGGGGAGGAGACGTGTTCGTCATTCAGTCCTGCTGCCACCCGGTCAATACCTCCGTCATGGAACTGTTGATCATGTTGGATGCACTGAAACGGTCATCCGCCTATCGGATCACGGCCGTGATTCCGTACTTCGGCTATGCACGCCAGGATCGAAAAGACCAACCGCGGGTTCCGATCAGCGCCAAACTGATGGCGGATCTGATTACCACGGCCGGGGCGCATCGGGTGCTGACTATGGATTTGCACGCCGGGCCGATTCAGGGGTTTTTTAATATCCCGGTTGATCATCTCTATGCCAGGCCGGTCTTGTTGGATTACGTCAAGAAAAGTCAATTGCAAGACGTAGTCGTGGTCTCACCTGATGCCGGCGGGGTCGAACGCGCCCGGGCGTTTGCCAAACGGTTGGAAGCAAATCTGGCGATCGTCGACAAACGCCGGGAGGGCCCCAACCATGCCCAGGTGATGAATATTATCGGGGACGTGAGGGCCCGCCACGTCTTATTGCTGGACGACATGATTGACACGGCCGGTACGATTGTGGAAACCGCCAACGCCTGTGTGGAGAATGGGGCCTCCATGGTCTGGGGCGTGTGTACCCATCCCGTGCTTTCCGGTCCCGCAATCGAACGGATTGAACAATCCACGCTGGCGAAAGTGGTGGCCACGAATTCGATTGCCCTGCACGGCAAAGATCAGGTATGTTCAAAAATTCGCATCCTGTCGGTGGCCCCCCTCCTCGGAGAAGCCATCAAGCGAATCCACAAGGAGCAATCAGTCACCTCGTTGTTCGACTGATCCCTTTTTATTTGAGGAGAAGACCTGTAGAATAGCAGCCTGAAGCCATCGGGGAGGCCTTGGATGGCCCCGGGGAGTCATCGTCGGTGGTGAGAGGAACGTCGGCGCTGAAGACCAGGGGAGAAGACATGAAGGAGCATTATGGAGTTTGTCGCTGAAGCAACAATCAGAACACAATCCGGAAAAGGAGCGGCCCGTGAGATCCGGCGGAGAGGAAGGATCCCCGCCGTGCTGTACGGGCAAGGGACTTCGCGGTTGATCCAACTTGACCCCAAGGCGATTCAGAACATCCTGGTGGCCCAGGCCGGGAGTACGGGGCTCATTTCCTTGACGATTGACGGGGACGAGCAGGCGCGGCAACGGACCGCCGTCATTCAAGACGTGCAACGGGATCCTCTTGAAGGATCGATTTTGCACGTCGATTTATTGGAAGTGTCGATGGATAAGCCGGTTCGCGTGAAAGTGCCGGTTCATATTACGGGGGGCGCGCCCATTGGGGTCAAGCGTGATAAGGGCGTGGTGAATCAACCGATGAGAGAATTGCATATCGAATGTCTGCCCAACGTCATTCCTGATCAAATCGACGTGGATGCGTCGGCCTTGGAAATCAATCAGGGCATTCACGTCCGGGATCTGCAGGTCGACGAAGGCATCAAGATTCTTGACGATCCCGATGGAATGGTCGTCAACGTGACCGTGCCCATTTCCGAGGAGAAATTGTCCGCAATGCTGACCTCGGAAGCAACTCCGGCCCTCGAGGCTCCGGAACCCGAGCGAGCGGCCGAAGCACCAGCGGCCCCTGCCAACCCCAGCGACCCCCCCAAATAACTCTTGCGTGTTATTGTCGGACTTGGGAATCCGGGCGTTGAATATGCGGCGACGCGTCATAACGTCGGACAGCGGGTTGTGGCTCAAGCGGCGGCCGAATGGGCTATTCCGTTACACTTCAATGGCTTAACGCAACAGGGAACCGGTCGAGTCCACGAGAATCCCGTTTCTCTTGCGCTGCCTGTGACGTTTATGAACGTGTCCGGTGAGGCCGTGGAGGAACTCGTGACGGCACATGACGTCCAAGCACGGGACGTGATCGTGGTCCATGATGATTTGGACCTGCCCATCGGGTGCCTTCGCATCAGGCCCGGAGGGGGAACGGGGGGGCATAAGGGCTTACGATCCATCGTGACGGCCCTGGGGACCGAAGCCTTCACTCGTCTGAAAATAGGAATAGGCCGTCCTGCTCTGGAAGTGGATCCCGCCGATTTTGTGTTGGCGCCGTTCACACCGGCGGAGTTGGACGACCTGCAACCCGTTCTGACCCGGGCGGTTGAAGGATTGGCCTGTATTGTGCTGCATGGCGTGCAAGAAGCGATGAATCGTTTTAATCGCCGCATGCCGGCGTAAGCCATGAGACGGGAACAGGGAGGGAGGCATTCAGAGACGTGGTTTGACAGTACATTTTACCCTGTGTTACCGTCGCTTCCCTTGTAACGAAGCCGGTAAACGGGGATGAATCAGGGTTTTTCAGAAAGAGGGCGGCATGGCATGTTATGAATCAATTTTTATTCTTCGATCGTCGTTGGCTGATGAAGAAGCCGAGACGGTGATCGAAAAGATGAAAAGCGCGTTGACGAAACACGGGGCGACGATTGTCAAAGCCGATAATTGGGGGAAAAAGAAGCTCGCTTACGAAATTAAACATGACCGGCGCGGCACCTATATCCTGCTTCAGTTTGAATCGGCGCAGGAGAACGTGGTGAGTGAACTTGAACGGCTCTACCGATTGGAAGATTCGGTCATCAAGTTCTTGACCGTGCGCGTGGAAGAAGAAGCGTTCCAAGGGGCTACGGCCGAACAGGGAGAATCCGAAGGTGGTGGGGTTCAATAAAATCATTCTCATCGGGAACCTGACGCGAAACCCTGAACTTCGGTACACCCCCAGTGGTACTCCCGTCGCCAATTTCGGGTTGGCGGTGAATCGACGCTTTCGACAAGCCGATGATCAAAAAGAGGAAGTGTGTTACGTTGATATCGTGGTCTTTGGCAAACAAGCCGAGCATTGCGGCCAATACCTGAGTAAAGGTGACGGAGCCATTGTCGACGGACGACTTCAACAGCGGCGGTGGGAAACGGAAGATGGACAACGCCGAAACAAACACGAGGTGGTGGCGCAATCGGTCACGTTTCTCCCGAAAAAACAAAGTCACACAGGTGAGCCCGGAGGGGGAGAAGAAGAATACCCGCACGACCATCCGTACGATTCGGAAGAGTACGCATAATTTTCGCACACGAGGAGAAGATAGACGTGGAACGAGGGAGGCTTTTTCAGCGACGGCGCGTTTGCCGGTTTTGTCACGAGACCACGCCCCTGGATTATAAGGATCTGAACCTGTTGCGTAATTTTTTGACGGAACGAGGACGCATTATTCCGAGACGGATATCCGGAAACTGTATGCGGCACCAACGAAAGCTCACGATTGCGATCAAGCGTGCCCGCAGTATTTCCCTGTTAGCTTTTGCCGAAGAGCGGTAGGGCGGCCGCCGTGACGGTGCGGTTCCCGTCTGTATCCCCGGGTCAAGGGAGGTCCAGGAAACGTGGCCTCGCTCAGCTTCAGCGTGAAAGACATTCCTCCGGAAGGCGAGCGCGTCGACTGCGTCGTCGGGAAGGAGGACTTGCAATTAGAAGAAAACGATCCCGGAATACAGGACGTGCTTGCCTTGACGGCAACGATTCACGCCGAAGATGCCGGCTTCCGGGTGGAGGGCGAGCTGAACGGCTTGCTGCTCCATGAATGTGTCCGTTGTCTGGAAATGTTTGCAACGCCCGCGGACCTGCCGTTTCGGGCATTGTACAAAGACCTGAGTCGGCGGTGCTCTAAAAGACAGGAACCGGAGCCCGTGTCCGGGGATTCGGATCCTGAAGAAACGGACTGCCATCCCGTGGTTGAACAGCGGATTGAATTACCGGAGATGCTTCGTGAACAACTCATTTTGTCCATCCCGATGCAACCCCTCTGTTCAGAGGGGTGTCAAGGATTATGTCAGGCGTGCGGGCAAAATCTGAACGTGCAGCGGTGCGGGTGCGAGGAAGTCAAAACGGATTCTCCCTTTGCAATCCTGCAAGAAGCATTCAAACTTAAACCGTTGGCGTAAGTCATGTGTAGGACATACGAGCGCAGGTCGTTTCCGTGACGTGAGGAGAAAACAATGGCAAACCCCAAACATCGACATTCCAAGTCCCGGCGGGATAAACGGCGCACGCATAAAAAGCTCGGCATTCCGAGTTTTTCCATTTGTCCCCAATGTCACGAACGAACGTTACCTCATCGAACCTGCCTGTCGTGCGGTTACTACAAACGTGTAGCGATCATCGCGATTCAAGAAAGCTGAGGTTCCCTGAGACGGTTTCGTCTCTATCCCCACTGGGAGGCTCGCGCACGATCCATGAAAATTGCTCTCGATGCCATGGGCGGGGATCACGGATTGGCCCCCGTCGTCGAAGGTGCGCTCCAAGCCCTCAGAGAGTTTGACGTCGAATTAATCCTCGTGGGTCACGAAGACCAACTCCGAGCAGAGTTGGAGCGCGTGCAGTGCATTGATCCCCGTGTAACGATCCACCATGCCTCCCAAACGGTGGACATGTATGAAGCCCCCGCGCAAGTGGCCAGGAAAAAACGTGACTCGTCGATTTGGGTGGCGACCGATTTGGTCAAGACCGGCGAGGCCCAGGCGGTGGTGAGTGCCGGCAACACGGGCGCGGCCATGGTGTCGGCCTTTTTTCTGCTCGGGACCATCAAGGGGGTTGAACGACCGGCCATTGCGGCATCCTTGCCGACCATACGGGGAACGGCCATCATGCTGGACGTCGGGGCCACGGTCGACTGTTCCGCCCAACAGTTGCATCAGTTCGCCATCATGGGCCATGAGTATGCCAAACATCTCATGAGCATCGCGCATCCTCGAGTGGGGCTTCTCAGTATTGGAGAGGAAGCGACCAAGGGCAATGAAGTGACGAAAGAGGCTTTCCGGCTGCTCAAGGAAAGTTCCTTGAACTTTATCGGGAACCTCGAAGGCCGGGATGTGTACAGCGGGACGGCTGACGTGATCGTGTGTGACGGGTTTCTGGGCAACGTGTCGTTGAAAATCTCCGAAGGGTTGGCTGAGGCCATGAAAAAAATCCTGATGAGTGAGGTGATGAATTCAACCTTGGGCCGCTTGTCGTTGGTCTTTGTGGCCGGGCCGCTCATGCGATTGAAGCGACGAACGGATTACGCCGAATTTGGTGGCGCGCCGCTCCTGGGCGTGAATGGGGTGTGCATGATTTGTCATGGCCGGTCCTCGGCCAAGGCCATTAAAAACGCCATCAGGCGGGCAGACGCATTAGCTCAAGGTCGGCTGATTGAACTGATCCAACGTGATATTGCTGAAAGTCTGACCCCACCGATGACGCCCAGCCCTCAAATGGCCTGTGAATGAGAAGTCGGATACTCGGGACGGGGTCCCATGCTCCCAAACAGGTGTTGACCAATGCCGACCTCGAAAACATCGTGGAGACGTCGGATTCGTGGATCGTGGAACGCACGGGCATTCGCGAGCGTCGTCTGGCCGCGCCCGGCGAAGCCTGTTCGGACCTCGGCGTTCTTGCGGCACAGCAGGCGTTGGCGGATGCAAATGTTCAAGCGGCCCAACTCGATCTGATTGTCGTGGCCACCTGTACCGGGGATTCTCCTCTTCCTTCCACCGCGTCTCTGATACAACATCGTCTTGGTGCCGTGAAGGCCGCTGCCTGCGATATTTCGGCGGCATGCTGCGGGTTCGTGTATGGTCTGTCGGTGGCGGACGCCTTTGTGCGGACGGGGCATCGCTACGTTCTGGTCATCGGGTCGGAAGTGATGTCTTCCATCACGGATTGGACGGACCGGAACACCTGTGTCCTTTTTGGAGATGCCGCGGGCGCCGTGGTCCTGGGCCCAACGGAAGATGACCGGGGAATCCTCTCCCTCCATTTACACGCGGACGGGCGGTTCTCTGATTTGATTTGCGTGCCGGGGGGTGGGTCGAGTCTTCCTCCGTCGGAGCGTGTGTTGGCCGGACGCCTGCATTGTGTCAAAATGCGAGGCAATGAAACCTTCAAGATTGCCGTCAAAACCATGGAAGAGGCCATACGAGAAGCCGTCGCGGCGCATGGGTTCGACATACACGATATTGATTGCCTGGTTCCCCACCAGGCCAACATCCGAATTTTACGGGCCGTAGGGCAACGCGTCGGGATGCCCCTGGACCGGATCGTGATCAACGTCGACCGGTATGGCAATACCTCTGCTGCGTCAATCCCGTTGGCATTGGATGAAGCCGTCAAAAACGGAACGATCCGAGAAGGGCACGTGGTGGTGATGGCGGCGTTTGGGGCAGGTCTCACGTGGGCCTCCGGGGTGATGCGGTGGTAGAAAGGATGAAACATGGCTGCGGATGAGAGACCAGGAGAATGGGCGTTGATCCTGGGCGCCTCGAGCGGATTCGGCAGGGCCGTCGCCTTGGAGTTGGCGGCCCTCGGCATGAATATCGTCGGGGTGCATTTGGACCGAAAATCCACGCTCCCCAACGTGGACCGTCTCGTTGCAGACATCCGGGCCCATGGCCGGGAAGCACTCTTTTTTAACGTCAATGCGGCAGGCGCGGAGAAGCGCGGGGAAGTCCTCGACGCGCTTCAAGCGAAATTCCCGGCGCACGGTCCCCCGATCCGCGTCCTGCTCCATTCCCTGGCCTTTGGAACGCTGAAACGGTTCGTCGCCGAAACGCGTGCCGATGCCGTGAGTAAAGCCCAGGTCGATATGACGCTGGACGTCATGGCGAACAGTTTGGTGTATTGGGTGCAGGAGTTACTCGCGCGGGAACTCATGGGCAACGGCGGAAGAATTTTTGCGATGACCAGTGCGGGAGGCGCGCGGGTGTGGGCCACCTACGGAGCGGTGTCTGCCGCCAAAGCGGCCTTGGAATCCCACGTGCGTCAGCTCGCGCTCGAATTGGCTCCCATGGGGATAACGGCGAACGCGATCATGGCGGGCGTCACCGATACCCCGGCCTTACGGAAAATTCCGGGGTCCGATGACATGATCGCCTTGGCCCAACGGAAGAATCCATCGGGTCGCTTAACCACGCCGCAGGACGTTGCGGACGCCATCGGCCTGCTGACCCATCCGAAGTCGCATTGGTTGACAGGAAACGTGATTTGCGTGGACGGAGGCGAGTTTATCGTTGACTGACCACGGGGCGGCGGTTCATGTCCATCGGCGTGTTTATCCGTTGACTTTCTCGACGGTTTCACTCATACGTTAAGTTTCTATGTCAGGCCCAATTGCATTCCTGTTTCCCGGCCAAGGCTCGCAAGCCGTAGGGATGGGGCAGGCGTGGCGTGAAGCGTATCCGCAACTCATGGCCCTGTTTGACGAGGCCAACTCGATCCTGGGGTATAACCTTCAGGCCTTGTGTTTTGAAGGGCCGGAGGAACAACTCAATCGAACGGAATATACCCAGCCCGCGTTGCTGGTGACGAGCCTGATTGCATGGCGGGCATTGGAGGCACGTATCCACCCCTCCGCGGTGGCGGGGCACAGTTTGGGCGAATATTCGGCCATCGTTGCCGCCGGAGGGCTGTCGTTTCCGGATGCCGTGGACCTGGTGCACAAACGGGCACGATACATGGCAGAGGCGATCCCTTCGGGGAGTGGGCTTGTGGCTGCGATACTCGGGTTGGCAGGAGAGGTGGTCACGAAAGTCTGTCGAGAGGCGCACCCCGTGGGCGTGGTGGCCGCAGCCAATTTCAACTGCCCGGGCCAGGTGGTGATCGCGGGTGAAAAAGCCGCCGTGGAACGGGCCATTGAATTAGCCAAAGCCCAAGGATGCCGGCGAGCCGTTCCCTTGCCCGTCAGCGTGCCGGTTCATTCGTCCTTGATGCAACCGGCTGCGGACCGACTGGCTCCTCACGTTCACGCGGTGCCGCTTTCCGATTTGACCGTGCCGCTCTTTAATAACGTGGACGCGCGCCCGTTGGTCCGTGCCGAAGAAGTGCGCCGTTCTCTGATCCGCCAGTTGTCCTCCTCCGTGTTGTGGGAGCACAGCATTCGTGCGATGTGGCAAAAGGGCATTCGGACGTTTATTGAGATCGGGCCGGGGACGGTGTTGACCGGACTTGCCAAACGCATTGTGCCGGAAGCCGTATTGCTCCACGTCGAGGCCCCGGAGTCTTTGGAACAGACCTTGACGTCCATACGTGATTGACGGTAAGACGCAGTTCCGAAAAATGAACAGTGAGGCAACCGTGTTGGAAGGGAAAAAAACGATTGTGACGGGCGCGGCGCAAGGGATCGGGCAAGCCATTGCGGAATGCTTCGCGAAAGCCGGAGCCGACGTCGCCGTGGTCGACCTGGAATCCGCCCGCTGTGCCGACACGTTGCAATTGGTGGAACGCCAGCAGGGTCGCGGGCTGGCGTTATCGGCCAACGTGGCACAGTGGGAAGCCGTCAAGGGGATGGTGGAGCACGTCGTGAAGGAGTGGGGGCGCGTGGACGTGTTGGTCAATAATGCCGGCATTACCCGTGACGGGTTGATTATGCGCATGAAAGAAGAGGATTGGAACGCCGTTCTCCAGGTCAATCTCACCGGGACGTTTTATTGCACCAGGGCGATCTTGGGTCCCATGACCAAACAGCGGTATGGCCGGATTATTAACATGGCGTCGATCGTGGGGACGATCGGGAACGCGGGACAGGCGAACTACGCCGCGTCGAAAGCCGCGGTCATCGGGTTCACCAAATCGGTGGCACGCGAATATGCGAGCCGGAACATCACGGTGAACGCGGTCGCTCCGGGATTTATCGATACGGCGATGACCCGAGCCTTGAACCAGGAGGTCAAAGACGCGTTGTTACAACAGATTCCTCTTGGTCGATTGGGACAACCCGCCGAGGTGGCGGAAGCCGTCCGGTTTTTGGCATCGGACGCCGCGGGGTATATCACCGGCCAGGTCTTCCACGTCAATGGCGGGATGCACATGGCGTAACAGGATAAAGGTGCACGCAAGACTTTAGAGAATGAGTAAGTGTCGGCTGTGTGGTCGTTACCTCCCCTTTGTAAGGGGAGGCAAGGTGGGGTAGAGCCAACCTTCCATGGAGCGCGGGATTTCGCCTTCTGGCTACATTCTCTACCTCCCCTTACCCCTCCTTACAAAGGAGGGGAATTGGGAAATGGGTGAATGACTTCTATTGCTTAACAGGAGGTGCGAAGGTCGATGGCCGTTGAAGAACGAATTCGAAAGATCATTGCGGAACAGTTGGGAGTGGAAGAAGAGGACGTCGTGCCCGACGCGTCCTTTGTCGAGGATTTAGGGGCCGACTCCTTGGATACGGTGGAACTGGTCATGGCGCTTGAGGAAGAATTCGACGTGGAAATCCCCGATGAAGACGCGGAAAAGATTCAAAAAGTGGCTCAAGCCATTGAGTATATCAAAGAAAAAACCTGATCCGCGGCTCTCATGACCGAGTACCCCCCCCGTCGGCGCGTGGTGATCACCGGCTTGGGAGCCGTGACTCCCGTGGGAATCGGTGTCGACAACACCTGGCAAGCGGTGCTGGCCGGGAAATCGGGAATCGGTTCCATCACGCGCTTCGATGCGTCCGGCTATGCCTGTCGAATCGCGGCCGAAGTGAAGGGGTTCGAACCGGCCGATTACCTCGAAAAAAAAGAAATCAAAAAGATGGACACGTTCATCCAGTACGCCATGGCCGCGAGCCAGGAGGCGGTGGATGACGCGGGGTTGAAAATCACACCCGACACGGCCGAACGGGTCGGGGTCTACATCGGGGCGGGCATCGGCGGTCTTCCGGCCATTGAACAGTACCACCAGGTGCTCCAGGACAAAGGGCCGGGGCGCGTCAGCCCGTTCTTCATCCCGATGGTCATCGTGAATCTGGCCTCGGGCCAGGTCGCGATCCGGTTCGGGGCCAAGGGCCCCAACTCGTGTGCCGTGACGGCCTGTGCCACGGGGAATCATTGCATCGGAGACGCCTACCGGATTATTCAACGCGGGGAAGCGGACGTCATGTTGGCCGGCGGAACCGAATCCACGATTTGCCCGTTGGCCATTGCAGGGTTCGGCGCGGCCAAAGCGTTATCGCGTCGCAACGACGATCCGGAACGGGCGAGTCGGCCGTTTGACCGTGACCGGGACGGGTTCGTGATCGGAGAAGGCGCCGGCGTGGTGGTCTTGGAAGCGTTGGACCACGCGCAACGCCGCGGCGTCAGAATCTACGGAGAACTTGTCGGCTATGCGATGACCAGTGACGCCTTTCACATCACCGCTCCTCCTGATGACGGCGCCGGGGCCGTGGTTTGTATGGAAAAAGCCATTCGCGACGCGGGGATCCCGAAAGCGACCATCGGGTACGTGAACGCGCATGCCACCTCCACCTTTGCGGATAAGGTTGAAACGCAAGCCATCAAAACCGTGTTCGGGGAGCATGCCGCGCACCTTCCGGTGAGCTCCACGAAGTCCATGATCGGTCACCTGTTGGGAGCGGCCGGCGGCGTCGAAGCGGTGTTGATCACCCTGGCATTGCATCATGGGGTCCTGCCGCCCACGATCAATCTGGAGAATCCCGATCCCGAGTGTGACCTTGATTATATTCCCGGAGGGGCCCGTCAGGTTCCCATCGAGGCCGCGCTTTCGAATGCCTTTGGCTTTGGCGGCGTGAACGCCTGTCTGGTCGTCAAGTCTGCACAAGGGAATCCGGACGTTTAGGTCTCTCGAACGTCCCCGGTCATGAGAGCAAAGGAATGGATGTGTTTGAGGAGGCGCATCGACGACTGCCGTATCATTTTCGTGAGCCGGCGTTGTTGGAAGAGGCCTTGACGCATCGTTCCCACGAGCAGCCCTCCACGGCAAACAACGAACGCCTCGAGTTTCTGGGCGACGCGGTGTTGGGTCTGATCGTGAGTGAGTATCTGGCGGAAACCTTCCGGGAGTCGGCGGAAGGAGAATTATCACAGATCCGGGCCCGGCTCGTGGGGCGGGTCACGCTGGCGGACGCCGCGCGGCGATTGGGTCTGGGTCAAATGCTCCGCTTGGGCCGAGGCGAAGAACGCACCAAGGGCAGGGACAAAGCGTCTCTCCTGGCAAACGCGTTGGAGGCCGTCATCGGAGCCGTCTATGTGGATGGAGGGATGGAGCCGGCCCGAACGTTTACGTTGCAGGTGCTGGAGGCCCAACTCAAGGAATTGCACCGGGAAGATCTTGCGGCTTTCAGGCAGGACTACAAAAGTCAATTGCAGGAATGGTGTCAACGGCACGTGCAGGCCCTGCCGGTTTATACCGTCATCGAAGAATCAGGCCCTGATCATCAAAAAACATTTGAAGTGACGGTGGAAATTGAACAACAATGGCAAGGAAGCGGGAAGGGGCGCAGTAAGAAAATAGCGGAACAGGAAGCGGCCAAACAGGCGCTCGATCAACTGCGGCCCGTGACTGAGGCGGGCTGATAAAAACGACTTAAGGAACACCAGTAAGGAGGATGAAGGAATGCTTGGATTACGTGTGGCAAGAAAAATCCTGTGGATCATGGGAGCCGTGGTTCTCCTGGCGGGGGGTGAACCCGTCCGGGCCGGGAATCCTCAGGGACTTTTGACGGCGGGAGGCAAGGCTCCTCGTGCGGTCATCACCACCAAATTTGGTCAAATGGAACTGGTCTTTTTCCCGGAATTGGCGCCCAAGCACGTGGAAAGCTTTTTGAATTTAGCCAAAAAGGGGTTCTATAACGGGACGCTCTTTCACCGGGTGATTCCCGGCTTCATGATTCAAGGTGGTGATCCCAACACCAAAGATCCGAGCCAGCGACATCTCTACGGCATGGGAGGACCGGGCTATACCCTGCCGGCCGAGTTCAACCGGATTCCGCATGAACGGGGCATTGTGTCCATGGCCCGAGCGGCTGATCCCGATAGCGCGGGCTCCCAATTTTTCATCATGGTGGGCAAGGCCCCCAGTCTGGACGGTCAGTACACGGTGTTTGGAGAAGTCGTGAAGGGCGTTGAGGTAGCCGACAAAATCGTGAATCAACCCCGGGACTTCAGGGATAATCCCCTCGAACGCATCGAAATGACCGTCGAGGTGAAATAAGACAACGGGCCGGTCTAGTTCGGCTGTTCTTCCATGTGGGTGCCGCTCGGAAGGATGATGCGTCCCGTCGTGCCGAGTTTCGTCAACTGTGCTGCGACGTCGGGGTGACGGCTCTTGAGGAACCCGATCAGCCCCTTGAGGAAGCGATTGGAACGAAGCCCGTCTCCTGAAAATTCGCCGATAAACGTCAGGCCTCGATCCAGCACCTCACCCACGAGTTGGGTGTCGGGTTTTTCTCCCTCCATGAAGGCCTGATATTCTTTCCTGAGGGCTTCGGTAAAGGGCGGGGCCATGCCCTCAGGCACGTGAATCGGGCTGAACGATCGACGCAAGGCCTGGATGGCCGCGATGACCTCCCCATCCTGCGCGTCGCTCCGTGCCTGGAAATGTTTGAACGTCACGGCTTCGAGAAAGTAAAACAACTCCGCGGCCTTGTCTCCCGATTGTTCGAGCAGTTCCTTGTAGAAGGCGCGCCGTTCCTGTTCAAACTGGTCCCCGACGCGTTTTTGTTGATATTCCACGTTCGCGTCCAAATAGACGCAATCGGAGTGGCACGCAATACTGACCACGCGGTGCGTGCCGCAGCATTGGCTGCAAATGGCCCCGCGTAACGCCGGGCAAGGGCGCTTTCCCTTTCGTTCGTGGCAGTAGATGCATTTGCTCATGGTTTCTTGTCGTCTTCCAGCCAGCCCAGGCCGTAATCCGAAAGGGTCCGCTTGCGTTTCCGTGGCTTGCCGGTATTGATCGGGCGTTCCAAGCCATTGATCTCGGCTCCGTTGGCGTACAAATAGGGGACCATGATCATGTGGTTCCGGCGGTCGATTTTGACGGAACACGGCGAGATCAAAAACTCGGCAATGACCTGCATGGAACGGTCCGGCTGGACCCGCCAGATCTTTCCCGCGGTCAGGTCGGACAGGTACAGGCTGCCGAATCGATCGAAGTCGATCCCGCTTAAATTCCGGAACTTGCCGGTAAAGAACGAATTGGAAATGACTTCGGTCACGGTGCGGTCTTCCGCAATTTCCATCACGGTTCCGTTGTCGAGGCTGGCGATCCAGAGCCGGCCCGACCTCGGGTGCACGACGAGTCCTCGCGGTGACGCCAGGTCCTCGTGTTGGACATAGAGGGACACTTCGTGATCGCGTTGGGGGTCAATCCGGTACACGGCGTTCCCGGCCGTGTCCAGGACGAAGAGTTGTCCGATGCCGTCGGCAATCAGATCCGTCAATGCCTCCACGTGAAACGGATGCAGGGAAACGGTCACCGTGGGGTTGCCGGATTGGGCATCAAATCCCCGGATGACGTCGATATCGGCCACGTAGAGGGTTTCGCCGGCAACGGCCATGCCGTGGGGTGAATGCAGGATCGTGTCGCCGCGGCCCCCCTGAATGAAATGCAGGTTCAGAAGGTTGCCGTCCCGATCAAGTTTCGAGATGAACCCGTTATTGTCGGGCGCGCCGGGTTCGCCATTGGCATTGGCGATGAAATAGCCGTCGCCCGAAGGATGGGCGATAAAGGATTGAGGGCTGCTGAGTTGACTGATGGGATTGGCAAGAGCCGGCAGCGCCCAGGCACTCAGAAACAGAACGATGGCGACGACCCGGAGCAGGGTCCGGAAGAGGCACGGTTTCCGGGACCAGGGGAAATGCAATAGAACGGATTGGCGGGCGGAAGGGTGTCTCACAGCGGCATGCTACGGCACCCTTTGGGGGGTGTCAAGGCAGCGCGTCCGCGCCCGTTTCCCTTCGATTGACTATAATTTTTAGCCCCTGTTATCGTAGCGTAACACGTAAAACAGACCCCTTCCACGTTAAGGAGGACGATGTGACGGCTCAGCTCATTGATGGGAAAATCTTGGCAAAGGACATTCGGGACGGCATTGGCCGGGACGTGGAAGTGCTTGAGGCCCGGACCGGCGTTCGGCCCGGTTTGGCCGTGGTGTTGGTCGGCGGCGACCCGGCCTCGGCGGTCTACGTTCGCAATAAAAAGAAGGCCTGCGACACCGCGGGCCTGTACGTGGCCGATCATCATTTGTCCGCGGAGACCAGCCAGGCCGAGTTGTTGGCCCTGGTCGATCAGTTGAACGCGGATCCCAGGGTTCACGGGATTCTGGTACAGCTTCCCTTGCCGGCTCATATTGACGATCAGGCCGTTCTGAATGCGATCGCTCCGGACAAGGACGTCGATGGCTTTCATCCGTACAACATCGGCCGGTTGGTCGCGGGGGATCCGGTGTTCGTCCCCTGTACGCCCAAGGGGGTGCTCCGCATGATCGAATCCACCGGCGAACCCCTTGCCGGGAAGCAGGCCGTGGTGGTCGGGCGCAGCAACATCGTAGGCAAGCCCGTTGCCATGCTGCTCTTGCATCAGCACGCCACCGTGACGATGTGTCATTCCCGGACCAAGGACCTGCCCGCGGTCTGCCGGGAAGCCGATATTCTGGTGGCCGCGATCGGCAAACCCCGGTTCATCAAGGGCGACATGGTGAAGGACGGGGCCATCGTGCTCGACGTGGGCATCAATCGACTCGATGACGGCCGGTTGGTCGGCGACGTGGATTTTGAGCCGGTGCGAGAGCGGGCCGGATGGATTTCCCCGGTTCCTGGGGGCGTCGGTCCCATGACCATTGCCATGTTGTTGGCGAACACGCTGGAAGGAGCCAGGCGAGCGGCCACGTCAGGGGGCCGGTAGAAACCATGCCATGAAGACCCACCAGTCCACTCTCCACCAGACGTTGGCCCAAGGCCAGTTTGCCGTGACCGTCGAATTGAATCCCCCGAAGGGAACCGACGTGTCGGAATTGCTCGAGACCGCCAAGTCGTTGAGTGGGCGAGTCCACGGGATCAACGTGCCCGATAACGCCGCCGCGGTGATGCGAGCGAGTCCGGTAGCCGTGGCCCGCCTTCTGTATGAACAGGGGCATGACCCCGTGCTCCAACTCACGTGCCGGGATCGCAACCGGATCGGCCTGCAATCGGATCTCCTGGGAGCCCACGTGCTCGGAATCCGCAACGTGCTGTGTCTGACCGGCGATAGCCCGAGTGCCGGCGATCACAAGGAGGCCAAGCCGGTGTTCGACCTGGATACCGTGCAAGTCATGCACGCGGTGAGCGAACTCAATCAGGGACGGGATTTGGCCGGCAACGCGTTGGAGGGACGGACCGCGTTCTTTATCGGTGGCGCCGCGGCCCCGGGCGTCGAATCGGTTGCACTCTTACATAAAAAATTTGAGGCCAAGGTCAACGCCGGTGCACAATTCTTTCAGACGCAACCCGTTTTTTTGGCGCAGGTGGTCAGGTCTTTCATGGAAGAGGTGCGCCCCTATTCCCGTAACGTCTTAGGCGGGGTCCTGGTGCTTCGATCCGTCAAAATGGCAGAATACGTCAACGCGCACGTGTCGGGCATCGACGTTCCCGAAGAGATCCTGCGAGAACTGCGGGACGCCGGGGAAGCCCATGCAGCCGAAGCCGGGATTGAAATTGCGGTGCGAACCATTCGAGCCATTCGTCCGTTCTGTGATGGTGTGCACGTCATGGCCGGCCGGCTCTCGCATCGACTTCCCGAGATTATCCGAAAGGCCGGGTTGAACTGATGACGATTCCGGAGTTTCAAGGCCAGAAGGGGAAGAAAAAACTGGTGGTCGTAACGGCCTACGATGCGTTGTTCACCCGCGTGATCGAACAAGCCGGCATTGACGTCATTCTGGTCGGAGATTCACTGGGCGTCGTGGTCCAGGGCAAACCGGACACGTTGTCGGTCACCATGGAAGACATGGTGTATCACACCCGGCTGGTGGCTCAAAGCCGACGGCAGGCCCTGGTCATCGCCGATATGCCGTTTATGAGTTATCAGGTCAGCGAGGAACGGGCCCTTCACAATGCCGGTCGCTTGATCCAGGCAGGAGCCATGGCCGTGAAATTGGAAGGCGGCGGCGCCATGGTGGAGAGGGTCCGCGCCTTGACCACCGTAGGCATTCCGGTGATGGGTCATCTCGGCATGACGCCGCAGTTCGTGCATCGCTTTGGCGGCTACAAGGTGCAAGGAAGAGAAAAACCCCAAGCCGACACGCTGGTCGCCGATGCCAAGGCGTTGGAAACGGCAGGGGCGTTTGCGTTGGTCCTGGAGGCGATGCCCGCGACCCTGGCACAATCCATTACCCAAGCGGTCTCAATCCCCACCATCGGGATTGGGGCAGGCCCCCACTGCGATGGCCAGGTGTTGGTCCTGTATGATCTGCTCGGCTTGTTTGACGAATTTGTTCCGAAATTCGTCAAGCCCTATGCCCACCTCAAAGCCGACGCCCTCCAAGCCTTGCGGCGTTTCAAGGAAGAAGTGGAGTGCCGGAAATTTCCCACCGATCAGGAAAGCTATCAGTAAGCCGTCTCTGCCCACCACTGGGCGGTCTAACTTTTTCTCCAATGATCCGGAGCACGATGTAGGCTTTCGCATTGGAGATGTCCTCCGCATACACCTTTCTTACACGCTTTAACAGCTCAAAGACCGGCATTTTCTCTGGTGTGTCTCGACGCCGCTTCTCTTCGAGGGGGCTCTGAGATCAATCCAGTAACCAACCTGCCGTTGGGTAAGTCACAAGAGGGCAAGCCTGGACGCCTGTAAGAGTTCGACCGGTTATTTTCCGGTTATTGGACATTATTTTCCGGTCAATGGACATTTTATTATACAAGACCAACTGGCATAATTGGTAACAGTTATGAATATCATAACTAAATAGACAAAATATCAAGAGATTCGTCGGGAGGATAACACGGCATGACGGAGGTCGTCGTGCATGAACGAAAGGAGAGAGAAATGATTCGATGGAGACGAGACAGAATTCGGAACAGGAGCGCGCTGGTGTCGGCAGGATTGCTACTGGCGGTAGACGTTTTCGGTGTGCTCCTGATGGGCGTGCAGCCGTCGGCTGCGCAGGAGCTTGTGATCGGTGAGGCACAATCAATGCGCGACGACGGAGGCTTCCGGGTGCACCCTGGCATCGTGTTCATATTCGAAGGCGCGGTGCGCGACTACGTCCGGCCGATGAGGCATAACCTTGCCGAAGACATGACGGACGTGCACATCGAGGCGCGCGTCAACTGGGACACAGAAAACATTCCGGATGGTACGCCTGAGGGTGGTTTCGTCCCCTACCTGAACATCAGTGCGAAGGTCACGAACGAGTCGACGGGGGATATCGCATTTGTGCCGGTACCTCCGCATATTAATTTGATCGACAACTTTCACTATGCCTACAACATGCAGTTGCCCGGTGAGCGCAGCGATCTGTACACCGTCGAGTTCTTCGTCAGCCCACCAGGAAAGGTTGTCGCGAAGCATCGGGACTGGCTGGACAACTACGGTCGGACTGTGATGATGAAAAAGACCTTTAAATTCGAAGGCGTCAATTTCACGGAGATTGCGTGCGCTGCCCCACGGGATGGTAGTTCTGGCACCAGGTGTTAGTGATGGTGCCCCGCGGGGTGCGGAGTATAGCCCCGCGCTTTTTCTCCCACGTTGAGATCGTGTTGCGCCACAGTGGTGGTCCGCTCGCAGTTCCATTGCGAGCGGACTACTCCAGCCCCGCGTGGATGCGCGCATAAGATCACGACCCGGCTGAATATTGTCGGATATTGGCCCAGTGCCGGAGCCCTTTTTCACAATTGGATGGGTCTCTCCGGTCCGGTACCGAGAGCAGGTTACCGGAAACTCTACTTTTGAACTGTCTCCTTGATGGGGAAGCTTGCGACTGTACCAGCCAATGAAGACGCGATTTTTTCAATTGCGGCTCCACGGGCCCGTCCTGAACCTGGCCGAAGGTAGTGCATTCATATGTGCTATGTCAACCCAAAGCAGAAAGGTTCCCCTTTTGTGCAAGATTGTGATGTCCCCTTGGGCCAACTCTCTTAGGGGATAGGCAGCGGGGCAAGGGGCGGGTGAACCCGCGAGCGCCACGGATGAGTCGGGGCCGGTTTGGAGTGGGGGCGGCGGCGCTGGGCCTGTTGGATGGTGGCGAGCCGGAGCGCGAGCGTTTTCTCGGTCTCGACCGGGATGGGCGCGGGCTTCTCGCACACTCAGCCCCAACCGCTGGGCGGCCGCCGCTTGCCCTCGCAGGTTTCGACCATCCGTTGAATCACTTGCACCCGATCCACTTCTTGTTGACTCATCGTCAGGGTCTCCTTTGTTATCGCCCTTCCTCCTCTGGTGAAAAAGGGACATTTTGGCTTTGGACAAAGGGGACATTACAGCTTTGGGCTAACACACCCCAGACAAGTTATTGACATGCAAAGGGAATCTGTATAGAATCCCCCTCAATTTTTTTAATGACAGATGCGCTATACCCTTAGATGGCGCAGATGTTTTGAGAGGTATCCTCATGCCGCCGTCAGGATTGCAGTTTTCGCGTGCACTGCGCTACCCTGTGGGAGCCTTCATCTACCTCTTAGTTCTGAATGTCTCGCTGCTCATCCCCAGTTCTCCCCTCTTTGCCCGAGAGACCGAGCAAGACGTGCCCGTGACGGCGGTGGGCGGGCCGGTGCATGCTGACCTGTTCACCGGCACGGCCACCACCAGCATTCCCATTGACGTGCCGCCGGGCCGGGGCGGGGTTCAACCCAACTTGGCCTTAGTCTATAACAGCGCCGCTGGCAACGGCTGGGTGGGCCTGGGCTGGAAACTGGACAAAGGGGTGATCGACCGGCAAACCACATTCGGCCTGGATTATACGGGCGACGACTACATTTTTCGCCTCTCTGGCATCAACGTCGAGCTGGTGAAGACAGGCCCGGCCGACTACCGGGCCAAGATCGAAGGTGGGTTCACGCGGGTGGAGAAGAAGACGGCTAGCGACAGCAAGCCCTACTTTCTGGCCACGGATAAGACCGGCACGAAGTTTTATTTTGGCCAAGCCGCCAACACGCGGATCGCGGATCCCAGCGATGCCACCAAGATCTTTCGGTGGTGCTTGGACCGAGTGGAAGACCCGCACGGCAATTATATGACCTTCAGCTACACGAGCGATCAAGGCCAAGCCTACCTGGCGCAGATCGACTATACCGGCCATGGCAGTACGGCCCCCACGAACCGTGTCCTCTTTCATCTGGAAGCTCGCCCCGATGCCGTGCCGACGTACACCACCCATTTTCTAATGAAGACCGCCAAACGGTTAAAGACGATTGAGATCCAAGCGAACAACAGACTGGTGCGGGCGTACAAGCTGACCTACACCAGCAGCGCAGGCACGAGTCGCTCCTTACTCAGCCAAGTGCAACAATATGGGAGCGATGCCACGGTGGCGACAAACGGCACCGTCTCCGGCGGCACCACCCTTCCCCCGGTGGGCTTGAGTTATGCCGAGGAGGAACGGGGCACCTTTACGGCCAGCGCGCAAGAGACGCCGGTGTCCAATGGCTCCTATGGGGGCTGGGAGTGGATCAACTGGCTGAAGGACGTCAATGGAGATGGGAAGACGGACCTAGGGTTTGACTATACCGATGCCCGCAACGGGGGTATTCGGGTCAGGGCCATCCTGTCCGATGGGGATGGCACCTTTACGGCTAAAGCCTTGCAGACGACGGTATCCAGTGGCTCCTATGGGGGCTGGGGGTGGATCACCTCGCGGGTGGACCTCAATGGAGATGGGCAGTGGGACCTGCTGTACTCCTATGCCGATGCCAGCAACGGGGGCATTTGGGTCAGGGCCATCCTGTCCAATGGGGATGGCACCTTTACGGCCAAAGCCTTGCAGACGGTTGTGTCCACTGGCTCCTACGACAGCAGCGGGTGGACTCGCGGGGTGGCGGACGTCAACGGGGATGGGAAGACAGACCTGGTGTTTCGCTATGCCGATGCCAGCAACAGGGGCATTCGGGTCAGAGCCATCCTGTCCAATGGGGATGGCACCTTTACGGCCAAAGCCTTGCAGACGGTTGTGTCCACTGGCTTCTACGGCGGCAGCGGGTGGGTCCTCGGGAGGGGGGATGTTAACGGGGATGGGAAGATGGATCTGGTGTTTCACTATGCGAGTGCCGGCAGCACTGGCATCAAAGTCCGGGCGCTGCTCTCTAAGGGCGATGGCACGTTTTCCGCCAGCCCTGAAGTGACGCCCGTGTCTACCGGGACCTATGGCGGCGATGACTGGGCACGCGGGTTGGCCGACGTGAATGGAGACGGGAAGGCGGATCTTGTGTTTCACTATGCGAGTGCCGGCAGCACTGGCATCAAAGTCCGGGCGCTGCTCTCTGACGGCGATGGCACCTTTACGGCCGGCCCCGAAGTGACGCCCGTCTCCAGCGGCGCCTACGGCGGCAGCGGGTGGGTCCGCGGGAAGGGGGATGTTAACGGGGATGGGAAGATGGACCTGGTGTTTCACTATGCGAGTGCCGGCAGCACTGGCATCAAAGTCCGGGCGCTGCTCTCTAAGGGCGATGGCACGTTTTCCGCCAGCCCTGAAGTGACGCCCGTGTCTACCGGGACCTATGGCGGCGATGACTGGGCACGCGGGTTGGCCGACGTGAATGGAGACGGGAAGGCGGATCTTGTGTTTTACAAGGCCGATGAAAGCAATGGGGGCATCACGGTACGGGCGTTCTTATCCGATCGCGCGGCGCATGGGCGGCTGACGTCGATCACCAACGGTCTTGGGGCGACCACCACCATTGCCTACACGCCCTCCACGCAATCTAGCCACACCCAATTGCCCTATCCCGTGTACACCGTCTCCTCCATCACGACCAACGACGGCAACGGAAACGTCGCCACGGCGAGCTATGCCTACGCCGGGGGCTATCATCATATTGGGGAGCGCGAATTCCGCGGCTTCAACTACGTCAAAGTCACCGGTCCGACCGGGGCTTCCGGGAAGCGGACCATCACCGAGACCTGGTTCCATCAAGGCAACGACACGGCGGTCGATGAAAATGATCCCACTGTGGCAGAGGGCTATCTCAAAGGGACGCCCTATCGCGCCAAGGTCACGGATGGCAACGGGAAGCTATATACGGAAACCACCACGACCTATACCGCGGATGCGGATGGGGCGGCCCCGTACTTCACGCCACCCGCCTCGGTGGTCACGAAGCTCTGCGAGGGCGCGACGACCTGTGGCCGGACGACGCGCACGGATTATACCTACAACGCCTACGGCAACGTCACGCGCGAAGTGCAATACGGGGACACCAGCACGAGTGCGGATGATCGCACGGTCGTGCGCACGTACTTGCCCAATACGACGACATGGATCGTGGGGTTGCCCACGCAGGAGCGCATCCATGCCGGGGTGGGGACCACGGGCACCAAGCTGGCGCAGACGGACTTTTATTATGACGGCACCACGAGTTGTAGCGTGGCGTCAACAAACCAAACGCCGACCAAAGGCAGTCTGACGCGCACGGTGCGGTGGCTGTCGGGGGCCACGACGTCCCCCGAGACCCGGATGGCCTATAATGCCCAAGGGAACCTCATTTGCTCCCGGGATGCCAACAGCCACACGACCACCTTGGCCTACGACCTCTCGGGCACCTTTGTGACGACGGCGAAGAATCCCAAGAGCCAAGTCACCACGATCGCCTACTATGGGGTGAACGGGGTGGCCACGACGCACGGGCTGTATGGGCAGGTGCAGAGCGTGACGGAGGCCAACGGCGGGGTGGAGACCACGCAATACGATGTCCTCGGCCGTCGCACCAAGGTAACGCAACCCGATGGCTTCTGGACCACCACGAGTTATGAGAGTTTCGGCACGGTCGGGAGCCAGCATATACGGACGAATTCCCAACTGGGGCTATCCACTTGGACTTATTTTGATGGCTTGGGCCGACCTATCAAGACCGAACGCACGGGGCCGGAGAATCAGAAGACCGTCACACGCACGGAATACGATAAGCGCGGCGCGGTCAGGCGCACGAGTGTGCCGGCTGCGGCTGATGGGACGATAGTACCACTCCCCACCGCTCAATTGGCCCTGGAGGCGACCACGGTGACGGTGGCGGAGGGCGGGACGGCCACGATTCGGGCCCGCTTGACGGCCGCCCCGACGGGGGCCGTCACGGTCACCGCCTCTGAGAGCGATCCCGCGCTTTCGATTGCCCCCTCGTCCCGGGTCTTCACGACTTCGAATTGGAATACGTATCAGACGTTTACGGTCACGGGGGAGCAAGACAGCGATACGGAGGATGCGAGTGCGACCGTGACGCTCAGTGCCTCGGGTGGGGGTGTGGCCGCTAGTGCCAGCGTCACCGTGACCATTACGGATGATGATAAGCCGACCCAAGCGCCCGGGCCTCCTGGAGATCCCACGCTGGTCAGCCACACGGCGACCAGTTTGACGCTGCAAA
>JAAXIB010000062.1 GCA_012270585.1 Nitrospirales bacterium
AATGACTGAACATTTACAATCCTGGCCACGGCCTCTATTTCCCCGCCCCCCACCCCTCACTCCACTCCGGGCAGGCAAAGGAGGGGAATCGGTTGACAGTCACCGGCACTGGCTTTATATACCACAATACGCAACAATGTCTCATGATCATCGCCACCTTCTCTTTTTCCTCCACCCTTCTTTGGTTCTTCCTCATCAGCGTCGGTTTCTGGCCGGGGACGACCCTTGCGCAATTGTCACCAACTCAACCGACTGAGGAACAGGCTCTCGCCCGCATCAAGACTGAACTCGGACAGGAACACGCTGGCGCGGCGTTGCGTCTGATCGAACGTTTTCTCGATCAAGCCGAGCCGCCCGCCTTCATCGAACAATTCTCTTTTTTGCACGCCGTGGCCCTGGCAGCCCAGGGTCAGGACAAGCAGGCCATCGTCACCCTCGAACAATTCCTGGAAGAATATCCGGGCTCTCCGCTGGTCCACGATGCCCGGTTGAGGCTGGGCACCCTCTATACCGAATCACAACAGCCCGACCGTGCCATTTCGATCCTGTCTCGGGTCCTGGACCTGGCGCCGAACGAAACGATACGCGCCGAGGCCCTGTATCGATTGTGCCTCGCGTACGAAGCGAACGGTAAGTCCCTTCTGGCGATTCAAACCGCATTGCTCCATGCCGAACAATCAGGGGAAGACACACGGCGGGATCTCCGGGACTATGTCCAAAGTCTGATCCTGCAAAGGATGAACGAACAAGCGCTCGGCGCGGTCCTGGATGCCTTTTCGAGTACGTATCCCGGCGATCTGGCCTTAATTCGTTTGATTGAACTCCATACGGCACGGGAAGACGAGACGTTGGCCGAGCGGGATATCCGAGTCTTTCTTCAACACTTTCCCGATCATCCCTATGCCCGAACCGCGGGCGCGCTGCTGCGGACCTTTATTGTCAAAATCAAAGCCCATCGCCACGTGATTGCCGCGGCTTTGCCCTTCTCGGGAAAAATGAAGCCCTTCGGGACCGAAGTGTTCAATGGTATCCGGTTGGCCCTGGAAGAGGAAGAAGTCTTTGGAGGCGCCAACGCCGTTGGACTCGTGGTCAAAGACAGCGTCCTTCCATCCGCCCAATTTCGTCGCGAGCTTTCTCAACTGCTCGACGACTTTGCCCCCATTGCCCTGATCGGCCCCTTATTGGCCCGAGAGGTTCAACTCCTGGCCGATACCCCGGACCTCGCGGCCGTGCCCTTTATCACACCCACCGCGACCCTGGCGGACGTCAAGCAGTTCGGACGGTATTGGTTCAGCACTGCCATGACGCCTTCCCTCCAGATCACCCGTTTGGTGGAATATACCATGCAGCATTTCGGGTATACCCGCTTTTGCATCCTGGCTCCTCAAACGACCCATGGCAGACACTTGCATCACATTTTTCAACAAGCCGTGGTTAAAAACGGGGGGGAGGTGATTGCCGCCGAGGGGTATCAACCGGGAACGACAGATGCGTCGGTTCAAATCACGCGCATCAAAGATAAGGATTTGAGCCTCTATGGAGAAATGTTGCCCCCGGCAACCGAGGATGCTCCTGAGAACAATCCCGTCGAGGAGGAAGAAGAATCCGAAGAGGCGCCGTTGGTGTATACTCCCGGATTCGATGCCCTGTTTCTCCCCGGCCATCCGACCGACGTGGCCTTTCTTGCCGCGCAACTGGCATTTTTCGACGTGAACGTGCCCTTGCTGGGGACGAATACCTGGAACCACCCCAATCTCCTGAAATGGGGGCGCAGTTCCATCGAGGGGGGGCTGTTTACGGACGCCTTGTTCCTTCAGACCACCGATCCGGATACCCGGCGTTTTATCACCGCCTATCGTGAACGGTTTCAGGCCGATCCTTCCATGTTTGCGGTCCAGGCCTACGAGGCCATGCACGTGGTCCTTGACGCGGTCCGCCGTGGAGCCACCACCGGGCCGGACGTCCGCATGCAACTCTTTGTCCGGCATGATCTTCCCACCCTGGGAGGATTGGAAAAATTCGATGAGGGTGGCATCCTCACGCGCAAAGTGTATATGATCCAAATTCAGAACGGTCGCTTCATCCAACTGAATTGAATTTCTCGTAGCATGGTCCAATTCTTTCATACCCTGTCCTATGTGATCCTTCCCCTGATGTTGGCCGTGGTCCTGCATGAGTACGCCCACGGCTGGGTTGCGAATTATTACGGAGACGGCACGGCCCGGGAGCACGGCCGGTTGACGCTCAACCCGCTTGTCCACATCGACCGGTTCGGCACCATTATCGTTCCCCTGCTCTGCCTGCTGATGCCGGGCGGATTCCTGTTCGGTTGGGCGAAACCCGTTCCCGTGACGCCGGGACGATTGCGCAATCCCCGGCGCGATATGGCCCTCGTGGCAGCAGCCGGCCCGGCGATGAATTTCGTACTGGCCATTCTGAGCGGGATCCTGTTGAACGTCCTGCTCACCATCGATCCGACGCTACAGGAGAATTGGCCTCCGCAGGCGGGGATCGCCACGAGAACCGACCTGCTCGGGATGCTCCTGTTGCCGTTGGTCGCCATGGCCCTGTTTTCGATTATCATCAACACCTTGCTCTTTGCCTTCAATCTTCTTCCGATCCCCCCGCTCGACGGAGGCCGGATCCTGCTGAGCAGCCTGCCACTCAAGCCGGCCATCCTGCTCAGCCGGCTGGAACCCTATGGCATACTGATTATTCTCGGCCTGCTCTTTTTCGATTCACGGATTTACGTGGTCAGCGGCTTTATCGGGACGATCTTCGAATTTATGACCGGATCCATTCTCTCGAGGCTGGTGTTGTAACCGATTGTGAAGGAGTGAACGATGCGCGTGTTAAGCGGTATGCAGCCCAGCGGGCGCCTGCACCTCGGTAATTATTTAGGAGCCCTCACGAATTGGAAGACCCTCCAGGACGACCATACGTGTTTCTTCTTTGTGGCGGATTGGCACGCGCTGTCCACCAATTACGAAGACACCGGCCACGTCACGACCTACGTCCGGGAATTGCTGATCGATTGGCTCGCGTCGGGGATCGACCCTGAACGGTCCACGGTCTTTATTCAATCCCACGTGCCGGAACACGCCGTGTTGAATTTGCTTCTTTCGATGCTGACCCCGGTCTCGTGGTTGGAACGCAATCCGACGTATAAGGAAAAGCAGGAACAACTCGAGGGACGCGACCTCTCCACGCACGGGTTTTTGGGGTATCCCGTTCTGCAAGCCGCCGACATTCTGCTCTACAAGGCCGATGCCGTGCCGGTGGGCAAGGACCAACTCCCCCACCTGGAACTGACCCGCGAAATCGCTCGACGGTTCAACAGTCTCTATACTCCCGTATTGGTGGAACCGAAGGAACTGCTCACGGAATTTCCCAAAGTCGTCGGAACCGACGGTCGCAAAATGAGCAAGAGTTACCGGAATACCATAAACCTGTCAGACACCGAACCCACGGTGCGGCAAACCATCAAGACCATGGTCACCGACCCGGCACGGGTGAGGCGAACCGACCCGGGAAACCCCGATATCTGCCCGGTGTTCGAATTCCACAAGATCTATTCCGACGCCGCGGTCATTGACCAGGTAAACGAAGAATGCCGCACGGCAAAAATCGGCTGCATCGACTGTAAGAAATTCGTGGCGGATCGCGTCGTGGCGCAACTCTCGCCTATTTGGGAAGCGCGCGGTTCGCTCGAAGCCAACCCCGCCAAGCTGGACGAAGTAGCCCGGGCCGGGTGCGAACGCGCTTCCAAGATCTCCAGCCAAACCCTTGGAGAGGTCAAGGAAGCCATGAAAATTTCGCTCTAACACCTTGTTTTGAATATAATTTTGTCAGAATTTTGGTCCACATGGTCAACTCGAAAGAAGGCGGAGAGGTTGCCTGTCTGAGCCTCATATGCCCCGCATCCTGACCGACCGTTGACTTCATCACTTCCCAAAAGTATTATGTAGTTTTCCCCTCTCCATACGAATTTTTAACCCGGTTCACAAACAGGACAATGGCTATTCGTGTCGGAATCAACGGGTTTGGACGAATCGGGAGAAACTTCTTCCGAGCCTCGTTGGGTGACCCTTCTATTCACGTTGCAGGGATCAACGACCTGACCGACTCGAAAACCCTGAGTCACCTGTTGGCCTTCGACTCGGTCCATGGCCGATTCCAGGGAACGGTCGAGGCCGGAGACGATCACCTGCTTGTCGATAACCAACGCATCAACGTCTTCGCTGAACGGGACCCCAAGGAATTACCCTGGAAAGAGCTTGGGGTGGACGTTGTCGTAGAGTCAACAGGTCGTTTCACCGACCGGGAAGGGGCGAGCCAACATCTGTCGGCCGGCGCTCCCCGTGTGGTGATATCGGCACCGGGAAAGAACGCCGACCTCACGGTCGTGTTAGGGGTGAACGAACACTCGTATGATCCCAAGTCTCACCACATCATCTCCAATGCCTCCTGTACGACCAACTGTCTGGCCTCAGTCGCCAAAGTCCTACTCGAAAATTTCGGCATCGACCACGGCTATATGACGACCATTCACTCCTATACCAATGACCAGCAACTTCTGGATTTACCCCATAAGGATCTGCGGCGTGCCAGAAGCGCAGGACTCTCGATGATCCCGACCTCTACCGGCGCGGCCAAAGCCTTGCACCTGGTGATCCCGGAACTGAAGGGCAAACTCGATGGGGTCGCCATTCGCGTCCCCACCCCCAACGTTTCCCTGATCGACCTGGGCGTGGAAACCGAACGGGATTGCGACGCCGTCGAAGTCAATGCCGCCTTTGCCAAGGCCGCCGAAGGCCCGCTCAACGGTCTTCTGGGGTATTCCGAAGCTCCCATCGTCTCCGTCGATTTAAATGGGAATTCCTATTCGGCGGTTGTCGATGCGCCGCTCACGACCGTGATGCATCGCCGGTTCGTCAAAGTGTTTGCCTGGTACGACAACGAGTGGGGGTATTCATGCCGGTTGAGGGATTTGGTTAAATTCCTGGCTTCGAAGCATTAAACCTCCAGGCTTTTCTCCCGGGTCTGGAGCAAGGATGTTTCATGCACATTACCAAACAAATCATTGATCAGATTGACCTGCAAGGAAAGCGGGTCATTATTCGCGTAGACTTCAACGTTCCACTCGACGAGTTCAGGCAAATTACGGACGATTCCCGGATTCGCGCGGCCATTCCCACCATCAATCACGTGGTGGACGAAGGGGGGAGCGTCATTCTGTGTTCCCACTTGGGACGCCCCAACGGAACGGTCTGCCCGGAACTCAGCCTGGCCCCGGTGGCAAAACGCCTGAAACGCCTTTTGGGGAAGGACGTGACGTTCGCGCCGGACTGCGTAGGCCCGCTCGTCAAGAACCTCGCGAGTCAATTGCAACCCGGCGAGGTCCTGGTGCTGGAAAATCTCCGGTTTCATCCCGGAGAAGAAGCCAATGACCAGCAGTTCGCCTCGGAACTGGCTTCGTTGGGTGACGTCTTTATCAATGATGCGTTCGGGACCGCGCATCGGTCTCATGCCTCCACTGCAGGCATCCCCTTATTCATCAAAACGTCCGCGGCCGGCTATTTGATGAAACGGGAAGTGGAGTACCTCGAGGGGGCCGTTGAAAATCCCATCCGCCCTTTTGTGGCCCTGTTAGGGGGCGCGAAGGTCTCGGGAAAAATCGGCGTCATCAAAAACCTCGAGAAGAAAGTCGATAAAGTCATTATCGGCGGCGGCATGGCGTTTACGTTTCTGAAAGCCATGAACCTGGAAATCGGCCGGTCCCTGGTCGAAGACGAGATGCTTGATTTCGCCAAAGGCGTTTACGAACGCGCCATCGAGCTAGGGATCAAATTTTATCTTCCGGTGGATTGCGTGGTTGCCGCCAGCATGGACCCCGGCGCCGAAACGAAAATCGTTCCCATCCAAGAGATTCCCGAAGGATGGTATGGCCTGGATATCGGCCCGGCCTCGGTCAAACTCTTTTCCGCGGCCGTTGAAAATGCCAAAACCATCCTCTGGAACGGGCCGATGGGCCTGTTTGAACGGGACGCCTTCGCCCGGGGCACTCAAGCCATGGCCCATGCCGTCGCCAATGCCTATGCGCTGACAATCGTCGGGGGCGGCTCAACCGCCCTGGCTATCCACAGCGCCGGTGAAACCGACAGCATGTCGTTTATTTCAACTGGGGGTGGTGCGGCGCTCACCTTGTTGGAAGGGGGGAACATGCCCGGGCTGGCAGCACTGCCGGCGAGGTAATGGGTCCGTCGCCTCCCTGATATCCCGATCTTCTACGGTCACCGCTTTCGTGAACCCCCGACTCATCGCAGGCAATTGGAAAATGCACAAAACGACGGCCGAGGCTGTCGAGTTTGTCCACCGATTCCGGCATGCCCTGGCTCATGACGTCTCCGTGGAGATCCTTCTCATTCCCCCGTTTACCGCTCTTGACGTCATCCGGCAAATGCTCCATGCCGATGATCCCTTCAGGCTGGGTGCGCAGAATCTGTCTTGGGAAGCAGAAGGGGCGTACACGGGCGAGGTATCCGGCCACATGCTGAAAGACGTGGGGTGCCGGTCGGTCATCGTCGGGCATTCGGAACGCCGGCGACTCCTGGGAGAAACCGATGCCCTGATCAACAACAAGCTGAAAGCCGCCTTGCAGCACGGTCTCGCTCCCATTCTCTGCGTGGGGGAAACCCTGGAGGAACGACAAGCCGGTCATACTCAAGACGTGGTCAAAGAACAACTGCTCGGGGCGTTACGCGATGTTGCTCCCGAGCAGATGACGGGGCTCGCCATTGCCTATGAGCCGGTTTGGGCTATCGGCACCGGCTACGCCGCCACCGTTCGACACATTGAAGAAGTGCACGCCTTTCTTCGCTCGATCCTGAATGTGGAATGGCCGCAAATCGGACAAAGAACGAGGATCATCTATGGAGGAAGCGTTTCTCCTGAAAATGCCCGGAAATTCTTCGGGTCGGATGAAATCGACGGGGCCCTGGTAGGAAAAGCTTGTCTTGATCCTGAAGGCTTTGCTAAGATCTGCGCGATGGCCTCGTAAGTTCTTTGCAAAAAGGTCGTCAAAGAAACAGCCATGTATACTGCCACCGTTATTCTCCATCTCCTTGTCTGTTTCCTGATGATTGCCTCCATCCTGCTTCAGGCCGGGAAGGGTGCCGAAATCGGCGCGGCATTCGGCGGATCCAGCCAAACGGTTTTCGGCAGTCGTGGGCCCGGTACGTTTCTCAGCAAGGTCACGGTGACGGCGGCCGTCATTTTCATGCTGACGTCGCTCAGCCTGGCGTTGCTTTCCAAACAGCAGAACGTCGCTTCTTCGGTGATTGACGTTCCCGCCAGGTCCGGCGCACCAACCCCCTTCGTTCCGGAAAGTACGGAAGCCCCTCTGGAGTCAGCTTCTCCTGAATCATCCGAAGCCCTTCCCGAATCAACGCACCCTGAAGACCCGTCACGGTAATTTTTCCTGCAATCCGAACAAAAAACGAGGCAGTATGCGTCGTGCCCGCACGGCATATGACCCGATTCAGCCTGGCAGTCCGGTCGGTGTGATTCAGAAGGATGTTCACGCCCCCTCACCCCGGCCCTCTTCCTCGCTGGGGAAAGGGAGTCGAAACAAGAGGGCTTACACGGGAGTCAGCCAATGGGCATGGGAAAGGTCTTCGCCCTTGACGATGTCGAAGAAGGCTTTCTGCAGGAGATCGGTGACTGGTCCCCGTTTGCCGGTTCCGACCTGGCGGTCGTCGATTTCCCGAACCGGCGCCACTTCGGCGGCCGTTCCCGTGAGAAAGACTTCATCGGCCACGTACAATGCATCGCGGGTAAACCGTTCTTCAACCACCGGGATATTGTTCTCTCGGGCCAACTCCAGGATGGAGTGTCGAGTGATCCCTTCCAGGATGGAGGTCAGGGGGGTCGTCCTGAGCACGCCCCTCGACACAATGAACACGTTTTCCCCGGTTCCCTCGGCCACGTAACCTTCGGTATCCAGGAGTATGGCCTCGTCGTACCCCGCGTTTTTCGCTTCACATTTGGCTAAAATGGAATTCACGTAGTACCCGGAGACTTTTGCGCGGGTCATGGAGACATTCACGTGATGGCGGGTAAACGATGAAACCTTGGCCCGGATTCCATGCACCAGGGCGTCCTCTCCCAGATAGGTGCCCCACGGCCAGACGGCAATCGCCAGCTTGACGGGATTATTCCCGGGATACAGCCCCATTTCGCCATACCCCACGTACAGCAAGGGACGGATGTAACAGGATTCCAGCTTGTTGATCCGAACCGTCTCCACGATGGCTTCGAAGACGTCCTTGCGACTGTAGGGGACGTTCATCATCACAATATGCGCCGACTCGAACAGCCGGTCCACGTGCTCGCGCAAGCGAAAAATCATCGACCCGCCTTTCCCCCGGTAGCAACGAATGCCTTCGAAGGCTCCCAAGCCGTAATGCAAGGAATGCGTCAACACGTGGACGGAGGCTTCGTTCCACTTCACGAAGGTTCCATCCATCCAGATTTTCTCACTCGGCGTCACCATGACTCCCCTTTCTACGCTTGGCGTTGGACACGTTCCCGGGAAAAATATCCCCGTACTGATAGCTTATAGCGACGGGGGCTTGGCCTGTCAATCCGGCTGTTTCAATCTCCCATCGCGCCTTGACACTCCCTTCAGGTACATGGTACACGTGCTGGCAGTGAAAGGATAACGCACTCATGTATGCGATTTTGGAAACCGGCGGAAAACAATATCGGGTCGAACGCGGATCGATCCTTCAGGTCGAAGTGCTTCACGCCGAAATCGGGCAGACCGTGCAATTGAAGCCCGTTCGATTCATTGCCACGGATGAAGAGCCCCTTGCGGGACAACCGGTTGTCGAAGGAGCTCACGTGCAAGCCACGGTCATCCGGAACGGCCGGACCCGATCGATCACGGTATTCAAGAAAAAACGAAGAAAAAATTACCGGAAAACCCGAGGGCATCGTCAATCATTCACCCAACTCCGAATCGATGACATCGTCACGGGGTAGCGGGTAGGAAAAGGACCGGGCATGGCACATAAAAAAGGTGGCGGTTCATCTCGAAACGGACGCGACAGCAATCCTCAATATCTGGGAGTCAAGCGATACGCCGACGAACGGGTTCAACCGGGCAACATTCTCATTCGCCAACGAGGCACCAAGTTTCATCCCGGCTATAACGTCGGGATGGGCAAGGATCATACCCTCTTTGCCAAAGTTGCCGGAATCGTGAAATTCGAGGGAGGAGAAGCGCGACGCAAGATTAGCGTGTATCCCTCAACATAAACGACTCATCTTCCTCCCCGGGCTCTTTCTTTCCCCATTTTCCTATGACAATCGTGGTGCCTCATGTTTATCGACCACGCAAGAATTTTTGTCCGGTCCGGCAACGGCGGGAACGGGGGTTGTAGTTTCCGGCGGGAAAAATTCGTCCCCCATGGCGGGCCGGATGGTGGTGACGGCGGGAACGGAGGCAACGTCGTGGTCACGGCTTCGACCCGCGTGACGACATTGCTGGACTTGAAGTACCGGCGTCATTATGAAGCCGAGTCTGGCGCTCACGGGCAAAAAGCCAATCGCCATGGCCGTTCCGGCTCAGACGTGACGATCACCGTGCCGGTCGGGACCATGGTCAAACGTGCGGAAACCCACGACCTCCTGGCGGATCTGGTGACACCCGAGCAATGCGCGATCGTGGCCGTGGGCGGAAGAGGCGGGAAAGGGAACGCCCGGTTCGCCATCTCCACGAACAGGGCGCCCCGGACGTTTGAAGAGGGGGCATCCGGCGAAGAGTTGCAGCTCGACCTGGAGTTGAAGCTCCTGGCCGACATCGGACTCGTGGGGTTTCCAAACGCCGGAAAGTCCACGCTGATTTCCACGCTCTCGGCTGCCCGACCGGAAATTGCCGATTATCCCTTCACGACCCTGCAACCGCATTTGGGAGTCGTCCCCATGGGCGAGTACGACAGTTTCGTCATGGCCGACATCCCCGGACTCATCCAAGGCGCCCATAAGGGCAAGGGCCTGGGGCATCAATTTCTCAAGCATATTCAACGCACGCGTTTCCTGTTGTATCTGATCGATATTTCCGAATGGACCACGGATGATCCCGTGAACACGTTACACGTGTTACAGGAAGAACTCGCCGCATTCGATCACACCCTGGGGCAACGGGCCTTTGCCATCGTCGGGACCAAAGTGGACAGTCAAGGTAACGGCCGGCATCACCGGGAGATCCGTCAATATTGCCGGGAGCGCCGGATGGACTTTTTCCCGATTTCTTCGGCCACGCGTGAAGGGCTCGACGCTTTACTCGCGTTTGTTGCACAACACCTTCATGAAATCGAAGCAGCATGAGAGATCTCATCCTCCCGCACGCCAAGCGGCTCGCCATTAAAATCGGTAGCAGTATCCTGGCCGCCCGGTCGGCGGGATTGCGACTCGACCACGTTCAACGCCTCTCCGGTGAAATCACCCGGCTTAAGCAGGAAGACCGGGAAATCGTCCTGGTGTCGTCAGGAGCCATCGTGGCGGGCATCGGGAAACTCGGCCTCAAGTCCTATCCGCAAACTCTCCCCTTGAAACAGGCCGCGGCGTCAGCCGGACAAAGCCGTCTCATTCACGCCTATGAAACCTGTTTCCGGGAAGCCGGACAGAAGATCGCCCAGGTGTTGCTCACTCATGAAGACCTGGCCGATCGAAAGCGTTTTCTCAATGCACGACACACGCTCACGACGTTGCTCCAGTTGGGGGTGATTCCCATCATCAATGAAAACGACGCCGTTTCGGTGGACGAAATCCGTTTCGGCGACAACGACACCCTCGCGGCACAGGTCGCGCACCTGGTCGATGCGGATTTGTTCATTATTCTTTCGGACGTCGACGGGCTGTTCACCCGGGACCCGCGGCGTGATCCGGAGGCCACGTTGATTTCACACGTGACGGAGATCACCCCCGATATCGAACAAGGAGCGGGCACCTCGCAGAGCCTGGAAAGCCGCGGGGGCATGGTGACGAAAATCCAAGCGGCAAAACTGGCTCGACAATTCGGGGTCCCGACGTTGTTGCTCAACGGTGAAACCCCGGGCTTGCTGCCGGGCGTTTTCGCCGGATCCGAAGGGGGCACCCTGTTCTTTTCCCAAGGCCGGAAACTGCCCAGTCGCAAGCATTGGATCGCCTATACGCTCCGACCAAAGGGACAACTCGTGCTGGATCCCGGAGCCGTCACCGCGCTCACCAGTCGAGGGAAAAGCCTGCTGCCTTCCGGGATCGTCGAAGTGAAAGGGACGTTTGCGGCCGGCGATCCCGTGTCCTGCGTGGATACGGACGGCAAAGAGTTTGCCAAAGGATTGGTGAATTTTTCATCGGACGTCGTTTCCGGGATCAAGGGACGTCGAACCAAAGAGATCGCCCATGAGGCGGGCACTCGCGAATATGAAGAAGTCATCCACCGGGACAATCTTGCCCTGTTGGTCTGACCACTTCAACCTTGATCTTTCTTCGTGACGCGGTGAGCGATTCCCCTTTCACTCGGATCGGGTTACTGGGCGGCACGTTCAACCCCGTCCACAACTGCCATCTGTCGATTGCCGGGCAAGCGCAGGAAGCATTGGCATTCGACCGGGTGATCTTCATTCCTTCGGGCGCTCCACCCCACAAGTCGCGTGAATCCCTGGCCCCGGCGCACCATCGATTGCGCATGGTGCAACACGCCGTCGCGGGCCTGCCGGGCTTTACGGTTTCCGACGCGGAGGCCAACGCGCCGGATATATCCTATACCATCGACACGGTCCGGACGCTTCGGGAAACCGTGAAGGGCGAACTCTGGTTTATCATCGGGCTGGATGCGTTTCTCGATATTGCAGGGTGGAAATCGGCCGAAACCCTATTGACCTTGACGAACTTTCTCGTGCTGTCGCGGTCACACGTTCCCTTTTCGCGGGTGGCCTCGCTGGCGCTGTTCCCGTCACTGCTTCCCACGCATCTGCAACGTTTGGACGCCGGTCAACAACGCCGCCTGGATCTCCCCATCGGCCCGCGGGCCACGATCACGTTTCTGCGAATCGACCCGTGCGAAGTATCCTCGTCTGCGGTTCGAGAACGCATCCGAAAGGGCGCGGACGTCACGGACTGGTTGCCACCCCCGGTCCATTCTTATATAATCCGACATAACTTGTACGTCCCGCGTTAAGGAGCCGCCCTATTTCAGACGTCAAACGCAAAGCGTTGCTCATCGGAGGAATCGCTCTCGACAAAAAAGCCTCCGACGTCATGGTCCTGCAAATAGGCCACCTCACCTCGATTGCCGATTATTTTGTCATTTGCTCCGGAAATTCAGGACGCCAGGTCAAAGCCATCGCCGAAGCCATCCGGCAGGAAATGGCGCGCCGGTTCTGTGAGCACGGCTCGATCGAGGGTGAAACCGCGGCGAACTGGATCCTTCTCGATTATCGAGACATCATCGTTCACGTTTTCCGGGAAGAGAGTCGCGCGTATTACGGCATCGAGAACATGTGGAGAGACGCCCCGCAAATCCCCCCGACGGAATATGACTCGCAAGCCCTCGGGCACCTTTTGTCACAACCTGCCGAATCCACGACCATGGTCCATCAAGCAAGCTGACACCCTATTTTTTCCAACCATCCCGTACGGCACAAAGGGAGTAAGCGCATGACTCGATTCGACGTTCTCGCGGAACAGGTACTGCAAGGCCATTCGGTCACCCGTGAAGAAAGTTTGGAACTACTCCAAACCGACGACACTCGACTCTTACCCCTTGTCAACGCCGCGTATACGATTCGCCACGCCTATTTTGGTCGAAAAATCACCATCCAAATGTTGTTCAACGCCAAGAGCGGCGCCTGTCAGGAAGATTGTCACTATTGTTCGCAGTCCAGCATCTCCACTGCTTCCATCGACCGCTATGCGTTAGTGTCACCTGAAGAAATGCTCAAGGCCGCCCGCCGGGCCCGTGAGGCCAAAGCGGAACGGTATTGCGTGGTGATCAGCGGAAGAAGTCCTCTCGAAAAAGAACTGGACGTCATCGCCTCGGCGGTGCAGCGGATCAAACAGGAACTTCCGATGCAGGTCTGCTGTTCCCTGGGCCTTCTCACCGAACCCCAGGCCAGACGACTCAAGGCCGCCGGGGTGGATCGCATCAACCACAATCTGAACACGAGTGAAGCCTATCACTCCTCCATCTGCACGACCCATACGTATCAGGATCGGATGACCACCCTGCAAAACGCGCGAGCCGCGGGATTGGAGTTGTGTTCGGGCGGAATCGTCGGCATGGGAGAATCCGACGAGGATCTTGTGGACCTGGCCTTTGCCCTGCGGGACGTCAACCCCGACTCGATCCCGTTAAACATGCTGCATCCGATTCCGGGAACCCCCTTAGCCGATGCCAGGAACCTGACCCCGCAACGATGCCTGAAAATCCTCTGCCTGTTTCGTTTTGTGCATCCTCAAAGAGAATTGCGCGCCGCTGGCGGGCGAGAGTTCAATCTCCGGTCCCTGCAACCCATGGCCCTGTACGTGGCGGACTCGCTGTTCGTCAACGGCTATCTCACGACACCGGGCGACCCTGCCCGCGAAGTTGAACGGATGCTCGCAGACATGGGTTTTGAAGTGGCGGGGAAAAAGTCTGCCGTGGCTGACTCCCCTGTCCCGGCCGGTTGAGGGGACAAAGCAGGCTCCATAAAACTCGGCTATTCTCTTTGAATAGCCCCTCAACCCCCACCCTTGTCTCATTGACCCACGGAAACGTTCTTAAGGACCCGTGGAACATCCGACACTTTCTTGGCAATGGCATATTTCCATTTTAGTCATTGTCACTCTTCAGGAGGTGCCTTATCCAAACAGATGAAATTTACACAATATTTTCTTTATACGAGACAGAGAAAAGACAGAAAACAAATCAAGCTTGAGTGGATTGAACAAGCCGTTAACGATCCAGTGAAGACACATATTCAAAGTGATGGTCGCATAAAAAAGTGGGCTTATATCAATGAAACCGAAAAATGAGTCATTTTGCTCGAAGACGGCTTGACAATTCACAACGCTATTTTCGACAGAGGGTTCAAGGAGTCGGAAGATGAAAATCAAATATTTTGAAGATACCGATACGGCATTGATAGAGTTTTCCGATCAATCAGCACATGAAACGAGGGAAATTAACGAAAACATTTATATCGATCTGGATAGCAATGGAAACATGGTCGGTATGACCATAGAACACGCCAGGACCCAAGCAAATATTAGTGAACTGTTGTTTCAGCAAATGACGGCGGGTTCGGTCTGACAACGCGTTTCAATAGCTGACGATTCTCTCCTCACTCGTACCGTAATCCCTCGGCGATGACGCCGCGGGTGGCCCAGCGAGCCGGAAGATACCCGGCGAGCAGCCCCGTGATTCCTGCGACGAGAACGGCTTCCAGGATGGTCTTGAAGGGAACGGTCATGTGAATGGTCCAGCCGAAGGACTGTTTGTTGATCACGCTGATCAGCAAGGTGGCCAGCAGGATCCCGGCCAGCAACCCGAGGACCAACCCCAACGTTCCCAGGCAGAGCGATTCGCGTACCACCAACCCTTGCACTTGCCTGCGACTGCTGCCAATCGCGCGAAACGTCGCAAACTCCCGTTGGCGCTCGACTACGGTCGTCAGGAGCGTATTGATAATCCCCAGCAGTCCGACGATCACCGTGACGATTTCCAGCCCATAGGTCAACCGAAAGGTCCGATCAAAAATTTCAAGAATGTGCGCCCTGAGTTCCTTGTTGCTGATGATCGACACCGGCAGGAGCGGGCCGAGCGCCTTTTTCAAGTCGCCTCGCACGCGCTGGTCGCCGGCGTTCGGCTCGAGGTAAACCGCCAACACCGTGGCCGTGGGATCACCCCACCATTGTTCATAGAGCGACCGGTCCAGCACGATCTTTCCGCCATCCGTGGCGTAATCGTAAAAAACTCCGACCACGGGGAAATCCTTTTTCCCGGCGCCGGTCGGCAAAGACAGCACGTCACCCGCGTTCACCCCAAGCCGATGGGCCAACACTTCAGAAATCACCACACCCTTTTCTTGAATGGCTTGGCGGAGCCGGCGAGACGAATCGCCGTTTACGAACATGTACCGGCTCCGTTCAGCGTGAAGGGCGAGATCTCGTGCCGCGACGTAGGCCTGGGTGGAGCCCACTTGCATGCGTACCTGCCGGTAGGGATCAACGGCTGCCACCCCCGGCACCGCCCTGGCACGTTGAACCGTTTCCGGTGCAATGCGAAAGCCGTTCTCGTGGGGGTCGGCATCCAAGCCTTCGTCATGAGGCGTCACCACCAGGTCCGCCATGAGGGTCTGGTCGATCCATCGTTCCACGGTATCCCGGAAACTCTCGATCATCACCCCCACACCCACGACGATCGCAATGCCTACCATAAACGCTGACAGCGTGACGCTGTTTCGACCCGAAGACCGGGCAATCTGATCCACAGCCAGACGGATCATGGACCCTGTTTTGAAACCCGGCCCGGATCTGCGACTGAAAATACCGAAGGCGGGCATTTTTGATGCCGCCAGGCTCAGCAGATGAATGCCCAGCGGAGAGAGCAGGGTGCATCCCAGCAGGACGCAAAACGCCGCGGCATATCCGAAAACGGGAAGGCCGTTGACCGGACCGGCTAAAGACAGAAGTCCGGCCAAACCCAAGACCCCCACGGCCAGAAAGGTCAATCGGCCATGATGATGGTGAGCGGTTTCATATTGCCCGGGTGCGATGGCTAGCGCCGGGGCGGTCCGGCTCGCCTCCAGGCACGGGCCCAACGCCCCGATCACGGACAGGGCCATGCCCAACAGGCATCCTCCCAACAGCACGGGCAGGGTCAATGGCAGTTCTCCCATGGCCGCTATTCCGTAGAGTTCGGAGACCGTTTCCCGTTCGAGCCCCACAAGCCAATGCGCCAACCCACTGCCGAACACGGACCCCAGACCTCCGCCAACGGTACCGGCAATGATCGCTTCACCCAGAAACAACAGGGCAATGTGTCCCCGAACCATGCCGATCGCTCGCAGGATGCCGATCTCCCGTCGATATTGAACCACGGAAAATCCTACGGCGTTATAGACCAGAAACGTTCCGACGAAGAGCCCGACCATACTGAGCGTGGTGAGGTTCAACTGAAAGGAGGTGAGCATCCGTTGCACCTGCGCATCACGCTGGGACGGACGATTGACCAGGACGGACGGGCCCAGACGCGCCTGCAATTCCTGAATCACGCGATCCACGGATGTGCCGGGAGACGTCACCAGGTCCACCCCATCGAGTTGGCCGAGCCGTCTCAATTGCACCTGGGCGGCGGCAATATCCATGATGACCATGGAATCCCATCGTTTGTCATCCTCGGAAAACGTCAACACCCGACTCACGGTTGCCTCGAATTGATGCGGCCCGACGTGGACCGTCACGGGATCACCTGAGGCCACGCCCAAGCCGGTTGCCAACTCGCGGTCCACAAAAATCGCGTCCGGGCTGAGCAGGGGATCCAGCGAGAATTCCTCCTGACCGGAGGATGGCCATACGCCCGTCTCCTCACCGAGTACTTCCAACAGGTCCAGTCCCCACACCATACTGGCTCGGGTGCCTCCGTCACCCGTTTCGAGTGTGACGGATTGTGAAATATACGGGTGAACCCCCAGGACGTCAGGATGCAGGCGAATCCGTTCGGTGAGTGTTTCATCGATTCGACGTTCCGCCCCTGAGATATGAATCGTGGCCTCTCCAACGACCTGGACGACCGATCGCCGAAACGATTCAAAGACGGTTTGATTCGCCAGGTAGATGGCAAGGGCGGCCGCCACTCCGACACTGACCCCGGCCACGGTGAGCACGGTTCTGAACGGCCGGCTCGTCAAGTGTTTGAAGGCCAGCGTTCCAAGTAAGAATAGACGGTCCAAAAGCTATTGTCCCTGAAAACCAGTTATGGTAGTTTACAACCACTTCAATTGACGAATGCAGTGCTGAAAAACGCGCCGGGGTTACTTATGGCCAAAGTCAAATCGGCTTCTCGAGAGAGCAAAGGCAATTCGAAAGAAAAATCCGGAGAAGTTCTCTCGCTGACCGTCCGTCAAAAGGAAATTCTTCGCCTCGTGGCCCAAGGTCACACGAATCGAGAAATCGGCGAACAACTGAATATCAGCGTCCGTACGGTGGAAGTCCACCGGTTTAATCTCATGCGACGACTCCGCGTGAGAAACGTGGCCCACCTTCTCCGGCAAGCGATACTCTTACGGCTCATCCCGAAAAATACCATCTCCACCAGTAAAGCCCACTGAACCGGCTTTTCCTCCATCCGACGTGCTTGTCGGGCACATATGAACCTCGACGGCTATATGGACAAGCCCCAGGTTCTTGGGAATGCGCTCCTTGTATTGCACGGGCGTTGCGGGCTCGCGAGCCACAACGACGATGACCACGGAATAGATATTCGGACCGATAGACCACAGATGGAGGTCGGTGACTTGACTGTCCTCATCCTGTTCAATGCTGTTCCTGATCCTGTCCCGTATGCTTTCCGGCCCTTGCTTGTCGAGCAAAATTCCGCTGGTGCTTCGCAGTAAGCCAAGTGACCAACTGGAAACAAGGATGGCACCAATAATTCCAACCACCGGATCCATCCACGTCGAACCCAGGTATTTCGCGCAGAGCAAGGCCACGATGGCCAGGAAGGACGTGAGCGCATCCGCCAGCACGTGCAAATAGGCGGCTTTCAGGTTGTGGTCATGGTGGTACGTGTGATGGTAACTGTCCAGGTCACGGTGATGGTCGTCCACCCGCAGGATAAGGACGCTGGCTCCGTTGACCACCAACCCGAGAACGGCCACGAGAATGGCCTGATCGACGATGATAGCCACCGGGTGCAGAAGCCGGTCGACACTCTCCCAGGCCATCAGGAGGGCGAACAAGGCCAACAGGACCGCCCCGGTGAACCCTCCCAGGGCGTTGACCTTGCCGGCGCCGAAGCTGAAATCCTCGTCGTGTGCGTGGCGGCGCGCATAGACGTACGCGAAGGCATTGAGGCTGAGGGCCCCGGCGTGCGACGCCATGTGCAGGCCATCGGCTAACAACGCCATGGAGCCCGTCAGGACTCCCGCGATGATCTCCACGACCATCATGGTGCCGGTGACGGCAATGACGATCAGCGTCCGTCGCTCACCCGGACGTTTCAGCTCTTGTCCGAACGTATGGCTGTGTTGCCAGGCATGAAGGTCGTCGGCATGCATGCTTCCGTCTTTCTCGATGCCGCCTCAGAGTTCCTGCAACGTGCCGCGACATTCCAGGAGAGAGGCGTAGCCTTTCCGTTGTAAGAGTTCGCTGAGTTCCTTTTCCAGCCGTTGAAACACTCCGACCCCTTCGTCAACGAGGGCCGTTCCGATTTGCACGGCGGACGCCCCGCATAAAATATGTTCGAACACGTCCGTGCCCGAGACGATCCCTCCTGTCCCGATGATGGGCATCCGGCCGTCAAACAACTTCCAGAATGCTCGCACGTTGGCCAGGGCCACGGGCTTGATCATGGTTCCTCCGAGGCCGCCGAATCCACCTTTCGGCTTGATCACCACGCGTTCCTCGTTCGGATCGACCACCAACCCGTTGCCCACGGAATTAATGACCGACAAAAAATCGACTTCAACGTCCTGTAACATCCGGGCCGTGGCCTCATGGTGCACCGGATCGAAATACGGAGGAAGCTTGACGCCCATCGGCACGGTGACGATGTCCTTCAACTCCAGGAGTAACGAACGCGAGGACTCCACGTCATAGCCGATTTGCGGTTTTCCCGGGATATTCGGGCAGGAAAGATTGACTTCGATGAAATCAGGCGAAACGGCCGTGATCGCTCGAGCCGCTTCGAGAAAATCCGGAGGACTGAGCCCGGCAATGCTCACCATAACGGGTTTGCCGAACCTTCGAAGAGTTGGAATGATGGTGACGTAGGCAGGATAGCCGAGATTGGGAAGCCCCATGGAATTGATGGAGCCGCCGGGAAAGCTGTAATACCGGGGCTCCGGGTTCCCTTGCCGGAAAGCCGGCGTCATGGACTTGGTGACGATCGCCCCGCTCCGGCACTTGCCCAAGGCCTCCAGTTCTTCCCGGGTCACGCACAAGGCCCCCGCGGCATTCATCAGGCAGGATGAGAAACGTACGTTGGCAATCGTGGTCGAAAGATCCATCTCACGTCGTTCCCGGGGTACGGGCAACCGGATGCAGTTGACCGCCGTCCAGTTCGTACACGTGATCACCGACGCGCGCGGCCGATTCCGAATGGGTGACGAAGATGACGGTTTGGGATGCTTCCTTGGATACGCGCCGGATCAGTGCCACGATCTCTTTGGCGGTTTGCGAGTCGAGATTACCCGTGGGTTCATCCGCCAACAGGATGCGAGGTCGATGGACGAGGGCACGAGCCAGGGCCACGCGTTGTTGTTCTCCCCCGGATAATTCCCAGGGCCGATGCCCGGCCCGATGTTGGACCCCCACCCGCTCAAGCGTCTCCCCGACGCGTTGCCGGATGAAGGCCGAAGACATCTTCTGAAGCCGTAAAGGCAACCCGATGTTTTCGGCAGCCGTCAACCCGGGCACCAAATGAAAAGCCTGAAAGACCATGCCGATCGCCTCCCGTCGATATCTGGTCCACTCCGCGTCGGAAAACCGGTGAGCCGGTTGGTCATCGAGACGAATGGCACCGGAGGTCACGGTGTCGAGACCCGCGACCAGATTCAGAAGCGTGCTTTTCCCGCTCCCACTCGGGCCCATGATCACACAAAATTCTCCGGAGGCAACGTGGAGGTCCGCGTCCTGAAGGACAGACACCGTGACGCTTCCCCGTTCATAGACTTTGCAGACGCGATCCAAGGTTACCGTAGACACCGATACCCCTCTCGACACGTCGAGCGTGTGCAGGCGGCCTTGTCATGACGACTCCCTATAGCACATGATGGAAACATCCAACAACGCGACGGTCGCGCTTGACAGGATATGAAAAGTCTCCCGGTGTTTTCCTGAGTTTGTCGCTCACTTCCCGTGCAGGAAAAACATGACCGCTCGATTGCTTCGCCGACTTCTCCACACGGTGTTTCCCATGAATTGTCGGACGTGCGACAATTCCCTGGACGACGATCCCATTCCCTTTTTTTGCCAACGTTGCTGGAACCATATTACGCCGATCCTTTCGCCGAGTTGCCCGCGCTGCGCTCATCCCTTTCCTTCTCCGCACGCGTTATCTCATAGTCCCGAACACGTGTGCGGCTCCTGCCGAAAACACCCGCCGGCCTATAACCGGGCCTGGACGCCTTATGCCTATCAATCCCCATTGAAGGAGGCCATCGGGTTAGTGAAATACCGCGGCAAAACTCAATTGGCGCCGGCGCTCGCTCGATTGATCGCCCAAACTACCCCTGCGCCAACGAACGTCGATGTGATGATCGCCGTCCCGTTGCACCCCGACCGGTTGCGGGAACGGGAATTCAATCAGGCCCTCCTCTTGGCCTATCATCTGGGCAAACAATGGAACCTTCCCGTTCTCACCGATGTACTCAGGCGGACGAAACCCACCCCTCCCCAAACGTCCCTCACTCGACGCGAGCGTTTAAAAAATCTTCGAAAATGCTTTGTCGTAGAAACCTCTCCCGCCATTGAGGGGAAAAACACGCTGCTCGTGGATGACGTGTTCACCACGGGAACCACGGTCAATGAATGTGCCAAAGCACTGAGAAAGGCCGGCGCCCAAGCCGTTTACGTACAGACCCTGGCCAGGATGATAGCCCATGAACATTGAGCCGGGACGAAAAGAACTTCTTGACTTCATAGATGGTTTTCTCTAGTCTAAACACCTGAGAGTCGTGTCCGTATCGGGGCTCTCAAAAGGAGAACGTCATGTTTGCCGGACAATATCACTGTAAACTCGACGAAAAGGGTCGCTTCATCGTCCCCACCCCCTTGCGCGACCAGATCGAGGGAGACCGCGTGATTTTCGTCAAGGGGCAGGACCTTCCGTTGTCAGCCTACTCGGTGCAAGAATGGGAAAGCGTCCTCGCGCGCGTCAAAGACACGTTCAATGAAGATCAAAGCCGGCTTTTCATGCACTTCGTCGTGGCTGAAGCCGCGTCTTCTGAAATCGACAAGACGGGCAGAGTCCTCATTCCCGGACGGCTGAGAAAAGCCATCCCGCTGGAAGACGACCTGGAAATCGTGGTTGTGGGCATGTTTCACCGGCTGGAAATCTGGAATCCTTCCGAATGGCGACGCTATCTCATGAAGCAAGATGAGCAATTGGAAGAAAACCTTGGGAAAATGCATGACCTGCTTTAAATCTCCGGTGACCACACGTTCCAAGCACCCGGACGAATTTCTTTAAATACCCTGCGAACCTTACCCGTGCCATCATCGGATAGACCGGGAAGCCTTCCCCAATACGTTTTGAAAAACAGTCGCGGGGGATCAGCCCGGGTGACCAGCGGCTCCATCGTGCAACGTTCACGGAACACCGCCATTAACGCTTCATCGGGATCTCGCAAGAAACACAATCGCCTTTCCACCGAAGCCTCCTTGCATGCAACGCGTTTCTCCCTGACTAACAACGCCCTTTCGATAACCCTGCCCATTCCGCCCAGCATCAACCGGCAATATGCCACGGTCAACGGACGCCGGGTGTTGTCGGCAACGGGGCGCCGCTACAAGGGGACCATCGGCCAATTGCTCATGATCGCCGGCTCCTCCTCCAAATGGCACGCTTTTTTGCGGAAAACCCAGGAACATTTTTTGTCGCTGACAATCCATTTTTACTTTCCGACGCTGTTACGGCGGGATCTTGACGGTGGGCTTAAAATCGCTCAAGACGCCTTATGTGAAGCCATGAGCCTCAATGACAATCGCATTTTGGAAATCCACCTGTATAAAACCCTGGACCGCGACAATCCCCGACTCGAATGCACCCTGGCCCTGACAAGTCCTCTGAGCCCGGGGATTCGCAAATTTTCCCGGCGCTCGAACCGATCCTTCGCCGCCCCCCTTCGCGAAACTCAATCTCGAAACCGTCCGCGTTAATCCTGAAGATCGTCATCGACCGATTTTTCATTCCCGATTCCTGATTCGGATTGACCGGATACGATGAAAAGGCTAGAATTTATTACTCTTTGTTATCTTTTGACGTGAATCGTCTTGGGTAAACGATACGGATGGATACCATTACACTATCAGAAGAGCTACAAAACGCCGGGTTGCCGGAACAGCCGGCCAAGCGTATCGCCAGGGCGTTTCAGGAGCAGCAATCCGAACGTCTTGAACAGTTTGCGACAAAAGCCGATTTGCAGACCACTGAAGCGAATTTAAAAGCCGAGATGAAATCCATGGAAGTTCGGCTCATGATTTGGGGAGCCGTTCTTGCTGGCGTTATCCTTGCTATTCTGAAAATTTCCTGATTCCTCCTTGAGTCTTGTTCAAGTCCTCATGGGTGTGTTCCCTCCTCCGAGAGTATCTTGACGACCATCACAGTCAGGACCCACGACAGTTGATGAATCGGCCACGAGGTATCTAGGACACATTTTACAAATTGTAAGGAGCCATCCAGAATTTCAGAATGGAGCACACCAGGCATGCGTACCTCATTATCATGGTTTATCGGTCTTGTACTCATAGGAACCTGCTACGTTCCGGATCCCGTCTCCGCCAACCGGATCCTCTTCAACCCGCAACAGAAGTTGCAGCTTCAACGGGTCAAGAAAATCTTCATCAAGGCGGTTGCGCTGACCGAAAAGGGATTGGTGGATCCAACCCCTATCGAAAAAGCGGCGACGGATCGACTGGCGGCAATCGGATTCACGGCCATTGCGACGGAGAACGAGCCGCATGCCGTCATGCTGAAGGTGAAATGTGAGGAGCGAAAATCCTGGAAGGGCGTCAGGAAATCCGATGGAGCGCTCCAGCAACCGGGAGCGCCTTCTCGAAATTGGAAAGGACCGGCCTGCCAGCTAGGCTACTTTTTCGACGGCCAGAAAGGGCCTTGGCAATATGAGGTACGGACCACGTTTGAAAACGCGTGGGAGGCCGCCCGAGCCGAAGGGCACAACGATGCGGGCCAATTCGCGTTGCAGCACCTCAGCCAGGCGTTGCGGGACAGTGACTTCCCGCTTGATCTTGCAGCGGAATGGAAACAGGCCAGGCTACTCTCTTCCCTTTTGACCGATCCCCAAACCGGCAAGGCCACAAAACTCAAAATTCTCTCGCTCGCCGGCCACATGCCGGGAGACACCATGCTGCAAGCCCTTCAACGGATCAGAACCCAGGCCGAGTTCGCCGCCCCCGCCACGGTCGCCTTGGGGTTCATGGGCGAACCTGCCATTCCAACCCTCCTGGGTCTCTTATCCGATCCGTCGGTGGACATCCAAGCCGCCGCAGCGGAAGCGCTTGGGGAAATCGGCGCCCACAGCGGCAACATCGAAATCCTGCCGCCGCTCCTGGCCAAGATGGAGGCGCCCGACGTTCACCTTCGCGTTCAGACCGAAATCGTGAGGGCCATCGGGAAGACGCCGGACCTGCGGTCGCTCGAACCGCTTGAACAGTTCGCCCTGAAGGTGTGGACCGCCCGTTCAAACGATCCACTCATGCAGGAACTCAGAGAAGCCGTGGATTGGAGCCTCTGGCAGATCAACCCCACCGCGCATACCGACGAGTAGGCACATGCTTCATTGTGTTTTAGGTACACCTTGAAAATATCTCTCATAGATTTTGCTTGATTAGAAACGAAATATCACTAGCAACCTTTTCAGAAGCGAGCCAGTTTGCTCCTTCACTCATCAACAACATAGGTGCAATGCGATTAAGAAGAGGAGTGCCTTGAAGACGCTCGCGAACCAAATTAGGCGGAAGGCGGCCAAGGGTGGTAAGAATCCATGCGGGAATATTCCTATCAGAATATGATTCCTGGACAAGAGCATCCAATACATCATTATTTCCAATAATTCGCAGAGCTTCTGATGCCGCAGGGGGTCGGCGGGTATCATCTGTTAGGAGATCTTTAACGAGCTTGTCAATCACTGGCCGCGGCGTGTCTGTTCCAAAAGCAGCGATAGCATGCATAGCAACGTTTTCTTCGATATCGTCGATGAATGGAAGAAGGTCAGCGTAAGCTTTAAGCCCAGTCTTCCCAAGTCCCCAAACAGCAGCTTGACGGATTTCATCTCCTTGAAAAAGAGGTTCGCCTGCGATACGGATGAGCTGTCCATGCGTAAATCGCGTTTCCCCTAATTCTGTGAGGATCAGCACTGCTTCCATCCGCATCACTGGATCGGCATCTTTGTCCCAAATGAAGTGAACCATGCGTTCTTGACCTAGAGTAGAACCAAGAGAGGCTGCCGAACCGGCTGCTTCCAAGGCAACGCGGGGTTCCGGTTCTTTAGATATGTGTTCTTCAAGAGCAGAAACTGCTTGTTTCTTCAAATCCTCTCTGTGTGGAAGCGCCTTAATGGCCGCATAACGGTCAACCACGTTTGGTGAATACAAGTCATCCAGTGGTTTGAATTTACGATTTAGATAAGAGAGAAAATCTGCCAAGCTAGATGGTGCACCTGCAAGAAAAGTGACGCCACCTTTAAAAGCATCCCCGGTTGAGAAATAAGGTGTCTTGCCTCTTAGTGTGTAGATCTGTCTCCTTGATGGGCGGTCGGGTGTCGCATACATTTCAACAATAATCTTTTCTGCATCGACTTCAAGGATGGTTCCATCACGGGAAGGAACTATAGCTGGCCAATTTCTATCTTGTTCAGCACCCTCTGCTGCAGATTTCGGATGGCCTAATTTGGACAAAACTACAGACTCTCGTAACGCCTTTACGGTAAAAAACATTGCTTCCTGAGCAAGATTGTGACCACCTTCCGAATCAAAAGATGTAATGAAAGCCACTAGATCCTCATCCCGCAAGCCCGCATCCCAAACCCGGTCAGGATTCTTGGGAGCGTCGCTCATTTTGATTTCGAGTTTGGACTTTGTACGTACCTCAACACGAAGGCCCGTTTTGACACATAGAACATCTGGTAAGCGTAATCGCTTAATCTTAGTCGACCAGATCTTGTTGGATCCGCAGTAGCGTTCGAGTTCAATAGGTTCAAAGCCTATATCGGCAAGCTGCTCAATTGTCCGACGAACACCCATGGCACCCATTGTCAGAAAACGGAGAAAACTCGTGTCAGTTTTGAATCCCATTAGGCTTTTTCCTTTGGAATGGGCTTCAAAAGCTCGGTCGGTTCAGCCACCAAAGCTCTTGCTAGAGCATAAATATTCTCTAGAGAAACATTGCGTTGGGCACGTTCCACGGAACTTATATAGGTACGATGAAGTTCTGCGCGACTCGCTAGCTCTTCTTGGGAAAGGCCAGTAGAGGTTCTCAAGCGCCGAAGGTTATAGGCCAATATTTTCTTGGGACTAGGCATTAGACTTGCCTCTAATTTAGAAATTATTGTTGTAAGCTAGGGTATAATTTTGTACACTTTAAGTCTACAGACTTCGAGTTACCCATCTGAAAGAAAACAAGTTACATGGGAGAGAATTTCTTGAAGATTGATTTGAATAAACTTTCCGAAACCATAACTGCCCCAAGAACAGACGCCGTTTACAACTGTCATTCGTATCTGACAAAAGTTCCGTTGGCAGCCATAGAACCTCTTATTGAAGCCTATACCGAACCAGGTGATCTCGTCGTCGACTTCTTTGCTGGGTCAGGAATGACCGGACTAGCGGCTTTGCGTTTAAACCGGCGAGCACGGTTGAGTGACATCTCTATTCTAGGCAAGCACATAGCTACGGGATACCTGACAAACGTTTCGACAGTAGAACTGACAAAAGTGGCTCAAAAAGTGATAAATGAGGCCAAAAACGCGATTGGAGGGCTGTATTTGAGCAAACGGATCTCAGATGGAGCGAAGGTCGAAGTTATAAGAACGGTTTGGTCATTTACGTATGTTTGTCCGAAGTGCAAATTAGAAATGGTTTATTTCGAGTATTTGGATAAGAAGGGGAACCCACCAAAAGAATGTGTATCCTGTAGTGAACCTTTTGTACGTCGCAACTGGGGAAGAGGGGAAGATGTGCCTGTGGAAGTCGTCGTTCTTGGGGAGAATAACAGGCATATTGAACAGTCAGTTACAGATTATGATCGGAGAAATATTAGGGCTGCCAGTAGAGATCCACGGAAGAATGATGTCCCATCGTTGCCTATCACCGCCGACAGAGAGATGTACAGCAGGTCGGCTCTTGGAAAGTGGGGTATGGCAGAAACTGGAAAATTTTTTTCTGCCAGAAATTCGATTGCCCTTGTAGAACTTTGGAAAGCTATCAATAGACTAAAAGGCAATGACATTCGCAAAAAGTTACGGTTTGCCTTTACAGCGATTTTGCCTCGGGCATCTATGCGGTATCAGTGGAGTCCAAAGCGCCCTTTGAATGCACAAAATCAGACCTACTATGTCGCTCCGGTCTACTATGAATGGAATGTTTTTGCTTTGTTTGGAAGAAAAGTCGAAGCCGTCATCCGCGCGCAAGATGAGATATTTGGAAGGCGAACGCTGTTTGATGCTAAGAACGAAGATGACATAGTCTATGAGATAATGTCTGCTGAGAAATTATGCCATTTGACCAATGAGTCTGCTGATTACGTATTTACCGATCCGCCTTTTGGCAGCAACATTTTTTACAGTGACATGAATCTGTTTCATGAAGCATGGCTTGGGGAGGTAACAGATCATGGAGCAGAAGCCGTCGTACATACGACCGGAAAAAGGAAGAATGGTGCGGAAGAAAAGTACGAACATCTGCTAAGAAAAGCATTTAGTGAAGCGTGGCGAGTTTTGAAACCTGGCCGATACATGTCGGTAATTTTCGGGAACAGTAGCGGACGTATTTGGGGGCTCGTACAAAGAGCTTTAAGGGATGCAGGGTTTAAGTCAGTTCCAGTCCATGTAGGGATTTTGGATAAAGGCCAGCGATCAGTTAAGGGACTGAATTCTGGATCGGAGGGTGTTGTAACGCTCGATTTAATTCTTACAGTGCAGAAGCCGGGGCAGGAAGAGCAGGCTGGTGAACCGCGTAGCTTAACCAACGGAGATTCAACTGCGCTAATTCAATCAGCAATTAAAGATTTGCCTGCAAAAGGGGCTCTTAATCCAAGTCATGTGTACGCTAGGGTTTTAAAGAAAGCAATTGAAAAGCATCTTGCTCTGGATGATCTTCATTTAAGTAATGTCCTGATTGCCTTAAGAAACGCAGGCTATTCTGTAGATCGGAAGACGGGTTTGCTTTTTTAGGCTCAGAACAAAAACAACTTAAAGAGTGAACTCCCCCTCCTCTAATAGAAGAGAATCCCGGCTACTGTGACACCCTCGATATCTAAGGACTGTGCTGGCAAGTAACAGGTTTTTACGCCAATTGATTTCTTGCTTGAGGCATTCTGTATCGCAGGATATTTCACGCTGGCGTTTTCGCTCTTTATGATTGAACTACTTAGTTGTGATCTGTTTGGCAAACGTGTCATGAAGAAGAACTGTAAAATCGAATTAGAAGATAGTTCGGGGAATGTCTTTGCCGATCTGGATCTGGACCATCCCGAAGGACTGCTCACCCGAGTCCAGCTTGGGCATTCGATAGGGATGATCCTGAAAAAACGGAACCTGAAGCAACGGGAAATAGGACAACTTCTGAGGATCAAACAACCCAAAGTTTCTAACCTGATAAATGGACGCTACACCCTCTTTTCCCAAAAACGGTTGCTTGGCTTTCTCAATAAGTTGAACCACAAAGTCGTGGTCAAAAGCCCTTCTCGCCGCAGAGGAGAAAAACCTCAAGAGGTCGTTCTTGCCTGAAACCTGTCCGCCAATTGATGAAGACAAGGAAGATGCTTCCTGCGTGCCAGCACCTGCGCAAAGGCAGGCCTTATTCATCAGTCACGCAAATCCGGAAGATAACGAATTTACCATTTGGCTCGGATCCCATCTCAGTGGAGCGGGATATGAAGTATGGGCAGATGTTTTGAAGGTGCGTGGGGGTGAAGATTGGGCAAGAAAGCTGGAGCACACACTTCGCGAACGAGCTTGTAAAGTTTTGTTGGTCGGAACGCCACGGGGGGTCGAGAAACAAGGAGTTCGAAATGAAATTCAAATTGCATCCGAAGTAGCCCAAAAGATCAACGACAAGGAATTTATTATTCCACTTCGACTACAGCATTATGACTCGCCTTTCCAAATTGTTCAGGCGCAGTATATCGATTTTCTGAATGGATGGAGCCAAGGTCTTGCCGAATTGCTAGAGACCTTAGCGGAATATGAACTTCCCCGACTCCAACTATTTCATGACGAAAGCATTCAAAATTGGCGGGCTGCCCAGTTGGTTAAAGCCCACGTGGTCCAACCGAAACCCGAGAAACTGGTTTCCAACTGGCTTCGGATTATTGAGTGGCCAAATTCCATAAAATATTTTGAGTTTAGAGTTGGAGTTTCGGAGGACCGAGTCAAGGCGATAGTGAATAGTTGTAAGTGGCCAGTCTACCCTATTGCTCGTGGATTTTGGACATGCGCAGAGAAAAGTGATTTCCATACGGACCAAGGTGAATCTTTTCCGATTCTACCTCAGACTGAATTAGATTTTTCGCACTTTCTTGAGAATGGAAGGCGTGATTGCTCAATTAATCCCCAGGAGGCTAGAAACATCATTAGTCATTTAACAAAGTGCGCCTTAGAGAACAAGTTTCGCGATTGTAATTTATCTCCCTATGATTACGCCAATGGGGTCTTGGGGTGGTGGATCCAATCAAAGTTAATCCCAGGTGATAAAGTAACCTTCAAATGGAAAGAACGGGCATCTGGAAGGAGGCAGTTAGTTGGAGAAACGACTTCTGGACAAACAAGCATTAAATGGCATTTTGGAGTATCCTGCAAACCTTGGATTTCACCCGAATCTCATATTCGAATTCTGCCACGCATTCTTTTCACAAAAGATGGCTTGCATGCTATCGAAGATGCCAAACGCATGCATCGTTTGCGACGATCTGTGCCCAAGTCATGGAGAAATGAACGTTGGAGAGACATGTTGCTCGCGTTTTTATTCTGGCTTTCGAAGGGAGAAGACCATGTTTTCCTCAAAACAGGATCATCTTCAGGAATAAAGATCGAAGTACCCCCTATCACGATGATTTCACCGGTCTCGGTCATTCATGACAAAAGCGAAGAGCCAGAAAAGATTGAGATTGATGATCCTGTTTTTGAAGGAAACTTTGACGAGTTTGCCGAAGAAGATTATGAAGAGGGCAACGAATCCCAACCTGACGAAGAAGAACCATCTATACAAAGGCAAAAGAAAGATTAAACATCGTGGAATTGGATTTTGTTGAAGAACCCAAGCTGGAATTTGCATTCGAGCAAAACGAAGAATATCCCCGTGACGGGCTTTTTCTTTTTGGCCCTATAAAAGATGAGACAGCACCAGGAGCCCTACGGTATGGGATTATTGGAACATCCGATGGGATTAACCGCTTTAAGCGGTGGGCTCAAACAATTGGAGGTTATATCAAACGATTCGAACCTCGTTTAAACCCAGAAGCCCAACACCATACTTCGTTTCCAGGATTTGAGAGCGTGTTTCGGTCCAAATGGCCCGCAGAACCCCTGACCACGATAAAAGTTTCCGAAACGGACTTGAAGAAAGCCCTTAGAATAGATAATCGTTTTGAGGCAATCAAAAGTGCTGTTGACCTATACGTTGATCCTCTTATTAATTTTTCAAAGAGGGAAGAAGCAGAACCTGCCTTTTGGTTTGTGGTGATTCCCGAGTTTGTGTATCTACTTGGTAGACCGACCTCCAAGGTCCCCAAGAATGAAAGAACGCCAGGCAAAGTCAGCATATCACGAGCCAGAGCTCGACATATAAAAACGTCACCCACCTTATTCGGGTATGAGGAAGAAGAAGCTGAAGTTTATAGATACTCAAAGCATTTTCGCAGGCAACTTAAAGCACGACTACTTAAAGATAAAATTGTGACACAGATTGTTCGGGAAACAACATTAACTCCTGATGACTTCAAAACAAGTTTTAGAAGTCCTATTCGTAAGATAGAAGACCCGGCCACAATTGCATGGAAACTTTGTACAACCGCTTATTATAAAGCAGGGGGCAAACCCTGGAGACTGTCTGGAGTACGACCTGGTGTGTGTTATGTGGGATTGGTCTATAAACAGACTGAGCCCAATTCAGATGACCCCAATGCCTGCTGTGCCGCACAGATGTTTCTATCCTCTGGTGATGGCCTCGTATTCAGAGGGGCAGCCGGTCCTTGGTATACCCCATCAAACAAAGAATATCATCTTGAAAAGAAACCTGCCGCAGAACTGATGTCATTGGTAGTATCGGAATATAAGATACTGCATGATAACCAAGACCCGGCCGAGCTTTTTATTCATGGCCGCGCGAAATTCGATGACCAAGAGTGGGAGGGGTTTCAGTCCGCTGTCCCATCTTCAACAAATTTGGTTGGTGTTCAAATTCGGGATGCCAAATCAGAACTAAAGCTTTTTAGTCCTGGGAAATACCCAGTCATAAGAAGGAACTACACTAAAATTATCAGAACGGACCGCTTATTTATGGACAAGTGGTTATATACCCAGATTAAACACCTACCTAGGTCCTGAAACACCAAATCCTATTTTCGTTCATGTCCAAAAAGGAGATTGTCCCCTGGATACGGTCTTAGCGGATGTAATGCGCCTGACTAAACTTAATTACAATACATGCTTGTTTAATGACCGGCTCCCCGTAACTATCAAATTCGCCAATGCCGTGGGAGAAGTCCTTATATCTGCCCCCCAGACTGAGGAGCCGAAACTTCCTTTCAAATTTTACATTTAACTGAAGCAAAAGAAAGTATCGCTGAGAGGTAGCTTGAGAAATCTGAACAGGGGGGATAAGTAATATTTCTGCTCGCAATCGGCATTTTTGCCGTGAACGAGGAGGGATCATGATGAGACGAACACGCCGGAACCATAGTCCGACTTTTAAGGCTAAGGTGGCGCTGGCCACCATGCGTGGAGAAAAGACGTTGTCGGAACTCGCCCAACAGTCGACGTGCATCCGAACCAGAGCAAGCAGTGGAAAGAGCAACTGCTGGTAGGCGTACCTGAGATCTTCGACAGTGGGGTGAAGAAGGCGGCTGCAACGGAGAGCGACGTTGAGCTATGTGGAGCAGCGGTCGATAGGTCAACAGCGCCGTTCACTGGGCTGGAATAATTTTGAGAGAATAGCTATCGTCGCTCAATTGTGCTTCATAATATTCCACGGTCGTCTCCCGATCCTTGCACCAATCGCGAATCATCTTCTTGTGATTTTCCGGCATCCTGCAGCCGAAGATGACTCCCGTTAAGAGTCTAGACGAAAACTGATGCGGCCCTGGGCCGTTTGGATCCACCATCCGCCATTCCTCCTCATATTTCCACTGATTCGCTTTTGTAAGAATCGTTTTTTCTGCCAATACTTTGTCCGTGTCGTGAAGCCGATTGACGACTGGATATTTGTCGGAGTACTTGACCCGATGTGGTTCGAGGATCTCGTACTCTCTGCGTGGCTTCGGTTCCACTAAAAACTCAAGACAAAACCCACGGTGTGCATTTGCATAGTGTGCCCACATGAGAATGTTATCTCGGACTTTGGAGAAACAGCATATTCCATACGTTCCGACTTCTTGTATGGCGGCCTCTTGCACCATTTTTTTAGAATCGTGACTATTTAAATACGCGCTGAATTGAATAGCTTTCGCGCGAAGCTGTTGCCCGTTAAGAGATGAGTCTTGTCCTTTTAATAACTTCTCGCAGAATTTAAGTTTCTCATCGTCAGAACCGATAAGTTCGACTCTGAACCTGCAATCGAATGGATCGTTGAAATCATCGGCTGTACAAAAATGCAGCTCATTATGAGTGAATATACGGCTGGAATGTTCTGGAGCAGCTTGATCGATATATTTGTATTTGTAGAAATACACCGGACGATCAGGTGATTGGATCATGGTCTGGACCGATCTTTAGCCTTTTTCATAATGCTTCCTCCTTCTCTTCGTCTATGCCGCCACACGCCATTGATTTTTGATGAGTTGAAAGGTGGGCTTCCTCTTCCCTTTAGGCTGCTTCGCCATCATGAGTCGCTTCGCAAAGTCGAGCAGGGCTTCCTTGCCAGGCTCACCTGCACTTGCTTCTCGAATGAACACACGAGCTAAGGTATCGCCGGTTTCACCAAGATTTTTATATTTCCCATTTTCAACCCGCGAGAGATGAGCGGGGTTAATCCGCAAAAGTGCCGCTAACTCCTGCGCCCGGAAGCCGGCATGCTTGCGGAGATAGCGCAATTCTTGACCAGTTAAGAGCCCTGGTTTGCACAACAAGTTCCCGGCAATGAGATCCATCAAAGGCCCAAGCATGGGAATCTCCACGTCATACTCACGGCAAGACGCACAATGATGTAACGTGACACCGGACAGGTAGATATTGCTCAACCCACTTTCCACGAAGCGGTAAGGCTTCTCAATCGTTGTGCGTTCTGGCACCAAGGCGCCTCCGCATTTTAGACATTTCATGAGATCCTCCTTTCACCAATGACCGTAACGATGATGAGTGCGTCTTCGATTTCAACTACACAAGACCCTTGTTTATTATTCAGGGTGTGCCCCTCGATTTTATAACGCCAAGTCCCTTCTGGCATGGAGTGATCCATTAACTGGCCATACCATAAAATGTTTTTCACATCTTGGATTGTGATGTTCCGTTCGGCCATACGCTTGCGGGCATGGTGCCGAATGATGACAGCGTTGTTATTCCAGCGTTCCTTGATCGCCGCCTTAAGTCGTCGTTCTCCCAGTGGCTTAGCATGATAAATCGTCAATTTTAGAATTATAGAAAAAATATTGATAATTTATCAAGAAACGTCTACTCTTGGTAGTGTCTCAGTTTGAATTTCCCTTTCCGCAGCAATGTCCTTCTTTGTCATCCTCGACGCTTGTCCCCGACTTGATCGGGGATCCAGGCAATCTACAAGGATCCAGGGTCTTTGCTTTTTCCTTCGAGTGGAAAGACAAAAAACTCTGGATCCCCGATCGGGGTCGGGGATGACAGAAAGGAGCCCCCGGCCTCGGAGAGAGAGCGGAATTCAAACTGAGACACTACCCTACTCTTTTCTTGACTATATAAGCATTTACTTATAGCCTCGTAAGAGGCTATGAAATACAAAGAACGGAAGCCTGTTATTTGTCATGAAGGAGAGCCCCCAAATCGAATTTGAAGAAAGTTCGGGCAATGTCTTTGCCGACCTGGGCCTGGACCATCCCGAAGAACTGCTCACCCGAGCGCAGCTAGGACATTCGGTGAGGATGATCCTTGAAAAACGAAACCTGAAACAACGGGAAATAGGAAAACTTCTCGGGATCAAACAACCTGAAGTATCCAACCTGATGAATGGACGCTACACGCTCTTTTCCCAGGAACGGTTGTTTGGCTTTCTCAACCAGTTGGACCACAAAGTCACGGTCAAAGTCACACCCCGCCGCAGGGGAGAAAAACCACAAGAGGTCGTTTTTGCCTGAAACACGAATGAAATGGCGCGCCCGAGAGGGAAAAAGTTCAAATCAATTCATCTCTTAAAAGAAAAAAACTTGTTATCCGTACGGCTTGACCGTATAATCAGGGCAGATGTTTATTCGTTCCGTGCGTCATCGAGGGTTGAGACGCCTTATTGAAGACAATCAAACCAGAGGCCTCCGGCCCGATCTGGTGAGCCGGATACGCAACATTTTCACGACACTTATTTTGGCCGACAATATGGGGATGTTTCTAGAGTCAGCCCCTCCAGGATGGCGCGTGCATCGGCTTTCGGGGGAACGGAAAGACACTTGGAGCGTGTCCACTTCGGGAAACTGGCGGATCACTTTTGAGGAAGATGACGGATATTTGGATGTGTTAGATTTGGAGGATTACCACTGATGAAAGAGAAAGGGATGAAAATAGGGATGAAGCCGTCCCATCCCGGGGCCTTCATCAAGACCGAAGTGCTCGACAAACTTGGTCTAAGTGTCACGAGAGCAGCAGAGGTTTTAGGGGTGCGCCGCGCCACCCTGTCAGATTTGCTGAACGAAAAGGCGGCATTGTCGCCGGAGATGGCCTTACGACTGGAAAAAGCTTTTCAGCTCAACATGGATATGCTGTTAAGAATGCAAGCATGGTATGACGCAACGGAGATGCGAAAGCAGGCAGGAACAATCAAGATTGCGCCCTATGTACCTGCATAGCCGACCAGAACATTACGGATGATAAGACTAATGTAATGAGGTTTACTCTTGAGACTGCGGTGACAGCCTGTGAGGAAACAAGCAGAAAAATGGCGCGCCCGAGAGGAGTCGAACCTCTAACCTTTTGATCCGTAGTCAAATGCTCTATCCATTGAGCTACGGGCGCGGTTGGCAATTTATCAATGACTTAGGCGATTGGATCTTTTTTGTAGGACTGGCCTACTGTTAAAAACGTTTGAATATTTTCAATGATGGCCACATCACGCAGGAGCTTTTCCCTATTCTTTTAAGCTTGCCCAAGGGAAACGCATAATACGGCGACGCGCTTCCTGATGTTGCTTCCTTAAGGTGTTCCAAACTTCGAAGCCATCAACGAGCCGAATTTTCATAATGGAATGTTGGATGAAAGCACACGATCCATCACGGCGAGTTTGAAGGCGTAGTCCTGTCACTGATTTTTGAAAACGGTCAATTCTTAGGGTGTACCGAACGCACTCTTTGTCGTTCGGTTTTGTGGTAATTTCAAATTCGTCCCACCTTTCAACTTCATAATAATTTACCTCCTGAGTTAACCTCTTATCATCAACTCCGTATCCGATAAAGGCGTTGGCTTCGATGCAGAGGGACAGTTCTCGATAGCACTGGAGGGTGGTTGTTTGTATCGGAATTCCCTGCTTAATACCTTCAATTTCCCATGTTCCTCGGACTCTAACATAACTATCCCAAAGATCTCCAAAAAAGAAAAAATGTGGCAACGGATTGGGCTCGGCATCTAATGTTTTTAGATCATCGGCAATCTGATCAGTCAACTCCATTTCGAGATCACCGGTTACCTTGAGTTGGTTGTACTGTTGATATTCACGTATAGCCTTTCGGGTTTTTTCCGTTAAATCGAATGAAAAAGGGCCGGGATCATATCCAAAGCGAGCTAGAGCCATTTGCACAACAAAACTGAGCATCTTGTAGTTTTGGGAATCTGCCTTCAATTCCTGGAAGTTACGGTTGAGTTCTTTGGCCTCCAAGCGTGTGTCATCTCCTGGAAGGGAGGTCGAGGGGGTTGCACTTTGATCGAACGGAACACTATTTGCTGGTTGATCTTCGCTTGGCAACTAACTGGGGGAACACTTTTGAAGATTCGGGAAAAGCATATTGCGGCAAAACACCGCTCACAACAACCCCCTCTAATAAAAACAACATGGCAAGCGAAATCTTGAATTGGAAAATATAACGTGCGTGTTTCAAGTGTTCCCCCAGCGAATTTGAAATGGGCAGATCGTCCTTTATCGAGAAAAACTCGGTCCCGGGCAGCCCGTTTTATACAAGTCCCTGAAGAGCCCGGTCAACTCGGCCGTCCGCGTGAGAAAACAACCGGGCTTCAAGAGCCGCCTTTCATGCGGCCTGAGTTTCACCCCCACCCTCGCGCCTTAATCCTCTCCCGTCAAGGGAGAGGAAACGAAGAGATAGAAGAGGAGACTGGGATCTGCCTTATGTGCAAGCAGAAAGAGAACGCCATAAATTTTCGGCATGATTTCAGACCACGGACGCGAGTGTGGGAACAGGTGAACCGAAGAGCGTGGAGGCCGAGGCGTCCTCTACCTTGATCGTGACCGGATCTCCGAGAGCGAGAGGGATTGCGCCTTTGTCCCAGACCACGGTGACGTTGCTTTCCGTGTGGCCCATCCATTGATGAGAAGATTTTTTCGCGTTGCCTTCCACCAGCACGTCCACCTTCGTTCCGATCAACTGCCGGTTTTTCCCGGCGGAAATCGTTCGCTGGAGTTCGACCAGCCGCGTGACCCGCTCCGACTTGACGGCGTCGGGAACGTCATCGGGAAATTTCCGATAGGCAATGGTGTTCTTTCGTTCCGAATATTTGAATATATAGGCCGATTGAAATTCGATCTCCCGCACCAAATCATAGGTTTCAAGGAATTCCTGGTGTGTCTCGGTGCAAAAACCCGCAATGATGTCCGTGCTGAGAGCAATGTCTGCCTGCTTTCGGATTTCGGCTACCAATGCCCGATAGTCGGCCCGCGTATACGACCGTCCCATCAGGTCCAGGATGCGATCGTTTCCCGCTTGAAGGGGAAGATGAACGTGCCGGCACACGTTCGGATGATGCGCCACCACTTCAATGAGGGCAGGCGGAAAGTCCTTGGGATGTGGAGACGTGAAGCGGACACGTTCGATTCCGGGCACGTCGGCCACGTCCGACAGGAGCCTGGCAAACGTGACGTCGTCACTCTGATACGAATTGACGTTCTGCCCCAACAGCGTGACCTGTTTGTACCCTTGAGCCGCAAGGGCGCGTGCTTCTTCGAGAATCCCTTGCGCCGGGCGTGACCGTTCCCGTCCGCGGGTGTAGGGCACCACGCAGAAACTGCAAAAATTATCACAGCCCCGCATGATCGCAATCCAGGCGTTGACTCCGGGCGCGCGCTCCGGAAGAATCGATTCGTAGGTTTCGTATTCCGACAAATCCACGGCCATCGACGGCTCACGGCGTTCCAGGGCCTTCGCCAGCAAACCCGGCAATTGTCGATAGGAATCAGGCCCCGCGAGCACGTCGATGGCGGGTTGCGACTCCATCAATTCTTTTTTGAGATTCTGAGCCATACACCCCAGGACGCCGATCACCAGGTCCCGTGATTGCTTCATCGCTTTCCATTCGGCCAAATGGCCGTAGACCCGATTATGGGCGTTTTCCCGAATCGCGCAGGTATTCATCAGCACCACGTCGGCCTGCTCGGGGAACGGCGTCAACACAAACCCACGGTCTTTTAACAGCGACCGCACCAATTCGGTATCATACTCATTCATCTGACAGCCGAACGTTTGAATGTAGACGCGATGGGACACCTGAGAACCTCTCAATCCGCTACTTCCCCGCGGGCCTTCGCTACGCGGGCGGTAGCCCCACGGATTCCTTTTCAAAAGACTGAAATACGGGAATCGGGAATTTCCTGGACCGGGGCGGATCCTCATCCAGCAATTTCCCCAAGGCCGAATGTTCCATGACCCCGGTCAGCCTGACCCGCCGGAGTTGATTGGCCAACGAGCCGGAACAGGCGACGCTCACCCGGATAAAATTATCCGTCAGGCCGATCCATAATCCATCTTTGCCGATTGATTCAAACAGCACCGGACAATCCCGGTCCAGAAACTGTTGATAGAACTGCGCCCGCTTGATTCGGGATAGCTCCGACAGCCGTTGGTTCCGAATTTTAATGACCGCCGGCGGCACGGGATTGCCCAACCGGATGGCCGGCGTCCCCGGTCGCGCGGAATAGCTGAAGACATGGGCATAGGCCAACGGCAGATCCCGAACCAGTTCACAGGTCGCGGAAAACCGGCGATCCGTTTCCCCGGGAAAGCCTACGAGCACGTCGGTTCCCACGCACACGTCCGGAATCATTTGCACGACGTGTTCCACCCATGCCCGGTACTCTTTCACGGAGTAGCGACGATTCATCGCCGACAGAATATCGTCGTGCCCGCTCTGCAAAGGCACGTGCAGGAACCGGCACAGCTTCCGGGAGGTGCTCATATACTCGAGCAGCGCGGGCGGGATGGTCGTCGGCTCGATGGAAGAAATGCGGATGCGGGCCAACCCGGGGATACGTTCCAACCGTTGGATCAGATCGAGAAGCCCCCCCGAACCATTCGTGAACCGCCCGATATTCACCCCGGTCAACACCAGTTCCCGATGGCCTCGTTCCACCAGTTGTTCCGCTTCTCGCACCGCGTCGTCCGGCAACCGGCTTCGCTCACGTCCCCTGGCAAACGGGATCAGACAAAAGGAACACATGAAATTGCAGCCGTCCTGGATCTTCAAATTGGCTCGCGTCGTTGCATATTCCCCTACTCCATCCTGAACAAAATCCTCCCTGCCCATTGATCCTGAATGCCGGACGAACGTCGATGAGAGTTTTTGGACGTGAGGCATCTCTTCCAGATAGTCCGGCAGCAACATTTTGTATTGGTTTCCCAACACGAGATCCACTCCCGGAAGGTGCTGCAAGGTGTTAAGCCCGGTTTGCGCATAACATCCCGTCACCGCGACGAACGCCTGCGGAGAATGGCGCAACGTCCGGCGAATGACCCTCCGGCAATCGGCCTCGGCGTTCTCCGTCACGCTACAGGTATTCAGGACGAGCAGGTCGGTCGGCTCTCCATAGGCCACCTTTTGGTAACCCATTCTCGTGAACCGGTCGGTCAGGACGGCGGTCTCCGATTGATTGAGACGACATCCGGCTGTGTAAAAGGCGACTTTTTTCTTCATGAGTCCCGGACCCCGGCTAAGAAATTTCATTATAGAGAACCCGCCCTCCCGCCCACAACCGTTGACCGTTTCTGCGTCGCTACCCCGTCAGAGTGCCATTCCTTCGGGACGGCACGGGGGCCGTCCCCTACTGGCAGAAACAGGCTTCCTGCGTTTCGAGAAACGCAAAAGATTTCCAGACGTTGACCTGCGTGCCACAAAAAGGACACATTCCACGTCAATCACAAAAACAAATTGCCGAAGGGACCAGCGAGGAGTACAATGAACATGAGTGGCCACATGAACGGTTGCTCGATGTGTCTTCTGAGGTGCCGCATGACCCATCCTTTTCCGATTGCACTGATTTTCCTTTCATTGTTGCCGGGTCTTTTCCTTTCCGGCCTGAGCGGAGCGCAGGCCACCCTGCCCATCGAGCCAGATGAAGAAACCCGGCTGGAGGAAATTTATGACCACGAGACGAGCATGGTCATGTTTTTGTATTCATTGAAAGGGACGGAAGAAGTCGATTACGTGGTCGGCAGAAAAGTATGGGAGCACCAGAGAAGCGTGTACGGGAATCCCGTGTACTATCTTGAGCCCTATCCCCTGTTTTACTGGTGGAACCACACGATGTGGAATGACCCCGAACAGGATGGAGTCAACGGCAACGAACTCGTCTATAAAGAAGACGTTGATTTTGATGCCACCCGCTATAAACCCTGCCTGTTTAACGGGCAACCCTGCTGAGCTCTTCCGTCCTCCGCTTGCCCTTCAGGGGATTGCGGCACGCTCTCGGATGCGAATAGGCACAAACCCATTTATCAGAATCACGCGATGCCGGCCCCATGCCAGTTCTTGAACGGTCCCAAACGGCAAAATCCTCTCTTCTCAACCGCCTGATATCCATTCGATTGTTACCCGGTCAGGTCGTTGCGTTGGCCGCCGCGGCCCTGATTTTCATCGGCGCGGCCTTCCTCATGCTCCCATTCGCAACCCCGGAAGGCGTGGAATTACGGTTTCTCGACGCCTTGTTTACCGCGACCTCGGCCGTTTGCGTGACCGGGTTGATCGTGTTGGATACCCCGCATGAATTCACCACCTTCGGACAAATCATCATCCTGCTGCTCATTCAAATCGGCGGACTGGGCTACGCCTTGCTGGCAACCATCATCCTGCTGGCCTTGGGGCATCGCATCGGATTACGCGACCGGATGATGCTGGCCGAAACATTGAGTACGTTTGATATGGCCGGATCGATTCGCTACGTCAAGATCGTGGCCATCGCTACCGTAACCTTGGAAGGATTGGGGTTTCTCTTTCTCGCCTTACGCTTTTCACGGGACATGTCGTGGGGGGAAGCCCTCTATTCAGGGCTCTTCCATTCCATCTCCGCCTTTAACAACGCGGGATTCTCCCTTTTCTCCGACAGCCTGATGTCCTATCGAACCGACCTGTCCATCAATCTGATCGTGACGATCCTGGTCATTCTGGGAAGCATCGGTTTTATTCTCTTTCAAGACGCGTGGGACAATCTCAAAGGCCACCGCTTTCGGCTCCAGACGCATACCAAACTCGTGGTCGTGGTCACCCTGATTATTCTTGTGTCCGGCACCCTGGGCATCACCATTCTCGAATGGAATAATCCGCAAACGTTTCAACCCTTAAGCATCGGAGAACGACTCGCCGCGGCGCATTTCCACGCGATGTCCCGTACCGCGGGCTTTACGACCATTGATATCAGTGCGATGAACGACGCCACCCTGTATTTTCTGCTGCTCTTGATGACCATCGGCGGATCACCCGGCAGCATGTCCGGAGGAATCAAAACCACGACGTTTGCCATCATATGGCTGACGATCTGGGCGGTACTTCGACGCCGGCACGACGTTGAAATCTTTCACCGGAGAATACCGAGAGAATTGGTGATCCGCGCTTTTTGTCTTTGTATCCTGGCATTCACGGCCATCACCCTGTTCACCCTGGTCCTCGCCTTTACGGAGGAGCGCCCGTTTTTGAGCATCATGTTCGAAGTCACGTCGGCTATGGGAATCGTCGGCATGTCTCTCGGAGACGGGGATGGACGAAGCTTCTCCGCCCTGTTCACCGACTTTGGCAAGCTGGTGATCATCGCCTCGATGCTGATTGGCCGTTTCGGGCCGCTCCTCATCGGCCTGTTTGCCATTTACACCACGACCACGCCCCGGTATCGCTTTCCGGAATCCCGAGTCATGATCGGATAAGAGAGACCGTGGGGTACCCCTTACTTCAGCCGCCGCTGCAGGATCAACACAAACGCCACCAGCGTGGGCAGCGGGGCAATCAGAAGAGGGAGCAACCAGACCCACGCGTTTTTCCCACGGACGCGTGCCTGGTCAAACATCCAGACAAACACCCACACCACCAGCAAGAAATAGTTGACTCCCAACCAGTGCGTGGTGCGCGTGGCGAGTTCACTGGTGCTCTCACCCGTCGCGGTACTCCAAAATACAATTTGCAAGACGCCGAACGTCACCAATAAGGTGATGACAAGCCATTTACTCCACACGTACATGATTCACGCCTCCTTTGTGAGAGAGATCATGTTGCGAATGTGAGCCTCTCCTTTTTGGGGAACCAACAGAATAGTATGAATCTCGGTAAAAATCGAGATTCATACGCAACAAGAGCTCACGTGTTCCCTTTTCCCACCTCCCCCGGCATGGATTCCGGAACCATCCTGTTGATGAGTGGAAAGATCCTCCTTTCATCCTGGGGATAACACACAAACCATCGTTATAACGTTTTGAATTACAATGGTTTTGTTTGTTCCCAGGCTATCCACGTGTATCCCCAGTTATGAGATAAAAAACACAATATTTAGTATTGACAATTCCTCTTCGACTCTATAAATTGTGTCATCTTAAGAATCACTCTCCAGAGTCAAAATCCTTGGGTTTTCCTCTCTAGGCGCAGAAATGGATCAGTCACGTGTCAGATTACGGTTTGACCACGAGAGGCTGATCGTACACTCAAATCGCCTGAGGCAAATCCGGATCTCGTGCGTTGTCCTGGCAGTGACTGCAGGTGTCACTCCCGCCCAGGGCGGCAGACAGCCAAGGAAACCAAGTCGGCTGCCGAAGGCAGCTATGAGGGAAGAGGCGTGCCGCCCGATCCCGGGAACCACATGAACCCGGCCTCCGGGCTTCATACCGGTCGGGCTTAGGGAGAATTGTTGTGAAAATCGACCGCCGTTTTACCCGAGCCGAAGCATCTCCCTACGAAAACGTTCCTTTTTCCACGCGGTCTTCGGAAATCAGGAATCCGGACGGCTCCGTCGTGTTCAAACTCGATGACATTCAGGTTCCCGATCAATGGTCCCAACTGGCCGTGGACATTCTGGCGCAAAAATATTTCCGAAAAGCCGGTGTGCCGCAACTCGATGCCGATGGGAAGCCCGTCAAGGATGATCAGGGGGACCCCGTTACGGGCGGCGAACGTGATGCACGGCAAGTGTTTCATCGCCTGGCCGGATGCTGGACTCAGTGGGGCGAGGCCCATGGGTATTTCGATACCAACCAGGACGCCCAAGCCTTTTATGCCGAACTGTGTTTCATGCTGGCCAAACAAATGGCCGCCCCCAATTCACCGCAGTGGTTCAATACGGGCCTGCACTATGCATATGACATCAGCGGCCCCTCTCAAGGTCATTATTTCGTCGATCCCCACACCCAAAAACTCAACCGGTCCGGGAACGCCTACGAACGTCCCCAAGTGCACGCCTGTTTCATCCAATCCGTCGATGACGACCTCGTCAACGATGGAGGGATTATGGACTTGTGGGTCAGGGAAGCCCGATTATTCAAATACGGGTCAGGGACCGGGACCAATTTTTCCAGGCTTCGAGGAGAAAACGAGCCGTTGTCGGGTGGGGGAAAATCTTCCGGGCTGATGTCCTTCCTCAAAATCGGAGATCGTGCAGCGGGCGCGATCAAATCGGGAGGCACCACCCGACGGGCCGCCAAAATGGTGTGCCTTGATTTGGATCATCCCGATATCGAAGAGTTCATTGACTGGAAGGTGATCGAGGAACAAAAGGTGGCCGCCATGGTGACCGGATCCAGGATATGCGCCAGTCAGTTGAACGCCGTCCTGAAAGCCTGTCGTCAAAAAAATGCCAAAGGTCTCGAGACGGTCGAAATCGACCCCGAACGAAACCGCCAACTCAAGGAGGCCATCCGCTCGGCTCGTCAAGCAGGCGCGCCCGAAGCCTATATCCAACGGATCTTTGCCTATGCTCAAGCAGGCTATACCCATTTCGTATTTCATGAATATGACACGAACTGGGACAGCAAAGCGTATCAAACGGTGTCCGGGCAAAACTCTAATAACAGCATTCGCGTGCCCAACGGATTTTTTCATGCGTTACGGGAAAACGGCGAGTGGCATCTCACCCGTCGGACGGACGGAGCCGTGGCCAGGACGCTCAAAGCCAAGGATCTGTGGGATCGAATCTGTTGGGCGGCCTGGATGTGTGCCGACCCGGGCATTCAATACGATACGACGATCAACGAATGGCATACCTGCCCGGACGACGGGCGCATCAACGCCTCCAACCCGTGCAGTGAATACATGTTCCTGGATGATACCGCGTGTAATCTGGCCTCCCTGAACCTGGGTGCCTTCATCACACCGGAAGTTGAATTCGACGTCCCGGCGTATCGACACGCCATCAGACTCTGGACCATCGTCCTGGAAATCAGCGTGCTCATGGCCGGGTTCCCGAGTCAGCCCATTGCCGAGAAAAGTTTCCTCTTTCGAACGTTGGGGCTGGGGTATGCCAACCTCGGGTCCCTGCTCATGCGGATGGGCATTGCCTACGATTCTCCGAAGGCGCTGGCTATCTGCGGGACCCTGACCGCCATTCTGACCGGCGAAGCCTATGCCACCTCGGCAGAAATGGCGGCGGAACTCGGCCCGTTCCCCGGGTTTGCGAAAAACCGCGATCACATGCTGCGGGTCATGCGAAACCATCGAAGGGCGGCGTATCAGGCCACGCTTCACGAATATGAAAGCCTGACGATGACGCCGAAGGGCATTGACCCGGCTTCCGCCCCTGCTGCGCTCTTGCGTGCCGCGCAAGAGACCTGGGACCGCGCCATCGAATTGGGAGAAGTCCACGGATTCAGAAACGCTCAGGCCACGGTGATTGCCCCCACGGGCACCATCGGATTGGTCATGGACTGTGATACCACGGGGATCGAGCCCGACTTCGCCCTCGTCAAATTCAAGAAACTGGCCGGAGGAGGCTACTTCAAGATCATCAATCAAAGCCTGCCGCCGGCGTTAAAGAAATTGGGATATTCCCAGGAACAGATCCACGACATCATCACCTATGCCACGGGAACCCGAACCCTGAAACAGGCTCCGTTCCTGAATCACGAATCGCTCCGCGCCAAGGGGTTTACGCCGGAAGTGCTCGATTGTCTGGAATCGACGTTGGATGAGGTCTTTGAAATTCAATTCGCCTTTAATAAATGGACGTTGGGTGAGGATTTCTGCCGGGACATCCTCGGCTTCTCCGACGCCCAACTCAACGATCCCCAGTTCAACATTCTCAACGCGTTGGGCTTTACCCAGGAAGAAATTCTCGCGGCCAATGATTTTTGCTGCGGGACCATGACGGTGGAAAAGGCGCCTCATCTCAAAGACGAACACCTTCCGATTTTCGACTGCGCCAACCGATGCGGTCGCATCGGGAAACGGTACATTTCGACTCAGGCGCACATTCGGATGATGGCCGCGGCACAGCCTTTCATCAGTGGCGCAATCAGCAAGACCATTAACATGCCTTCGGATTCCACCATCAGGGACGTGGAAGACGCCTACCTGATGGGGTGGCAGCATATGCTCAAGGCCGTGGCCTTGTATCGGGACGGTTCTAAACTGAGCCAGCCCCTCAATGCCTCGGTTGACTTGAAATCCGAACGGCACGACGACGTCATGAAGATGGCCCAGCAAGTGACGGAACGGGTGATGGTTCGGTATCTCGCCAAACGTCGCCCGCTTCCCTCACGACGCGGGGGGTATACGCAAAAGGCCATGATCGGCGGTCACAAAATCTATCTCCGAACCGGTGAATACGAGGATGGGACACTCGGAGAAATCTTTCTCGACATGCACAAGGAAGGGGCGGCGTTTCGCAGCCTCATGAACTGTTTTGCCATTGCCATTTCTTTGGGGCTCCAGCACGGCGTCCCTCTCGAAGAATTCGTCGAGGCCTTCCTGTTCACTCGCTTTGAGCCCAACGGCCCGGTCAACCTCAATGACCACATTAAGATGTCGACGTCGATCATCGACTATATCTTCCGTGAGTTGGCCATTACCTATCTCGACAAGAAAGAACTCGCACAGGTGAACCAGGACGACCTGCGTGGGGATTCCGTCAAACAGGATCCCGAATGCACGGATGATGAACCGGCCGACCCGAGAACCATCACGACGACGACCATCAACCCGGAACTGTTTCCCGCTCGACAGCGAATTCAAAGCGATACCGCGACCGGAAACGGCCAGGGAAACGGGAAAGTCGCACACAAACTCGAGATGAAGCGGGAAACCCTCACCTATGCCCTTGAAATAGAGGCGGCATATCAAAAAGGATTTGAAGGCGACCCCTGTCCCAATTGCAAACAGTTCAAATTAGTCCGCAACGGGATGTGTCTGGTCTGCAGAAACTGCGGTGAAACCACGGGGTGTTCGTAGTTTTATTTCTTTACGTCCATCGCACAACGGAACCCGATAGTCAGATCATTCGCGTCAATGGGGAAATTCGTCTCGGCGCTTCGCCGAGACGTCACCGTCAGCCATCGCGGTGGATCTTCCCAAGACCCGCCTCGATAGACTTTCCGATCTCCTTCTTCGGGTCCTGGTGGATTTTTCTCCGGACTCGCTTCGTAATACGTTCGATCATACCAATCCGCCACCCATTCCGAAGCGTTCCCGGCCATGTGATATAAGCCATAGGGACTTTTCGTCCCCTCCTTTAATCCATGGCGGATACTCATTCCGGTCACTCCGCTTTTCACGGGAGCCAAAGTCACTTCGTAGCTGACCCATCCGGTCGTTCCGAAGTTGTACCGTGCAATATCGACAAACGGCTGCATGTGCCCCCAGGGATACCGGCGCCCATCGGTCCCCCGGGCACCCTTCTCCCATTCGGCTTCAGTCGGCAGCCGCTTGCCCGTCCATTGACAATAGGCTTTCGCGCTGTCCCACGCCATGCCGACGGCCGGACGGTCTTTCGCCTCTTCGAGAGCCGCATAATCATCCCACAACGGAGGCAACTCGTGATTGGTCTCATCGAGAAACTTCTGATACCGCTCCATCGTTACTTCAAATTGATCGATATAATAACTGTCCAACCAAACCGTATGTTCCGGACGTTCATTCCTCGACCCGTCATTGGCTCCCATCAGAAATTCCCCTTCGGGGATCCTGATCATCGGAGCCCCATCCTTCCCCTCAATCATTTCAAATTGGGATTCGATTGGAGGTTCGGTTGACTCATACTTCCATTCAGCCGCCGCGGGGTGCCATCCCAGGACCATCCCCGCCATTCCAATGACAAGGGTCAACCACGCTCCACGCTCTTTGTGCCGATTCATGATTCTCCTCCGTCCACAACTCCATGTCGTTATGGTGTTGAATTCCGTTGGCAGACTTCTCCGCCACTTCAGGGCTGTTCCTCATTGTACAAAGTGAAATTGGGGATCACAACCGGAAAAACCCCGAGATATCGACAAGGCTCTCACGACTGAATCACGACACCATCAAAAAAAGAGCCGCTGAACCCGGGTTCAGCGGCTGCTTTATGGTGGCGTCCCCAACGGGATTTGAACCCGTGTTGCCGGCTTGAAAGGCCGGCGTCCTAGGCCTGGCTAGACGATGGGGACACGAATTCTTAGAAAGAATGCATGGTAACAAGGGGCATCGGACCGAGTCAAACGTCGCCCTCGTTTCCGAACGGTTGCATGCACCGCAATACGTTCAGGACAAGTGAGGATACCATACGGGCAGCTTACGTGCAGGCTGACGTGAAAAAGGTATGGGGGTGGGTCGATAAGCCGGATTCTGTTCCGTATCGATCGTGCATACGGCGGTGACCATGTCTCTACGGCTTATGTTACCATAAGCTTCCAGCGACCTACCCGAGAACCTTGGCCGGGCCGACCTTTCCCGAACGTCACCGATGCATCCCCGCAAACGGCTGTCGCCGTGCGAAGCCGATCAGGCCGTTCGGAGCGTCCTCCTATTTGGTCTTGCTCCGGGTGATGCTTACCCTGCCATCCACGTCGCCGTGGACGCGGTGGGCTCTTACCCCACCGTTTCACCCTTACCCCGGCAAACCATCGAAGGCTCGCCAGGGGCGGTTTGTTTTCTGTGGCGCTCATGTCGGATTGCTCCGCCTGGGCGTTACCCAGCACCCTGCCCTTTGGAGTCCGGACTTTCCTCTCATCTGCGACCAGATGAGCGGCCACCTGACCCACGCCTCATACCGAGGACTATGATACGCAATGCCTGTCCTGGAAACAAGAGACTTACAGAAAGGGAGCGTTGCGGATACGTTTATCCATCTATCTGTTCCTGCGCCACGGGTTCCTCGGCGCTCACGCATGCCTCATTGAGCGCGGCCTCATAATACAAAATGCGATGGCAGTAGGGACAGGGCAACAGTTCATCGGCCCGCTTCACACTGGCGACCAACTGGGGAGGAATTTGCAATTGACAACCCTGGCAGGTTTCGCCCTGAACGGTTGCCACCACCACGAGTTTCAAGGAGGACTTGAGCGTCGAGTATCGATGATAGACTCGTTTTTCCAATGAGGCCAACAGGGTTTGCCTCTCTTGCTCGATCCGCGCGAGTTCATCCGCCAGTTTCGCCGATAAGGCCTCCAACTCAACCTTTTCCCTCTCCAAGGTTTTCGTCACGTCCTGAAGAAGTTGCTCGACTTCATCCAATTCCTTCCGTTTCTCTTCCCCCTGCTCCATGGCCAGAAGGACTCGTTCTTCCAGGCCATCCTTTTTCTTATTGGCCAGTTCAATTTCAAACAAATGGGCTTGATACTCTTTATTCGTTTTCAATTCGTTCAACCGCCCGCGCATTTTCTGTACGTGACTCTCATGCGCACTCAAGTCCTGTTCGCCGCTGCGCCGCTCCGCCGCAATGGTCTCCAGCACGGTCTTCAGGTCTTCCGAGCGCTTGCGAGCCTGTTCAACCGGCAACTGCGCCGCGTGAAGACGTTGGGGAATCTGTTGTTGCTGTTTTTCGAGATCGTGCAGCTTCAAATCAAGCTGCTGGAGTCGCACCAGGAGGGAAAGTTGAAAATTCAAAAACGCCTCTGCGCAATAGAAATGAGTGAGCCATTCATGATCGAATACCTTACCCCACCTGCCGTACAAATAGCAAAGTTGGTGGGCCCACCAGGACTTGAACCTGGGACCAACTGATTATGAGTCAGCCGCTCTGACCAACTGAGCTATGGGCCCGCGTTCAGTCACGCGTTAAAATCCTTCGGCAAAACTGCGCAGTTTTCGGCTCTGACTCGGGTGGCGGAGTTTGCGCAAGGCC
>JAAXIB010000087.1 GCA_012270585.1 Nitrospirales bacterium
TGGTCATCATGGTCGTCATGCATGTCGTGATCGTCATGATCGTCATGCATGTCGTGATCGTCTGCTTCTCCACGAAGGAACGCGAACAATTGGTTCTTGTTCCTCGTCGTCGTCTGGTCGACCTGGAACCCGGCTTTGATCAAGTGCTGGGAATTGAGCGCGTGCGTGTAATCGAGCCGTACGCCTCCGGCATAGGCCCACCGGTCCTGGTTGCCTGCTGAAAACGGTTCGGCGTCGTCGCTCGTATAGGCCAGGACGTTATAGGGATCGGTGGTGAACGTCGCCCGGCTGTGCCGGAAGTAACCGGCCACACTCACGAACTGTTTGGCACTCATGTCGTGTCGCCACACCAGGTGCGAGTACTGGTTATTCTCCACCTGGTTTTCATCGATCTTTTCCGAAGCCACCGGCGTAAAATTCTGGTCGGTGTGGTCCCGGATCAGATCGACAATATGCTCATTTGCCATTTGACCCGGTTCCGTGGGAATCTGCGTGTCTGCCACGCTGTTCAGCAGTAACCAAGTGACGTTATTGCGGTTGTCGATCTGGTAATCGCCCCGCAGGAAGGTCTGGTTGGATTCGCCATGGCCGTGAAAGATCGACTGGCCCAACGTGGGTGGATCGATGCCCCGATTGGTCGTCCGATAATTGTTCATCACATAGTAACGGAACCGGTCTCCTGCCGTTCCTCCGTATTCAAACGACGGCAGCACGGTCTCATTCGAGCCTCCGAACACGCCCAATGACCCGAATCCTGGTTTGGTGCCGCTTTTGCTCGTGATGTCGATCACCGCGGCCGTCCGATTCCCGTATTGGGCTTCCATGCCTCCCAGTATAATGTCAGCCCGTTCCCAGGCACGGGGGGAGAGCAGGTCCGTAAACTGGCTCGTGACGGTGTCCGGAATCGGTACGCCGTCGATCCGGAATTGGAGATTCGCGTGATCCTGCCGGATGTGTACTTGTTTGAGGCTGCCGTAGACTGCGCTGGGGATCGTTGCCAGGACGTCATGCAGGTCCAGATTGTTACCCCGTGGCAGGGCTTCGATGTCTTTCCGGCTGACGGAATAGGTTTCACCGGACGAGTTGGGCTTGATGGGGACGAGGGGTGCTACGATTTCCAGGGCAATATCCTTGGTTTCCGTCAGAGTCAACACGACTGGATCGGGAGCTTCCTGGCCGACCGTAATCACCACGCGCTCGCTTCGATAGGTGTCTTGAATGGCTTGGATGGAAAAGACGCCGTCGTGCGGGGCCATCAACGTAAACTCGCCTGCGTCGGTTGTTGCTTCCGACGTGACCAAGGCTCCTTCCTGATCCCGTAATTCTACGGTGGCCTGTGCCACGCGCCGCAGATCCGCATTCTGCACGTACCCGGCAATCGTCTGGCCGGCTGGGGCGGCAGCGCCGCTCTGTGGCATTCCCCAAAGAAGCGCCAAGGCGACCACAAGGATGAACCATGCCCGCCTGACGGACTCAGTTGTTAAACTCATCATCGAACGCCTCCCTCTATGATATTGATCATTCCATTCTCACTTTTCTGAAAGGAGCCTTATACATGGCCGTCGCGCGTTTGGTGAGAGACTTTCAACGAACAGGCAAAAATCGTCCATGAATCGACGTGATGAGAGGAACGAATGGGACGGGAGAAGCAGGGCGCGTTGGACAACCACGGGGGGGTGTCCCTACATGATGCCATTGGCCTCGTAGGGGACGGCCCGGGGACCGTCCCTTACGGCCCGGGATATCCCTTCTTTTTTCTTGTCATCCCTGTCTGTGTTCAGTCATTCGTTGACAGATAAAGCCTCCTGATTGCTTTTTCTGTCATCCTTGCGAACGCGAGGATCCAGGGGTCTTTCTTCTCGCAAAGCGGAGGACAAGCAAAGACTCTGGATTCTTTATAGATCGCCTGGATCCCCGATCGAGTCGGGGACAAGCGTCGGGAATGACAGAAGGAGGCTTTTTCTGTCATCCTTGCGAACGCGAGGATCCAGGGTCTTTACAATGACAAATAGTCGTCGGTTGAGGGCAACGTTAGGACTTGCGGGTGAGAATCTCCCCGGCCTTTTCACTGGCTTCTTTCACGAGGATCCCCATCTTGGAATGGGAGGGTTCGAAGTCAACGGGGAGATGATGGTGCCGGAGCCGCTGGCTGGTAATCGGGCCGATCGAGGCGACCATGGTGTTCCCCAGGGCGTCGCGAAAACCTGCGAGTTCATCGGTGGCGCCGAGCAGTTTCACGGTATGATCGACTTGGGCGGCGCTCGTGAACAGCACAACGGACGCTTGTCCATCCAGAATGCTGCGAAGCGTCCGTTTGAGGGGCTCCACGTCGTCGGGCAGGGCCCAGCGGTACACCGCCACACTTCTGACTTGAGCCCCCCGCTCGGTCAACCCTTGTGCGAGATCCGTGTTGGCTGTCCCGTATTCTTGAATGGCAACCCGGAGCCCGGAGAGCCCTTCGGGTTTGCGATCATCCAGGGTGTGGAGGATATCCCGCCAGGTATTGGGTTCGGGCACGGTGATATGGGGTTTCAGGTCCAATTCCTTCAAGGCCGCAATGGGTTTCGGCCCGCGGCACACGAGGGTCGTGTTCGTCAGGGCCTGCCGGATCGCCTCAAAGGGAAACTGCGTCTTCCAGACGTCCACCAACGTCCTTGTGCCCACACCCGTCAGCAGAATCAGCAGGTCCACGGCCCCGGCCATCAGGTCCTTCGCAAAATCCAGGGCTTCCGTATTGTTTGCCAGGGGAATTTCTTGCATGGAGGGGGCCACCATGGGATTTCCGCCATGCCGGGCAATCAGCGTGGCCATCTGATCGGCCATCCGGCTTTCGAAGGCAACGACGGTCATTCCGGCGAATCCGCGTGTCGGGTCCGGTTCAGTGTTCATAGGAATGATGGTAACACACGGCCCGTTTTACAGGGAACGACGGTCGTGGCTCCCTACTTCTGAGAGCGAGCCGAGTCGTCATTTGGAAATCGCAATGGGCAACGTGGGGATTTGAGAAATATCGGTCACGGTGAGGTGATACAGTTGATACAAGAGGTCGAACGCTTCGTGATTCCACCGGTCGAACGCTTCTCCTTCCGCGGTTTCCTGGTCGATGTAATAAGACAACCCGCGTTTCTGAACGGAGACGATGGCTTCTTCGGGCTGGGTGGGTGACTCCCGGATGGTCAGCGTCTTGGCCGGATTGACGGCCACGGGTCCCGTCCGCGGGTCCGGGTCCACGTGAAATTCCTGTTCCTCGGTAATGCCCCGTCCGATAAATTCCAGGATCGCCTTGAAGCTGCGCAATCTGATTTGGCCGAACATGGGGAAATCACCGCCCGGATGATCCGGTCGAATGTCCACCAGAAGATGATGCCGGGGGAAGCGTTCCGCTTGCCGCTGTAACGTCAGTCGTTCATTGTTGGCAAGCGTGTTCGGATCATAGTTGGTCATCACGATCCGTCCGGTCTTCCGTTGGCTCCCGTCGGTGAATTGAAGCGGGCCGATAAACAGATGTCGCTCGGACTGGAGCCATGACACATGCATCACCCGTTGCCGGAACTTCCGGTATTCCTTTTGCCGGTGAGGCTGGTTCGACAGGACCTCCGATTCGAGGATGATCCCTCGAGACACCAGACGGAAGAGGATGGCGGGGTCGATCCCCTGTTGCGCCAGGAAGAAAATGGTTTCTTCGGTAATCGGGGTCAACAGGCGCGTGGTGAATTCCTTACCTTGAATCGGGATGATCGTCACGGTGGGATTTTCCGCGGCGGAACTGCCCAGCGTCAAAGACAACGAGTCGGTGCTCGGCGTGCCGGCCAGTAATCCCGTCAGGCCGGTGTTGACTCGGAAATCAAAGGTGGCGGCGATGTTGGAGACGGCCGTGAAGTGAATCGGTTCATGGTAGCGGGTGCGGGCGATATTGAGCAGCAGGAGTTCGGTTTCGATCCGGTTGACCGTCCAATCGTATTCCAGCACCGCACGATGCATGGCCACCGGAGAGACGCACCCGCTCCAGATCAGGCCCATCCATCCAAAGGCGAACGCCAACATCACCGCGTGGCGCGTCTGGCGGGGACGTCCCGACTCTGGTGGGCACGCCCGGTGAACGGCGATTTCGCTTGTTGCGTCCGGTGCATGATTCATGGGTGTGATCGTAACACATGGCCCGTCCCGTGAGGAACAACGATCGTTGTTCCCTCCACAGCGAGGTTGCCCGGGTAGGTCGGGTTAGCGTAGCGTAACCCGACGGCGGGGCTATCGCTTCTTCAACAACCGAACGCCTGTAAAAGCAGATTCCTCGCTTAACCCCCTCTCCCCTGGAGGGAGAGGGCTGGAGTGAGGGGGTACGGGGGAGGAATGAAACGGCCTTTCGGTCCTGGTTCCCTGGGCAGTCCCTGATTCTGTCAACGAATGACTGAACACATACAAGAATGTCTCATGCAGGCTTGCCGCCTGCACACCAAGAGATGAAAATGGGGACATTGTACCAATCTGTCATCCTCGATCCCCGATTAAGAACGTCGGGGACAGGCTATTTGTAATCGAGAATCCAGAGTCGTTGTTTTTTGTCTTTGCCTTTTCTGTCATCCTCGACATTTTTAATCGAGGATCCAGAGTTTTTGTCTTTTCGTTCGTGGGGAGAAAGACACTGGATTCCCGCTTTCGCGGGAATGACAGCAAGGGGGCAAGGATGACAGAAAAAGCAATCGGGAGGCTTTATCTGTCAACGAATTGCTGAACACATACAGGAATGACAAAAGGAGGTTATTTTCATACCAATGTCTGAACAACAGGATATTCCACACGGGAAAGGCTTACGCCACGTGGCCCTGAACGTGACCGATTTGGAAGTCTCGAAGAGGTTTTATCAGACTTGGTTCGGGATGGGGATCGTCTGGGAACCCGATGCCGAGAACGTGTATATGAGTTCGGGGGTCGATAATCTGGCTCTGCATCAAATTCCAAAGGAGAACGTGCCGGCTTACCAACAGGGTCACGGGCAATTCCTTGACCATTTGGGGTTTGTCATGGGTTCGCCGGAAAGCGTGGACCAACTCTATGAACGGGTCGTCAACGCCGGCGTGGGAATTGTCCACCACCCCAAGCAACATCGGGACGGCAGTTATTCATTTTATCTTGCTGATCCTGACCGCATTGTCATCCAAATTTTATACGAACCCACGATCAGTACGGTTCATTTTTTGCCGGAGACGTAGGGGGTGACCCCTCTCAGTTGCATCGTGCCTTGACGGTGTAACCTCTGATACGGAAGGACGCCATGGCTCTCTGGGATCGCGTCGGCCTCGATCAATTTGTCGGATTGCAGCCCTGGGTGTGGGTGCAATTGGAAAGCGCCGAGCCGCCGGGCCCCTTCCCGTTCATGGGCGGCGTGGATCCGGCGGTCGTGGCGAGTCTCCACGAAGTCCATGGCATCCTCATGAGTGCGGTGGAAACGGCCATCAGTGACGTGTTCGCTCATCGCACGTCGGTGGATGATCCCGCGGCCGGTCGCCGGCTGGAGGATGCTTATGCGGAAGTGGTGCAGTCACGACCCCGGCTCCGGCAACACATCCAGTGCGGGCGGAATCCCGACGGGACGTTCGTCTGGGAGTTTCCCAAGGATCGTCAGCAGTCCGCGGTCATGAAATACGCCGGTCTGCGCATTTTCAACGCGGTAAAGCGCCAGGCACTGCCGATGGGCTTGGATGGTCCGCTCTCACCCGGGGTGGGCAAGTTGTTGGGCTGTTTGAACGGCACCCGGACCGTCTCGGAAGTTCGCACCATTGTCATGACCGCCGGTCGTGACGCGGCGCCGCAGTTGCTGCACCTGCTTGAGCAACTCGACTCGCACGAGTGTTTGGCCGTGACGGACCGTTCCTCCATTCGAACCCGGTGGCTCGAGACGACCCAAGACCAGGACACGGTTCATCTGGGTCATGCGGCCTTGATATATCGACAACAAGACCGGTTTTTCTGGTTTGATCCGTGGCTGATGCCCTGGTTTGCCGAATCTCCGGTTCCCTCTTTGTGGACGTCGTTGTTGCCGGAACCGGCCGCCGTATTTCTGACGCACGACCATGACGACCACGTGGACCCCCGCACGTTGCTGCACTTGCCGAAGGACGTGCCCGTGATCGTGCCCAGCCGAAAAAACCGGAAGACGTGGTATTACGATTACCTTTCCCTGATGCGCGAATTGGGCTTTACGAACGTCATTGAACTGGCGCATGGAGAATCCTGGACATTTGAAGGCGGGCAGGTCGTGTCGGTTCCGTTCTTCGGCGAGGATCCTTGCGACCTGGCGCTGCCGCGAAATTGCTATTTAATCAGCGATCGGGGGCACAATACCCTGGTCCATGCGGACAGCGGACCGACGAACGACGGGCATTCGGCGATCGAGGATGGGGTCATGGCCGGGCTCGTGGAGCGGCACGGTCCGATTGCCACCGTCTATGCCTCACAGCAGCAGTTGAAAGAAATTCGTTCCTACGCGGCGCACGCGAGTCTGTCCCCTCCCGGCAAGTGGTTGGAGGTGGGAGAAAACGGATTCCTGACCAACCACTACCTGGCGGAATTGATGCAACACGCCCAAGCCACATTGTTCGTCTCGTACGCCACGGGTGGCGCCGATTGGTATCCGGACCATTTATCGTTCATGTTCAGCGATCGCAATCCGGCCCGCACGTCGTTACTCACCGCCCACTGGGATCCCCCGGAATCCCTGCGGGACGTGCTGGCCGCATCCGGCCGGCAGTACCATCATGGTCAGGCGTTGGACATCGTTCGAGTGCCTGCGCCGGGCCAAGTCCGGATCATCCAAAAGAACGAAGCCGTCGCGCCGCTCGCTCTGTATCAACTGGATCATGAAATGCCCGCGTTCCTCAGGAACGCACCTCGTTAAACCCTTCTTGCCTCCGGCCGTTCAATGTGATAGGACTAGGTGGTTTTTGCGACGGGAGGACCTGTGATGCCCGATCAATCAATTCCCGCACCCGGGATTGAAGAGGAAGAAACGTTTCCTGAATGGGTCACGGTCGTTGGATTGAAAATTCGCGGCCATGGTGAGGTCAAAATGGCCCGGACGACCGACCTCAGCCTGGAGGCGGGCGACCACGTGCTCCTGGAATTGGAGAACGATACCACCTACGGCACCGTTTTTACCCCGCCGCATCCTCAACCGTTTCTTCCGCCCATGCGCGTGATGCGGAGTATCCTGCGGAAAGCGACGCCGGAAGACGAAGCCGCCATTGCCCGTCAAAAAGAATTGTCCTCCTCCGGTATCGCGTTCTGTCGAGAGCGGGCCCAGGCGCTGGGGTTGCAGATGAAGTTGGTCGAAGTGTACGGATCGCTTCGGCGGCGGGCCCTGACGTTCAGCTACACGGCGGAATCTCGCGTTGATTTTCGGCAACTCGTCAAAGATTTGGCGCGCGAGTTCAATTGCTGGATTGAAATGCGGCAAATTTCCAGCAGGGATGAGGCTCGTCGCCTGAGCGGGGTCGACACCTGCGGGCTTGTCCTCTGTTGCGCGCGGTTTCTCACGGATTTTAAGCCGGTGAACCTCAAGTTATCCCGTCGTGAAGCGGCGTGGTCAAACGACGCGCATCGCATCGGGGTCTGCGGACGGTTGAAATGTTGCCTGATGTTTGAAAACGAGGATTGGCCTGCCTCCAAGGCGCCCGAGCAACAACTCATTCAACCCACTCGCTCGTAATCGTCGTCCTGCCCTGCACGCAGACGGGCCGCAGTCGCAAGAGGTGTTTCAGATGAGTGCCCCACCTCGTTTTATCATCTACGCCCATAACGCCACCTACGACAAATTGCACCAGGTAGCGACCATCGCCCTCACGGCCTCGGCCATGGGGAAAGACGTGGTGGTTGTCTTGTTGTTTTGGACCATTAAGAAGCTCGCCGAGGGGAAACTCGATGACATCGATTTTCCACCGGAATATCATCGCTATCATGACGAAGTGGCCCGCTTGCTTGCCGAGCGCAAGGTTCCCCGGATTTCGGAGATGTTTGAAGAGGCGAAGAAGGTGGGAACATTGCGCCTGATCGCGTGCAGCGCCGGGTTGGAATACATGGGTGTCGATGCGGAAGCCGTGGCCAAACAGGTGGATGAGGTCATGGGGCTTCCCGCCATCCTTGCGCTGGCAGCCGGTGCAGAGACGACCCTGTTTGTGTAACCTGAAATGCTCTCGCCGCGGCGCTATCTCTGCTCGGCGGCAGAAGATTATCCCTTACTCGACAGGAGGCAAGCCCGGCTAACCGGGCGCCGGATCTACCGGGAGGTTCGTACCCCGACTCGCTTGCAGTATTGGCTGACCGGGCATTGGCTGCAAAACGGCGAAACGGGTCGACAAAGGTGTTGCCCAAAGGGGACCAACCAGTCATTAAAGGTGATCCAATATTGTGCGGGAAGTTTTTTCCGAAGAGCGTGTTCGGTTTCCTCGGGAGTCCCGGTCTGAACGTAGCCCCAGCGGTTGCTGATCCGGTGAACGTGAACGTCCACGCAAATCCCGGGTTTGCGATATCCGACGGTCACCACCAGATTGGCCGTCTTGCGGCCGACGCCCTTCAACGTCAGGAGTTCTTCGATGGTATCCGGAACCCGTCCCTCAAAGTCCTGGAGCAGGCTTTGACAAATCGCCAGAATGTGTTTGGCTTTGTTTTTGTAAAATCCCACCGGATAGATGGCCTTCTCTATCATTTTGATGGATAACGTGCTCATCTGCTCCGGCGTGTCGGCTAACCGGAATAAACGTTGGCTGGCCTCGGCCGTGGTCTGATCCTTGGTCCGGAGACTCAGAAGACAGGCAATCAAAACGCGGAAGGGGTCGCGGGTTTCGCGAGCCACAACGCCAAGGATAGGTTCTTTCCAGCGGCGAATGGTTTTCTTGACTTCAGAGACAACTGCGTGAATATGAGCATCACGCATTGAGGACGTGCTGTACGAGGAGGGAGGTGGTGGTGCCGGAATGGTGTGAACTAACGAAACGCACGCTTCGCCAACCATTTTTGACGTCGCCGGGCCGCTTCCCGCTCTTTGGCTTTCCGCTTCACACTCGGCTTTTCGTAAAAACGTCGGCGCTTCAACTCACGAAACAAACCATCGGCTGCGAGTTTTTTCTTCGCAACACGAAGCGCTTTCTCGACATTGTTGTTCACAACCTTGATTTCCATTGGACCTCGTGATGGGTGGAAGTTCCTGTATTCCGAATAGTCCGTCACCGTAGCATACTTGTTGAAAGCGAGACAAGTATGCCCGTTTACACTGGAGGACGGACTGCTTCCTGCGGCAGCGTGATTGTATTTTTTGCATATATTACAATAGGATATGTATCTCTCCATCCGCCGGCGCGCCTTGGTCCGCCGGCTGCTGAGGGTCATTGCAGCCTTCAAGGCCAAGACCCGTCCGTTTGAAGGGACGGATGCCGGGAATTCGTTGGCCGCATGATCGGTCAACGTCATGTCAAAACGCCACACGAATCGGCTCCGGGCTTGGGCGGCGCTGGTTTGACAGATCATTCTCCGGAGATATAGATATGAGCCGGAGTATCGGCTGGGCGAATCCCTCCATCACCAAAGCGACATTGATCGGGGTGTTGGCCGCGTCGGTCGCATGAGCGTAAGAGGTTCCGTGCGGAGCTTGTTTCGTTGTGGAAGGGAGACGTTGTCCGGGCTTTCGATAATTCCGCTGCTGCCCTGCGGGGAGAGGGCTGCTGTGAGTAGCTCTATTGCGTACGAGACGGTCGTTCCCTGATGCTTGTCACCCCATATCGAGAGCGGGCCATAGCCAGCAAGAGCCAGCGGGAGCAACTCGATGGTCTCCTGAAGGTCACCGCGCCCCATGAACATGTTTTCCTGGCGGGAATCGGCGTAAGTGTCCTCGTCTTCCTCTGCTGGATGGTGTTTGGATCCGTTACCCGTACACTTTCCGTTGATGGCATCCTGATCGAATCCGGGCCGCGTTACCCGATTGTATCGACGTCTGATGGCCGGCTGGAAACCTATCTCGTTGTCCCGGGGATTCGTCTCGATGTCGGCGATCCCGTCGCCCGGCAAACGGTTCCGGACCTGGAAAAACGGGCGGCGATTTTGCACGAACTCGTGGATTCCGTGGCCGCCGAAATCGGCGAGGGCGGTGATGAGGCTCTGGTATCGTTGCGGGCCTCGATCAGGAAGTCGCTGCTGCTGCTGGAGGCCGAGCGCATAGCCAAGGGAACCATTGTGAGTCACAGAGCGGGCGTCGTCATGACCCTGCTACGCTCCCCGGGTGAAGATCTGGCTGCCGGCGACAGGATTGCTTGGGTTCGTGCCGCGAGCGAGCTTCCGCTCCGGATCGTCGCGCAGGTGAGCGATGGCGTGGCCCAGCAGATCAGGCCCGGCATGCCGGTCACGGTGACGATTGCACGTCCGGATGAATCGCCGCGGCAATTCAGAGCGCGGGTCGCGGATACACCGATCAAAACGCTGCCGGATTGGCTCGCCCCCAGCGTTCCGATGGATCCCGACGAACCGCTCCAAAGGGTTGAATTCCTCTTCGATGCCGACGATGTCACCGGGGTTTCGGACGGAACGCCGGTCCAGGTCCACATCAGGCTGGAGCAGCACTCTCCGGCGACCTTGCTGGTTCATTCGCGCCCCTGAACCTTGCGGTGATGTCGGGAGATGTCGTGACATGAAGACTGTGCCCAAGGCAGAGCGCAAGCAGAGGGTGCATACGCCGCTCGTTCTCCAGATGCACGCATCCGAATGCGGTGCGGCGTGTCTCGGTGCGGTGCTGGCCCATCACGGGCGATGGGTTCCCCTGCAGGAACTTCGCGAGACGTGCTCGGTCGGCCGGGATGGATCCACAGCGGCGGATATTGTCCAGGCTGCCCGGTATTACGGTCTGGCGAGCAGGGGTTGGCGTAAGGATATCAACGATCTGCACGCCATGTCATTTCCTGTCATTCTGTATTGGGAGTTCAATCATTTCGTCATTCTTGAAGGCATCGGGCGCGACCGGTTCTATCTGAACGACCCGGCGATCGGACACCGCACAGTCAGCACGGACACGTTTGACAGGAGTTTCACGGGCATCGTCCTGACTTGCGAGCCGGAACCGCAATTTGAGCGCACCGGTTCTCCTCCCGGTATCCTTCGCCGCCTGAGGTCATGGTTTCAGGGCGCTGCGAGCGGGATCATCTTTGCCGTCGCAAGCGGGATAATGCTTGCCTTGGTGTCCCTGGCAACGCCCTTTATCCTCGGCGCTTTCGTGGACCATGTCTTTGGCCGTGCGGAGCCCTGGGGCGGTATGTTGGCTGGCGCACTGGCAGTCTGCGCGGTCCTCGCTTATGTGCTGACCTGGCTCAAAGAGACGTGTCTGCGTCGTCTGTCCATCCGGCTTTCCGTCCTCGGTTCCGATCGTTCCGTGTCGCACCTGCTCAGGCTCACCACGGATTTCTTCTGTCATCGTTTCGCCGGCGATCTGACGGTGCGTGCCCGGGCGATCGACCGCATTGCCACCGGTCTGTCGAACCAGTTTTTCAACGTGTTGATCGAACTGGCGATCAGCGTTGTCTTTTTCGTCGTGATGTTGCTCTACGCCCCGGTTTTGGCTGCGGTCATTGTGGGACTGGCTGGTCTGAATGTTGCCTTGATGCGGGCGATTACACGCGTTCGGGTGGAAGAAAATCAAAAGCTGCTCCATGAGCAGGGCAAGTTGCTCGGGATCGGCATGTCGGGGCTGCACCGCCAGGAGTTGCTGAATGCCACCGGCCGTGATGACAGCTTTTTCAGCCGCTGGAGCGGCTATCAGGCCCAGGAGTTGGCCGCACGACAGCGTTTCACCGAACTTGGACATGTCAACACGGCGCTTCCCGGTCTGTTTAACCTGCTTGGCAATGCGGTGGTTCTGCTGCTGGGCGCCGTGCAGGTCATGGCGGGCGAGATGACCCTTGGCGCCATGATGACTTTCTATGTCGTCGCCGGCATGTTCCTTGCGCCGGTCGGCCGGTTTGTCGAATTCGCCGACCAGCTTCAGACCATCGAAGCGGATCTCAAGAGGCTTGACGACATCATCGAGGCCCCTGTGGCCCACGGTCTGGCGGACGCGACCGCGTCACCGGGCCGGCTGGCAACCGTGAACGGCCGGCTGCGTCTGGCAGGTCGTGTGGAACTTCGCAACGTTACGTTCGGCTATAACCGCAAACAGCCGCCGCTGATCGACGATTTTAACCTTGTCATCGAGCCGGGACAACGAGTCGCCGTTGTCGGCCCCAGCGGTTCCGGCAAGTCGACCCTTTCGCACCTGGTCACCGGAATTTACGAGCCCTGGTCGGGCGAGATCCTGTTCGATGGTGTTCCGGTCAGGAACATCCCGCACGAGGTGTTGTTAAGCACGCTGTCCGTGGTCGATCAGCGCATCGTGCTCTTCGCGGCAACCGTGCGTGAAAATCTCACGTTGTGGAATTCCGCCGTTCCCGACGACGCCCTTGTCGAGGCGGCAAAGGATGCCTGTATTCATGATGAAATCGTCAGTCGGCCGCTTGGGTACGACGCGTCGGTTGACGAAGGCGGGCAGAATTTCAGTGGCGGCCAGCGGCAGCGTCTCGAGATCGCCCGGGCGTTGGTCAACCGCCCGTCCGTTCTGATCCTGGATGAGGCGACCAGTGCGCTCGACGCCTCCACTGAAGAAATGATCGATCAGGCCCTGCGACGGCGCGGGGCCAGTTGCCTGATCATCGCACATCGGCTCAGTACCATTCGCGATAGTGACCAGATCATCGTCCTCCAGCGTGGTCGGATCGTACAGCGCGGCACGCATGACGCGCTGATGCAGGATCGGTCCGGGCACTATTTCGAACTTGTCCGGTCGGCATGAGGCGGGCGTCATGACCAGTACACGGGATTCCGGATCGGTTGCCGCGCTTGCGAAGGAGACAGGGGTTGCCGTTCGCACGGCCGCGAATCTTCCGATCGAGCTGAACGATCCGGCCTCTATCTGGTACGTCGAGCGCGGAGCCGTCGATGTCTTCCTGATGGAGCGTCGGGACGGGCTGGATGTCGCCGCGCCCCAGCACGTGATTCATGCCGAAGCCGGTCGCTTGCTCATGGGAGTCGCGCTGCCGACGAACGGTTCCCACTTCAATCTGGTTGCCAAGGGGTTTCCTGACACCTTGCTGCGCCGATTGCCGTCAACCGCTTTGCACAAAGTGGACAGCTTCGATGCGGCAGAGCAGGTCGACGCGTGGATCGCTGGCGTGTCAGCCATGCTCTTCGAAAGGAATGATCTGCCGGTGAGTCCGGACGTGCTGATCGAAAAGGGAAAAGTGGTCGAAGAAGCTCGGGGCACGCTGGCGTCCGGATCCGGCGTGGTCTGGGTCCCGGATACCGGGCTGTATCTGGGCCTCGTCGAAGCCGCGAACATCGCGCCGGTTGACGGTGACGCCGTGATTCCGCTGACTCCCGACAGTTGGCTGACCCTGTTTGACACAACGCGCCTTGTCGGCCGTTCGTCCGAGGACCTTGCCCGTGCCGGCATCCTTCTGGAATCGCTGAATCGATTCCATGCCGTGGCGTTTGCCGCTCTGCGGCTCGATCGCCTCCTGGTGCAGGCCGACGACGCCAATCTCCAGCGTGAGAGGACGACGCTCCGCTCCGCCGAAGAGGATCGTGCGCGACTCGACCTCTACCGTCTGCTCAGCGCGGGCCAGGAGACCGCGACCGATTCCGAGTTGTTCTCGGTACTGGCCCTGATTGGCCGTCATGAAGGTATTGAATTCCAGAAGCCATCCCGCCGGTCGGCGCTGTCGGAGTCATCGAGCCTTGCCGACATTCTCGATATCTCGGGCGTCCGTTGCCGTCGTATTCGATTACTTCCCGAAGAAGATTGGTGGCTTGGCGACAGCGGCGCCATCCTCGGGTTCCGATCAGGCAGCGGACAGCCGGTTGCATTGCTGCCGGATGTACTGGGTCGCTATCGCGAGGTGGATGCCTCGGGAACGCGCCGGGAACGCGTCACCGCCGAGCGCGCACGGGCCCTCGCTCCGGAGGGCTTCATGTTCTACAAGCCGTTCCCCGGGAGGCGCGCCGGCGCGCCGGACCTTGTGAAATTGATCAGGAGTTCCCTTCGCGGCGACGTCGTGCGTTTTGGTGTGGCCGGCGTGCTAGGCGGACTGGTGATGCTGGTTCCGCCGGTGGTGATCGGACTCATTGCGGACGCAATCATCCCGATCGGCCACGGCATCCGGCTCTACCAGGCGGTTGCCATGCTTGCGGGCTTCGCTGTCCTTGGTGCGCTGTTGCACATCGTTCAGGGAACGGCACTGATGCGCATGGAAGGGCGTGTGACGGCACGGGTTGAAGCGGCGCTGTGGGACCGCCTACTCAGACTCCCCGCAAAATTCATGCGTCGTCATTCCACGGGCGACCTCGCCGTTCGCGGCATGACGTTCCAGGTTCTGCGGGATTCGATTGCCGGCGTGGTGTCCAATGCGGTGCTTTCGGCCGTGTTCCTGTTTCCGGCCTTTGCCCTGATGATCTACCACGATGCGGCCCTGGGCACGGTCGGTGCGTTGATGGGGTTTCTGTCGATGGCCGTGGTCGTTGTACTCGGCCTGCGCCAGTTTCCACACCATCGTCGTATCCTGGGAGCACAGCGTCGCCTGAACGCTCGGCTGTTCCAGTTCATTGAAGGCATTGCCAAGGTGCGGTCCTGCTCCGCCGAACGATCCGCATTCGCCCAATGGGCGCAGCAATATTATGTTCAGAAAAAAGCGGAAATCCAACTCCACGACCTGAACGTACACCTGCTCGCCGCCAGCACCGGGATGCCGGTGCTGACCCTCGCCGCGATGCTGGCCCTCGCCGAACCGGATACCACGTCCGTGGGAGACTTCCTCGTCGTCATTTCCGCGTTCATGGTTTTTCAGATGGCTTTGCTGCGTCTTGGTGCCTCCTTCAGTGCCGTGGCCGCCATCATTCCGGCTTACGAGCAAATTCTCCCGATCCTGCACGAGGTGCCGGAAAGCAGCATGACAGGCGCATCCGTGGAAAGGCTCGGTGGCGAGATCACATTCGATCGGGTCAGCTTCCGTTACGATCCGGACGGCCCGTTGGTGATCGACGATGTATCCATGCATATCAGACCCGGGGAATTTGTCGCGATCGCCGGCGAATCGGGCTCGGGCAAGAGCACCCTCCTGCGACTCGCGCTCGGCCTTGAGACACCGTTGTCCGGCACGGTGTATTATGACGGGCGTGACATCAAGGGGCTGAATCTGAAGCAATTGAGAAGGAAGATTGGCGTCGTGCCGCAAGAGACGGCACTGATGCCTGAAGACATATGGGACAACGTCGCCGGCGACGACGCGTTGGCTACGGAAGATGCCGTCTGGCAGGCAACACGGCTCGCAGCCGTCGACCAGGACATCTCAAAAATGCCGATGGGATTGTATACCAGCGTTGGGAAGAGCGCCGCGACGCTGTCCGGTGGTGAAAGTCAACGTGTCGTGATCGCCGGTGCTCTTTACGACAATCCGCGCATTGTCATGCTCGATGAAGCCACCAACTGGCTTGACAACGAGAATCAGGCCACGGTGATGCGTAGCATTGAGTCTCTTTCGTCTTCCAAGCTGGTGATCGCCCACCGTCTGTCAACGCTCCAGCAGGCGGATCGGATCTACGTGATGCGGCACGGCAGAGTCGTACAGGAAGGCACATACGAAGGCCTCATTGCCGGCGAAGGTATCTTTCGGGATCTGGTCCGCCGACAAATGGCCTGATCCGCTGATGCCCCTGGTCGTCGGGGAATGAGGCTCAAGTGAGCCGGTCGATCAGGCTTGGGGCATATCCCCTCCGTCGGGAATCGCGGGCCATGACAGCCCCCGGGGAACTCATGCCCGCAGACCGATGTTCAGTAACAACACCACCCACTGGTCGATCCACCGGCGGCCGCCCTCAGCTCCTCCTCCGACATCTTGGGGCTGGGGGGCAACACAAGATGCACCGTTTGTGCGGTGTTTTCATGCACCTGCACCGTCACGCCTGCGGGAATGGTGATCCCGAGTTCATCTTCGATCGATGTCCTGGGCTCGGACAGAAGCTTGCCCCGAAAAGTCTCATCTTCGGTGGCCTTCCCAATGAGGTGGGCGCGCATTTCGTCTACGCTTTGCATGGCCATGGCTCTCCTCCTCTCATGAGAGGTGAACGATTAGTCAGTAGCCGAAAAGTCTAGCACGTTCAACCCGCAAAGTCCAAACGAATTTGAGCAGGTGGTCATTTGACACCCCCAGACAGCGTCCACGCCGCGCGGCCAATTCGCACAACCGGGTCTGTCGATCACCTGGTCCGCAGCCTCATGCTTCAGCCCGGTCGAGTGCCTCAATAGCTGCTGGTAGTGCAATCTGATCCGCCAGTCGCTGCCCTCAGCTCCGACTCCGGTATCCTGGGGTTGGGGGGCAACACAAGATGAACCGTTTGTGCGGAGTTTTCATGCACCTGCACCGTCACGCCTGGGGGAATGGTGATCCCGAGTTCATCTTCAATCAATCGCTTGGGCTCGGACAGAAGCTTGCCCCGGAAAGCTTCATCCTCAGAGGCCTTCTTAATGATGTGGTCACGCATCTCGTTTGCGTTTTGCATAGCCATGGCTCTTCTCCTTTCATGAGAGGGCAATGGGCAATGGATAATAAATGGTGCACGATTAACCCGTGAAATTCAAGCGAAATTTAGCAGGTGGTCATTTGACACCCCCGACAGCGTCCGCGACGGGGAGGGGTCCCGGGTCGGCTTTTATTCCCGGTGTTGTCGCGTCTGTCAGTCGAAGAGGCGCAGAACATCCACCGTTGGGGGGGGGTGCTTCGTGGTAAAGAAGACGTAGGCCTTGGCCTGGATGTCGTCGCCGTGCAAGGCGATCTTGAAATGATAGATTCCCTTGCGCACCCGCAACCCGCTGGCCGGGTCCGAGACGATCTCCGTGCGTGCCGCTTCCCGCAGGCCGTCGGCTTTCTCCGGCAGGCACAGATCCCGCTCCGCAAGACGGTCGATGAAGCGATGCCAAACCTCCGTGCTGCTTGCGAAGCGATGCTCCAGCCGGGGTGACTGAAACATCTCCAGACCCAGGCGTGGCGAGACACCGTCGGGACCGACGTCGACCGCGACCGTGACGTGGGGGGTCAAATCGCAGAACGCGGCTACGGCAGCCGCCACGGCATCGGCCGACCCCGGCCAGTTTACGCGCTCAAGCATGTCAGGCACGGCCGACGCCTCGACGCCGGCGACCAAGAGACGGACGCCCCGCGCCTCGCGCCCCGGGAAAGTACCGGCATAGTGTATGCACGCCCCGGCCGGAAGGGTGTCGAACAGCATCTCGACGGCCCGCCGTTCCGTGTCACACTCAGGTCGGGCTGTGGCCGCCGCGAGCGCGGCGGTCAGCACGCCGGGATTGGTGTGACCGCGATTTCTGTGGTCCAAGAACTCCGGACATGCCAGGAAGATGCCCGGGGAGAGGGGGCCGGAATCCGTTGAGAAATCGTATTCGACAATGGCACCTCCGATGACCCGTGACAGGAACGAGCCGTCCCGCTCGCTTTCCAGGAGGACCTCAGCAAATGCCGCTGCTGCGGCATCCGCATCCGCCGCTTTTCCCCGGATCACGTAATACCGAGCGAGCGGGGTATACAACCCTATGGCGATGCACAGATCGGCGGCCGGGGATGGATGCTGGAGCTGATACTCAAAGCCGAACAAATTGGCGGTGTCCGCAGGAAGGGCACGGGTGCAGGCGAGCATGCGCTCCCAACACGGATCGTCGAGCAGGGCCCTCGAGATCCATGGACGGATCGCTTCCAGGATTTCCCCGAACGACGAGGCCGAAATGGATGACGGTGCCGGCCAACTCCAATCGAGCAGGTTGTTGCGGGATACAGGTGGTTGGTTTGTCATCGCTCCGGGCTCTGATTATCACATGAGCATGCAGCGGTTGGGTTAGCGTCTCGGCTGGTGGTCTGCAAGGGGGGGGGCGGGGGCGGTCTGCTGGTCTGCCGATCCATCGCTCTTGCCGCTTGTCTGTGCAAGCCACCGGAGAAAGCGTTCTTGAGACCCGGTGCCTCGTCCGAACCTATTTTTCTTCGGAACTCGCCGGCAACACAATATGCATGGCATCCCCTGTGTCTGGCAGCAATTCGACCTCGATACCGTCAGGAACCTGCAGGCCCTCGGCGCGGAGCGCACCGACCGGGTCTCTATCGACCCATTCCCTGTAGGCAGGATCTCCATGATACTTGGCGACAAAATCGACGTAGATCTGCTGATCGCGTTCGGGAGCCCCGGATGTGATTCCGGCGGGAAAACCGTCAGGCACCGATTCAGCCATGTTCTCTCCTCAAGATTTACATAACGATGCAACGTGATACAGGCAGGCGATGGCGCAAAGGTAATCCATCGTCGGACTGCTGTCAACTCAATGTAAGCCAATTCCCAATCAGCCAGTTGCCGATTACATTCAGCCAACTCGTTGGCGTTTCGCCCTTCGACACCTCACTCCTCCTGTCATGATTAACGGTTGGTCAATGCCAATTAGTGCATCCGAACCGCGAAGTCCAAGGGAAGTTGAGCAGGTTGTCATTTGACCCCGGCAGACATTGGGCAACCCGACAGCGGCAAAGGGCGCGTCGTCAGAGCGGCATCGCAGCTCCGGCAGCGCACCACAGGCGTTACGTATCGATGCAACATCATGGAGGTGGACCAATACCGTTTACTTCAGTACAATAGGACGGAACACTGGCCGGAGAAATCCTTATCATGAATTCTGACGAACGAAGTACGTTGCTCAAGCCGGACTCGTCTGCGCATTCCGGTATTTTGGCGAAGACCACATCGGCGGACCGCGGGACCGTTCAGGTGCCGATGCTCACGCCGCATCTCGACTTCCGCCGAGTCGGGAACGACAAGGTCATGCTGGTTTCGGAAACGTATAACACCTTGCTCGGCGGGCAATGCACCATTGATCTCCTTCCGCTTCTTGATGGGAGGCGTTCGCGCCACGAGATCATCGCCTCGCTCGCCGACCGACATTCGGCCATCGATGTTCAGACAACCCTCGTGTTTCTGGCATCAAAAGGATACGTAGTGTCCGGTGACTTCGCCATGGAGCGGGAACTCGCGGTCTTCTGGTCCGCACTCGGCGTCTCGCCGCGCCGGGCGACGGAATCTTTGCGTGTGGCCAAGGTGGCCATTGCCGGCGGCGACGGCCGTCTGGAACGGCACCTCGCGAGCATGGGCGTCTCGGTGAGCGTCGACGAACCAACGGTCCGTGTTGTCGTCTGCGATGACTATCTCGACGAGAACCATGCCGCAACCAATCGACACCATATGGCGTCAGGGATGCCTTGGATGCTCGTCAAACCGGTCGGTGCCATGTCGTTGTTCGGGCCGATTTTCTGCCCTGCAGACGGCGGGCCATGTTGGGACTGCCTTGCCCATCATCTGCGCGGCAATCAGGAAGTGGACCAGTTCCTGCGGCGCGTATCCGGATGCGAGTCGGCGATCAGGCCCAATCCGACGCCTTCTCCCCTCATCGACGTGGCGCATGGGATCGCTGCGGTCGAGATCGCCAAATGGCTTGTCCTGCAGGAGGAAGCCGCGCTCCAGGACCGGGTCGTCTCTCTCGACAGCCTCAGTCTCGAGAGGGCGCACCATCGGGTCATGCGCCGCCCGCAATGCCGGTCGTGCGGCGACGAGAAGTTCTTCCGTCCTGATCGACCGGCGGCCCCGGTATCGCTGCAACCGAGTCCGAAGCCGGTCTGGAACAGCGGGGGCGTGCGCGCCGTGACGCCGGAGCAGACCCTTCGGAAATATCGTCATCTGATCAGCCCCGTTAGCGGTGTCGTGGCACAGGTGGAACGACAGACTGACGAAACCGATCCCTGGTGTCACGTCTACTGGGCTGAAAGCAACCACATCCGGAAGGGCACAACGACCCTGGACCGGCTGCGCTACAGTGTGAGGAGCAAAAGCTCAGGAAAGGGAAGTACCCCCTGGCAATCGGAGGCGAGCGCGTTCGGCGAGGCGGTCGAGCGATGCTCAGGCAACTACTTCGGCGATGAGATCCGCTGCCGACGGCGTTTTGCCGATTTTGCCGAAGCGCCGATCCTGGACGCGATACATCCGAACGACGTCATGCTCTTCAGCGATCGGCAATACGACAATGTGGACAATCTCAATTTCCCCCTCAAATTCAGCTTCGTGCCGGCGCGTTTTGATCCGGAGGCCGAGATTGACTGGTCGCCGGTGTGGTCGATCACCCATGGCCGGCACCGCTACCTTCCGACCGCCATGCTGTACTACTGTGCGCCATCGGTGTCCGATTCGGTCTATTGCAGGGCGGATTCGAATGGCTGCGCCTCCGGCAATACGCTCGAAGAGGCGATTCTGCAGGGATTCTTCGAACTGGTGGAACGAGATGCCTTCGCGGCCTGGTGGTACAATCGGCTGAGCCGGCCCGCTGTGAATCTTGACAGTTTCGGCGACGACTATCTTGCCGTCGCGCATGACTATTATCGTGCGTATCAGCGCGACCTGTGGGTGCTGGACGTCACCCACGACTTTGGAATTCCGGTCTTCGTTTCGGTCTCGATGCGGCCCGACGTGGATGCTGAGACCATCATCTATGGGGCTGGTGCGCATTTCGATCCCCACATTGCCTTGCTGCGCGCCGTCTGTGAACTGAACCAGTCCCTGTATGGGGTCCGGGACGTGAAGGCCGATGGAACGGGGGGATACAAGAACGATGACAATCCCGCCTACAACTGGTGGATGGCGAACGCAAAGCTTGCGGATCACACCTACCTTTTGCCGGACCGCAATGCCGCACCGCGTCGTAAGGCGGACTATGCCGTGCCCGAGACCGAGGATGTGAAGGAGGATGTGGAGCGTTGCATCGCGCTGGTGGAGGACAAGGGTATGGAGTTTCTGGTGCTCGACCAGACGCGGTCGGATATCGGGATGCCGGTTGCCAGGGTGATCGTGCCCGGTATGCGTCATTTCTGGCCGCGCTTCGCTCCCGGGCGTCTGTACGACGTGCCGCTGGAGATGGGCTGGCTTGACACGCCAAACTCAGAGGGTGATCTCAACCCGTCTCCGGTCGCGCTCTGAGCATACGGTCTTTGGCGGCCGGGTTCATGTTTCGTAGCAAGTCGCTGCCTTTGGCCCGGTGGCGCGGGTCCGGCATCCGCTACCACGTTCGTCTGCAGCCATTTGTTTGAATGCCGGCATGCGCCATCGACGCCGGTTGGCGGAAACTTGGCGCTTGACGGTCGGACGAGGCCGTTTGGATGTCGCATGCCTGATGATGCAATGGGAAGCAGCTTTGCCATAACCTTCGTCGATCTGGTGAAAGAGCCCGACATCCGTGTCAGATCCCGCGCCGGATGGGACCTCGGGCAGTCTGCCGACGGTGCGGCGCTCGTGATCACGATCCCCGGGGGGGGGCAGGCACACCGGCTTGAAGACTACGTGCCGGCCTACGATGCGGCGAACGCCCGGCTCGCGTCCGGCGCGCCGCTCGCCGAACTACGCGATATGGTCCTGCAGGAAGGCGGCGCGCGGCATGCTGCCGGCTGGCTTGTCATGTTGCAGTGGTTGTGCCGGGCAGGTGGTCTGGAGTTCCCCCTTGTCGACGAGACGGGCGAGCGCGCGGTCATCGTGCCGCAATGGAGTTCGTTCGTGCCCGCACTTGCGTCGCACCTGCCGCTGGCCGGGTGTCCACTCGACCGTTTCGCCTGCATTCGGCGAGCCGGCGGCACCTGGGTTGTGGAGTCGCCCCTGTGTGGTGCGCGTGTCACGCTGACCGATTTGGGCGCGTTCGACGCGCCCCTGGTGCGCCGTGCCCTTGCCGCCGCCGGATTCCTGGAAACCGGCCCGCCGGAGAACGACTCCCGGCAGCTTGCGCTCGCACAGTGGGAGTTCCACGACCTGCTGTTTCATACCCATCACCGCATGGGCTGGCACCGCGATCCGGCGGGGGGCATCTTCCCCTTCATCGGCGAGATCGATCCGTTGCCGGCCAGGCGTCAGCCCTGGCCGGGTGACTCCATCGAACTGCCGCGTGCCCCTGACGATTTCGGCTGGGAATCCTTCGCGTCGGTGCTGGACCGGCGGCGTTCCGAACGGTATTACGATGAGAACCATCCGGTTGCCCTGAAAGATCTCGGAACCCTGCTCGACCGCGTCGCACGCATCCGCTCGTCCAGGGTCATATCCATCGGCAATCCCCAGGAGCGATCCGTCGCCTTCGAGGTCACGCAGCGCCCCTATCCGAGTGGCGGCGCAAGCTACGAACTGGAAATCTACCCCGTGGTCGATCGCTGCGCCGGCCTGGAGCCCGGCGTCTACCACTACGATGCGAGCGGCCACGCGCTTGTGCGACTCACGGGGCGCACACCCGATGCCGAACGCCTGATCGCGGATGCGGCTTGGGCAACCGGAGGCCAGGCGGCCCCGCAGATCGTGCTTGTCATCGCCGCCCGCTTCGCACGGGTGATGTGGAAGTACAAATCGATTGGCTACGGCGTCATCCTGCGCAACGTCGGGGCGCTCTACCAGACCTTCTATCTTGCGGCGACGGATCTCGGGTTGTCTCCGTGCGGAATCGGCAGTGGTGATTCCGCCCTGTTCGCCCGCATTACGGGTCTGGACCCGGTGATCGAGGGCAGTGTCGGCGAATTCATCCTAGGCGGAAGACCGCGCAGTGACGGAATCCCAACACCGTAGCCGCGGACATGGGGGCACCCTGGCAGCGTGTTGTCCGGACTGGACACATGCTGTAACATTCGGTGCGAATCCGGCCATGGCGGACCGAGACCGGCGTGTTGGCGTTGGTGGCGGCCCACTAACCGTGTGAGGGACACGGTGCCGGGACGGAACGGCGGGGATCGTGAATCCCCGGAGCCACCTCAATGACTGATGACATGCTCACGCACGAAGAGAAGATCATCGAATACTACGAGCAAACCACGGACGCGTACTATGTCGGCATGTGGGATGACGAACATATTAACTTCGGTCTCTTCACGCCGGAAGAAAGCCATCTGCCGATTCGAGAACTGAGGAAGGCAAGGGCTCGTGCCCTCCGCCGCGGCATCGAAGCGATCCTTCGACCCGTCCGGATCTCCCGGGAACACACGGTCGTCGATGCCGGATGCGGCGTTGGCGGGACGGCGCTTCATGTCGCGAAGCATTTTGGCTGTCGCGTCATCGGCTTGAATATCTCCGAACACCAGATCAAGATCGCCCGGTCGCGCGCCGAGGACGCTGGTCTCTCGGATCGGGTTCAGTTCACGTTTGCCGATTGTTCCGTAGCCCTTCCTCTTCCTGGCGAATCCGTTGATGTCATCGTTACCATCGAGAGTTCGTGCCATTATGCGGATCGCCGGAACTTCCTGTCCGAATGTGCGCGGATTCTTAAACCCGGGGGCATTCTGACAACCAAGGACTGGATGGCGGCTGACGGAATCCCCGAAACGGACTACGCCGCGTCTATCCAGCCCGTGTGCGATGCCTGGTTCTTCAAAAGTCTGGAGACGAGGAGCAGCTACACCGGAAAACTTCGCGATGCGGGCTTTGAGATTCTGGATTTTGTCGATTTCTCCGAATCTGCCTTGCCAAATACCCGCATCATGGAAGTCTTCAGGCGGCAACTCATGTTCAAGGCGATGTTTGTGTCCCTGCCCAAGATCGAAAACCTGTGGATCCAACAGTGCGGCAGTCTGTGCTCAGCCTGGATCGGCGGATATTTCCGTCTGCAACACTTTCTTGCCAGGAAAGCTCACTGAGCGGTGCTGCGCATCGGGCAATTCCCGCGAGCTTCGCGGTTCCGGACTTAGTGTCTGTAAGTTGCTGCGGTCTACGTGCGATCAGGTTTCTTTCAGGGCGGCGATGATATCCAGCACCATTTTTTTCCCGTCGCCGAACAGCATGAGGGAATTGTCCAACGCGAACAGAGGATTCGGGATCCCGGCAAAGCCGGGGCTGAGACTCCGTTTGATAATCACCACGGTTTTCGCCTTGTCCACGTCGATGATCGGCATCCCCGCGATGGCGCTCGTGGGGTCGGTTCTGGCCAGAGGGTTGACCACGTCGTTCGCGCCGATGATGAGGGCCACGTCGATTTGATCGATGTAGGGATTGACGTCATCCATATCCTTGAGGGCCTCATACGGCACGTCGGCTTCGGCCAACAGGACGTTCATGTGGCCCGGCATTCGACCGGCGACGGGATGCACGGCGTATTCCACCTCGATGCCGCGCGCGTTGAGGAGTGAGGCGAGGTTGGCCACGGGGTGCTGGGCTTGGGAGACCGCCATGCCGTATCCCGGAACGATGGCCACCCTGCGAGCCGCGTCGAAAAGGAGCGCGACTTCTTCCGGCGAGGCGGCCTTGACCCGGCCTGCATAGACTTCGTCCGCAGTCGCCCCTCCACCCGTGGGAGCCAGCACCCCGAAGAGCACGTTGGTCAGGGACCGGTTCATGGCTTTACACATGATTTGCGTCAGGATCAATCCCGAGGCGCCCACCAGTGATCCGGTAATGATCAGGACATTATTGGACAGGACGAACCCCGTCGCGGCGGCCGCCAATCCGGAGTAGGAATTCAAGAGCGCGACCACGACCGGCATGTCGGCCCCACCGATCGGAATCACGAGAAGGACTCCGAGTACGGAAGCCACAGCCACCAGGAGTCCGTAGAGGAGGATATTAGCGGGGTCCATGACCATCCCTGCGCTTAAGCCGAGGGCAATAATCGCCAACGCCGCATTAATGACTTGTTGCCCGGTAAACAGGACGGCATTTTCATTGATGAGACCCCTGAGTTTTCCAAAGGCCACCAGGCTTCCCCAGAACGTGACGGCTCCGATCAGCCCGGAGGCCGCAATGGCTACGGAGACCTGCATAAAAGGGACTCCGCCGCCGAGGGTGCCTTCGATCAGGGCCGCGCCCGCCACCAGGACCGAGGCCATGCCGCCAAATCCGTTGAACAAGGCCACGAGTTCCGGCATGGCCGTCATTTCGATCTTGACGGCCAAGACGGCTCCTATCGCCGCTCCGATGACGATCCCGATGAGGATGACTTCAAAGCCGACGATGTTGCGATCCGTGAGCGTAATGACGATGGCGAGCAGCATGCCGCACGCCCCGAGCAGATTGCCCCGGACCGCGGTGCGAGGATGGGTCAGCCCTTTCAGTCCGAAAATGAAGAGAACTGCGGCGACGAGGTATCCTGCGTTAATAAGGAAAGCGGTCATGATTTCTTTTTGAACATTTCCAGCATGCGGTTGGTCACCATGAAGCCGCCCACGACGTTAATGGTCGCAAAGACCACGGCGAGTCCACCAAGGACGGTCGTCAGCATCGTCTGTTGGGTGCCTGCCGAGAGAATGGCGCCGACGAGCGTGATGCCTGAGATGGCGTTTGCCCCGGACATAAGCGGGGTATGCAGGGTGGGCGGAATCTTGGTGATGATTTCAAAGCCCACGAATATGGCCAGGACGAAAATCGTAAGGCCGGCAATCAACATCTCCATGGCTTATTGCTCCTCGCCCCCGCCCGCGGGAGCGCCCAACAGTTCACGAATTTGAGGATGAGCCACGTCGCCGTCACACGTCACGAGGGTTCCCTTGGTGATTTCGTCTTCCCGGTCAATCGTGAGTTCGCCCTTTTTCACCAGATGCAGCAGGAAGGTGGCGATGTTCTTGCTGTACATTTGGCTGGCGTGATAGGGAACCAGGGAAGGCAGATTTTCCGTTCCGATAATGGTCACCCCATGAGCCACCACCGTCCGGTTGGCCTGGACTAATTCGCAATTGCCGCCTCGCTCGGCCGCCAGATCGATGATGACCGATCCCGGAGACATGCCGGCCACCATATCGGCCGTAATCAGGATAGGCGCTTTTTTCCCCGGCACCGTGGCGGTGGTGATCACCACGTCGCTCGCGGCGATCACTTTCGTCAGCAGTTCCCGCTGGCGTCGGTAAAACGTTTCATCCTGCGCTTTGGCATAGCCCCCCTTGTCTTCGGCATCCTGGGTGTCCAACGGGAGGTCCACAAACTTGGCCCCCAGACTCAGCACCTGCTCCTTGACGGAAGGTCGCACGTCATAGGCCTCGACCGCGGCGCCAAGCCGGCGCGCCATGGAAACCGCCTGCAGCCCGGCCACGCCGGCGCCGATGACAAAGACTTTGGCCGGGGTCACGGTTCCGGCTGCCGTCATGAGCATCGGCACCATCTTCGGCAGCGCATCCGCGGCCAGCAATACGGCCTTGTACCCGGACACGGTGCCCATGGAGGAGAGCACGTCCATGCTTTGGGCTCGGGTGATGCGCGGCATCAATTCCATGGCAAAGGCCCGGACTCGTCGCGTCGTCAGTTCCCGGACGCCGTGGGGATTGGCAAGGGCATCGGCCATGCCGACAATGATTTGATCGGATTGCATCAAGGGCAGGTCGGTCTTTCCCTGTTCGGGATTCGCCCCCAACATCCGGACCTGGACAATGATTTGCGCGGCCTCAAAGAGTTGAGCGCGCGAGGAGACGATGGTGCCTCCTTTCTCCGTATAGGCGCCATCAGGATAGCCGGACGCGACCCCGGCCCCCGCTTCAATCTGCACCTCCATCCCTTCCTTCTTCAAAGAAGGGAGGGTGGCGGGGATCAGCGCGACCCGCTGTTCACCGGGATAGGTCTCTTTGGGAACACCGATGATCATGATTGAGGTCCATGCCCCAGCGACCGCGTGAAAGCGGACGGCTCGGACAAACTGGAAACGAATAGCATAATTATTTTGTGGGAAGCAACGAATTTTTTCGGAAAAAGGGCCGGATTGGAAAACGTCGGAAAAGGACCCTAAGCCCCATAAAGCGTTTCCACGATGCAATTGGTTTGAAACAGCAACGCGTGAAGCCGCGTGTAGCAGGCATGGCCGAAGAGATGTTCATCAGGGGGCCCCCCCGTCGCATCGTGGTAATCGATGAGCAAGCACTCCCCATCGTTAGGGCAACGGGTCACGCGGCGGGCGCATTCCAGCCACCGTTCAAATCCGTCATACGGCTCCAAATTTTCCCGTAAGGCCTGGTCCAGTTCCACTTCCCATGGTGAAGCGGGGACGGCATCGGTGCCGGCTACGGCCAGTTGATGCACGTAGTCGCCGCCGGACGCCATGGGCATTTCCATCACGATTTGGGGCAACTCCATTTTGGCCAGCCAGCGCTTTCCATCCTGCCGGATCGGCCGATGATTCACGACGTGGAGCAGTTTCCCCAGGCTGTCCGTGTCCCACCCGTACCGGATGGGTGTGCCGAGCGTCACCACGTCCAGGGAGGGCCAGGTTGCAAATTGGTTCCCGGCCAACAACCGGTCCAGTTCCTGTAAATGTTGAATCGCTTCGGATGGGATCTCGAGTTGCTCGTAAAAATAGGCCAGGGTCTCAAACACGGTTTCCCGCACCGAAGACTCCCCCGGAGCCATCAGATTGGAAAGCAGCGCCGGCAACTGCCCGGCATGGCCATGGGCCACGATCAACAGTCGATCATCGGCCTGTAAGTCTTTATCGGTTTTGAGGCGGCTGAGTTCATGGAGCAGGGCCAAGGCTCCTTCCATTCGACCGGGGTGATGATGCTTGGAAGACCACAGATACCGTTGGACCGTGTAAGGCATCGCGTGGGTTTGAGAGAGACCCGTTTGGAGGCCTTTGGCGTACTCTTCGGAAAAGTTTCCCTTGTCGTTGAGAAGGTTGTCCAGCTTTGTTTTGCTGGTGTCGTCATTGGCATACGGGGGGCGGCAGGAGGGATCTTGCTGCGAGCGTTGATATTCGTTGGGGCGAAGGGTCGCCAGCAGCGACTCCAACCCCGGAATACCACGGGAGTAGCCCCGCTTGAGACCGCCGGCTTCGTCAAGGCGTCCCGACCCGAAGAGGTCGGCTCCCAAATAGGATCCATACACCAGGACGATCGCTCGGACTCCCGCGTCCCACAGGCTTTTGCCCAGGGGCCTGAGGGCTTCATGCCAGGCAGGGGACAACGGCGGAGCCCCGGGTTCAAACGACAGGTACCTGGCCCGCTCTCCCGGATCCGAACGGGAATACTTGGAATGCAGAAAATTATTGGCCTGTGGCATGAGCCCGAATCCGGGTGAAATCCTCAACTCGTTTTGCCTGGGTGTCTTACCCCGACAGGGCATGCCTGCGCAAATCGGCAATTTCAGTGAAGAGGGTTCGAGTGCTCCTATTCGCGTAGTTGACCATGGAAAATCCAGCGTGGTAAGTTGCCTTCATAACCTGTAACCATAAGGCTTTTGAGCCTTTTCGAGGGAGAAAGCACAGCGACGGGGCGTGCTTGATTCCCTATTGCACATACACCACGCCCCCAATAACTCCCTAAACATGTTGATACGAATGACAATTTCTCTGCTTGCGATTTGCGCTCTCGGTTTTTCTGAGAGGAGCCCGGTTTTTGCGTCTTCACCCCCAACCCAGGCCGATCACGTCCTGCTGTTTGTCCTGGAGGGCGTGGGCAATGACGCGATTCAAAACGGGACCATGCCGGTGTTACACAAACTCGCGCAGGAAGGTGCGGTCACCTGGAATGCGCAATCGGTGTCGCCGCCGTTCACGGTGCCGGCCATGGCCAGTCTCCTGACGGGGCTGCCCGTCAGGAAGCACCGCGTGAATCAGGAATGGGAAACCTACGACTTTTCCCGCTCCTTTCTTCGTTCTCCCACCCTGTTCGATTATCTGGATCTCGCCGGCGGGATCGATACGTCCCTCTTCATCATGGACGAGCGGTTTTATCAATTGGCCAGGCCGGAAATTTACGTGGATACGCAAACGTGCGGGAAAGCGAAACCCCAGTGCAATCCCGCTACCCAGGTGGAATATATTAGAGATTACCTGAAAAAAGTCACCAGCGCAGGCGGCTATAATTTTCGCATCTTCAAGATCCCCGGGCTTCTGGTGGCCCACCTTCCCGAGCCGGCGGATGTCGCCCGCAAACGCGGGTGGGATTCGCGGCAGTATCAACAGGCCCTCGAAAGTGTCGATACGGCCATCGCGGACGTGATGGCGATCTATCGGGACTACGGCGTCCTGGACAAAACCATGGTGATGGTGGCGGGCTTGAAGGGACCGGATGCCCCTCAAGCGTCCAATGGGAAAATGGGTGATTCCCGCCCATCGCCCGTGCCGTGGCTGGCCTGGGGCGTCAACGTGAAGCCGGGGTATACCATTCCGGGTCACGTGCGTATCATGGACGTCGGGGCCACCGTGCTTGAAGCGCTGGGATTGGAAACCTATACCGAATGGGAAAGTCGCGCCCTGACGGAAATTTTTCAAAAACGACCGGAAAGAAGGACCACGGGCAATGAGACGTTCGAGCTTCAATCTTCCACGATTTTTAACCGGTAGCGCCCTCATTGTGGCAGGCACGCTCCTCGGAAGCGTGTTGCTCGGCGACCTCGGCGCGGCGCGTGAAACCGTCAATCCGTTGACGAGGGAGTATGCGATTACCATTGATCCCACGGCGCTCGACCCTCCGACGTGGTGGCACGTGCCGGGCGTCACCCCGTTGATCTGGACCAACGATCCGATTACCTATGAATCCTATAAGACGACCGACCCGCGGGAGATCAAATTGAAACCGGGCGAGTATCGTTTCGGGACCTTCACGTTCGACTTTGCTTTTCGGGTCACGTTGGAAGGCAAATTGGAATTTGACGAATCCTTGGCGCAATGCGTGGAAGGACTCGGAACGGCCAAGCTCGTGATCCGGTGCAGCCACACGCAACCGTATAAGCAGGAACGCGATTACGACTATCCTTCCGTTCAGTAAGGCCAATCACTGGATCTCCGAAACCATGTCACAGAGTGTCGAGCACTGGGTCGAAGCGTTAGAGGACGTTGACGACGCCACGCGGGAAGAAGCCGCCAAGGCGCTCGCGGAGTTGGGCGATCCGGATACCCTTGAAGCCCTCTCCATGGCCTTGGAGGATGATTATTGGGCCGTTCGGGTTCACGTGGGGTGGGCGTTTGCGAAAATCGGCGGGGACGCGGCCATTCAGGCCCTCATCACGTTGTTCAACGACAATATGATGGAAGTGCAGGATGAGGCCGTGTCGGCCATGGCCTCCATGGGGAACGGCCCCATCCCCAAACTCATTGCCTGTCTGAAGGACGACCGGTGGCGCGTCCGTCAGCAAGCCGGGAAGACCTTGGGGTTGCTCAAGGAGCCCGACGCGGTCCAACCGTTGACGATCGCCTGCCGTGACCGCGACGGCGCCGTGAAGAGTGCGGCGGCTGAAGCGCTGGGGCGAATCGGTGATCCTCGAGCCGTTCCGGCTTTAATCAAGCTGTTCAAGGATACCTCGAAAATTGTCCGGGAGACCGCGGGCACCGCGCTCGTGTATATCGGCGAAGCCTCCATCCCCGCGCTCCTGGAAACGCTGAAGGATCCGCACTTTGTGGTCCGCTGTCACGGCGTGCGGGCATTGGGCGGGATGACGACCGACTACCAGATGGGGCGGGCGTGGACCCGGGACGAGCGCGTGGTTGAGGCGCTGATCCAGGCGTTGAAGGATGAAGACCGCGCGGTCCGCGAAGATGCCACGATTGCCTTGGGGATTATCGGGGATTCCCGGGCCGTTGACGGGCTCATTGACGCCATGAGGGATGGAGCCGTGAAGCGTCACGCGATTGCCTCTCTCGGCATGCTCGGGGACGCCCGGGCCTTGCCGCCCGTGTTGGATGCCCTGAAAGGCAAGGGCATTGCACAACAGGGGAGGCCGACTCCCGGGTGCATTATCAGCGAAGAGCAGCTCATCAAAGAAGCCGCGGCAACGGCGCTGGGCCATTTTCGCGATCCCAAGGTGATACCGGATCTCATCCTGCTGTTGAAGGATATCGTGTTGCGGGAGTATGCCGCCTCGTCGTTGGTGCTGATCGGGGATGCGGCCATCGAGCCGTTGGTGGCCTTTCTCCATGACCCCGATGCCTCCAAGGTGGAAAAAGAAAGCGAACGGGTGCTGGCGTTTGCGTCAACCCGGCTGACGGCCTCGAGCGCGTTGAAGAAAACCGTGTTGGAAACCCTGGAGAAACTCGGGTGGGAGCCGCCCAGAGACGACGCGCATGCGGACGTGAAGGATATCGAATATACCGACCCGGACAAGGTGCTTGGCGAAGAAGGCCGGTTCGGCCCCTCGGGTGACTTTGCCAGGCCGGCCAAACCCTACCGTATCGAACGCTGACTCCCCGTTCTGCTGAACGAGCGACGAAGCTCTCTCGTCATGCAGGAATCCCTCACGCAGGCTTACGGCCTGCTGTCATCCTGAGCTTGTCCCGAGTGTAGCGAAGGATCTGCTTTGGCAGGTATTCGGTTGTTGAGCGGGAGATTCTTCGCCTTCGGCTCAGAATGACAGATGCCGTTACGCAAGTTGGAAGTGGAGAATCCCCCAGGCGAGATGCCCGCTCGTGCCGCCGTCAATCCAGTGTTGCAGGCCGGCTTTCATCCGTTCGATGTAATCCTCGCTGCAGACCCTCAACAGACTCCACTGATTGGCCAGGACCTCTTCGAGGACTCTCCTGTAGTGGGCAGCCAGGTGTTCGGAGAGGTCCACAATTTCAAGCTCCTTGAACCCGAGCTCCAACAGCATGGCCTTGTAGGCCGGTATTGACCCCAGGGAGTCGAGGTGAATGCGGTCGAAAATGGGTTGCAGGACCTCCTGAGGGCAATGTTCACTCTGCATCGGGTCGGTAAAAATGAACTGCCCGCCCGTGGCCAACACCCGCTTGACTTCTTCCAAGACCTTCTCGCGATTCCCGCTGTGCAGAATGGCATCCTGCGACCAAACCACGTCCACGCTGTTGTCCGGCATGGGAATGTCTTCAAAGCTGCCGTCAACCACGTTAATCGCCAGAGAGCATTTCTGCTGGGCGTTGAGTTCGCGGTTTCTGGCATTCTGTGTTTCGCTCAAATTCAGACAGCCCACTTGGCATCCATAGTGCTTGACCAGGTACCTGGCCGACCCGCCGTACCCGGAGCCGATATCCAACACCCGGGTCGAGGGCCCGAAATCCTTGACCATGGAAGCCATTTTCTGAACCGTCTTGCGGCTCGCCTCGAAAATGGTATCCGTGTCGTGTTCATAGAGGCCGACGTGAATGTCTTCGCCCCCCCACACGGTGGCATAAAACCGGTCGGCATCATGGCTGTTGTAGTAGCTTCTGGCTGTCTCGACGGGCTGCGAATAAGGGCGGGCACAGAGGCCTGCCCCTACTTTAAGGGGTCGTTCCTCGTTCTTATACAGTTTTTCAGCCACGTGGATATAGAAATCGGGATCTTCGACGCGATGCGTCTCCTGAAAGTCCGCAAAGGTTTTGATTTGTTGAAATCCGACCTCGGCCATGAGTTTTCTGACGTAATCCTTGCGGAGGGGGAACATGTTGAGATGATATTCCGAGTCGTCCGGGAACCGGTACCGGAATCGAGCCAAGCCTTCATCCACGTATTCAGGCTCGGCGCTCACATTGTCCCCACAATAATAATAGACGTGTTTGGAGGTGAACCCGTTATCGAGGATGCCGTCATAATTCCGTTGATCCAGGACCAGGACCCCATCGTGGTGCAGCACAGAATAGAATTCGGCCAGGGCTTTGCGGCGGTCCTGCTCTGAAAACAGATGGGTCAGGGAGTTTCCCAGGCAAATGACCGCATCATATTGGGTATGAACATCCCGACTCAGCCACCGCCAGTCGGCATGAAGGGTCTTCATAATAAATCCCGCGCGTTTGGCGTTTTCAAAGGCTTGCGCCAGCATTTCAGGACTGCCGTCCCCGCTGGTCACGTCGAACCCGGCCTTCAGGAGGCGGATCGAGTGAAAACCGGTTCCCGTGGCCACGTCCAGGATCCGTTTAACCCCCCGTTCTTTGAGGATATTGATGAAAAAGTCCCCTTCACTCTTGGCTCGGGCCTCCCAGTCGATGAGTTCATCCCATTTTCTGACGAAGCCATGGACGTATTCGCGTTTGTATTGGTCGGTTTTTCGTTGGGCGATGGGATTATCACCATATAACTGTTCTTTACCCATGGTCCACCTCCTCAGTCCTCGGACTTGCGAGCCTTTCCCCTCGAGCAGGCTCGATTGCGGCTGGATGAAACAACAAAAAGGGGTTGCGGAACCCCCACTTTAACGATTTGGTTCTCTTGGGGCAACCCTCAATGAATTGGTCTTGAGTTCTCCGGGTGTTCCCGGCAAACTATCGGGACAACGCCTTTGCGTCACGGGATGACGGGAATTTTTCATAACCTGTTCATTTCAAAGTGTTTTTGGGAATCAGTCATAGACCTTTCCCTTTGACGGCAACGAAAGGATCGGTTCTCGCACGCCTTTCCCATGAAAACCGCCACTCCGGTCTTTAAGGTCTCTTTTTCCCTTGCCGCGGCCTTCTTGGTATGGGGGGCCGTGTCCCCCGCCCGGTTGGCCACGGTCACCGCCGCGATCCAGCGCTGGTTGCTGGATACCTTTGGCTGGTTCTATCTCTTATGCGCGGTAGGGCTTCTGGTCACGGCGGCCACGCTGATTTTTTCGAGGTATGGAGATATCCCCCTGGGGAAGGATGGGGAAAAGCCGGAATTTCCCTTGGTGACGTGGTTTGCCATGTTGTTTTGTGCCGGGATGGGCATCGGGCTGGTGTTTTGGGGGGTGGCGGAACCCACGGCTCATTTTTATGACCCGCCCAGCGGTGTGAGTGAGACACCGGAAGCCGCCAGCCTGGCCCTTCAGTATGCGTTTTTTCATTGGGGGCTGCACCCGTGGGGGATTTACACCATGGTGGCGATGTGTCTGGCCTATTTTCAATTTCGAAAAGGGAAACCGGGGTTGTTCAGTGCGAGTTGTGAGCCGATTTTCGGCGCACGCATGCAGGGCTCGATGGGACAAGCCATTGATATTATTGCTGTTTTTGCTACAGTCTTCGGGGTGGCCACGTCATTGGGCTTTGGGGCCATCCAGATCAGCGGGGGGCTCTCCTATCTGTTTGCCCTGCCCAATACCGTCATCCTTCAATTGGCGATGATTGCCGTGGTCACGGTGTTGTTCATCCTGTCCGCGCAGACCGGCCTCCACCGCGGGATCAAATATTTGAGCAACCTGAACATGGTGCTGGCCGTCTCGCTGATGGGCTTTCTGTTGGTCATGGGCCCGACGAAATTCATTATGGAGGTCTTTACCTCGGCGCTGGGGGCCTATCTTCAGAATCTGCCGACTATGAGCCTGTACCTGGCGCCGTTCGACGACTCCCGGTGGATACAGGACTGGACCTTGTTTTACTGGGCCTGGTGGATTGCCTGGGCACCGTTCGTCGGAACCTTTATCGCCAGAATTTCCCGTGGTCGCACCGTCAGGGAGTTTGTCCTGGGGGTGTTGTTAGTCCCGACGCTCTTTTGCGCGTTCTGGTTTTCGGTTTTTGGGGGCACGGCCATTTCCTTGGACATGTTCGAGCAGGTGGGCATGAAACAGGTCATTGAGTCGCAAGGGAAGGAAGTCGCCCTGTTTACGCTGTTGGAGCATTTTCCCTTCGGAGGGGTCATGTCACTGATAGCGATCTTGTTGATTGGCACGTTTTTCATCACGTCCGCGGATTCCGCCACGTTTGTGTTGGGTACCTTGACGTCGAATGGCAATCTGAACCCTCCGAATGCCATCAAGTTTACGTGGGGAATTATCCAGTCAATCGTGGCAGCCGTGTTGCTGTGGTCCGGTGGGCTGAAAGGCCTTCAAACCGGCTCGATCCTTGCCGCGTTTCCCTTCGCCGTGATCATCCTGTTCCTCATGCTGTCCCTCTTCCGGTCATTCCGGGAAGAGGTGCGCGCGCGGGAACCCGTATCGACCCAAGACCCTCCGCGGGCGGACACATAGGCCCGCCCCTACCTACACAAGCCTCTATGTGCGCGATTTTATTGACCCTCAAAAAATCGCTGTGATAAGTTGACGCGACGATGGTTCGTCAGCTTTTCCCCGCATTTTCAAAAGGGGGGAACGCTACGCTGAACAATGGCGTCTATGTAAGGGATCGGCCATTTCAAGCCCCTCAAGCCCCTCCTTTGTAAGGAGGGGCGAAGGGGAGGTAGAGAGAGCAGCAGCGTAACCCGACAGTTAGTTAGCTGCAAAGGTGGTTTTGGCACGGCCCACGACAAAAGGATGACCATGGCCGATAGTGTGGCGGAACACATTGCCGCGTTAAAGGATGAGGATTGGGGGATTCGTGAAGATGCGGCCGTGGCCCTTGGCGAAGCCCGGGACCCCAGAGGAGTGAGTCCGTTGATTGAAGCCTTACGGGATTCCGATCGAGCCGTGAAAACTGCGGCCACCAGTGCGTTGACGGCTATTGGAACCCCGGCCGTCGTGGACTTGAGTTACTGCCTGCAGGACCCGGATCTGTCCGTGCAGGAGGCCGCGGCGTCCATTCTATCTGAGATTGCCGATGAGCGGGTGCTCGAACCGCTGCAGTTCGCTCTCCTGAACCAGGATTGGGTCGTCCGCATGCATGCCGCCCGGGCCGTGGGGCGTCTCGGGAACCCAGGATCGGTTGAAACCCTGGTGCTGCTTCTCCAGGATAAGGTGCCGGCGGTGCGCGATGAAGCCATCGCGGCCCTGGTGTCCATTGGTGAGTCCGCGGTGGCCCCGTTGGTGGCGGCCCTGAAAGATCAGGATTGGCGGGTCCGTCTTCGCGCCACGGAGGCCTTGTGTGTCTTGAAGTCCTGCACGGCCGTCGAACCGCTGATAGGTCTTGTGCAACACGATCCCGATACGGCCGTGCGCCAGGAGGCTGCCCGGGCACTCGGGCAGATCGGTGACAAGAGCGCAGTGGACGCCCTCTTGGAGGTCGTCGAAGAGCCCCGTCTTCAGGTTCGCGTCATCGAAGCCCTCGGAAGAATCGGTGATCGACGCGTGCTCCCGTTGTTGTTTCGACTGATCAGCGAGTTGAAAACGAGCGACTATGAAGATCGTACCCCGGCCTGTGAGGATAATCGTTACGAACAGGATCTGGCCAGCGTGGAAGAGGCCATTCGGGCTCTTGCGCGCATCCAAGACGAAGAGGCCGTTCCTCTCTTGGTGACGGCTCTGCAAAGCACCTTGATCCGGAACGAAGCGAGTGAAGCCCTGGTCCGGTTCGGGCAAAAGGCTATTGCCCCCTTGGCGAGCCGGTTGCAACACGAACAAGATGACAACATTCGTTACCACATCAAGGAAACCCTCACCCAATTGGGATGGAATCCCAAACGGGTGCGGTTGTAGCACAATCTCTCATGCAGGCTTGCCGCCTGCACCCTAGAGGATGAAAATGGTGTTCCTGAAACCGTTTTCGCAACTTCTGTCATCCTCGACATTTTTAATCGAGGATCCAGAGTCTTTGCTTTTTTCTTCATCCGTGAAGAGAACGACACTGGATTCCCGATTACTAACGTCGGGAATGACGGATTCGGGGATTCATTTTCGTACCAATCGCGAATGAAGGGTGAGGCCACGCCGCCATGCCGAAAGAAACCATTGAAGTCATCGTAACCGAGCTTGATCATGAAGAGGATTGGCGCCGCATGCGCGCCACGGCCACGTGTCTGAAAGGAGGACCCAAGGTCGTGGTCCTGGTCATCGAAGCCATGAAAACCGGGGCGCCGGCGTATAAGATCGAGGCGGCCCGCATGCTGGCGCGGATTCGGGATCCTCAGGCAGGAGTGCCGCTGGTCGAGTTGATGCAGGGTGAGGAGGAGAGCGTCCGGGAGGCCGTGGTCACGTCCCTGGAACAAATGGCGGGCGTCGTCAACGAAGAGACCGCGACGGCTTTGGTCGAGCTGTTGAAGGATGAAGCGTTACGGCCCTCCGTCACCAAACTGTTGGGCGTCATTCCCACGTCGATCGACCCCCTGACCGCCATGCTCAAGGACCCGGATGAGGAGGCCCGGGTGAACGCCGCCCGGATCCTGGATCATCTCCTGGACCCGCGCTCCGCGGACGCGCTGGTCGATGCCATGGGTGACCCTGCGCTGTGTGAGCTGGCGATCCAGACCCTCAAAAAACTCGGCGCCGTTCGGGATCGCATCGACGAAATCATGGATGAATTGCGGGACGTGGAGGCATCCGAACTCCGGGAAGGAGCGCGGCAGGAAGCGGTGCAAAAACTGCATCCGATCGGCCGGCCGAGCGTCGAGATTCTCATTGAGTACCTGGAAGACGATGATTGGGTGGTGCGTGAAGCCGCGGCGGACGTGTTGGGGAAAATCGGAGACGTCCGGGCGGTGGAGCCGTTGATCGAGCGCCTCAAGCGGGATAAGGACACGGGCGTCAAGGAACTGGCGACCAAGGGCTTGGGCTTGATCGGAGACGCCAGGCCCGTGGATCTCCTGATTGACATGATCCCCATCAAACCGTTACGGGTATTGGCAGTGGAAGCCCTGGAAAAGATCAAGGACGTGGAAGCCTTGCGGCCCTATGCGGAGGTGTTCAAGAAAATGAAGAATGATCGTGACGGGTTGGTTTCGTACAACTCCGGGGTCATCATCGATAAATTGGAAGCTGCGGCCGCGCAGATGGATGAAGCGCAGTGGGCCGAGAAGGAGCAGGTGAATGGCTGAGAGTCAGCGCATTGAACAATTGTTGTCCGCCCTTCGCGATGAAAACGAAAGCCTGCAAAATTATGCCGCGGCTGGACTCGGGCAAATGGGTGACTCGGCCATCCCTCGCTTGATCGAGATGTTTGAGGACGATGACCTCGTGATTCGCGAGGCCGCGGTCAATGCCATCGTGCAAATAGGGGAATCGGCGATTGATCCCCTGATTGAAGCGTTGGAAGAAGATGAATGGACCGTGCGGGAACAGGCGGCGTCCGCGCTGGGGAAACTGAAAAGTGCCCGGGCGGTGCCTCCCCTGGTCAAGGCGTTGAAAGACAAAGATGGAGGCGTCCGTACCGCCGCGGTCTGGGCCCTGGAACGGATTGGCGACCCCGAAGCCGTGCCGGCCCTGGTGGACTGCTTGATGGATGCGATGTTGCGGGAGGACGTCGCGCGCGTGTTGAAGAAGATCGGGGACGCCAGGGCCACGGATGCCTTGATCGACGGGCTGAAAGGGTCCAATTGGATCGTCCGCCGGCATGCCGCCGAAGCCCTTGGAAAAATCGGGGATCCCAAGGGATTCTCTCCGTTGGTGGAGGCCTTGACGGACGAGGACTGGCTGGTTCGCCGGAATGCGGCCGAATCATTGGCCCGGTTGGGCGATTCTCGCGCCATCCAGCCGGTGGTTGCCTTATTGGAAGATGAAAACGAAATGGTACGCGATACCGCCGAAGGCGTGTTGGCGAGTTTAGGATGGAATCCCGAGTCATGATGAAGAAGGAGACGTAAATATGGCAGACCCAGTTCCAACCCCTCTTGTTCAAATCACTCCCAAGAGTGCCAAAAAGGACGGCTTCAATCTGGTAACCGAAAACGTCATCGCCGTCAACCTGGAGGCCAGACAACTCGAAGTCGAGTTGTTGGCCTATGATGGAAAAACCGTGTTGTTGGACGTGGCCGAGGACGCCCTGGAGGGGCTGCAAAAGATCAAGCCGGGTGACGGGACGACCCTCCGCATCGTGGAAGAGGACGGCAAGCGGCTGGTCAAGCAGTTTCGGATTCGGAAGAAAGATCCCAACGTCGTCAAAGTCGATGCCGCGGTGATGGACTTGAAAGATTCACACTGGCTCAATCGCAAATATGCCGTTGAGATATTGGGGGAACTCAAAGCCGCCAATGCCGTGGATGACCTCGTCGACTGCCTGGAGGACGAGGTGGGGGACATCCGGCATCGAGCCTATGAAGCCCTGATTAAAATCGGGGCGCCGTCCGTTCCGAAAGTCATTCCGTTGCTGGTGTCGGAAGAAGATGAATTGCGTCAGTCCGCCACCGAGATTCTCCGGAAAATCGGCAAGCCGGCCGTGGAACCCCTGGCCACGGCCTTGGCCGATGCCGAGGGTCCGCTGAAAAAACGGATCACCAAGGTCTTGGATCGCATGGGGTACAAACCCAAAGAGGCCTAAGCCGTCGGCAAAGCCCGACGGCGCAGCGATCAAGACGTTGTATAGGGATTCACCCCGACGGCCGGGCGGCCGACCGAAACATAATGAAACCCGCACTCGGCGACCCGTTCGGGGTCGTAGACGTTCCGGAGGTCAACAAACACCGGGACTCTCAGCAGCGATTTCACGTGTTCCAAATCCAGGTTGCGGAATTGATTCCATTCGGTGGCCAACACCACGGCATCCGCTCCCGTTATCGCATCATACGCATCCTGACAGCCGATCAGGTCGGGTAACGCGTTGAGCGCTCCTGCCAAGCCTTCCGGGTCATAGGCCCTGATGGTACAGCCTTCCTTCATCAGGTGTTCCGCAATCATCAACGCGGGTGAATCCCGGAGGTCGTCGGTATTGGGTTTGAAGGACAACCCTAAAAAGGCCAGGGTTTTCCCTTGGACGCCGTTCACGGCTTCACGGATTTTATCGACCATGCGAGCCCGTTGTTGTTCATTCACCCGTTTGGTCGTGGCTGCCAACTTCATGTCATAGCCGACTTGTTCGCCGATGTATACCAGTGCGGCGGTGTCTTTCCCAAAACAGGATCCACCATACCCGGGGCCGGCATGCAAGAACTTCGAACCAATCCGTTTGTCAAGCCCCATGGCTTTCGCTACGGTTTGCACGTTGGCATTCACCACTTCACACAGGTTGGCGACTTCGTTGATAAAGGAAATCTTGGTGGCCAGGAACACGTTCGACGCGTATTTAATCACTTCTGCCGTTGGAATCGTGGTCACCACGAATGGCGTTTCAATCAGATACAACGGCCGATATAAATCCTTCAGGATGGCAGCGGCCTGTTCGGTCTCTACGCCGACGACCACGCGATCCGGACGCATGAAGTCTTCAATCGCCGAGCCCTCGCGCAAAAATTCCGGGTTGGACGCCACGTCGAAGTGGATGGGCTTCGATTGATGAGCCTTGATGATATCCCGCACTCGTGTCGCAGTCCCCACGGGGACCGTCGACTTGGTGGCTACCACCTTGTATCCCGTCATGCGACTACCGATGTTCCGAGCCACTTCATCCACGTAGGACAGATCGGCCGAACCATCGAGGTTTGAGGGCGTGCCGACCGCGATAAAGATCACCAAAGCCGTATCCACGGCTTGGTTCAAGTCGGTTGTGAAGATGAGCCGCCCGGATTGGAGGCCTTTGATCACCAGCGCGGTCAGACCGGGTTCATAAAACGGCACGTCACCACGTTCCAATTGTTGAATGCGAGTGGCATCCACGTCCATGCACGTAACGTTGAGTCCGAATTCCGCGAAACCCGCGCCCGTGACGAGTCCCACGTATCCCGTTCCGAGAACACTAATATGCATCGCAACCTCTTGGATGAAAAAGAATAAACATTTCGAATTGTTGAAGACGAACGGCTATCCGTCAACTATCCGGTACAGAGTATCACAACTTGAGGAAAAATGAATGGCACCATGTCATTGTAGGGGACGGCCCCCGTGCCGTCCCGCATGAACCGCGTGCCATCCCCGATGGACAACCACAGGGGGTTGTCCCTACATGTGCGCCTGCCCGGGTTTTCTTGACAGGGTAGGATGGGAGAACTAGAATCACACCTCACGTCCTTCCCGAGAGCGGGAATAGCTCAGTGGTAGAGCATCGCCTTGCCAAGGCGAGGGTCGGGGGTTCAAATCCCCTTTCCCGCTCCAATTTTTCCTTTCAGCGTGGCCGTCGGATTTGCCCCCGACCGGGGATTCCGAAAGGGGTGTGCCCCTTTCCACTTCCAACCTTCCAGCCGATTGCCGGGCGTTTTCACCCTGCCGGCACACGTTCCGGGACGAGCACGAGATGCCAGGGAGGCACTTCTTCGCTCATGTGACGAAATTGTCGGGCGGCACTTCCGGCGGGCATGCCGGGGAAAACGGCGCCACGGCGGATTTCCACAAAACGGAAACGGTAGGGAACAGGTTTCCGTTCTCGAGGAGTTGTGCCTGTGGGGAGGGTCTGTCGAAGAGGGGTTACATCCGACAGGGTACAACATTCCCCAATTTTTAATGAAGCCAAGGCTTGATAAACGTGCCCGAAGACGTCAGGAAGTGTTTCTTTGGTGAAGACGACGTCCGTGGGGCGCATGCCGGGATCTTCAACCAATTGAGCGAGGATTTCCCAAAACACTTCGTCATCAATAGCCGCGAGCACACAGAGGGCTCCGCGACGAGCCGCAAGGTTCAAAAGCGCGAGCGGACCTTGAATCACGAATTTCCAGTGCGGAAAAGTCAAAGCCTTTCCCCGATGCATGACTTCCAGGGCCTTCTCTCCGTGAACGCGAACCGTCCGATAATCGCCTTTGGTCCTGGTGAGGTGGAAGTGGATGGTTGTCGGGGATAACCGGGTGGGCTCATAGGCAAAGGTCGGCGTGGCCGGCGCGTGACAGGTCACCATGGTGTACTGAGCCAGCAGATGGGGCTGCGACGAAAGATCCATCATGTCGACGCCACCCTCAAACCGGAATTGAAGATTAGCCTGAGGATATTGGGCAAATCGGCGAAGGCGCTCCGGGCTGGCGTGGTACGCGCCGCCCAATTGTGATCCGGGCCGGAGGCGATCCAGTGCATGAAGCGTGAGCGCTTTCCCACTGTGTTGCAATGAAGGAAGATAGTGATCCAGCAATTCTTCTTCAAACGATAAATCTCCTGCACCCAAATCGAGTAAAGACGGCTTTCCCACCTTAAGAAGAAGATCATAGGGCGATTCGGTCCGTTGCACGAAGGCTTCAACGTCATGAGGAGCGGGTCCGAACGACGAGGGTGCTTCTTCCCGGACGAGAGCAAAGTACACACACAACGCTCGAATCGCCTTTGTGGGAGGGAGGCCCGTTAATTCTTTGAGCCGGACAGGGTCGCCCCGACTTGCTGAGGCAGGGTTCAGGCCGGCAACCAACCCGTCTTGAAGCGTGCCGGGCAAAGGGCTCTGTCGGATGCGTTCCACGAGTCGATCCAGGGTGTGCGTCAGTCGGGAGCGATGGACCAGTTTCCTGGCAGACTCCCAGGCGACGGGATCCGAGGATTTGCTTTCCTTCAGGAGCCGGCGAAGTTGAGCAGGGTCTTGTGGCGTTGCCGATGCGGCTGCCGGCATGGAAGGTGGGCTCGACACGGCGGAAGCGTAGCCTTCGGTTTGATGAGGCGTCAAGATTTGCCGGAGCGATAGGTTGCGGTTGGACACCCCCTGTGCTACACCATGTGCATGCCGCAATTCGTCACGTACCGTCCCTGCAACGTGTTGGCGTTCGTGGGGTTTGCCTGTGGGGTCCTGGTGGCAACGATTGCCTCTGCCACGGTCCCTTCCCCCGGCAACTATCGAGTCGGCCAGATCATTGAGCCGAAAAACAACACCACCCTGTCAGACTTGGAATTCCGCGCGATTCTCCAATCGGTTGATATCATCTATATCGGCGAAGCGCATTACACACCCTCTCACGTGGCTGCCGCACTGCAGGTGCTTCAAAGCGTGCTCGGCGGAGGCCGAAAACCGGTATTGGGAATGGAAATGTTCAGTTGGGACGGGCAAGCCGGGCTTGATCGTTACCTCAGGGGGATGGTGACATCGACGGAAGACTTTTTAGCCGAATCCCAATGGCAGAGCAATTGGGGGGGGAAATATGCGGATTACTCGCCCCTTGTCGATTTTGCGAAAACCCATGGCCTGACGTTGCTGGGTCTCAATCCGCCACGTCCTCTTGTCAGGAACGTCGCGAAACAAGGACTCGCGGCCATTGGAAATGATCCGCAGGTGCAACGATGGACCATTCCCGTCCCGTTCCCTGCCGACGACCCTGAGTATCGACGAGTCATTTACGAGCAAATTGAACAATGTCATGCAGGATTATCAAAGGAGGTCTATGAGAAAATCTATGAAGCTTCCGTGTTTCGGGATGAAGGAATGGCGTCCGTCATTACGACGAGGGTCAAGTCAGATGCGCCTGAACCAATGACCTTTGTCAGTTATACCGGTGCCGGGCATATCCAATATGGGCTTCCTGTTCCTAAACGAGTCAAACGGCAATTGGGAACTCCTGTCAAAGACGTAACGGTGTATCTCCACGCGCTGGACCCCGAACACCCGGAGGACGTCGACCACTTGATCGACGAACGCATTGCGGATTACGTGTGGCTCACGACATTAGGCCCTCAAGGCAGGCAACCCCGGTGCGGGGAATAGGAGCGTATCGCGCTAAGTAAAGGACGATCCTGGGAGCGAAAATTGTCTTCACGAAGCAAATGCAAGGAGGAAAAGAATGGGAGATCCAGTGATGATTGCGCAACGGATGCCTTACGTGCTGGAGATGGAGCCCGGCAAGTATTATTGGTGTCGGTGTGGCCGATCCAAGACGCAACCTTTTTGCGATGGTTCGCACACGGGCACGGAACATTCCCCGGTGGAAGTCGAACTCACCGAGAACAAACGAATAGCCTGGTGTGGATGTAAGCATACGAAAAAACAACCGTTTTGTGATGGAACCCATTCAGACCTCGAAGAATAGCTTTGCCCTCTCTTGCCTCTTTTAAGAGAGTTTTTATATAATCTTGGGATTCCGGACTGGAATGAAATCGTGTATTCTGCCTGATAAGGAGGATGAGACAATGAAAAAGACCATGCAAGGGCTTCTTGGGGCGGCTTTCCTGGTTTTGGGAACCTCGCCCGTTTTTGCCAATGAACCAGGTGGTGGATATGAAGGTATCACCACTATGTACTATGCGATGATCGGCCTTGTTCTTGCCTATGGTGTGTGGGATATTTTCTTCAAAAAGGACTGACAATCCACTGAACGTTGCCTCCTTTCAGGCCTCTACCTGGGGTGTGAAAGGGGGCTCTCCTTCTTGAGTAACGGTTCGATCACGTCAAAAACCGTTTGTGCGACGATCCGATATCCTTCGGCGGTGGGATGGATGCCGTCGGCTTGGTTCAATTCCTTCCGTGCCGCCACTCCCTCAAGAAAAAAGGGGATTAAGGTCACCGAATGGTCTTGAGCTAAACGCTCAAACGTAGACGCAAAGCCCGTGGTATAGGCCAGACCGTAATTCGGAGGAATCTTCATCCCTGCCAGCACGACCTCGACGCCTGCTTCCTGTAACCTTTCAATGATTTCCGTTAAATTCGAGGCCATGAGAGACAAAGGCTGTCCTCGCAAGCCGTCGTTTGCACCCAATTCGAGAATCACCATCGACGGCCGGCTTTTCAGAATCCAGGCGAGACGGCGCAACCCGCCCGTCGTGGTGTCCCCACTGACGCCGGCATTGATGACTTCATGGTGATACCCTGCTTCGCGCAGGCGACGTTGCAGTTGAGCAGGATACGATTGGTCGGGAGAGACCCCCAGTCCGGCGGTGAGACTGTTCCCGAACGCGACGATTCGTGGGGAATCTGCTACAGCGGGACCTGAAGCATTCGAAACGTTAGAAGACGAAACGTTGCGTGCAGGTTGCGTTTCCTCTGACGGCAGAACAGGCTCTTTGGGTTCACATCCTCCCACTCCCGACGCGAGCAGGAGAATCGCTACGGCTATCCGGAGCCATCGTCCCGGTTGCCTGAATCGTTGGGTTGCGAAACGGTAGAGAGCGTCAGGGTTCGGAGCCATAGTGTATAATAGACTGCTTTGATGAATATTTTCCAATAGGGAAAAGACGGTTCGGGCGATGATTCGCGTTGAGAATCTGATCATGCAACTCCGGGGCGGAGGCCACATGGTGTCCATCCTCAAGGGGTTGAGCTTTGAGGTCCCGCGCAAGCAAATGGTGACCATCGTCGGCCCATCGGGGAGTGGGAAATCCACCTTGCTGGGCCTGTTGGCCGGATTGGATAAACCCACTGCCGGTTCCATCCAGTTGAACGGCCAGGAGATCACGACGTGGACCGAGGATCAACTGGCTCACTTTCGCCGTCAGAACATCGGGTATCTTTTTCAGTCGTTTCATCTGATTCCCACCCTGACGGCCCTGGAAAACGTCATGCTTCCCTTGGAACTGAGCAGCGATGGAACTGCGAAGGCTCGCGCCCGGGACTTGTTGGAAGCCGTGGGGCTGCAAGACCGTCGGGACCACTATCCCACCCAACTCTCCGGAGGCGAGCAACAGCGCGTGGCGGTAGCGCGAGCCTTTTCCTGCCGTCCTCCCATTTTGCTGGCGGACGAGCCAACCGGGAATCTGGACAGTGCGACCGGGCAACTCGTGATTGATTTGTTGCTCAGGCTCCATCGCGATCAGGGGAGCACGTTGGTCCTCGTCACGCATGATCCCACGCTTGCCGAACAAACGGAAAGAATCATTACGCTTCACGATGGCACGATTGTGTCAGACAAGCTGGTTCGTTCTTAGCTCATGCAGCTTACACAATTACCGATTTCGTTCCTGATGGCGTGGCGGGAAATCCGGGGCAGTTGGCGTCAGTTTATCTTCTTCCTGGCGTGTTTGGCCGTCGGGGTCGGAGCCGTGGTGGGCATTGAATTGTTTGCGACGAACGTGGAAGCCCTCATTCTCCGAGACGCGAGAAGTCTCCTGGGCGGCGATCTGGAAATTCGGGCAGCCCACGAATTGAGTGAATCCGGGAGAAAGACGTTGCTTGCCCTCCGGGAACGCAACGTCGATGTCACACACGTGAGGGAACTCGTGGCAATGGCGGCCGTTCCTTCGGTGGAAGAGGCTCAAACACCCAATGTCCAAGCCACCCAGTTGGTTGAACTCAAAGCCGTTGAAGAACAGTACCCGTTGTATGGGAAAGTAGAAGTGACCCCTCCTCAGCCCCTCCATTCCTCACTTGCACCCATCGAATCGTCCTGTCCGGCACGTCTCTGCTTCGGTGCCGTGGTGCAGGAATCCTTCCTGATCAGCCTTGGGATTCAGATTCACGATCATGTCAAAATCGGACAGGCTTGGTTTGTCGTGACGGGGATTCTCGTCAAAGAACCGGATCGTGTGGCCACGGCTTTCAGCTTGGGTCCACGAGTCCTTATCTCCCGGCAAGCGTTAGGAGCGACGGATCTGGCGAAGCCGGGAAGCCGCATTCGTGAGCGCTACTTGCTTCGCGTTCCGGAATTGCTGGCCCTTGGTCCTCTCAGGGGTGAACTGCAAGGACGACTCGGCCCGGAGGGGGCCAATGTCTCATCGTATCGTGACGCCCAACCGCGGATCCGGAGATTCTTGGATCAGCTTACCATCTATATGGGACTTATCGGCCTGACGTCACTGTTTGTGGGCGGGATCGGTATCGCCTGCACCATTCATGGATTCATGCGACACAAGCTCACGATCGTGGCGATTCTGAAGACCTTGGGGGCTGATACCGGCCTGCTGATGAGGGTGTATCTGATGCAGAGTCTGTTCATGGGGTGCCTTGGCAGTCTGGGTGGCGTGGCGTTAGGGGTTGGACTGCAACGGCTGTTGCCCGTGCTCCTGGGTGACCTCATTCCAGTTGCCATCAGCAGCCAGGTCACCGTATTGCCCCTGGGTAAAAGCCTGCTTGTGGGAGCGTTGACCACGTTCTGTTTTACGATGTGGCCGTTACTCACGATCAGGGAGATCCCGCCCGCGTTGGTCTTTCGACGTGAAGTGGAGCAGCATCACACATCGATACGGGCAGGTTCATGGTTCAGATGGATGTGGAACGCGTTGCTGGAGATCGTGCGAGACCGCCATCGGCTTGGGGCAGCCTTGATGATGGGGTGCGGCCTGACCATCCTGGCCACGTGGCAAGCGCGTTCACTTACGTTGGGGGCTCTCTTTATCCTTGCTTTCGGAACCGCAGTGGTTCTGCTTCAGGTTGGCGTGTTGGGGTTGCTGCACGGTCTGTGCAAACTTCCCCGTCCTCGTTCATTTGTGATCAAGCAGGCCTTGGGCAACGTGCAACGCCCGGGAAACTACACTCGCGGCATGGCCGTGGCGATCGGGGTAGGCGTCATGGTCATCGTGACGGTCGCGCTGGTGAAATCATCGTTGCTCGTCGCCCTTGGAGAACGCATCCCGGAGGATGCCCCGACGTTTTTCTTTATCGACATTCAACCGGATCAAAAGGAGCCGTTTGAAGAGATCGTGCAACGGGAAGCCCCTGATTCTCCGTACCGGCTCACCCCCGTGGTTCGGGCGCGGTTGAGGGCGATTGACGGGCACGTGATTGATCCCGAAGAGTACAAGGGCAAACAGAATGGATGGTACTTCACCCGAGAGTACGTGCTCACGACGCTCTCGACGCTTCCCCGGGATAATGCCGTGGTGAAAGGGAAATGGTGGGCGACTGATTCGGCAGACATGAGGAAAAGGGATCGCACGAATCAGGATGTCTCCATTCGCGTGTCGGTTGAGGAAGAGGCTGCCGGCAACCTTGGCGTGGATGTGGGGTCCACGCTCGAGTTCGCCGTTCAAGAGACTCCCTTGTCCGCCGTCGTCCGAAGTACGAGGAAGGTCGATTGGGGAAGTTTCTCCATGAATTTTTTCATGATTCTTTCACCGGGCGCGCTGGACGGGGCGCCGATGACCTACATTGCCATGGCGAAGGTTGAATCCGAAGAAGAAATGCCGCTCCAGCGCGCGCTTGTTCGAGCCCTTCCCAACGTGACGGCGATCAAAGTTGGTGACGTGCTGGCCAACGTGGCGAGGTTATTGGAACAGTTGGCCTGGGCCATTCAAGGCATTGCGCTGTTGAGCATGGTGAGTGGAGCGGTCGTCATGACCGCGGCCGTCTCGTCGACACGGTACCGTCGTCTGTATGAGTCGGCCATTCTCAAGGCGATTGGCGGTACGCGGCGGATCGTCGTGGCTTCCTTTGCCGTGGAGTTTGCCCTGATTGGAGGCCTGGCGGGTCTTATCGGGGTGGGGTCGGCCAGTGTGCTCTCCTGGGCCATTCTGCATTTTTTCCTGGACCTCTCCTGGACTTTTCAACCCATGGTTCTGGGCTGGGGGCTCCTGGCGACCCTCGGACTTGCCGTGGCTGTGGGATTTCTGAGCACCTTTAAAATTCTCGGCGAACCGCCGCTGGCCGTGTTAAGACAGGAATGACAGCAAAGGAAATCGGGGTTCCAGGATCTTTGCTTTCGCCTTTGTCTTTATCTGTCATTCTTGTATGTGTTCA
>JAAXIB010000068.1 GCA_012270585.1 Nitrospirales bacterium
AATGACAGAAAAGGAACGCGAGGAGCTAGGGGGTTTGCTTTTTCCTCCGTTGGTGCCGAGAACGACTCTGGATCCTCGCGTTCGCAAGGATGACAAAAGGAGACCGCGAAAATTGTCAACGAATTACCGAACACATACACGCGGTGACAACATCCGAATCATCAGCCTGCGTAAGGCCAATCAGCGAGAGGAGAAACCCTATGTCCAAGAATACGAACGACAATGATGTAACCAAGATGACGTTCGACGAGATTGCCGCCAAGTACGGTGAAGAGGCTGCAATCAATGCCGGAATCGCTGCTGATCCAGACACGTTCGAGTTGGACGAGGAGTGGTTCAAGCGCGCGCGGCCTGCTGGTGAAATGGCACCGCACATCGTCGAAGCGTATCGCCGAACGCGAGGCAAGCAGAAAGCACCGACAAAGGAGCAGATAACCATTCGGCTTGATGCCGACATCACGGCGCACTTGCGCAAGCAGGGGCCGGGCTGGCAGACGCGCCTGAACGACACGCTACGGCAAGCCATTTTCGGGCCCACCGAGACCAAGTAACCCATTCCAGCCTCCTCTTTGTTGGGGACAAGCGGCACGAGAATCGGATCGCCGCGTGTTGTCGCGCCGGCCCCATCCATCAACGGCCTTGACTGGATCAGGCCGGGCTCGGTAAGGTGAGACTCCCCGGCTGGGGGATCGTCTAGGGGCAAGACAACAGATTTTGGATCTGTGAACCCAGGTTCGATTCCTGGTCCCCCAGCCATTTTTCTCGTCTGAGGATCGTTACTTCGTACCGATAATCGCGCTGCGCTTCGCCGCGTCTGTCGAACCCCCAGGGCAGATCGTGACGCTCGTCGTCGGGCCCACAGCTTGGTTGGTGCAGGTCGTGCCGTCACTATAAATGTCCAATCGCACGTTACCACCGACATCTCGATGGATTCTGGTCTCCCCGTCATTCCACTGGGAGAACCCTGTACCCCCGATGGATTGGTTGGTCCCCCCCAGACTTGGTTGATTGCTGTTGGAAACACCGGTATTGCCGAACGAGTTCGTGATGCTGCTGGTTCCATCACTGAATTGGGAAGCGGTGGTCCCGCCAAACGTCGTACTTACGCCGGAACGACCATCACTGCAATTGGTGACAGCCACATTCCCCAATTTCGTGGTCACGCAGGTCGCATCAACCGGCGGGACAGCCACCATTATCGAGAAGAGGATGATCATGATAGCGAGTGCTTTGATCATGGCAGTTCTCCTTTCGGGTAACCCAGTGAAAACAAAAGTGCCCTCCGAACGTGTTTTCGCATTCGAAGGGCAATGCATCATGGAACCGCGTTTGCCCGGGAACAAAGTCGCTGTTTCAGCGGTGCCCCCATTTGCTTCCCTCTCTGGTAAACAGTATAGGCTTGTGGAACTCACGTTTCAACCTTCATAGTCCTTGACGAATGCCATTTTGTAAGGCAATATAATAAAAATCAAGGCAAATAAGGATTTCGCTATGATCGAATCCGCCATTACCAAGAAAGGGCAGACAACATTACCTAAGCCTGTACGGGAAGTGCTTGGGGTGCAGGTCGGGGACCGGGTGCGCTACGTGATTTTCGAAGGAGAGGTGCGGATTCTTCCCGTACGTCCGATCAACCGCCTGTTCGGCGTGCTGCAGCATGATGCGGTTGTCACATTGGAGGAAATGGAGCAGGCCATAGCCGACGGGGCGTGTGGGGGGTGATCGCACTCGATACCAACGTTCTCGTCCGCTATCTGGTGCGGGACGAAGCGGAGCAGGCGGAGGCCGCCCGGACGCTGTTGGAGTCGCTCACGGCCGAACGTCCCGGCTTCGTCTGTCGTGAGGTCGTTGTCGAACTCGCCTGGGTGCTGGAACGAGCCTACGGCTATTCCCGCGACCGGATCGCAACCGTGCTGGAGCAACTGGTGGCGACGGAAAATCTTGTCATCGAGGCAGCAGACGACGTGGCCCGTACGGCCTTCCGCTACCGGCCGGGCAGCGCGGGTTTTTCAGACCTGATGATCCTGGCGGCTGCCGAACGGTCGGGGGCCCGCCCTCTCTACACCTTCGACCAGAAGGCGGCACAACTTGAAGGAGTCACGCTGTTGCAGGATCGTGTGCGCTAAACAGGGATTGATAACACCATTGAAAAGCGCATTACCGATAACTGAGGGAAGGCCCGGAAAGTGAACGATTCACCCGGCATGACCTATCAAGGGTCCGGGGTTGATACCGATCAAGTCGTGCAATCCCTGGCCGATATTACCAAACAGCTCAGGCAGACGTGGACCGTTCCCAAGGGACAAATCGGCAGCGTCCGTCTGGACTTCGGGTTGTTCGCCAACATTATCGAGATCGGCAACAATAGGGGCATCGCCATGACCACGGACGGCGTGGGGTCCAAGGTCTTGGTGGCCCAACGCATGGGGAAATACGAAACCATTGGCATCGATTGCGTCGCCATGAACGTCAATGATCTGCTTTGCGTCGGGGCGACCCCGCTGGCCATGGTGGACTATATCGCGGTGCAGGCGCTCGATCCGGGCTGCCTGGGGGAACTGGCGAAAGGGTTGACCGAGGGAGCCCTTCGCGCCGGCATCTCCATCCCCGGCGGGGAGATCGCTCAAGTCAAGGACGTCATCAAGAGTGAAGCGGGCAAAGAAGGAGAAGGGTTCGATTTGGCGGGGTCGGCCATCGGAATCGTGGATCTGGACAGGATCATCGTGGGCGAACGGGTTCGCGCGGGCGACGTGATCGTCGGCATTGAAAGCAACGGGGTGCACAGCAACGGTCTCACTTTGGCCAGGAAAGCGATTGGACAGGACGAGTCCTTGTATGAAAAACGGTTCCCCGAACTCGGCCGGACCCTGGGTGAAGAATTACTCCAGCCGACGCATATCTACACGCAGGAAGTTTTGCCTCTTCTGGAAGCGGAATCGGGTATTGACGTCAAGGCTCTGATGCACATCACCGGCGACGGGTTCCTGAACCTCAGCCGCGTCCCCTCCCGGGTGACGTTTGTGATCGATGCCTTTCCCTCGCCGCCTCCGATCTTCTCCGTCATTCAACAACTGGGCGGAATCGCCGACCCGGAAATGTTCGAGGTGTTCAACATGGGAATCGGCTTCTGTCTGGTGGTCCCGGAAAACCAAGCCGACCGGACGCTTCAACTGGTCACCGGGTTCGGGAAAAAGGCCTGCCGGCTTGGGCACGTGACCGACAGGGATCGTGAGGATTGGGAAGTCGTGATCCAAACCCCCGCTGTACGACTCCGCGGGAAAGGGAAATCGTTTTCTTCATTTTAGAGGATCATCACGACGCTATGTCCGGGCCTCGGCAGTTGCAAATGCTCCTCACTCAATGACGTCGCCTTCACCGAGCCGATCCATCAGCAGCGCGCAGAATGCGCACGTGAAGCGATGGGTGGCGTTACAGGATGCCCGCGGAATTGAACGGTTTCAGCAATGTCTCGTCCCTGGGGAAAAAGTCGTTCGGGAAACCCTGGTGCAGCACCCCGCGCAGTGTCTCGAACTCATCCACCGCGCTAAGATACCCCTGCCTTTTTCGATTCCGGCCCATGTCAAAACCTATGTTCTGTCCACGCCGCTCTTCGAAAAGGTCGACCTCTTCGGCACGGGGGCTCCGATCCTGGTCTGCCAAGCCCCGCCCTTTCCGTCTGCAGACCTTGAAGTTCCGCCGCGAGGCCTTGAAATCCTCTGCCCCTTGGGAGATCCGGCAAACGTGGGGGCCTTGATCCGGACGGCGGTGGCCATGGGCGTCGAACGGGTCATCCTGCTCAAGGAATCGGCCCACCCCTATCATCCCAAAGCGATCCGGGCAGCCAGCGGAACGGTGTTCAAGATGTCCCTGGCGCAGGGGCCTTCGATCAGGGATCTGCCGGAACCCGCCACATGGGTGGCCCTCGATGCGCAGGGTGAGAGTTTGCCCGCGTTTCAATGGCCCGAAGATATTCGAATATTGATAGGAGAAGAAGGGCCTGGCCTTCCGTCTATCCCTCCCGGCAAACGACTTGCCGTCCCCATGACGAAATCAATCGAATCGCTCAATGCCGTCGTCGCCGCGGGCATGGCCCTCTATGCCTATCGCGTGCAGCATCCCTTGACAAACCGTGCCCTCCGCAGCTAGGCCTATGGCTTGGCCGCATGGGTAGGGTTCGAACACAACGGTGCCGGGACCATTGTGGCTAACAAGGAGGAATCACATGCCAGTCAACGTGCTTCGTAAAGATATCCCCAAAGGACAGAAACCGCCGGGCTGGATCTCCACTCGTGAACAGCAGGGAGAGGCAAGCGCGGAAGACAAACAAAAAGAGGCCGACCTGGCCGTAGAAGAACAACAAAAATTGTGGGAATCGGAAGAAATCGGCATCGTGCGCTGGTCCGGTGAGGAAGGGCAGCGCTTCAGTGATCCTGAGTAGTCGCGTGAGGAAACAATTCTTGGAGAGGTAACACATTGTGAAGAGCGCCACGTCGAAAACGTTATTTGCCCGCGCACAAAAGTATATCCCCGGCGGGGTGAACAGCCCGGTCCGCGCGTTTCGGTCGGTCGGCGGGCATCCGTTGTTCATCACGCGCGCGCAGGAGGCCACGGTGACCGACGCGGACAACAACACGTATCTGGATTACGTGGCCTCGTGGGGCCCCATGATATTGGGTCATGCCCATCCGTCGGTAGTCCGGGCCATTCAGCGGGCTGCCGGGGCGGGGACCAGCTACGGCGCGCCGACCCTACAGGAACTGGAATTGGCCCGGATGATTTGCGAGGCGTTCCCATCCGTCGAAAAGGTTCGACTCGTGAGTTCCGGCACGGAAGCCGTGATGAGCGCCATCAGGGTGGCGCGAGGCTTTACCAGACGGGACGCCATCCTCAAATTCGAAGGGTGCTACCACGGCCACGCCGATCATCTGCTGGTGAAGGCGGGGTCCGGGGCCGCGACGCTGGGTCTGCCCGACAGCCCGGGCGTGCCAAAGGCCGCGGCAAGTCAGACGCTCACCGCGCCCTATAATGACATCCAGTCGGTGAAGAGCCTGATCCGAAAGCATTGGCGAAACCTGGCCTGCATCATCGTCGAGCCGATCGCCGGCAACATGGGCGTCGTGCTGCCTCACCGAGACTTTCTCCGGCAACTGCGTACCCTCACCGGAAAACACGGCATCCTCCTGATCTTCGACGAAGTGATTTCCGGATTTCGTGTGTCCTATGGAGGCGCGCAGATCCTGTACGGCATCGAGCCCGATCTCACGTGCCTGGGAAAAATCATCGGCGGCGGACTGCCGGTTGGGGCTTACGGCGGGTCAAACGCGATCATGGAGATGGTGGCGCCGGCAGGTCCCGTGTACCAAGCCGGAACCCTGTCCGGGAATCCGTTGGCCGTGACCGCGGGCATCGAAACGTTGAAACGACTCAAGGCCTCCGGCGTGTATGAAAAATTGGAGCGGCGCGGAAACCAGTTGGCGCAAGGCCTGGCGCAAGCCGCCCGGCTGGCCAAGGTCCCGTTTTATCAAACGCGGGTCGGTTCCCTGCTGGGTGGATTTTTTACCGAAGGCCCGGTGGTGGATTACCAATCGGCGAAACGATCCGATACGGCCCGATACGCCAGGTTCTTCCACCACACGTTGAAACGCGGCTCCTACTTCGCCCCGTCCCAATTCGAAGCCGCCTTCGTCTCCACGGCGCACACCGCAGCCGATATTGAACAGACCATCAAAGCCGTTCACGAGGCGTTTAAGCGGTTGTAGAGTCATCACGCAATACGAAACCGGACAATGCAAATTAATAAAACGGCAAGTACGCCGCTCAACGTCTGGTGCTAAGCCTGCTTAATCCATAAACGAAAGCAGCATCCATGCAGCGGCCACACTCTCGGAAATCCAACGCTGGACTACAGCAGCTTTTTCTCACGCACCAAGACAATGTGATGGTGCTGCAAGAGCTGTTGGAAGAATTGGCTCAGCGTCGTACTCCCAGTGCCCGGTCTTTAATGACCAAGATCATAGCCAGAATTAATGAGATCGAGATGCGACAGCGGAACCGCGGCAACTCGTCAGTTCATACGACGCCACCATCTAACGGCGAACTATTCGGACACGAGACCGAAGGCGATTGACAAGTGCCTGACGACCGTGAACGACCTAGTCAGCTTACGTGGATCCGTCGTCCCGGGACGAGAGGGTTGCCAGATCCATATCCAGGGCCACCTAAAGGAGGGGGCTCATTAGGCCTAGCGACCGATGCCGATCTTCCAGATCGTTTCATCGTCGCGCTACGAAAACTAATCCGCGAAATCAAGAAGACCAGCGCTGGTCAAAAACGCTACGAACTGGAGAAGGGTCGGCGCGGAGAGACAGCGGGAGGCGCGTTTCTCTATCATTTTTCGTTTAGCGATGAGGCGGAGCTGTTTCAGGAGGCCGAAGTGGAGGTTCAAGTCGACGGTCGGAAGGTCGACGGGACGATCGTGTCGATTGAGGCTGGCACTCTGACCTTGGCTCTGAAGGAGGATATCGGCAAGGAAGTGCGCTTTGCAGTTCTTCTGATTGATGCGACCGCATTGTTGGAAGCACTGAAGGAAAAAATCGAGGCAGTTAAGCAAGGAGAGATTACGCTCAATCGCACACTTGCTGACGCGGTAGTCCGGCCCGGCACTTTGCCAAAAAGCTCTACTCATCCAATACGGACGGACAACGGTTCCAATTCGGACAGACTTAAGTTGAATGAGAGTCAGCGTAAAGCCTATGAGAATGCGCTTAGAGAAGCTGTGACGTTCGTTTGGGGTCCTCCCGGATGTGGCAAAAGCACAACGTTGGCCAAGATCGTACACTCAGCCTTCAAAGACGATAAGAAAACCTTGATTTGCTCTAATACGAATAAGGCCGTTGACGAGGTTCTTTTCAAGATTTGCGAAGTACTTGGGCGTGAACATCAAGCCATGGAAGAGGGCAAAATTGTCCGTTTAGGTCGAGTCGTCCATGACAAACTCAACGAGTATCACAACTATGTGACGGTCGATGGGATTGCGGAACGGCGCTCAGCCGATCTTAAGGAGAAAAAGCAACAACTTGAGACATCGATCGTGCGGATCGATGCCAGTACACAGAGCGCACAGCAATGTCTTGCCAAATTCGAATCTCTCGACAAAGCAAATCGGGAACTGACGTCGGAACAAGAAAACGTTAACCAACTTGCCCGTAAAGGGAAAACGTTGCAGGAGAAAGAGTCCAATCTTGCCGTTGGTCGAGACGAACTAGCCCAAGAATTGCAACGCCGCCGTAATGCAGTCTTCAAGTTTTTCCGCCGTAGCGAGCAAGCGATCCAGTCTGACATTCAAAGCAATTCGAATGAGCGCCGACAAATCGAGATGCGCATCAGCGAGTTGAAGGAACAATATGCGACGGGTCGCCAGCGCTTCGAACAGGCTAAGCAGACACGCGATGATCACCGAGCCGCTGTTGCTGGTCAAGATAGGGCAAGCGCACAGGCCATCGTTGACCAAGCCAAACAGAAACGGAATGGGTTGGTTGCCAAACTACGCGAAACAGAGGATGAGATATCGGCAATTCGGGAGGCGGTGCTAAGGAACGCGAAGATTGTTGGAGCGACCTGCACCAAAACGTATCTCTCCCAGAGAGATATCGGCCAAGTTGACTTGGTTATCATCGATGAGGCGTCAATGGTTATCTTGCCGGTGGCATGGTTCTCGGCCGGTCTGGCAAGCGAACGAGTGGTGATTTCAGGCGATTTTTGTCAAATACCGCCTATTGTACCGACCAAGCAGGAGGCGATCTTCCAAGAACTGGGAATCGATCCTTTCACTGCGACGGAACGGGACAAAGACAATGCTCCTGATCGGAAGATGCTGAATACACAGTATCGAATGCGCCCTGAGATCTGTGACCTTATCTCCGGGCAAATGTACGACCATGACCTGAAGACAGCCCCTGAACGCAAAACGCCAAGCGGTGATTTGCCACCAAATCCGTTCGAAAGGCCTCTCACGATCATCGACACATCGGAACTTTGGCCGTTCGAAAGCCAAAATGCCTTCTTTTCACGCTTCAACCTGCTCCATGCGTTATTGGTGCGAAACCTTGTGTGGCACTTTCAACAGAACGCGGTGACGAAGAAAAAAGACGACCTTGGTATCTGCACACCTTATTCCGCACAGGCCCGCCTGATCCAAAAGCTTATAGAGGGAGGACGCCTCGACGAATTCGCAGAGACTGGAACGGTCCATCGTTTTCAAGGTGACGAACGTCGGATCATGCTGTTGGAAATTCCCGAAAGCTATGGCGGATATTGGGCTCTAGGCCAATTTGTGCAGGGAGTGCCACGCAACGATGTTGGGGCGCGCCTGATTAACGTCGCGGTTAGCAGAGCAAAAGAGCAGTTTGTGGTACTCGCTAATCTGACATACTTGGACAAGCGCTTGCCATCGAAGGCGCTTTTGAGAAGTATTCTCCACGAGATGCAGAAAGAGGGTCGCGTTGTCCCGGGTAGGGAGCTTCTCAAGTTGCGTCCCATTGACAGCGATTTGGCTGGACTCACTGGCCAGGTTGAATTTGATGAAATGGCCAAGAGCATGGGAATCTTCGATGAGAAACAATTCGAGCTAGGACTCGCACACGATATTCGATCCGCCAAGGAATCGGTCGTACTGTTTTCCGGTTACGTGACACCTGCACGCGTTGCCGTTATAGGAGATCTCCTGAGATCGAAGATTTTGTCTGGTGTTAAGGTCAGATGCGTTACTCGGCCACCGAAACTTAATGGATCCATTCCGGAATCGGCTGGTCGAGAGGCAGTTGCGATGCTGGAAGGGATCGAGGCTGTGGTTGATTTTCGGGCCAAGATCCACGAGAAGGTTTGTCTGATTGACAACAAAATTGTTTGGTGGGGTTCTCTCAATGCGCTAAGTCATATGGGCCATGCCGACGAAATGATGACACGAGCAGTAAATGAAGGATTTGCACAGACTGTTGCGGCTCATATGTCTAAACGGCCGGTCTCGCTTAAGAAAGCCATGGAAACTTTAGCAGATGCAGAGAATCCATTTTGCGAGCGTTGTCATGCGCACTCGGTGTTTAAAGAAGGTCGGTACGGACCATACTTTGAATGTGAAGCACGCTGTGGTTGGACACGCAAAATGAAGGAAGACATGCGACGGACGCGCTTCCAGGGTCGCTCAGGCTGAGCCATTGAGCAGCGTGCAAGCATAATGCCGATGCCATACGACGGGTAAGTCTTACATTGCACTATGAAGTGCTCGCTGCAGAATTCAACGGACCATCAAGGCCGTTCACGAGGCGTTTAAGCGGTTGTAGAGTCACCGATCACAGGGGAAGGAAGAAACAGTCTGGAGGATTCGACCCGCCACCCGGCTTGCCCGATCGACTATGTTTCTTCAGGCGGTACAAGTGGTTCGAGTAGGGCGACGAGATGGGGAAGGTCCTGCTGTACGGTCTCCCACACCCTCTCCAACTTGATATTGAAATATCCATGCACGAGACGATTCCTCATGCCGATGATCTTGGCCCAGGGGATTTCGGGATGCGCTTCCTTGCCCTCGGGGCTGATCTGAGACGCGGCCTCACCAACGAGTTCCACCGCTTTCAGGATCGCAAGCTGGGCCATGCGGTTTCGCTTGAACTCCGGGAAAGTCAGGCCGACGATGAATGTTCCCGCCTCGCGCGCCGCCAGTAGCATGTCGAGAAGATAGGCGTCATCATGCCGCATAGATCGTCTCGGCGGACTGGAGAATAGCCTTGCGGCGTATGTAGTTTGGACTTCGTTCGACGGTTGTGCGTTCGATCAGATCCACTTCCCGCCCGAGCGTCGCGCTTAGCTCGTCCTGCATTTGCGCGATATCCAGAAGAGTGTGTCGTGCTCGCGGATCGAACCGTACCAGCACATCCACATCGCTTTCGGGACTGAAATCGTCTCGCAGCACGGAACCGAACAGCGCCAGTTCCGTCACCTGCCACCGTTTACAAAAGGCGGCGATCTCGTCTCGCGGTATGTCGATATGCGTGTTCATGCCTGAAAAGCCAGATTCGCGTCGACTTGGATCCCGGCGGTCTTCAATTCCCTAATAAGCTTATTCTTCCAACCATCCGAACTGTCCAATGGGATATAGAGTACTCCATCGTAATCCGAAGGCTTTTCCACGTCACCTTTTACCAAGGCGCAGACTCGTTCCCGGCCAAGCTTCCCGATGAAGTATTCGAACTCGAAAATCACATTCTGTCTTGCGCGTGGCTTGGAGCTATTCTCTTCGCCCTGAAGCGAACCGGCATCGTCTGGTGTCAGCAAAGCTACAGCGAATCCCACATGTGCATGGTCCTCGAACTTCTCGATGATAGTGCGTCCCAGGTTCGCCTGCTCGTGCAATATCACCGGATTGAGCCTCAATTGTTCAAGGAATCTCGCCACCATATCCTTAGTGCCTTCATCTCTGCCGTGAATGACAAAGACTTTATTTGAACTTGACGAGTCGTTCTTTTGGGCGCCAGAAGATTTTAGCGTCTGCTCTCCGTCTTGCTGTTTTTTCCCTGTGGTCCTAGAAGACGTTATTTGATTTTCATCTTCCCAATACTCCTCGACCTCTTTAATCATCGATTCTAGGAATAATGCCGCTAATTCCAATCCCCTCACGTAGGCTTCTTGGCACACAGAAGGGATCGATAACATGTCAAGGAACACATCATCAGGAGTGTCCCATGTCTGTGTTGGATCATAACTGATATTGTTGAACCGATGAATCTGGGCTGAGTCGTTCCCAAAGGCATTGCTGATGGCGAGCTTTGTATCTATTTTCCACCCTTCAAACTGTGGTGAATCATAAGATAGTTGCTTCAGTTTAGGTACCTCGTCCAGCACTTTCTGTAGACGCGCTATTGCCTTGGACTTGGGCGGTCGCACCATCAGTCCACCTCGATCATCTTTAGGCTCTCAATGCCCTCATCACCGACTATCTTGACCGTGAGGCGTTTCAACTCGTCGCCGGGCGGGAGCCGCTCCCGCCCGGGCTTATTCGTCATCATCGTCGTCATCTTCCTCATCGACTTCCAGCGCTTCTTGCCGCATCTGCTCTTCCATGGCGTTGTGAATCAATAGCCGAAGGAACATCGAAATCACGGAACCTTTTTCCAACGTCCCGCCGGGTGGGACCGCAATGCGGCCTTCTTCCACCATTTTTTCCAACCATTTTTTTTGGTCCGGAGTCACATGGACCGGAATTTCGATGAGTGGAATTTTTCCAAACATATCCATGACACAACCCTCCTCTTTCAAGAACAACTTGCGTGCAGTCGGCCAACCCTCTTCGCTTCCCTAACCCGTTGCTTTTTCTCCACTCGCATTCTCCCTTCGGCGGAAATGTGCCCTTACCCTTCGCTTCGTTCAGGACAAGCAGGGCAGGCAAAGAGGAGGGATGCAGAAGGGGGCTTTAGCAGTGCTTTCCTTAAGCGAAATGCGACAGTACCGCTTTCACTTGATAATTGATATCAGAAATTTGAATGTCCTGGAGACGTTTTTAAGTTTTTCACCTTATCATTTTCATCATATTCAATGAATAGCGTTAATTTGTCTCCGGTAAATCCTTCAATAGGAGTGCCTACGATTTCCCATAGCCCAAACGTAAGAACATCCATTGCAGCGTGGCCGGCCGCGCGTCCAACGGATTGTTCATTTCCCCGTTCAAGTTCGAATACATCTGTCCGTCCTTTTTCTGTTGCAGACGTTCTCGTCGGTTGACCGATGTTGAGTAGAACAATATCCCTACTCTGTCCAATTTCTAGGACTCCTAGGTTTGGATCTGGTTTCCCAGACATTGCCATGCCCACGGAACAACCAGTTAGAAGGCAAGAAAAAATAAGACAAGACAAAATTTGATAATCAACTCGAGTAAGAACACATTTCTGGCTATTTGCCATGTTTGCCATGAGGTACATTGTCACGTTTCCTCCTTAATCACCAACATCACTCACCTACGCGCGAGCACGTCGGCCATGCCGTACAGGCCCGGGGGCTGGTGCACGACCCATTCTGCGGCGCGCAAGGCGCCGTGTGCAAACGGGTCCCGATTGTGGGCGCGGTGCGTGATTTCGATGCGCTCTCCGGGTCCGGCATAGAGCACGGTATGGTCGCCCACGATGTCACCGGCTCTCACGCTTTGGATGCCGATTTCGTTTTTCGTGCGTTCCCCGACGAGGCCGTGACGCGCATAAATTCCCGCTTTCTGCAGGTCCCAGCCTTTGGCCGCGGCCAGGACTTCGGCGAGTTTCAGCGCGGTGCCGCTCGGCGCGTCCTTCTTTTTGTTATGGTGCGTATCGATGATTTCGAGGTCATAGTCCTCGCCGAGTGCCTGGGCCACCTCTCCGATCATCTGCAGCAGCACCGTAATCCCCACACTCATGTTGGGAGCTTGCACGCAGGGGATCGACTCCGCGTGTTGGCGAAGCCGGCTCATTTCATCGGGAGACAACCCCGTGGTGCCGATGACCGTGGCGCGTTTGTGCTGGACGGCTTGCGCAACATGGTGCAATGTGGCGGCCGGTGCGGTGAAGTCGATAATCACGTCGCTCAGGGGCAGAACCTGCGCGAGGTCGTCCGCCAACGAGACACCGAGGGGTCCGCAGCCGGCCACGTCCCCGGCGTCTTTGCCGAGGCTCGGGTGCCCTTCCGCTTCCGTGGCTCCGGCCAGTTGCAGGCGGGACGATTCGTTGACCAGGGAAACCAGGCGTTTCCCCATTCGCCCGGCGGCACCGGTGATCGTAACTTTTATGGGGGAACTCATGTGGAAAACCGGGAAGCCGTCATGGTGTCAGATCAACCCGGTGTCTTTCATGACCTGCCGGAGCCGTTCACGGTTGTCCGACGACATTGGCGTGAGCGGGAGCCGGAGTTCCGGTTCGATTTTGTGCATCATGGCCAGGGCTTCTTTGACCGGAATGGGATTGGTCTCATAGAACAGGGCATTGAACAGCGACGCGAGTTTGAAATGAACGGCGCGCGCATCCGCAACGTTCCCGGCCAGGGCCGCGTTCATCAGGGCGGCCATCTCTTTCGGCGCCACGTTGGCGGTCACCGTAATCACGCCCTTGGCCCCCAGCGCCATCATCGGCAGGGTCAGCGAATCATCCCCGGAGAGCACGGTCAAATCGTCGCCGCATTGGTGAATGATCTCGGAAACCTGCCCCAACGACCCGCTGCCTTCCTTGATCCCCACCACGTTGCCGAGTTTGGCGAGCCGCGCAATGGTGGCCGGAGTCATGTTCACGCTGGTGCGGCCCGGAATGTTGTAGAGGATCAAGGGCAGATCCACGGCCTGAGCCACGGCCGCATAGTGTTGATACAGGCCTTCCTGTGTAGGCTTGTTGTAATAGGGTGTAATAAGAAGCGCGCCGTCCGCGCCGGCTCGTTTGGCGTGGGCGGTAAAGGCAATGGCCTCGTCCGTGGCATTCGAGCCGGTACCGGCAATCACCGGGACCCGCCGGTTCACGAGTTCCACGGTCAACGCCACGACGTGCTCGTGTTCTTCGTGCGAGAGCGTGGCGGATTCCCCCGTGGTCCCGCAGGGAACGATGCCATGCGTGCCGTTGGCGATTTGAAACTCGATCAACTCGCGATACGCCGTTTCGTCGAATGCACCGTTCTTGAACGGCGTGACGATAGCGACAAGGGATCCTGAAAACATCGTGCGACCTTTGGTGAACAGTACGTGTGAACAAGTGTGCCGGACGGGTTGCGTCCGCCGAATCCGTGCTTATGCCTTTGCCTCAAGAAACGCGGGGATCTTTTCCCCGCGCACCAGATCGTCGAACGTCTCGCGTTCCCGGATCACGAAACTTTCCCCGCCCTTTACCAGGATCTCCGAAGCCCGGGGTCTCGAATTATAATTGGACGCCATGGTGAAACCATAGGCTCCCGCGGACATCACCGCCAGGAGATCGCCGGCTTTCATCGCTGGCAGGGTCCGGTTTTGCGCGAGAAAATCCCCGGATTCGCAAATAGGCCCCACCACGTCGAACACCCGTTCCGGTGCATTCGGAACCTGGCGAACCGGCAGGATGTCGTGATGGGCCTCATACAGGCTGGGCCGCAGCAGATCGTTCATGGCCGCGTCCACAATGGCGAATGTTTTGGCACCGGTCTCCTTGATATAGAGGACGCGCGTCAACAACACGCCGGCGTTTCCCACGATCACGCGGCCGGGTTCCATGATGATTTCACAGTGCGCCGCCTGCAGAAGCGGCGTGATGGCTTCGGCCAACTCCTTGGGATGCGGGGGCGTTTCGTCCGAATAGGTAATGCCGAGTCCTCCCCCTATGTTGAGATACCGGATTGGAATGCCACGGTCTTTCAGCGTTTCGATCAGCCCTACCACCTTTTTCAGGGAGTCGACAAAGGGACTGACCTGCGTCAGTTGAGAGCCAATGTGCGCATGCACCCCGATGACTTCCACGTTGGAGAGCGACGCCGCCTTTGTGAATTCCTCCAAGGCCCGATCCGCGCCGATCCCGAATTTACTCTTTTTCAACCCCGTCGTGATATAGGGATGGGTCATGGGGTCGATATCCGGGTTGACCCGCAACGCCACGCGCGCCCGTGCGCCTTTCCCTCTCGCCACATCATTGATGGCCTGGAGTTCCGCGGGCGATTCCACGTTGAACAACAGGATGTCGGAGTCGAGGGCATAGGCAATTTCTTCGGAATTTTTTCCGACCCCGGCAAATACGATCTTGCTCGCCGGGATTCCGGCCTGCAACGCGCGAAACAATTCGCCTCCCGACACGATGTCGGCCCCGCTTCCTTGCGACGCCATGAGCCGGAGAATGGCCAGGTTTGAATTGGCCTTTATGGCAAACGCGGTGAGATGGGGAACCGCAGAGAAGGCCTGGTCAAAGGCCTGGAAGTGCCGGGTCAGCGTCGCGTGACTGTAGAGGTAACAGGGTGTGCCCTGTTCCTTGGCCAGGCGTTCGAACGGGACGTCTTCACAGAAGAGCGCATCATGGTGATAGCGAAAGTCATGCATCTTGCGGCAGCTCTTCAAACAGTTCGGGGTCCAACAGCGTCAACCCGTCCAGGGCCGAATGGAAGGCGTCTTGTAATTTACGATAGCGCAGCTTCGCATAGGGGGTCACCGCCTGGAGTACGTCCTGATCCAGAAGCATCTGGATCGCCTTGGGGGTAGCCTGCCGGAGATGCTCGAAGTTGACTACGATGTCCATCCGGGCTTTCTGAGCCGCGTCCTTGATGCGGTCCAGGAGTTCCCGGGCGTTCAAATGATCCAGCGTGCCCTCCAGGTCGATAAACAACGCCACGGACGCATCATGGCGCCGGCCTTTGATGTTCAGGAACAAATCGTGCGGCTTCGCGGACACCTTGATCTTGTGCAGGGCGTTGGGAATGAGCGAGCCGGTGTCCATCGAGGGAAGTTTCGCCTGCAGGTTCTTGAGCACGGCCGCCAGGGGAGAGAGTGTCCCCTGGGGGCAGGATCGCTTGACCAGTTTTCGAAATTCATAATTCATTTCGATGCGGGGGATCAGGCGTTGGCCGGTATGCCGGAGTCGATGCCAGATGGATCCCAAGGAATAGAATTGATGATTAACCCAAAAGAAGCCTTCCTGCAGTTGTTCCGGTGTCATGCGTTTGGGCTTAAACACCACGTGTTTGCCGTCGTATTTCGCCCAGTCCCGATCGAAGATCCGGCCTTCCCGGGTATACCGTTCATACAAGGTGGTTCCGGGCAGGGGCGTCAGGACGTTGAAATACGCCAGTTCCACGTGATTGCGGATGAGAAAATTCAGCGTTGATTCAAACACGGATTCATCGTCGTTATCGAACCCGAACACCATACCCGGATTGACCATGATGCCGTGGTCGTGAAACATCTTGATCTGGTCTTCGAATTTTCTAACCTGGTTGAAGCCTTTGTTGGTTTCAACTAGGGAATTTTCGGAGATCGATTCCATGCCCACGAAGACCGAGATGCATCCGCTGTCGGCCGCTAATTTGACCATCTCCGGATCGTCCCCCAGAAACAGGGTGGACTGGCACCCCCATTTCACGTTCAGGGCTTTCAAGGCCTGCCACAACTCCCGGCAATACGCCCGGTGACTGTTGTGCAGGTCGTCCACGAATGCCACGATCGACCCTTCTTCGAGACCCACCCAGATTTTTGCGGCGATGGTCATGGCGTCCCACAACGACCCCTTCGTCATGCGCTCGACCACCTCGGCGCGTAACCATTCCTTGACGCGCCTGATTTCTTCGATCACTTCCGGCACTGGACGCCGTCTGGTGGTTTTCCCGTTGAAGGGCGACACGCTGCAAAACTCGCAATCGAAATGGCAGCCGCGCGTCGTGAACGTACAATGCCGGGTCATGTAGGCATCCGGGCTGAGGAGCTGGACCTGCGGAGCACGATAGTTGTCCAGCGAGGGGAATTGTTCCATCCGATAGATGCGTTTCATCTGCCCGGCCTCGAAGTCCGCGATGGCGTGCGGCCACAGGTCTTCGGCTTCCCCGCACACGATGGCGTCGCAATATTGCAGGGCTTCCTCAGGACAATAGGTGGGGTGGACGCCGCCAAGTACCACGGGTTTGCCACGTTTGCGAAATTCCATGGCGAGTTCATAAGCCCGGGGGGCATAGCAGGTCATCACGGAGATACCCACCAGGTCGCAGGGTTGGTCAAGGTCGATGGACTGGACCGCCTCATCCACGAGCCGCACGTCCCAGGTGGGCGGAGTGTACGCGGCGATCGCGGGTAAACTGAGTTTGGGGAACCACACGGAGCGCCGCTCGCTCGCGGTCATGCGATACGGATTGTTCCTGGGGTAAGGGTCGAGGAGAAGTAACGTCCGGGCATGTCCTGCATGTGCGTCCATCCAGCAATCTCCCTTGCGTTGTCGGGGTTAACGGTTATCGCAACTTATCCGAATCACGTGGCTTCGCTCAACTATTGGGTCCCGATGGGTCGAAGAGGGGGCAGCCAGGGCGGACATGCAGGTCCGCCCCTACAGGGCTCCTCAGGGGTCGAGCGCGATTCTTCGGCTTGTCGGTGGGCCCGGATCTTGGCTTCAATACCGATGTCTTCCGGGGCAATGGGAGAACCCACCACGCCGCAGCCCGCTGCAAACGAACACAACACCGTCAAAGCGAGGGTCCATCGAAGAGCAGGGCCTTGGAAATCGTGCAACATGTCTAGGCTTTCGGTTTCTTGGCGAGACGCGCCTCCCATGCGTTCATTTGCCGGGTCACCTGTTTGCGGGACGTGCCCCCGGTTTGGGCCTTCCGGTCAACGGCCCCTTCGAGGGTCAGGAACAGCAACGCGTCCTTGGAAAAATGCGGGGACGCGGCCTTGAGATCGGCCAACGAAAGATCCTGCCATTCCCTCCGGTGCTCCAGGCAATGCCGGACCAATTGGCCGACGATGCCATGGGCTTCCCGAAAGGGGACGCCCTTGTTCACCAGGTAGTCGGCCAACTCGGTGGCCAGGAGAAACCCCGATCCCAAGGTGCCCGAGAGCACGTCCCGGCGAATGCGCAGACGCCGGATCAACTCGGCATAGACCGTGAGACACTCTATCACAGTTTCCATGGCGTCAAAAAGAGGCTCCTTATCCTCTTGCAGGTCTCTATTGTAACTCAGGGGGAGTCCCTTGAGCGTCGTCATGATCGAGAGAACATGCCCGTAGACTCGGCCGGTTTTGCCGCGGATCAATTCGGGCACGTCCGGGTTTTTTTTCTGGGGCAGCATACTGCTGCCGGTACAAAAACCATCCGGGAGTTCGACAAAGGAAAATTCGTGCGACGCCCACAGGACGAGTTCTTCGCTCAACCGGGACAGGTGCATCATGATGATAGCCAGTACCCCGAGCGTTTCCGCCACGTAATCCCGGTCAGAGACCCCGTCCAGACTGTTTCGGGTCAGCGCGGGAAATCCCAACAGTTTTGCGGTGAAGGCCCGGTCGATCGGATAATTGTTGCCGGCCAGCGCGCCCGAACCCAGGGGCATCACGTTCACGCGTTTAAAATCGTCCCGCACGCGCGCGATGTCGCGTTCCAGCATTTCCACGTATGCCAGGAAGTGATGGGCCAGCGAGACGGGCTGGGCCCGTTGGAGGTGGGTATACCCGGGAATAATCACGTCGAGATGCTGCCGGGCCTGTCCGAGGAACGCCCGTTGCAGGTCCTGGAGGCGCGCCTGCAAGACCTGGAGGTGCTCTCGCAGGTACAACCGGAGATCCAGCGTGACTTGATCGTTCCGGCTCCGACCTGTGTGGAGCTTCCCTCCCACCGGACCCACGATCTCCGTCAACCGACGCTCCACCGCCATGTGTATGTCCTCATCCGAATCCGCGAACGGGAAACGGTTTTCACGAAGTTCGTCCCGGACCCGTTCGAGTCCACGCATCAGGGAGCGACGTTCCGCGCGGGTCAGGATTCCGGCTTTTTCCAGGGCCTGGCAATGGGCAAGACTGCCAAGGATGTCGTATTCGAACAACCGGCGATCAAAGGGCAGGGAGCACGTAAAGCGTTCGACCAATGCATGGGTCGTTTCGGTGAACCGGCCGGTCCAGGCTTTTGACGGCGCGCTCTTTTTGGACGGAGGTGTCCTCCGGTCCGAACGGGTGGCCGCCTGCGGGCGAGATCCACGCTGTGCACGTTTCCCGGACTTCATTTCGATCCAGGTGCCTTTCGACGGGAAGTGCCACGGGACCGCGACGTTTCACGCGATTTGATGATCGCCAGGCGCAAGGCGTTGAGCCGGATAAACCCTTCGGCATCCTGCTGGCGATACCCCTGATCCTGTTCGAATGTTGCGAGATCTTCCCGGTAGAGCGACGCCTCGGACCGCCGGCCCGTGACCGTGCAGTTTCCCTTGTACAATTTGAGCCGGACTGTGCCGTTTACCCTGCGCTGGGCTTCATCCATGAGCCGTTGCAGCATCACGCGTTCGGGGGCGAACCAATAGCCGTAATACACGAGTTCCGCGTACCGTGCAATCAGGCTGTCGCGCAGGTGGAGGACCTCCCGGTCCATGGTCAGGGATTCGATGCCGCGGTGCGCCACGTGCAGGATCGTGCCTCCGGGCGTTTCATAGACCCCGCGCGACTTGATGCCCACGTAGCGGTTTTCCACCAAATCCACCCGTCCGATGCCGTGTTGCCCTCCGAGCCGATTGAGGAAATCGAGGAGGTTGGCCGGGGACAGGCGCTGGCCGTTTACCGCGACCGGGTCTCCGGATTCAAACGTGATTTCAATCTGTCGCGGCTTGTTCAGCGCGCGTTCCGGTGCCACCGTCATCTGAAACATGGATTCGGGCGGGGCTTTCCAGGGGTCTTCCAGGATCCCGCCTTCGTAACTCACGTGAAACAGATTCAGGTCCATGCTGTAGGGTTTGGCCTTGGTGGCGGTCACGGGGATCCCGTGTTTGCGGGCGTACCGGATCAACTCGCCGCGGGATTGAAACGCCCATTCCCGCCACGGCGCGATGATAGCGATATCGGGGTTCATGGCCGTATACGTGAGTTCGAACCGGACCTGGTCGTTCCCTTTGCCGGTGGCGCCATGACTCACGGCCTGGGCTTTTTCCTGTTGCGCGATCTCGATCTGACGCCGGGCGATCAGCGGGCGTGCGATCGAGGTGCCCAATAAATAACAGCCCTCGTACACGGCATTGGCCCGGAGCATGGAAAAAACATAGTCCTTGACGAACGTTTCCCTGAGATCCTCCACGTAGACCTTCGACGCGCCCACGTCCCGGGCCTTGTTCTTGATGGCCTGGAGGTCCTCGCCTTGACCGAGGTCCGCGCAAAAGGCGATGACGTCGGCCTGATATTCCGTTCGGAGCCATTGCAGGATCACCGAGGTATCGAGACCGCCGGAATACGCCAGAACGACTTTCCTGATCTCGTTGGAATGCGGTGAGCGTGTGGGCATCGTGGCACAGGACGTGAGCGCCTCAAGGCTAGGGCCGGCCGAGCCACTCCGTTAAGATCGCTTTTTGAACGTGAAGCCGGTTTTCCGCCTGCTGCAGGACCACGGATTGCGGACCGTCCAGGACCGCCGCGGTAATTTCCTCGCCCCGGTGGGCCGGCAGGCAATGCAACGCGATCGCCGTGGGTTTGGCCCGGTGAAGCAGGCGTTCATTTAACTGGTAGGGAGCCAGGGCCTTCAAGCGTTCGATCTGTTCATACTCCTGTCCCATACTCGTCCAGACGTCCGTATAGAGGGCATCAGCGTTTTCCGCGGCGACGGCCGGGTCATGAACGATCTCGATGGTCGCGCCCGTGCGGCCGGCTTCCTCGCGGCTCCGTTCGAGGATGCCGGGATCGGGTTGGTATTGAGGCGGACATCCGATCGCGACGTGCATCCCCACTTTTGCCCCGGCTTCGATCAACGAATTCGCAACGTTGTTCCCATCCCCCACGTACGCGAGTTTGAGTCCTTCGAAAGCATCATCGGCGAACGACCCTTTGACTTCCATGAGAGTGAAAAGATCGGCCAGGGCCTGGCAGGGATGACACAGGTCCGTCAACCCGTTGATGACCGGAATGGTGGCATGGCGAGCCCATTCCTCCAGCTTGGCCTGCTCGAACGTGCGAATCACGAGCCCGTCGAGATACCGTGACAGCACCAGAGCGGTATCACCGAGACTTTCCCCACGGCTGAGCTGGATCGTATCCGACGGAAGGAACAAGGCCTGCCCGCCCAATTGATGCATGCCCGCTTCAAAGGAAACCCGCGTGCGGGTCGAGGGTTTCTCGAACAGCAGGCCCAGGGTCAATCCCGAAAGCCACTGAGAGGCTGGGCCGGGCCGGGGGGTGGCCTTGAGTTCACGGGCAATGCGGAACAGGCGAAAGATCTGGCTGCAGGAAACGTCGGAGATCGCCAGCAAGTCTTTCGTCCCGCCCGCCGGCGTCGCGGGCGGGACGGCACGCGGGCCGTCCCCTACAATGCCGGGGTCGGGAATGGAATGTCCCAACAGGGTCATAAGTCAGGTCCGAATCGATTTGCGTGCAACATCACCGTCTTCATGAATGAGGAAGCGATTCGAGCCGTTTCTGCAGCACGCCGGTTAATACGTCCAACAAACGATCGATTTCGTTATTGGTTACAATCAACGGCGGCACGAAGCGAAGCACGTTGCCCATCGTGCAGTTGATCAACATGCGCCGGGTCAGGCAGTCCTGCACGACCGGTTGCCCGTCGATGGACAGTTCCATGCCTTGCAGGAGACCCAGGCCGCGAACCGCAGTGACCACGGACAACCGGTTCTGTAAGGATTGGAGGCCCTTGTGCAGGTAGGCCCCGGCGGCTTGGCTTCGTTCCAGCAGGCGGTCGTCCAGCAAGGCGGTGAGCGTGGCCAGTGCCCCGGCACAGGCCAGGGGATTCCCGCCGAACGTGGAAGCATGGGAACCAGGTCCGAACGCTTGAGCCACGTCGTCGGTGGCGAGACAGGCCCCGATGGGAAGTCCGCCGCCCAGACCCTTGGCCAGGGTCATGATATCCGGCCGGACGTTGTACTGTTCATGCGCAAAGAGGGTGCCGGTTCTCCCCATGCCGGTCTGAACCTCGTCGAATATCAACAGCACGTCGCGTTCGCGACAGAGCGTATGCAATTGTTCCAGGAATGCCCCCTCGGCCACCACCACGCCTCCTTCGCCCTGTATGGGTTCAAGCATCACCGCAGCAGTGCGTTGATCCATCCGGCGTTCGATCGAGGAGACATCGTTGAAGTCGGCGTACTTGAACCCTTGCGGGAGCGGCGCGAATCCCTGTTGCACTTTGGCCTGTCCCGTTGCGGTGATGGTTGCCAGGGTCCGGCCGTGAAACGAGTTGTTCATGGTGATGATCTCGTGACGGTTCTGACCGTATTTGTCAAAAGAGTATTTGCGGGCGAGCTTGATCGCGGCTTCGTTGGCTTCTGCCCCGCTGTTACAGAAGAACACTTTGTGGGCGAAGGAATGCGCGACCAATCGCTCGGCGAGCAGCACCTGCGGTTCGGAATAATACAGGTTCGACGTATGCAGGAGATGCCGCGCTTGTCGTTCGATGGCCGTAACCAGGTCGGGATGCCCGTGCCCCAGCGCATTGACCGCAATGCCGGCGACAAAGTCCAGGTATTCCCGGTCCTCGGCGTCATAGACCTTACACCCCTTGCCCCGCACCAGGCTGATGGGGAACCGGGCATAGGTATTCATGATCGTCCGGGCGGAACGCTGTTGCAGATCTTCAGTTAGCATGACAGCCAAACCTCGCGTGGAAAGAGGCGAATCTAGCACAGCGGTTCTCAGTGGTGCAACGGAACGGGGTCCCTCTCCCCAAAGCGGGAGTAGGCGTCCTGGATTGAAAATCAGGAAGAATGCGCCAGTTCCAGTCAGTCAAGAACGCCTCTTATCTGTTGAGAAACGTTCAATCGCCGGCACGTGTCAGGGTTCGGGCAAGTCTGCGTGGTTCGGTGTCAGGGTGATGGATTCAAGGAGAAAGAAAACCTCTAAGGTTCTTTTTTCAGCTTGTGAATGATTTTTTCCGCGAGAGATTGGAAATCTTCATGGCAGCTTCTAACGGCATTTTGCTGTGCACCGATGACGCCGTCAGCGGGTTTTAGCATAAACATAGGCTTATTCGCTTCTTGTGCTATAGGCATGAGTGATCGGTAATCTTTCAAGTGTCCTAGAAGGTGTTCGTCAGCATCAATTATCGGCGCTACAGGGTCCTTGGCCTGCAAGACGGCTTTCCTGTATTCTAGGGGTATCTTTTCAATCCACCTCCGGAATGCTTTTACGGGACGATCCAATCTGGTGGAGTGTCGCATGACGATATAACCGAGCGGTTTCATGTCGCCATTGGGCAGCGTAATGTCCAACTCTTCCGGCTTACGATCAATACGATCTTTCCATCCCCCCTTCCACTCCCTCAATGTTGGTCCCACATTCCCCAAGCCCTGTAATGAAAACAAGTCGGATGCAAGCGGGATGACCACGTGGTCACTGGCTATGAGCGCGGCCCTGTTGATGGCGCCGAGGTTAGGTCCGACGTCCACAAGCGCCAGACCCGCTTGAAATTTTTCGCTTGCGCCGTCAATCAGGCGTGCAAAAGCTGTGATAACGCGAAAGGCCCTTTTGTCCCTATCCAGACATTTCGGCCATTGTTCCGACAGATCGCCTTCGCGTTTGGATAGGGCAAGATCTCCTACCAACAAACCGATTCGCTCTCCGACTTTTTCGATATGAGGCTCTGTTGCAATATCTCCTATCCCTTCAAACAGCGGCGCAATATCTCCATTGATAGTTTTTTTCTCTTCATCATGCCAAAGGACTTCCAGCCTGTTTTCATCGAAAAACATCCCGCTCAGGTTGGCCTGGGGGTCCAAATCAACCGCAATGACACGGTGCCCGAGTTCACTGAACATCCAGGCGAGGTGATACACAAGTGAGGTTTTTCCCACTCCGCCCTTGTTGTTGAAAAATGCGATGGTCTTCATCCTTTTTTCCGTACCGTAGCGAGAATCACCGTGCTCTGAATTTTAAAATCCGGTGGAGGATTACCGTTATCTTTAAGTGTCTTGTGCGCCGTAGCGATCCCGATCCCGAATTGTTGCATAAACCCCATGTTTTTCATGGCTTCCGCAATAGTCGGATTGCGGTATGCCGTAATTCCAGGACCGCCGAAATTATCGGACGTTACCGTGCCATAAACACCGCCCGGGCTGATGATTTCCACTCTGCCCTCAAACCAATAAACACGCACAGGGGTATTGGAATTTTCGTAGTTTCTGTGAATGATGGCGTTGCGTGTAAGTTCGCGTAACGCTTCATAAGGATAATCCGGTCGTTCAATATGTCTTGTCCCGCTGGTATCCATGGCGGTCGCTACATGTGCTTTTAAGATGATATCCAGTTCATGCAGTTGGTCCGGCAAAGTTCCGCGTATTTCTTTTTGATCGACAATAGAGTCCGTCACTTCCTTTCCCGCATAGCGAACAAACTGGATGTACGCGCCGGGAAACCAATATTGTGGGTCTTTTCCCAGCATGAGCATAGCTGTCACCGTGGGTGCTCCGTTCTGTGCGGTCAGGCGTAGCGCCTGCAATTGTTCTCCACGATTCCGGTCGTTCTCTTTCAGCACTTCCGGCGATACGGCGAAGGGCAGATAATCATGCTCGAACTTCCGTATATCCAAATCTTGTTCTACTGAGGCACCGGTCATGCCTTGCATATCATAGGGAAGATTCCCCCAGCGCCTTTTCTCCGTTAAACGGCGTTCCTCTTCGGCGGTGGCTTGGCTGCGTCGCGGCCCGACCCGAATCCAACACCGGCCATCGACATTTACAGGTGGATTGTCAGGTGGGCGCAGTTTCCATCATCTTTGACGCCAATGAAAACCAAACCGGGCTTGCCGTGGTTAGGCAGATCGTTGGCAAAGGCGCATATCGCCTCTCTGATTTTGTCCAAATCTCCAAGGGATTCGGTGAATTCCACCCGGTCGCTTTCGCCGCCATTGAGAATATTTTCCAGTTCCTGGTTGCTCAGCATTGGACTCCCCCGGCAGATTTTTGCCGTCAAGACACTTCGACGAGACGTGAGTATGATGAAGCATAAACACCCTGTTTGCTCCAGACAAGCCCCGCCTGCCTTCTCTTAATTTGTGGCGTCTGTTTCTTTTCCTCTGTGCCCTTTCCCCCAGCCGGTGGCCTTCCGGAACATTCGCATGGTATAACCCCAACCATGAGAGCCTGTGGTTCCTGCCAGCAACAGAACCCCGATGATGCCCTGTTTTGCCTGCGATGCGGCAAGGAGTTTCCCCCGGAAGCGGCGTCTGCGGCTTCCCCCGAGATGGATCAGGAGGAGCAGAATTGGCGCACGTTGATCGGTCCCGGAAATTGTCTGCAATTCACGTTGAGGGGCGGCTGGTCGTGGAAACCCGCTTGGGACTATTACCGGCGCACGTTTCAACGATTTCACTCCGCGCAAGGCCCCCGCTTTTCGCTCACGTGGAATTGGGCCCCGTTTTTAGTCGAGCCCTTTCTCTGGTTTCTCTATCGCAAAATGTACCTGTTTGCATTCGTCTATTTTATCGGCCCCATCGTTTCCGTCTTTTTAACCAGTGACATCACGGTGCCGATCGTGTGGTCCATCATCGCAAGTGCAAGCGCCAACTACGTGTATTACTGGCACTTGCGGGACCTGTTGTTGAAGGTAAAAGCCCGGACCGGTCTGGACCACGTGGCCCGCATGCGGCAGCTCACGGATGAAGGGGGCGTTCAACCCTACGTGTTCTGGTTGGTGGCGGCGTCACTCCTGTTGAAAATCGGAGTCTTTTTTGCCGTGCTCGGTGAACCACCGCTCGAAGAAGGCTTCCCATTGCCGGACGGGGAACCCGGTGGGGAAGAGATGGAGGGCCGCCGGATGATTCTGTGATGGGCGATCCCGTGAACGCGCCCGGGATCAGCGACCGGGACCGCCCGGTTGCGAAAGCTCCCACGTGAACCATGACTGAAACCATTCATAGTCGCTTTGGTAAGCCGTATGGATGGTGGGAAGCCCGTCGTCGCTTTTCTCCTTCAGCAGGGTGTAGGTCCGGGGCCAGTTCTTGGTCCACCAGGATTTGAGTTCCCCCGGGGTAAACGGATGGTCATTGGGTTGACGAATCCCGGCGGCGGTAATCACGTCCGTGAGAAGCGGCCAATAACGATCTTTCCCCAGGTTCAGGGTGCGGAAATGCTCGCGGAGCAGAAACACGACCCACAGCTCGGCGCTGTGTTTTTTGTTGTGTTTAAAGGGTTGAGTTTGTCGCAGGGGAATGGGGTCGAAGTTCTTGATGATCGACGTATAGTCCGGCCCGCCGTAACTGCCCGCGACCTTGGCGATGTCCTGCAACATGTTGGCCAACTCGACCTCGACGACCGGCGAAGCGGACGGCGCCGTCTTGGGTCCCAAGGGGTTGACCGTCGTCAGGAGGTCGATCAGGGGTTTTAATTCTCGCAGGCGCGTCACCGCGGCATCGAGGATTTGCGCCGATTCCAGCCAGTAATCCGGATCGTGTTTGGAAACGCGTTCACGTCCCGGCGGGGGCAAAACGATGGGAATCCAATGGCGCACCAGGACAAACAGGATATACGGCATGTCTCCATCGACTTTCACCACGCGGTCCAGTACGTTGTGAGGCGTGGTCGCGTCGTGAAAGAACTGCTCGACTTTGTCCTTGATGTTGAGCTGTTGCGCCAGCGTGATCCACCACTGGGCATCGAGCTGCTGTCGATAGGGTTGAGCCATACGCGCCATAACGGTTGTCATCGGAGGCTTGTCCCCGACGTGGGTCCCCGCAGGTGTTAACGAGGATTTATCGGGGGAAGGAACGTGCCTGGCATGGTACGAGGTGCAGGCGAGCAAAGCAAGGGGAGAGAACCAGGCACCCTGAGTGAGGCGAGGGGTCGGGCATGAGGAGGACGCATGAAGCAAGTCGTCTTGATTCGCCACGGTGAATCACAATGGAATCTCGAAAACCGGTTTACCGGGTGGGTGGACGTGCCCCTCAGCCCCAAGGGTGAACAGGAAGCGCGGGAAGCAGGGAAGAAACTCCGGGCCTTTCGGTTCGATCATGCCTTTACCTCCGTGTTGACGCGGGCCATCAGGACCCTGGAGATCGTGATGGAAGTCATCGGCCAACCCGGGCTGCCGGTCGAACGGGACCAGGCGTTGAACGAACGCATGTACGGCGAATTGCAAGGCCTCAACAAAATCGAGACTGCGGAAAAATACGGCGAAGCCCAAGTCAAACTGTGGAGGCGCAGTTACGACGTGCGGCCCCCGGGCGGAGAAAGTTTACAGGACACCGCCGAACGCGTGCTGCCCTATTACCAGGACCGGATGTGGCCGCGACTGGCGAAGGGCGAAACGCTGCTGGTCGTGGCGCACGGCAATAGCCTGCGAGCCCTCGTCATGCACCTCGACCGGCTCTCCAGCGAAGACGTGCTCGAACTGAACATCCCCACCGGCGCCCCGTTGCTCTATGAACTGGACGATCAGGGCCAAGCCGTCGCCCACCGGTATTTGTAACCCTTCCCTCCCTCTCCTATGGGAGAGAGCTTGCCTTGGACTTGATTCGGGGTAGAAGCATTCGCCTTTTCACCCTCGCTCTCCGGGAGAGGGTAGGGTTACGAATCTCCATTGTTTCGTCGTAAGAGTGGCGGTCTACAGCGAGACAGCCGATTGCTGTCCGTTTATTGAGGATCATGGACGAGCGCCAAATTCAGTGGCGTGCGATAGGCGTTCATGGTACGCTCTGATTTTTCAAGAGAACCGGAAGATGAAAAGGATACTTCACCCTGTTGCCGGCGTTCTGGGTTTCGACTCTTGGCTCAGAACTCTTCGGCACGGAGGACGACGTCAGGACCATCAAGCTCATGATTCCCTGGGGCTTTCTGGTGCTCATTCCGTCACTCGCCTTGGCAGGAGGTACCGGTCATATGCTCGGCCGTGGGCGAACAGACAGATTGGTCGCTCGCAAGAGCAAGCGGATCCCGCTTATCGCTGCCAATGGCATCGTCATCCTGATTCCGGCCGCCTTTTTTCTGGCATACAAGGCCGATGCCTATGCATTCGACGCAACCTTTTATGCGGTACAGGTCCTGGAACTTGTCATGGGGGCGCTGAACATCGCGCTCTTAGGTCTGAACCTGGTCGATGGTCTTCGGTTAACGGGCCGGGGTGCTTACACGGGCCTACAATCGCCGAACGACCGATAAACTCGATATACTTAGAAAGGCCGGGTTGTCGGTGGCAGTGGCGAATATGCCCTCAACGTCCGGATAAGCGCCGTCGCTTGACCGGAAGCGACGCGGCGAAGTTCGCTGCCCTGCGCACCCACGTCTTCAAATCATCGTCCGATTCGATCCCTGACGGCTCAACCAACGCCCATCCTTTCATGACGCGGCCCGTGATATTGGCCGGCTTCGTGTGCGGTCTCGCCAGAGTCTCGTCGTGCTGTTTTCTATCGAGCCGCACGATGAGCGATCCCTTCCAGGTGCCGACGCACATGTTCCCGTTGATCAGGAAACAGACGCCGCCGAACATTTTCTTTTCAGAGAATCCCTTCCGACGCGAGAGTATCGGACGTATCCGTTCAGCGAGCGCATCATCGTTCGTCATAGGTGCTCTCCCATATCTATCTCAGGGTTTCTTCCAGTTCGGCGACGAGTTCGCCGATCTCGTCGATCGGCACCAGGTCAAGCAGCACCGCCAGCATATTTTGCCGGTCGTGAGCAGGGATCACGTCGTCGTCCTCCAGCCCCTCTGCCGCCGCACTGAGGACCGCAATGGGTTCCCCGCCTTGTCGGGTGATGTCTTCCCACGTCCGGTGCTTGCGTTCCATCGCGGCATAGAACTCATCGATGGACACGTGAACCAGCCCGAACCTGCTCCCCCATTTTTCACGGACCTGCTCATGGATGGCTTGGTACATCCGGCTGCGCACGGGTTCCGGGATGCTCACGCGCACGGCGCAGGTCATCCAATACAGGCTTAGGGTCAGCAGTTCCTTGGTGACGGCCTGCGCCTGTTGGACGGTCAGGGTCAGTCCGTATTCTTCGAGGAAATCGGGGGCGACGGACGGAGGGATGAGTTCAACGAGCGCTTTTGCGGTCTGTTGGGCTTCTTCGGTCATGGTGTGCTCGGGACTGGAAGGAGCGAAGACAGGCACATGATGATCGCTGGCGCAGCATACGCAGCAGGGCGTGGTTGAGGCAAGCGCCTCGCTTGACACTGAAACGCGGTGAATGCCACGCTTGCCGTGGTGGTTTCTCTCATACCATCCTGATACAGAAAAGCCGGGCGGTCAAAGCGATGTCCTATCTGCTGCTGGCCATTGCGGGGCTATGGATGGCCGATGGATTGGCCTTATTGGTAGCCCCCCTGTGGACCGTTGAGCAAGTCAAGCCCACCCTCCTGACCTCTCCTTCACTCACGAAATGGTCGGGGGTCACCCTGGTGGCGGGCCTGATCCTGCTCCTGCAAGCGTCTGATCTGCCCTACCAGGGAGTATGGATGGTCACGGGGGTCGCCATGGTAGCGAAGGGAGGATTTTTTCTTTTGTCAAACGACGAAACACGCCAGTCCGTGTTGCATTGGTGTTTGAGCCGGCAGGCGGTGGATTATCGGTTTTGGGGGCTGGGGTTGTGTACGCTCTCGATTGTCTTGATCCATGCGTGTGGATGGGTTTGAGCCATAGCCGGGAAAAGGTGCTCAAGGGTTGATCGCAAACGTCTTCATGGGATTGACGAGCCTGGCCTGGGGGTTGGCCGGATTGATGGTGGCCATTGTGCCTGCGTTGGGGCTCGTCTGGGCCAAGCGGATGTTCCTGGATCCCTGGTGGCGATTCTGGTTTGCGCAAGCGGTCCTGCTGATGGGGTTGCTGTTGATGATCGGCACGACGGATCTCAAGGGGTTTTGGGTCTGGGCGGTGTGTGGCGGGCTGGCCGCGACCAAGGCCTGTCTGTTGCTGGGGGCCCCGGCGTCGTGGCGTGAGCGGGTGCTGCAATGGCTCGGCACTTGGCCGCCGTGGCTGTACCGGGTCGGCGGGACGATCGACCTGGCACTCGCGGTGTGCTTGGCTGCGGACCTTATTCTCCATGGCTGAGTCGGATGCCATGACCCCTACGAACGACCAGGACCTGACCGGGTTGTGGGAAATCCACCAGGCGGCGGAATGGCCGGTCGGGGTGGGCTCCCGTGAGGGCGAACTCATGACCCTGGACACGGTGGTCAGTGGGTGCGTCACCTATTTCTTCGAAGAGCACGACCTCGACCCGCAACGGGTAGCGATCCTCGAAGATTGCCTCTCCGACCTGGAGGCCGTGCTGCCGGAACTGAGCGAGGAACCCTTGGACTATTTTCAGCGGGTCAAGCAATTGGGAGCGTTGCTGCTGGAGGTGGGTCGCCAACAGTGAAATCAAACACGGGCTCGCAGCGGCAGTCGTCGGTGCGTGCCTTGCCCTCTCGACGGGGGCGGCGGCCGCGGAGTTCACGTTCGTGGCCTTGGGCGACATGCCCTATGGCCCGCGCGAGCAAGCCTACCCTGCGTTCAGGGCGTTGATCGCGGAGATCAACCGCCGGGCTCCTGTCTTCACCATCCATCTCGGCGACACCAAATCGGGCGTGGACCCCTGCTCCGACCAACTGCTGCTGGAGCAGCGGGATTTCATGGACAGCTTCGCGTCGGCCCTCGTCTACACCCCCGGAGACAACGAGTGGACCGATTGTCACCGCCTGCTGGCCGGCACGTATAACCCGCTCGACCGGCTGCGCTTCATTCGCACGCACTATTTTGGGACGGCCGAGAGTCTCGGCCGGCATCCGATTCGCCTCGAGCGCCAGGCGGACGTCATGCGTGGCTTCGAGCCATTCGTCGAGAACAGCAGGTTCCGCCGCCGCGACATGTGGTTTGTGACCGCGCACGTGGTCGGCTCCAATAACAATCTCGACAATCCTCACGTTCGGGACCAGGAGACGGCTCAAGAATTCTTCGCCCGTGACAAGGCGAACCGGGTGTGGCTGGCGGACACATTCGACAACGCTGCGGCCACGAACGTCAAGGCCGTGGTGGTCGCCATTCACGCCGACATGTTCAGAGACGGGTTCGATCCGGAGCAGGAAACTTTTGCCCGTACCTCCGGGTTCAAGGGGTTCGGCGAGATCCTCGTCACGAAGGCACAATCCTTCCGAAAACCGGTCCTGCTGATTTTCGGAGACAGTCACGAGTTCCGGGTCTTTCGCCCCTTTCCCCGTTCGGCCGGCAACCTGACCGCAGTGGGGGTGTACGGGGCGGAACACATGCACGCCGTAGAGATCGCAGTTGATCCGGACACGGTAGCCGTGTTCACGTTCAAGCCCGTGCAGAATCCTGCTTTGCCTGAGGCACCTGTGGCTCTGCCAGGGGATTGACCGAATCAAGCGCAACCCGAGCGAGGCAGGTTGCACGTCGGGCTTGCCCATCACGGCGCCCGATTCGTGGACCCGCTCTGCTCCTTGATTGACGGGTCAAATCCCCTATGCTACCTTTTTGGTTTAGTCCCGAGACGTACGCATGGGAGAACCCGCTATGGAAAAAGACCTGAAAAGCATTCTGGGCAAATTGCAGTATACCGACGACGCCAAGGTGGTGGAACAGATCACCAACCAGACCCGACAGGTCCAGGACCGCATGTCGGGGATCAAGCACAAGATCGTGGTGATGAGTGGCAAAGGTGGTGTCGGGAAGAGCATGACTACGGTCAATTTGGCCTTGGCCTTGGGACGGCAAGGCCACAAGGTCGGGATTATCGACGTGGATCTCAACGGGCCCTGCGTTCCCCGCATGATGGGGATTCTGGGCAAGGGGCTTGAGGTCACGCCGGATGGGGCGCGACCGCCGGAAGGGCCTTATGGCATCAAAGTGGCCTCCATGGATTTCCTGCTCAATGAGACGGCTCCCGTCCGGTGGAAAGGGCCGATGGATTTGAGTCCCGTCTGGTTGGGGCTCATGGAAATGAACGTGATCCGGGAGTTCCTCGCCGATATTCTCTGGGGGGATCTGGATTATTTGTTGGCCGATCTTCCCCCGGGCGCCGCAGCGGATAAACCTCCGGTCCTCGCCAGCTTCCTTCCGGATCTTGCGGGCGCGGTGGTGGTCACGACGCCTTCGGAAGTGGCCTCGAACGTGGTGCAGAAGTCGATCGGCTATGCCACGGAACTGGGGATCACCGTGTTGGGGGTCGTGGAAAACATGAGCCAATACCGGTGCCCGTCGTGTGGCACCGAGAATGAACTGTTCGAGGGCAACACCCAAGGCATGTGTGAGGCCCTCAATCTGCCGTTACTCGGCCGCATTCCATTTGACCGGAACTTTGCCGGGACGTTTGATAAAGGGACCCCGTTGTTGGATGGAGAGTATCCCACGAACCGGCGCTATACGGATATTGCCGGGCGCATTCAGTCGATGTTGGATTACAAGAAAGTTCTGGCCGAAAATTTGTAGGGGCGGACCTGTGTGTCCGCCCTATTGAACGATGGAACTCGTCTTTATGACTTTCAACTCTCTCCCGTGAGGCCGTTATGAAATTTGTCTGCTTGAACTGTGAAACCTATATGAGTTTTGAAAAGGTGGAGAAACCCGCCGAAGGATCACTCGGAGTGTTTTTCGCCTGTCCTTCCTGTGACGCAAAGTTTTCCATGGTGACGAATCCGGGCGAAACGCAAATGGTCAGTTCCCTGGGCGTCCAGCTTGGCGGGCGGGCGGAGGCTGCTTCCCCATTGGAAATGACGCGGGGCACGTTAAAAGAAGAAGTCGAGGCTCCGGCGGAGTCGGGGTCCATGGCCGCCTATCTGAACGAAAAAATCCACGCCGGACAGAGCGCGAGTCCAGCAGCCGGTGCCCCGGCAAAAGAGGGTGAATCCGGCGGTTGTCCGTTTTCCGCAATGGTCGCGCAAATGGGATTAACCGGCGGCGAGGCCTCCACCGGCACGCAACTGGCCGCGCTGCAATGGAGCCCTGATGCGCAGGAACGGTTGGGCAAGCTGCCGTCGTTTGTGCAGCCGATGGTCAAGAGCAGCGTGGAAACGTACGCACGGAAGAACGGCTATACGACCGTCACGCTTCAGGTCATGGATGATTCGAAGAATTCCTCAAACGGCATGACCTGGTCGCCCGAAGCCGAAAAGCGATTGCGCAACATCCCGGATTTCATTCAACCCATGGCCCGCAAGGAAATTGAACGGTTGGCCAAAGAGCGCGGCGCGACCACGGTCTCCGCCGAACTGATGGACGAAGCCAAGGAAAAGTTCATGAAATTCATGTGACGCGGGCCCCATCGTTCCTGGTTCACCTTAAAACTCCTTCCAATTCGCGTAGGGCTTCAGGCGGTAAATTTCTTCGACGGATTTTGGCAGAACGACGCCCTGTTGCTCCAGCAGGTCGGCGGTCTGTCGCAGGGGCAACCCCACGATGGTGGGATAATCCCCCTCGATCTTTTCGATGAACCGCGCCCCTTCTCCTTGAATGGAATAGGCTCCGGCCTTCCCCAGACTTTCCTCGGTCTCCAGATAGCGCTTGAGTTCATGGTCCGTGAACGGCGTCATCCGGACTCGGGCGGTCTCGACGCGAACGAGGGTCACGTGTGCGGCCTGGTGCATGAGCGCGACGCCGGTGTGTACGTGGTGAGTGCGTCCCCGGAGATGCCGCAGCATGGTGTCGGCGTCGTCGAGATCTTGAGGCTTGCCCACCAGTGTTCCGTCGATTTCGATCACCGTATCGCTCCCCAACACCAGGTCATCCGGATACCGGCGTGCAATGGAGAGCGCCTTGTCGAGCGCAAATTGTTTTGCCTGGTCACGGGGAGACAGGTTGGTGGAGGGAATTTCCTCGGCCGTGGGCGGGATGATCTCGAACGCGATGCCGAGCAGAGCCAGCAATTCGCGGCGGCGGGGGGAAGTGGAAGCCAGGATGATGGACACGAGTGCTCGTGGGCGTGTTAAGCCAGTGCGACGGTGAGGGCTTCGACGTCGGGTGCGACGTATCGAGAGACGTATTCGTGGAGTAATTGTTCGACGTCCCGGGCACTGTTGGTTTTGACCATGTGGGCACGCAGGGCGGCCGCATGCGGAAAGCCACTGCAATACCAGCCCAGATGTTTGCGCATGCGCGGAAAACGGGGAGCGTCGTGAAACCGTTCAAACGCATGGGTGTGCTTCAGGATCATGTCGAACCGGTCTTCTCGATAAACCGTCGTTTCGTAGACCGGATATCGGGATTGGGCTCTCACGGCCGCCCGGATCACTTCTTTGCCGTGAAAGATCCACGGGTTTCCCAGAGCCGCCCGGCCGATGAGAATGCCGTCCACCCCGCTGGTGTGGATGCGGGCAACGGCTTCGTTCAAGGAGCCGATGTCGCCGTTGCCCAAAACGAGGATGCCTTGTTGGCGGATTTGGGCCGCGGCCTCGGCAATCGCTTCCCAATCCGCGTCGCCCCGATACATTTGTTTCAAGGTTCGACCGTGGATGGACATGGCGTGCGGCCGGCCTTGGGCAAGACACGCGCTCCATTCCTTGATAATGACGGAGTCGTACCCCAGGCGCGTTTTCACGGAAAGCGGAAGGGCGGAGCGTGGCGGGGCCGGATAGTTCTGCGCAGCACGCGCCACGCGCACTTTTTCCACGATACCGGGTTTGAGCCCGGCTTCGGCCAGGGTTTGCCCTTCGGCCCAGTCGTGAAGCCCGCGTTCAGTCGCGGCCATGATGTCGAGCGCCAGTTCCGGTGTTTTGATGAGCCCGGCGCCGCACCCGGACGACGCCACGTTTTTTGACGGGCACCCCATGTTGATATCCAGGCCGTCGAACCCGAGTTCACTCACCACGTGGGCGGCCTGGTAAAAGAGGTCAGGGTGTTTTCCATAGAGCTGGGCCACGATCGGGCGTTGCCCGTCGGTGTACCGTAACGGCTCCCAGCCCATGCCCCGGCCCTGGCAAATATCATGGACGTTGGTGAATTCGGTGAAGATCACGTCCGGTCGACCGTAGGTGGCAATGACGTGGCGGAACGCAATATCGGTGACTCCGTCCATGGGGGCCAACCCGATGATGGGCCGTGGAAGGTGCTGCCAAAAACTCATTTATGCCGTCTCGATATCGGTATAGATAAAATCTTCACCCTTGAACAGGAGCGGTTCGCCCGTCGTTTTCGCGAGCGCGTAGGCAAAACAGTCGCCCAAATTCAGCACTGCCCGGTGATTCCCTTTGCCGAAACGCCGGCAAGCCGACAGGTTTCGTTGTTCTTGATGTTGAGGTCCATCGCCATTTCATTCTTTAAGTAGAAAAAATATATCCCTTCTACCCTACGCCATGCTGCGAGCATAGGCAACACCAGTGCCCTCTCCCTCGTCACCAGAGTGCAGCGGAAACAGGACAGGGGCTTTGTCTGCACACGGATTCATGTTATGGTTTTGGACGATGAGCGATCCCCTGGCCAAACCGTTTTCAGGACAGAATCCGACGGTCGTGCTGTATCATGCCGACTGCCTCGACGGGTTCGGTGCGGCGTGGGCCTTGTGGAAAAAGTATCCGGATGCGCGCTATCTTCCGGTCAAACACGGACTGAACCCGCCGTCGGGTTTGGACAACGACCACGTGGTGCTGGTGGACTTCAGTTATCCCCGCGAGGTCGTCGAACGCTTGGCTGCCTCCACGGCCAGTCTCCGGATCCTGGATCACCACGTCACGGCGCAGGCTGCGTTGGCCGGTCTCCCGTACGCGTATTTCGACATGAAAAAAAGCGGGGCGGTGTTGGCCTGGGAATGGGCGCACCCGGAGCCGGTGCCTTGGTTGCTCCAATACATTCAGGACAAGGATCTGTGGGAATGGCGGTTGCCCAAGAGTCGGGAGATCAACGCCGCGTTGGACTCGTATCCGTTTGATTTTCGGGTCTGGGACGGTTTGTCGCAGGACACATTGGAACTCGAAGGCCGGGCGATTCTACGACGGGAAGACGTCCTGATCACCAAGATCGTCAAGGAATCGGTCCTGGTGGAGTTTGAGGGTGAGACGGTGCCCGCGGTGTACAGTCCGGTGATGACCAGTCAGATCGGAGAACGCCTGTGCCGGGGATTCCCGTTTTGCATCATATGGCACCAACGGGACGGCCGGCGGTATTTCAGCTTGCGTTCGAAACCGGGGACCGTTGACGTCTCCGCCATTGCCGCTCGACACGGGGGCGGTGGGCACGTCAATGCCGCCGGCTTTTCGGTCCCCCTTCAAACGGCGGATATTCTGAATCCCATACGGGGATAACACGGCACTGGAGGAAAGTGACGTGAGATTGCACCTAATTGCACGAATTTGATGCTAATCAGATCTAAATTGAAACAAAACAGAGCTGTATTTATACATATATGCGAGAATTTGAATGGAATTGCAGCGAATTGCCTTTACTTTGATGACGCACTGCCTGATACGTAACAGGGTGAGTCCATGATTCCGCTACGTGATGACAACCCCACGGAAATCAAACCCGTTGTGACCATCGGGTTTCTGGTGGCCTGCGTGGTGGTCTTCCTGAATCAGGCGATGCTGGGGCAGCAGAGCGGGCAAGCCTTTGTGTATCAGTATGGGGCCATCCCCGCGGTCGTGTTCGGGTATGCCGAACTCCCGAGTGAACTCCAAGCAGTGTCCCCCTATGGCAGTTTGGTGACCAGCATGTTTCTGCACGGCGGATGGATGAACCTGATCGGGAATATGCTGTATCTGTGGATTTTCGGGAACAATATTGAAGACGTCATGGGACATGGAAAGTTCATCGTCTTTTATTTCCTGTGCGGGATTGTTGCGGCGTTGAGTCATGCCGCCATTGACCCGGTTTCAACGATCCCCATGGTGGGGGCCAGTGGGGCCATATCGGGGATCCTGGGCGCCTATTTGTTGCTGTACCCGCGAGCCCAGGTGTTGGTGCTCATCCCCCTGGGGTTCTTCAGCCAGATGCTTTCTGTCCCGGCCTCGATCGTGTTGGGCCTCTGGTTTGTGATGCAGGTCCTGAGCGGCGGCATGAGCCTCGGCACCGAAGGCGGCGGCGTGGCGTTTTTTGCGCATATCGGCGGGTTCCTGGCCGGAGTCCTGTTGATCGGTTTGTTCAAACACCCACACGTGAAGTTTTTCAATCCTCCCCATGCGCACGCGCGGCGCTGGCGCTAACGGGATGGAGCAACAGGCGCCGATTTTTTGCCGAGTACAGGCTGCACGATATGAGAAAATACACTTGAGACGTGCATTTTTTTGAAAATTACCTTGACATTCCCTATACGCTCCAGTATTGTCTATCACTTCCATGTTCAGTCGTTCTTTGACAGTTAAATAGCCGAAACAACGGCAAAGAAGAAGTGTGTTGAAGTGGTGGCCCTTGTGAAAAGAAGTAACATTTTTTGAGAGTTTGATCCTGGCTCAGAACGAACGCTGGCGGCGCGCCTAACACATGCAAGTCGAACGAGAGGCTCTTCGGAGTAGTAAAGTGGCGTACGGGTGAGTAAGACATGGGTAATCTGCCTTCGAGCGGGGGATAACCAGCCGAAAGGCTGGCTAATACCCCATACGCTTCCGGTCCTTCGGGTAAGGAAGGAAAGCTGCATCGTGGATGTGGCACTCGAAGATGGGCTCATGGCCTATCAGCTTGTTGGTGGGGTAACGGCCTACCAAGGCAACGACGGGTAGCTGGTCTGAGAGGANNCGCAATGGGCGAAAGCCTGACGCAGCGACGCCGCGTGGGGGAAGAAGGTTTTCGGATTGTAAACCCCTTTTAGGAGGAAAGATGGGGTGGTTTGCCACCAGGACGGTACCTCCAGAAAAAGCCACGGCTAACTTCGTGCCAGCAGCCGCGGTAATACGAAGGTGGCGAGCGTTGTTCGGATTTACTGGGCGTAAAGAGCACGTAGGCGGTTTAGTAAGCCCCTTGGGAAAGCTACGGGCTTAACCCGTAAAGGTCGAGGGGGACTGCTAAGCTAGAGGGCGGGAGAGGAGCGCGGAATTTCCGGTGTAGCGGTGAAATGCGTAGATATCGGGAAGAAGGCCGGTGGCGAAGGCGGCGCTCTGGAACGTCTCTGACGCTGAGGTGCGAAAGCGTGGGGAGCAAACAGGATTAGATACCCTGGTAGTCCACGCCGTAAACGATGGGCACTAAGTGTCGGCAGGTTACTGTCGGTGCCGCAGTTAACGCAGTAAGTGCCCCGCCTGGGGAGTACGGCCGCAAGGTTGAAACTCAAAGGAATTGACGGGG
>JAAXIB010000089.1 GCA_012270585.1 Nitrospirales bacterium
GGTGCGGCGGGCCCTCTACATGGCGGCCTTGTCGGTGATCCGGACGAACACGGACTTGGGCTGGTTTTATCAGCGGTTACGGCGGTGGGGGAAGCCGGGCAAAGTGGCGGTGGTAGCCGTGATGCGGAAGCTGCTATTGCGGCTGCATGCGCTGGCGTGGCGGGGGACGCCGTGGGTCCCCGAGGGGGCGCTGGCCTCATAAAAAAAGATTGACTTCAAACACAGATACTCCTGCGAAAGCAGGAATCCAGGGTCGTTCTCTTTGGAAAGAGAAGGAAAAAGCAAAGACACTGGATCCTCGATTACTAATGTCGAGGACAGGCGTCGAGGATGGCAGATAGAGGTAGAGGTCGCTCCCTTGCAGTGTGCCTATGGAATAGGATAGGGTAGTTAGCCAGCCAAGGCGGCGTCGGCTCATCGCTTCTCGAGGAGCGAAGCCCCTCCCTTCTGACAAAAAATCGCCCTGTATAAAGGAGGACACCATGAATCCACTCGACTCGATCCCCGGAACGATAGCCGCAGGATTCGTGCTGACCGTGGTTCTGTATTTTGTGGTGAAAATGCTTGTCTAGTTTTCTGCTGACCTGAACTTAACCCGAAGAGGATATATCATGGAAACCTTATTGGCATGGGGACATTTTCTGGCGGGTATCACCTGGATCGGTATTTTGTATTATTTCAATTTCATTCAAGTTCCGTTTCTGGGAAAAGTCACCCCTGAAACCAAGGCGGAAGCCTTTCAACATTTGGTCCCGAATGCGCTCTGGTGGTTCCGTTGGGGCGCCTTGGCCACGTGGTTGTTCGGTGCCTTGCTCCTGATGAACCAAGGCCGGTTCGGGTCGGCGTTCGCCCTGCAGGGACAGGATGCCATTATCGGGATGGGGGCGTGGCTGGGCACCATTATGCTTTTCAACGTCTGGGGCATCATCTGGCCCAATCAGAAAAAGGTGCTGGGTCTCAAAGAAGCCTCGGCGGATGAAAAGAAACAGTCCGCCCGCATGGCCCTTCTGGCTTCACGGACCAATACGATGCTTTCCATTCCCATGTTGTTCTTCATGGCATCGTCCGGACATGCGTCCGGTCTGTTTTAAGCGGATTGATTGTGGAAAGCAGCGCCTGATGGCTAACGGCACTCCCCGACACAAGCCGTTGTCTCGCGCGACTCCGGGTTATTCCCGTCATCACATTTCTTACGAAAGAGGAAACCATGAGCAAGACTCTCAAGGGCACACAAAGCCATGATAATCTGAAAGCCGCGTTTGCCGGCGAATCCCAGGCGAATCGCCGGTATCTCTATTTTGCGCGTCGCGCCGATATCGAAGGGTACCCGGACATCGGCGGCTTGTTCCGCGACACCTCCGAAGCCGAAACCGGCCATGCCTTCGGGCACCTGGATTTTCTGAAGGAAGTCGGCGACCCCGCCACGGGCGAACCCATCGGGAGCACCGAATCGAATCTCAAGTCGGCCATTGAAGGCGAGACCTATGAGTACACGCAGATGTACCCGGGCATGGCTAAGACCGCGCGTGAAGAAGGCTTTGAGGAATTGGCGGAATGGTTCGAGACCCTGGCCAAGGCGGAACGCTCCCACGCCAACCGTTTCACCAAGGGCCTGGAATCGTTAGGCAACGCGTAATTGGCATAAAAATACCCAAGCATACCCCGAATCTGTCATTCCGCGAGCGAAGCGAGGAATCTCTCACTCAACAACCGAGCGCCTCAACGACGAGATCCTTTCGCTTCGCTCAGGATGACAACGCGGGCGCGTGACACCTCCTTCTTGAAAAGCATTCACCTCATTTCCCCTGATTGGACGCGGGACGATCTCGTCCGGGAGACGAATCGCGTGTTCGACGTCTGCGACGGCTGTCGTCGCTGTTTCAACCTCTGTCCTTCCTTCAACACGCTGCTGGACCGGATCGACGAGTATGAAAGCGACGTCTCCCGCCTGACCGCCGCGGATTATGAGCAGGTCGAAAAGGAATGTTATTACTGCAAGCTCTGTTACAACCACTGCCCGTACACGCCGCCCCATGACTACGGGATCGATTTCCCGCGACTCATGGCCGCGTGGAAGAAGCAACGGGTCAAGGAACAGGGCGCTTCCTGGCGCGATCGCCTGCTCATCAAAACGGATCTCATCGGGAAACTCGGCGGCCTGACGGCCCCGCTGACCAACCGGATACTCTCGACGCGGTGGATCCGGACCCTGCTGGAACCGATCATCGGGCTGCACCGGGACCGGCGCGTGCTGGCCTTTTCCCGGGAAAACTTTCCCGCGTGGTGGCGCAAACGCGGCCCGGCGCTGAAACCCGCGGTGGCCAAGCAGAAAGTCGTGCTGTTCCCGAGTTGTCTGGTGAACTATCAGGCCGTCGATATCGGGAAAGCCACGGTACAGGTGCTCGTCAAGAACAACGTGGAGGTGGTGGTGCCAGCGGGACAACGCTGTTGCAGCATGCCGTCCTTTGATCTCGGGGATACGGAAACCATGGCGCAGACCGCCACGCACCATCTACGACTGTTCAAGCCGTATCTCCAACAAGGATACGATCTCGTCGTCCCCACCCCCAGTTGCAGTCTCATGTTCAAACGGGAATATCCGTATCTGGTACCGACGCGCGACATGACTACGTTGGCCGACCGCACGTTCGATATTTGTGAGTATCTGATGCGACTCAAGAAAGACGGGGCGTTGTCCACGGAATTCAGGCAGACGCCACAGCGCATCTCGTATCAGGTGCCCTGTCATTTGCGCGATCAGAACATCGGCTTCAAATCCAAAGAGCTCATGGAACTCACGGGCGCCCGGGTCGAGGTGATTGAAAAATGTTCCGGCCACGACGGCTCCTGGGGCGCCAAGGTGGAATTTTTCGATCGTTCGATGAAGATCGCGCGAAAGGCGGTCCGCGCGGTTGCCGATTGCGAGCCGGACCTGGTGGCGTCGGACTGCCCGCTTTCGGCCCTGCAACTCGATCAGGCCGGAGCGACGTCGTCGAAAGACGGGACCCGGCATCCCATTCAAATCGTTCGCGACGCGTACGACCTGCCCTCATGAACCCGTTGACGCAAGCCGATCTCCTCTCCCACGCGGACTACGAAGCGCAACGCGCGACGTTTCGGCAGGAGATTATCGCCCTCAAGAAACGCCGCCGGATCGAGGTCGGTCCCCTGGTCACGCTGGTCTTCGAGAATCAACGGACGCTGCTGTTTCAAGTTCAGGAGATGATTCGCGCCGAACGTATTTTCGAGCCGTCGAAAATCCAGGATGAGCTGGACGTGTACAATGCCCTGCTGCCTCACACGGGCGAACTCAGCGCCACCGTGATGATCGAAATTACGGCTCAGGAGCGCATCAAGGAAATCCTGGATTCTTTCCAGCGTTTCGACCGGCCGGATACCCTGGCGCTCATTGTCGACGACCAGGCCGTGTTCGCCGACTTTGAAGCCGGGCACAGCAAGGAGGATAAAATCAGCGCGGTCCATTTTGTCCGGTTCACGGTTCCTCCGCCTTTTGTGCAGGCGCTTCAAGCGGATGAGGCTCACGCCGGCATCCGAATTACCCATGAGCACTACAGGGCAACGGCAAAAGTCCCACTTGCCCTGCGGGACGAGTGGCTGAAGGACCTGCAGGCCTGAGGTTTTTCGGATTTTTCTTGCTCGACAAATTGACAACCGCCGGGGTGGTGGTTATTATTTATCTCCAGAAGGAGAATGTTCTGGATTTTCGAGAATCCGGGAAACAGGATACCTATTCATTTCATATTTGAGCGGAGGGATTCATGGTTACAATCACCCCCATTGCGGAAGAGAAAATCAAAGAGTTGATCCACGATGAGGAAGAGGACATCGTCGGATTGCGGATTTACGTCAAGGGCGGCGGCTGCAGCGGCTATCAATATGGGATGTCCTTTGAATCCAAAATGGATGACGACGACACGGTGATTGAAAAAGGCGACGTGAAAGTCATCGTGGATTCGCAAAGCGCTCCCATGCTGAACGGCGCGGAAGTCGATTACGTCGACAGCCTGCAAGGCTCCGGGTTTGCGATCAAGAACCCGCAAGCGAAGAGCACGTGCGGTTGCGGCAGTTCCTTCAGCACCTGACCGCATCGCATTCGACCTCACCAAGGCCAGGCTTCTCGCCTCTCAGGCGGAATTCCTGGCCTTTTTCTTCAGCGCCGGGTTCCTTTCATTCGAACATGGCACGATCAACCCTCACGAAACGGATCGAGTTTTCCGCTTCCCACCGGTATTTCAACGAGGAGTGGGACGAAGAGCGCAACAGGCGGGTCTTCGGCCCCTGCTTCCAGGAGCATGGACACAATTATCTGCTTGAAGTGACCCTCGGCGGGCGGGTCGATCCCGTCACGGGCATGATTATCAATCTGTACGACCTGAAACAGATCGTGACGGACGTACTCGAAGAGTTCGACCACAAACACCTCAACTTCGATATGCCCTACTTTGAACGGCTTGTGCCCACCACTGAAAACCTGACCCTGGTGCTGTGGCGGAAATTCCGCGAGCGCCCCGAAACCCGGGACATCGCATCGATACGGCTTGGCGAGGGAGAAAACCTGTGGGCCGAACTCCATCAGCCGAACGACCCGGACAATGTGGAACCGACCGAGGCGCTGCTGACTCGCCGGTATGCCCTGACGGTGCGGCGAAACGCCGATGCTTCCCACGTGGAGACGTGGCCCCTTTCCCTGGACGTCACGCTTCGAGGCCCGATTGACCCCGTCACGGGCCGCGTCACGGATATCAGGGCGTTGGACGAGCGAGTCCGGGCGCAGGTCCTCGACACCCTGACGGGCACGAATGTGTCGCAACATCCGGAATTGGCTGACCAGCCGGTTACTCTCCCCACCCTGGCCAAAGTCCTCTGGTCCCGCTTGCTCAACGTTGCCGATGCGCAACTCGAACGACTCCGGCTCACGGATCATCAGGGCCTGACCCTGGATTATTCGGCATAGGCAGCCGGGCCTAAAACTCTTCTCCCCTTTTTATTCTTCCCCAAAATTCAACATATTAAAGGCTACCTTTGACAATAGAGAATTATCTCTCTATATTAAATATAACATTTAACAATAGCGTAAATTTTATTTATAATAAAGACAGCTTTTACTATAAATTAGCCAAGTCGTTATAGGAAAGCTACGGTTCACTATGGAAAGCCATTCCACAACTTCAGCCCGGGCAGGACGATATGTTGCCCAGGCGAACGGGTACCGAGCCTTCATTCCGGCACCATTGCCGCCCAACCCGCCCGTTCAGTTCACCGGAGAGTTACACGTGTTACTCTCTCAGGCCGACATTGCCCTAGGCCGTCTCGACGGCTCTATACAGACGCTACCCAACCCCGATCTCTTCGTACTCATGTACATCCGCAAAGAGGCGGTCCTATCGAGCCAAATTGAAGGGACTCAAAGCTCGTTGCAGGACCTGCTCGCGGCCGAAGCTCAAATCTTTTCGCCGAATCAACCCCGGGATGTCGATGAAGTGGTGAACTACGTCAGGGCCATGAACCTGGGCATCGAACGCCTCAAGGAACTTCCGATCTCGACTCGGCTGATCCGCGAAATTCACGCAAAGCTACTGCAAGGCGTACGCGGCTCCCGTTTCTCACCTGGCGAACTGCGAACCAGCCAGAACTGGATCGGCCCTGCCGGCTGTACATTGAGCGAAGCCACCTTTGTCCCACCGCCGCATCATGAAGTGCCACAGAAGCTGGCCGAACTGGAAATCTTTCTCCACACCGACACAAAACTGCCATTGCTGCTCAAGATCGGGCTGGTTCACGCCCAGTTCGAGACGATTCACCCGTTTCTGGACGGCAACGGCCGCGTCGGAAGGTTGCTCATCACCTTCTTGCTCTGCGAACGAGAGGTATTGCAAAAGCCGGCCCTCTACCTGTCCTGGTTCTTCAAGCGGCACCGCCAACAGTATTACGAGGAACTGCAATCGGTGCGTACCAACGGGACGTGGGAACAATGGCTCGTTTTTTTTCTGCGCGGGATTGTAGAGGTCAGCAAACAGGCGACCGACACCGCTCGGCAAATCCTCACCCTGCGCGAAAGACATCGTCATGTGATAACCGATAAACTTGGCGGCACTGTCGGCAATGGGCACAGGCTGCTGGAATATCTTTACGAACATCCTATTGTTTCGGTAAACGTGGTGCAGGATTTGATCGGAACCACCTATCCACCAGCCAATAACTTAGTCACCCGTATGGTTGATTGCGGTATTTTGCAGAAATTCACCGGCCACTCACGCAACCGAATGTTTCGATATAAGGACTACATCGAGTTGTTCCACGACATCGAGTCGAGAGAGAATGGATGACCGCCTTCACCGATGTACACGCTGGAGGAAATCCCACGGCCCCACATCCGGAGTGAATCTCATGTTGAATCCGACAACACACACCACCGAACACGACCCGGAACGGCTGGTCTGGGGCGTCCAGCCCGGCGTGGCATGCGAAACGATCTGGAGCATTTGAAGCTTAACCATGCCGGTACCCGAGGAGCCGAAGATATACCACATCGTCCATGTAGACCGGCTCGCCTCCATTGTTGCAGACAACTGTCTCTGGTGCGACGCAAAGATAGCAACGAGACCGCCAAGCGGCACGATAATTGGCATGAACAGCATCAAGCAGCGGCGTCACACGAATGACCTGAATAGCCATCCAGATGTATGCGTGGGCAAGTGCGTCCCGTTCTATTTCTGTCCGCGATCCGTCATGCTCTACGTCATCTCCCAGGCAAACCATCTCGAATTGGAGTATCGCGGCGGACAAGACCCGATTGTTCATCTGGAAGCAGACTTGCGACGGACTGTAGCTTGGGCGAATCGAAAGAACCGGCGCTGGACATTTACGACTTCAAATGCAGGCTCTCGATTCTTTGACGATTACTCCGACCTCACCCATCTGGACAAAATTGACTGGAACGCTGTGCAAGCCAGGGACTGACGTCTGTGCAAGGATGGCAAGCAGGCGGAATTCCTTGTCGAGCACTCATTCCCATGGGAGATGGTGTCACGGGTCGGTATCAAGTCACGAAGTATTTATGCTAGAGTACGGAGCGCGTTGCATGAGGCACACCATCATCCAACGATAGAAGTCAGGCCGGACTGGTATTACTGATCTAGGGAAAGAGGCACCCGAGAATGATCGAATACAAGACTGGCGATATTCTTTCCGAAGAAGCCGAAGCCCTAGTCAATAGCGTCAACTGCGTGGGTGTCATGGGGCGCGGTATAGCGCTTCAATTTAAAAAAACCTTCCCCGAGAACTTCAACGCCTACGTTGCCCGATGCAAGCGCAATGAGATGCAACCCGGGCGTGTGTTCGTCTTCGAGACGGGCGAAACGATTTTCCCCCGCTACATCATCAACTTCCCAACCAAGCGGCATTGGCGCGGCAAGAGCCGTATCGAGGACATCGAGTCCGGTTTGACATCACTGACGAAGGAGATCCGGTCGCACGGCATCCGTTCAATTGCCATCCCGCCGCTCGGCAGCGGGCTGGGTGGATTGCACTGGCCGGAGGTGCGCGCCCGTTTAGAAACGGCTCTGAAAGCATTCGAAGACGTCAAGGTCGTGATATTCGAGCCGGGCGGTGGACCGGCGGATGACCGTGCTAACCGTTCGAGTAACGTCCCGCAAATGACGGCAGCGCGAGCTGCGCTGGTCGGGCTGATGAATCGGTATCTTTTGGCCCTACTGGACCCATTCGTGACGCTCCTAGAAGTACACAAGCTCCTGTACTTCATGCAGGAGGCTGGCGAGCGGTTACGGCTCAACTATCAAAAGGCACCGTATGGACCTTACGCCGAGAATCTGCGGCACCTTCTGCACAAAGTTGAAGGCCATTTCATCTCCGGCTACACCGACGGCGGCGATGCGCCTGACAAGCAATTAGAACTGGTGCCTGGTGCCGTTGAAGATGCGAACGCTTTCCTTGCGCGCCACCCGGAAACACACCGACGTTTCAACAAAGTCGTCAATCTCATCGAAGGGTTCGAGTCTTCATTCGGCCTGGAACTTTTGTCCACGGTTCATTGGGTCGCGAGCAAGGAACAAGCCCAAATCATCGATGACGTGGCGCAACGCACCTACGCCTGGAATGACCGGAAGAAGCAGTTTTCCCGGCGTCAGATTGATCTTGCAGTTGAGGTGCTGTCACAGAAGAAGTGGATTGACAACCTGAACATATGAGTCAGGCGTGGCCACCGATGCCAGTAAAAAAAGCCTTAAGAGTTTGGGAATTATATACTTCTTTACCCATATCGCCTTTGGTTAAGATGAAACGCCATGAGATGCCGCGGCTACAACTACAAAGGCCCTGGATTCTCGATTACTAATGTCGAGAATGACAGATAGGGACAGGGGGCTGGGGAGGAGCGGCCGGGGTTAGCGGGTTTGTTGTTCTACGATCGGGATGATTTTTGAATCTCCGAGCAGTTCTGTGCCGAATCTGGTGTTTTCCTGGGCTTGATTGGCATATAACCTGCCTTTGGGCGCGTCAAACTTCATGTTGAGCGTTCTGGTCGCACCCGCTTCGATCGTGACGGTCACCTCCCGGGTCAGCATGGGATGCCACGCGATCACGCGGTAGGTGCCGGCGGGAATGTCGGTAATGTCATAAGCGCCATCATGTCGACTCATCGCAAAATAGGGATTGTCGACCGCCAGGCCCCAACTTTCCATGTAGGCGTGGAACCCGCATTGCATCACAAACACGTTTCTTCCTTTCCTCATCCTGACGGGTTGCATCATGACTTTGCCTGCTCGATTTTTCACCAGTCGCCCAGCCATAAAGTCGTTTTTCTGTAAACGGCGGCTCATGGGTAAAGGAACGTTGAATAACACCCGCGCCCCGAGATGGGACGTTTCGTAGGCCTGAATGTCGTGCATGACAGGATCCAGGTTCACCACTTCTACCTTATCCCGATCTCGCACGACCGTAATATAGGGAACAAATTGACAGTCCAATGCCTCGATCCTGGGGGTTTCAAATTCAAACGATTTTCCCTTTTTGATATTTTGAATAAACACCACGACGTCTTTCAGCCCATTCCCCACCCCCACTTGAAACGGCTGAAGCAATCGCCATCCTTTTCCATCCGATATCCGTCCGCAAAAGAAGGGGTCGGGAAACGTGACGAGGTTGTATCCTTTGGGGGCGGGGACGGCTCCCGCCAGGATGATTCTCCCCATGAGGGTTCCTCCATTTTCAACGGTGACTTCCTCGTAGCCCCAGCTCAATGACACGGGCATGATGCATCCTATGATGAAGATGAACTTGAAGAGTCGTCGGCACATGGTTTCCCCCTCACGTGTCTGAAAATAATGGGGGAGCCGGACGGCTCCCCCATTCCCACTGATCCGCCCCCCGTTACTTGAAGGACGCCGGTGTGGCTTTGAGGCTTTCAGATGGATCAGCCTCCACCTGGCGCAGGATTGGCGATCCCCCGCCGAGTGGCAGAACTCGCTGGTCGTTGGCAGGGAGCACCCTGAGGTACCCCCATTGACCTGATTGAGAGTAGGGCAGCCGTCCGTTGCTCCACACATAATCCCCGGCCAGCGCCCATCTCCCCCCGGCCGACGGCAGGAACACGTCCAAGCCTTCCGAACCGGCAAACTCCACGGTACTGATCATATCCGCTCCGGGAAGGAAGGGTTCAATGGGCCATTCGTGTTTTTCCACCGTGAACATCCCGTTCTGTTCGCTACTGGCCCCGAACACGTGGATACGGACTTGATCTCCCGCATGCGCCTCAATGATCGGCGTGACGGGATCCTGCGGATTATCAACTTCACAGGGCTGGAACATGCGACCGAGCGAGCACCCTGCTTCTTCACGATACAGGTACGGCTCCGCTCGATAGTTCACCCCCGTCAACCCGGCCACGTTTTGCACGTAGGGCATGAAGCTGGTCCCGATGATGTTATCCTCGTCCTGGAAATACAACGCCACGTCACGATAGTTTTCGCGGCCTTCGTTCCCCGGAATGGTGCGATCCACCATGACGTCGGCCCGCCAACTGTTTTTCAGGGAAACGTCTTTCCCGGTCCTGGGATCGCGGTACGTCGAGCCCTTGGGGCCGATAATGACTCCGCCGAACAACCCGTTCCGAGGATTGGTGGTCACGTTCCCCCAGTCCCACACCAACGTTTGCCCTTCTCCATTAAAGGGGTCGGCGTAGTAGGTGTAGAGGCGAGACTTCCCGGGAGCCACGGTTTGATCTCCGGGGTTGTTGCCGAGGTTGACCCCCTGGGAATCTTTCGGGTCAAACGCCAAGCCAAAGGCTGAGAACGACGCCCGCCCCTCCTTGAGCTTATTCGTGAGCTTGATTTTGAGGCAGTCGCCCACGTTGGCCCGAAGGGTCAACGGCATGGGTTGCGCATCCCCGGAAATCGTTCTGACGTCATTCTCAAGCACGTAAATCTTGGCTTCCGGATTGCGCAGTTTGATCTTGCGTTCAAAGTCGACTTCAATGGCCTCCGGCGCATTGGAATTGAAGCTCATGTCCGGATGATCCATCGCCACCACGTTAAATTGCTTCACCGGCGCATCCGATGGACAAACCGGGAGCGATTCCGGAATGCCTTCCCTGCCGTATGCTTTGTTGGGCAGCGGTTGAAGATCGGAGACCGGGGCATCCAACACTCTGATGATACCCCACGCCCCTTCCGAGAACTTGGAATTCCGCCCATTGAAGAACATGTAATCGCCAGGCCGATGGCGAGGGCCGCCGGCTTCGGCAATCACCAGGTCATAGCGCTCGGCGATGCCGACGTGCAGGGCATTCTTTCGATTGGCTTCCTCCGCGTACCGTTCCGACCAGAACGTATGCCCGGAGATGGTAAACACGTTGCTCTCGTTCATCGTAACGTCCAGCAACCGGAACACGATGGCGTCGCCCAGATACGCACGCAGCATCGCCGTACTCGGATCACCGTGCACGCGACTGCTGAATAGCTTTGCAGGATCCGGGTCGTTTGCCAAACGCTGGGCAAACGGCTCGGCACGAAAATTCAGTGCCCCCCCTGTGGTATGTGTCCCTCCATTGAGGAAGGGCATGGGGGTCATTTTGATCGTCTCGTTGGGCGGCATCTGGAACGACACGGTACGACCCGCTTCCAACGCGACTTCCACCGGTTGCCCCGGTGGATTCCCGGCCGTCACCACGTTCACCGTATGCGGGACGGTATCCATGATGTGCACCATCAATTCACGGAAACTGCCGGCGACGTCATGGCCGACCCGTTCCGTTGCATGAATATCCGCAACCGGCCCGGTCCTGATCCGTTTGCCTGTTTTGGGATCATGCCAGGTGGAGCCGAACGGCTCGGCAATCATCGTGCCCACGGCACCGTGCGGCCAGGTCGTCCCACCAAAGGCGTGGTCGTGCCAGAAGACGCTGCCCACGTCCGCATCCACCCAGAACCGTTGCCGGACGTACTCCACCGTGACAATATCGCCGGCCGGATGCGCATGTTCCAGCGGTGTATCAAACGTGAGGGTCTTCTCGCCGATTGCGGCGATACGAAGCACTTCCTTCCCCTCCACGTTATCCGCTCCCACTAAAATGGGAATGCCCACGTGATATTGCCCGGCATTCGTCACGTGAATGGTTTTGTCTCCCTTCTTCGCCGCCTTGACGACTTTCGCATTCATGGGTACGGGCAACCCTTTCTCGGTGTCTTTCGTAAACTGCGTAAAGGGTCGCATTGATTGCTCGTACGACATGCCCGAAATCACGCCGTCGGAGGCTTGATTGTCAAACTGGAAAAAATGGAAATGCGTATTGATCTTGGAGGATTGGAAATTGGTAAAGTCATCATCCAACCACTCACTGGTCAGCGTCCAATCAATACAATCGTACACGTTCGCTCGAACGACCAGTGGAAACCTTTTGTCGTTGTCGGCTCGAACGTCCGCCTCTTCTTCATGAACCACGTAGAGCAACCCGTTGGGATCAACGATGGCCGGCTCCTTGCCTTGGGCCGCGGACAATTCAATCGGCAGTTTGATGAAATGAATATTATAATCCTGGGACCCTGCCCGATCCGGACACAGGCTCCAGTTCCCGTTTTCTCCCGGCTTGGCCGGTCCCACCGACCGGGTTCCGTCGTCGTTGAGTCGAATCATTTCCAACCACGGGGCCGGATTATGATCGTTGGAAAACGGTGCGCGTTTTCCAAAATGCGGCGTCAACCACGGCCACGCGACTTTCCCCGTCGCGGGCTCAAACCAGATGGGGCGGCGTTTTCCGGGTTCATAGCCTTGCCATTCGGGCTGATACTTCGGATTCTCGCCGATAGCGGCTTCTTTTTCGCTCACCGCGCGATTCCCCTGCCACACCCAATCGACCACCGTGGCATCATAGGCCTTGAGCTGGCCGAGTTCGTCGTCCTGATGGCCCGGTTTGCCTTGATTGCTGAGCTGCATGGACACCCAGTCTTTCAGCGTGACCACCGGAGGGTCGGCTTTCCAATTGCTCGTTCCGCCCTCCACGATCCTGAATTGACTTCCAAACCAATTCACGGTCGCCCCGACTAATTGATCCGACGTCACGGGCTTGTTGATTCGTCCAAGCCGGTCCGGCAATTCCCGCAAGGGCGCCATCACGTCATTTTGAATTCCGGGAATTTGCAGGGTGTTGTAGACTCTCCAATACCCCCACATTCCCGCGACGTAGTGATGGGCAACGTGGCAGTGAAACAGGAAATCCCCGGCCAGCCATTGACACAACCCGGACCCGCATTCCGTTTCCAGATCCAGGGCTTCCGAGGGTCCGATCACCTCCACGTCCACGCGGTCCGATTTGGTGCGGACCACCGGATACTTCACGGGCCCGTTCTGGCCGGTGCTCCACACGGGCATTTGCGTAGCCCGCGGGCTGCGCTGCCACCGAATGGCTCCGCCATGCGGATGGTGGGAATGGAACACTTCCGATCCGCCGTGTACGACGCGAAACTTCGCGGGATCCCCCAAATAGCTGCGTGGAATCGTCGGCGCCGCGTCGCCGAACGTATACGAGCCATACGCCATGGATTCATCTTCAAACCCGAAATATTCGTGTTGCACGTGCATGTTGTTGATACCGAACGGTTCGCTGCGATAGTTCAAGGCCCGTGCTCCCGGACGATAGGCGTCCGTCAGCGGGTCGCGTTGAGGCAGGAAGTCACCGTGCTTGTTCACCGGACGAAACGCTTCATCACCCACCTCGTGATAAATCAACACGAACTCGCGAAAATCCGGGCCCGTGCCGTTTTTGATCATCGTCTGCCAGCCGCTTCGGTCTTTCGTGGCAGGACCCATTCCCAACGGATCATAGTACTCCGACCCGCGCGGCTCGACGACAAACACCCCAAACAACCCCATGACCGTCAGTTCCCGGTCATTACTATAGGTATGGAATTGTCGTCCACCCTCCTGGGTCTCCGGATGGATGTACCATTCCATCTCAATGGCCTCTCCGACACAATTCTCTTCACAATCTTCGGGAGGACCGCCCGCCACCGAATCCGGATTGGTCGTGGTCGCCGGCTGCCCGGTTTTACTCATGACCATATCGGATCCATTGACGTGGAGGCTGACCTCTTCGCCGAATTCCAACACATTCCGAAGCGTGATTTTCACGCAATCGCCCTGGTTGCCACGAATCACCAAGGGCTGAATCCATTGATCCTGGATCCCATTTTTGACGCCACCGGGATCATGATGGCCTTCTTTCTCCCGGGCCGCCGCGTTCTTTGCTTCTTCTGCACGAATTTTGGGAATGTCTTCGGTAAGGGCATACATATAGCCGGGATAGAAATCCAACCATTGATTCAAGGTGATCTCCACGTTGATCGCGGAGATGTCATAGTGCCTCACCGGTCCGGTTTTGGGGCACAAGCCCCCCTTCATCGAAACCGGCTCGACATCGGAATTGGAGGCCAGTAACCCGTTGGCCGGTCCGGCCCCGTACTGGTGCATCATCGACATGGCATTGAAGGCGCCCGACGTGTCGCCCTTGTGCTGCACGTCTTTTTGCATCTGCTGCATCAAACGCTGGTGTTGCAACTCAACCAGCGCTGCGCGCTCAGCGCGTCCTTCCACTGCGTTTTCCATGATGGTTTGGCCTTTGAGCCGTTCGGCCCACCCTGGTGACCCGGAAGACATGGACACCTGATGGACGGCAGGAGACGCCTCTTGCGCCTCGGCCAAAGCCTGCATGCCGAACGGCATGGCCCCAACGGCCAAGGCCACCGTTACCGTAAACAGGAACCGTGTCGCGTAACACATCATCTCACCTCCTGACCACAAATAGGTGAATAAAAACCTTATTCCTTCACAGTCGGATAAAGGTATGGCAGAGCACTTAATGAGAAAGATCTGCAAGGATGATGCCTCAAGAGAGCTTTTGGGGCACTTCATGCAACTGGCTGAATGTAAAAAGAAATGGCTGAATGAACGGGATCGTGCTTGTGGCCAAAAGCGTCAGCCACAAGCAACCGGGTGGGGCAGGAAGGGACACCCGTGAACCGGGAAGCAACGGGTGAACGTGGGAAACGGAAGCAACCGGCTAGGATGACGTGCCGGCCTGATGGACGGGTAGGCCAATATGAAACGTCGTGCCCTGTCCGGGTTCACTTTCCACCGTAATGGAACCCTGATGCTCCTCGATAATGCCGTGAACAACCGTGAGTCCCAACCCCGTCCCTTCCCCCACCTCTTTGGTGGAAAAAAATGGCGTGAAGAGTTTCGGAAGGTGCTCGGGAGGAATACCGCAGCCCGTATCGGAGACCGACAGATGCACGTGATCGTTGCGGCAACGGAGTCTGAGGGATAGGAACCCGCCCCCGGGCATCGCCTGAATGGCGTTGACGATTAAATTCAAGAGAACCTGTCCCATCTGATCCCGGTCGGCCAACACTTTCGGGCAGTTCGGCTCCAGGTCCACCTCAAGCTGGATGCCTCGTTTTTCCAGTCGTTCTTGAATCACGTCCACGATATCATGCACCACCAGAGACACGGCGAGCGGGCGGCGTTCAATGGGTTTTTGTCTGGCAAAACTCAACAACTGATTCATGATTTTCGTGATACGCTCGACCTGCGCCACAATGGTGATTAATCCTTTCCTGGTCGATTCATCCGAAGCCTTTCGCATCAGGTACTCGGCTCGCCCGAGAATAACGTTCATGGGCGTTCCGATTTCATGAGCCATGCCGGCAGCCAGCGTGCCCAATTCAGCCAATCGTTCGGCCTGACGCAGTTGACTTTCCAATCCCTTCCGTTCCGTGATATCCCGAAGGATCACGGTAAAAAATCGTTGCTCGCCTTTTTTGAATTGAGAAATAGACGCCTCAATGGGAAATTCTTCTCCATTGGCACGCAGCCCCGATACCGCACCCAAGGCTCCCATGCGACGGTCTGTGGCTTGGGCTTTTCCAAAACGCTTCACGTGTTGATGATGCACGGTGCGAAACCGATCCGGAAGAAACCGGTCGATGGAATGCCCCATGGCGTCCCTGGCCGAACAGCCGAACATGGTTTCCGCAGCCGCATTAAACTGCACCACGCGTTGTTTATCATTGATGGTGATGATGGCATCCATGGCCGACTGGATAATCCCGGCCAGTTGGGGCTCAACGGCTTGCAATCCTTTTGCAGGCCCATGACGGACGACTGCCCGGGATCGCAGTTCGGCGAGTTCCCGGCGAAGAGTTTCGACCTCTTTCACAAGTTGGGCTTTAGAGGGGGACAGCGCCATGCCACGTGTCCAATGGGGTCTTCAGGAGGCTGATCGTTCCATTTCTTCCAATTTCCGGTAGAGGGTCTTCCGGTCGATTCCCAGGATCTGCGCCGCTTGAAATTTATTGCCTCGAGTCTTTTCCAAAATCCTTTTGATATACACGCGCTCGACTTCTTCCATCGAAAGCGACCGTTCGACTCCATCCTCAATCAACCGTCGTGCGCCATTGGCCTCGCGAATGATGGGGGGTAACGCTTCGACGGTCACGCTGTCCCCCGACGCCAGGGTGACGGCGCGCTCGATCACGTTTTCCAATTCCCGAACGTTGCCGGGCCAGTTGTAATCCATCAACAACCCAAGTGCCGATTCGGCGATTCCCGTCAGCGGCTTGTCCCGTCCTCTCGCCATCCTGTGAAGCAACGTCTCGCAGAGCAGGGGAATATCTTCTTTGCGTTCACGCAAGGGAGGAAGCCGAATTTCAATGACGTTCAGACGGTAGTACAAGTCTTCCCGAAACCGTTTGGCGTGCACTTCCTCCGCCAACAACAAATTCGTGGCCGCGATGATCCGGACATTCACGGGAATGGATTGCGTCGCGCCCACCCGACGAATTTCCCGTTCCTGGACGACACGCAATAATTTTGCTTGCAGCAGCATCGGCATTTCACTGATTTCATCCAAAAACAGCGTGCCCTTCTGAGCTTCTTCGAACAACCCGCGTTTATCGGATCTGGCATCGGTAAAGGCCCCTTTCACGTGCCCGAACAATTCGCTTTCCAGAAGCTGTTCGGGAATCGCCGCACAATTCACCGGAATAAACGGGGCATCCTTGCGGCGACTGTTAAAATGTATGGCCTTGGCCACCAACTCTTTTCCCGTCCCGCTTTCGCCGGTAATGAGTATATTCGCCTGGGAGTCGGCCACGCGGCGAATAAGATCGAACACCTCTCGCATGGGCTTGCTTTTCCCAAGAATCTGGTCAAAGGAATACTCACGATTGACCTGTTTCCGCAGGTGAGCCACTTCCCGGCGCAGGGAAGCCTCTTTGAGCGCTTTATCAATCGTCACCAGCAATTCATCCGTTTTGATGGGTTTCGTCAGATAATCGAATGCCCCCTGTTTCATTGCATTAACGGCCGACTCCACGCTGCCGAAGGCCGTCATCATGATGGTGTTACAGGCGGGGTGGCGTTGGACAAGCTCGTGCAAAAGATCAGATCCATCCATGCCCTTCATCCGGAGATCGGTCAGCACGACGAGATATTCGTCCCTTCCCAGATGTTCAAGGGCTTCTCCTCCCTCTCGCGCAACGGCGACCTGATAGCCGTGATCTTCCAATGTGTCTTTGAGAAGGTCCCGCATTTCCTGTTCATCATCGACAATTAAGATTGAATTGGTGTGTGCTGCCATGGGTCACCTGCATGGATTATGACTGGACAACATAACCATTATGTGGAGATTTGAGACATGAAATTCACTGTGTGTCAAATTTCCACACCGGGCCGGAACCGTTGTTTCTCTTTCACCCGTGCCTTTTGAGACCACAAATGCCTGCGAATTCCCATACAATCCCTGAAATGCAGGCACCTGTGAACGTGCGAGGCGGCCTTGGCCGGACCGACCCGATCTTCCCATCCTGTCTACGCTCTTGCACATTCCGGGCCACGGAGGGGCGGGATCAAATCATTTCAGACAACATCGGATCACCACGATGGATGGACTGGCCGGGGGAAAGCTTGTAAAGAGAAGGGAAAAACCCCCTGGATCCTCGATTACTAATGTCGAGGATGACAGATAGGGAGGAAGAAAAAAAAGACACTGGATTCTCGATTACTAATGTCGAGAATGACAGATAGGGACAAAGGCAAAAGCGGGGGCAAGGGGAAGGGAGGCGGTCCTGTTTCGGGGGGGGTCAGGAATCGGGCAGGTGTTGCCTGATGAGGGAGAGCAGTTCGTCTTCTTCGAGTTTGCCTTCGCGGGTCAGTAGCAGAGTCCCTCGGGAATAGAGGTGCGTGGTGGGGTACGTTTCAAACTGGTGTTGTTTTTTGATTGCACGACAACGGCCCGGCACGTGCATCTTGGCTTTGCCGATGCGAATGTCGGGCAGCTTCCGGGCCACCTCTTCCAGGATGGGATCATAGGCCGCACAGGGTTCGCAGGCCGCAATGCCGTAGGCCACCACGGTCGCCTGGGCTCCTTTCAGTTCTTCGTAATTGTCGTCCGTGACGTTTTCCACGGTGCCGGCCATCCGGAATCCCCTTCCCGTTCATGAAAAGCAAGGGGGATCCCCTGTTCATGGAATCCCCCCTCAACGCACTTCGACGCGGCCGCGTAGGGCCCCCCCGTGGTTGTCCTACAGCGCTTTCAACGCGTCCAGAATTTCCTTGTCATCCCGAGCCGTCTTGATCTCCTGCACCTTGACGTAGGCGGCCTTGCCTTCCTTGTCCACAATCACCGTGGCTCGTTTGGAACAATTGAGATCCGGGAAATACAAGCCGTACGCCTTGCAGACTTCACGGTGCATATCGGCCAACAAGGTATGTTTCAGGTCGAGGGAGTCGGCCCAGGCCTTGTGGGAAAAAAAGCTGTCCGTGCTGATACCGAGCAGTTCGGCATTGGCATCGGAAAAGCTCGGGAAATCGTCCGTCAAACATTTATTTTCGTTTGTGCAGACCGGACTCCAATCGAGGGGGTAAAAGGCCAGGACCACGTTCTTTTGACCTTTAAAACTGCTTAACGTGACTTCGTTGCCATCCTGATTTTTCAGGGTAAAATCCGGGGCGGCGTCGCCTACTTTTATTTCTGGAGCAACATCAGACATGAAACAGCCTCCTTCTTGAATGCGTTATGGATGATGGAAACAGGTGGAACGTGAAACCTTTTCACTTGCAGGGCTTTTTTCGTAGCACGCCCCTTCGAAGTTTGTCAACCGGGCAAAAGGCCCGGGAGCCGAAGCCTTGAAGCGTTCCCGGCTCACGCCCAAAAACACCTGCCGGCGATAGGCGCATCACGAATCGACCGCGAGGAACTTGTGTTTTGCGTCAACCGAGGGTATCGTCATTTTATAGACGCCTTATCCACTAGACGACCTGACCATGCGCGAGTTGCTGTCTCGTCTCCGGGCCTCTCTCCACGACCATCGGTTCACCAAACGCCTCCTGTGGCTCGTTCTGATTGTCGGCGGCCTGGCAATCGGAGGAGCGGCGGCAGTGGCCTGGCATATCGCAACCGGACTTCCATCGCTCGGCGGGCTCCGGGATTACCAGCCAAGCCTGATTACAAAAGTCAGGGCGGATAACCGCCAGGTCATCGGGCAATTCTACGTGGAACGCAGGGTTTTGACCCCCCTTCGTGCAATGCCCCAGGATTTGATCGACGCCGTCATCGCGGTTGAAGATTCCAGGTTTTATGAGCACCCGGGACTGGACGTGTGGGGTATCCTTCGGGCCACATGGACGAATTTCAAGCGTGGGGGAAAGGTTGAAGGCGCCAGTACGATCACCCAGCAACTGGCGAGATCCCTGTTCCTAACTCCGGAGCGGACCTTCCAGCGTAAAATTCGGGAACTCTTCCTTGCCCTGAAAATGGAATTTATTCTGACGAAGGAACAAATTCTGGAGATGTATCTCAATCAGACCTACTTCGGCCATGGGGCCTATGGGGTGGGCACCGCGTCCTTGACGTATTTCGGTAAAGCGTTGTCCGAATTGGAGCTGCCCGAGTCGGCCTTTCTCGCCGGACTGCTGAAGGCCCCCAATACCTATTCTCCTTACAAGAACTACGACCTCGCAAAGAAACGCCAGAAACACGTGCTGGGACGGATGGTCCAAGCCGGTTTTCTCACGGAGCCCCTCGCCCGGGAGGCGAGTGAGACCCCGCTGGCCTTCACACGTCAAGCCATTGAACGTGTGGCGCCGTATTTTCTTGAAGACGTTCGCCAACACCTGGTCAACGAATACGGGGAGGCCATGGCGTATAAAGGCGGGTTACAAGTGTCCACAACCCTGAACATTGACATACAACACCTGGCCGAGGAAGCTATCAGGAGGGGACTGCGCGAACTCGATAAACGACAGGGCTGGCGCGGGCCGCTCCGTCAGGAGGAACCGCCGGCAACGCTGCCCGAAGAACCGCCCGCGACTTTTCCGGCGCCTGAGGACATCGTGGAAGGCCTCGTCCTGAACGTCTCTGAAGAGGAAGTGACGGTCCTGGCCCAGGATCTGGTCGGCACCATCGGCTTGCCGGACATGCTCTGGGCCGAGCGCCGGCTCTCCGAAGGCGTGTCCGTCACCGAAGCGGAGGTGACTCCCATTGTTTCGGCCCGGCAATTGGTTCAACCGGGAGACGTCATTGAAGTCTCGTTGAAATCGACCCGCAACGATACGATCCGATTCCGGCTGGATCAGACCCCCTTGGTCGAAGGCGCCCTGATTGCGATCGATCCCAGGACCGGCGCGATTCGAGCGATGGTCGGCGGGTACAATTTCGAACGAAGTCAATTCAATCGCGCGTTGCTGGCCATCCGGCAACCCGGGTCCGCGTTCAAACCGATCATTTATGCCACGGCCATCGACCAGGGGCTGACACCCGCCACGCTCGTTCTCGATGCGCCCGTGGTCTACGAGGAGGAAGAGCCCGGCAAGACCTGGAAACCGGAGAATTATGAAAAACGCTTTTTCGGTCCCATCACCCTGCGGGAAGCCTTACGCCACTCCAGAAACGCGGCAACGGTTCGCCTGCTCGAACAGATCGGCGTTCCCCGCGTCATCGACTTTTCACGCTCACTCGGCATTCGAAGCCCATTAAGCCCTGACCTGTCATTGGCGCTCGGCTCGTCGGGCGTGACGCTTCAAGAGCTCACCTCGACGTACGGGGTGTTTGCCAACCAGGGACTGGCACTGAACTCCTATACCATTTCCCTGATCAAAGATCAGCATGACCACATCCTGGAACACCACGTGTTCGAACCCCGGCAAGTGATCTCCAAACAAACCGCCTATTTGATCACGCACATGATGATGGACGTCATTCAGAGCGGAACGGGCAAACGCGCCCGTTCGATCGGGCGACCCCTGGCCGGCAAAACCGGCACCACCAACAGCTACCGCGACGCGTGGTTCGTCGGATACGCGCCGAATCTCGCCACCGGGGTTTGGGTGGGATTCGACAGCGTGGAGACACTCGGGAAACTGGAATCAGGCGCCCATGCCGCCCTACCCATCTGGACGGACTTCATGGCGAGGGCTCTCAAACGGCTGCCCGTCCTGACCTTCTCGGTTCCGGACGGGATTCAATTCGCTGAGATCGATCAAAAAACCGGCACCCTGGTCGACGAGCCCTCGAAGGGCACCGCGACGGAAGCCTTTGCAGCCGGAACGGTTCCTCAACGTCCTGCCCGCCCGCCCGCCGATCCCCTGGATTTTTACGAGTTCGACCAACTCGACCCGGACGGGGAAGCCCGCTGAATAAGAACAACGCGGGAACGCCCAAACATCGCCGCCACACGAACAGATCGCCCAAAAGCACGGCCATCTTTCACAGACTTACCTGTAATTATGCCAAATAAAAATTAAAGTTTGATATAGCCTATTTTATAGGGTAAAATGATGGCTCATGATGATCGTTCGAGACCTCACGCCAAAACTAATCCGGGCAGCAACCCAAGCACCTGCCATCACGCTCACCGGGCCTCGACAAAGCGGCAAGACCACGTTATGCCGATCCGTGTTTCCACGGCATCCATACGCGACGCTTGAGGCTCCGGATACGCGCGCGTTCGCAGCAGAAGACCCCAGGGCATTTTTGGCTCAGTTCCCGGAAGGTGCCATCATTGACGAGGTGCAACGCGTCCCGGACCTGCTCTCGTATCTCCAAGGTATCATCGACGATGATCCGGCACCAGGGCGCTGGATTCTCAGCGGCTCGCAAAACTTGTCCTTGCTGAAGTCGATCAGCCAGTCGTTAGCCGGACGGACGGCGATCCATCATCTGTTGCCGTTGACCCGGGGCGAAATCACGCGCTTTGCTCAACATCCCACCAGTCTCGACGAAACCATGTTTGCCGGCGGATATCCCCGCATCTTTGATCGCCAACTCAACCCGGCAGACTGGCTCCGCTCGTATGTCGCCACCTATCTCGAACGGGACGTGCGAACCATCAGCAACGTCGGCGATCTTGTGACGTTTCAACGGTTCGTCGAATTGTGCGCCGGTCGTACCGCGCAATTACTCAACTATTCGTCACTGGCCAACGACTGCGGCATCTCACAGCCGACCGCCAAGGCTTGGCTCGGCATACTGGAGGCCGGTTTTGTTGTTTTTCGTCTGCCGGTGTTTCACGCAAACTTGCGTAAACGACTCGTGAAGATGCCGAAGCTGTATTTTTACGATACCGGTCTGGTTTGCTGGCTCCTGGGGGCCCGTGAGCCGGAGCAACTTCGTTCGCATCCGCTTCGCGGGCCGATCTTTGAGACTTGGGTTGTCTCGGAGACCATGAAACACCGAACCAACCTGGGCAAGGCTGGCAGGTTGTCGTTCTACCGCGATCGCAACGGAGCCGAAGTCGATCTCGTCATCGAGCAACCGGACAGCGTCGTGCTGGTCGAAGCCAAGTCCTCCACAACCGCATCGTCGAGCTTGTTCGCCGGCGCCAAGCGTGTTCAACGGCATTTCGACCACTTGCCTCCTTCATGTGATGTCGCGGTTGTCTATGGCGGCGATTACTTTCAACAGCACGCGGACGGTGGGCTGATACCCTGGCGAATGCTGCGCGCGGCAAGTCTACCGAATTCCGATCACGTCATTTCCGTCTTTGCCGGCGGCCAACCGATTGCCGGCGCCGACGTCCTAGGGCTGTTTCCGAACAAGACCTGGAAACACGTCACCACCGGCGAGAACGGCGAGGCCATACTCGACCTGCATTCCGTTCACTTGCCAATGACCGTCTTCGTGGCCGCCGAAGGGGTTACGGCGCATGTGGAACATGACTGGGTCCCGGCCGAACGGGTGCTCCATATCGAACTGAGCACGATGCCCAATGGTGGCGCCGTCATCTTCCCCGAGGCTAAAGGCACACTGCCAAGGCTCAAGGGCAGATTGAATCCCATCCGCGATACTCTTGACCGGACCTACCTGTATGCGTCGAATATCGCCATCAACGAAGGCCTGCAACAACAGCCGGTGGCATTTGTTCCCGGTGAAGAGCTGCGATTGACCGATGCCGACGGCAATGAACTGCTGGCACGCATCATTGCTATCGTCGGCCGCTCGTCACTGATAGAGTATTACACTGGAGGCCGCAAGAAGTGACGACTTGATGTCACAATTTGTGACCTCAAGTTGGGGCGGCAGGCGCTATCCGCCTTATGCGTTCACTGAACAGGGTATTGCAATGCTCTTCAGCGTTCTGCGCAGTAAGAACGGAGGGCAAGGCAAAAACTCTGGATCCCCGATCAGAGCCTGTCCTTGACGTTTGTAATCGAGGATCGGGGATCCAGAGCCTTTGCTTTTTCCTGACGGCTGTGAAGAGAACGACACTGGATTCCCGATTACTAACGTCGGGAATGACAGATTAGAGGATCCAGGGTCGTTGTTTTTTCTGCGGTTGCGAGGAGAAAGACCCTGGATCCTCGCGTTCGCAAGGATGACAGAAAAAGCAATCGGGAGGCTTTATCTGTCAACGAATTGCTGAACACATACAGGGATGACAACAGAAGAAGAGAAGGACGGCCGGTTTACTCGGCACTACCGGTCGACTGGGATAGCTTGAAGGTGCGAGAAATGATTGTCGCCCAAGGCGGGGCTACTGCGCGTCCTGATATTCTTCGTGCCAGGCCATCTGAATGGCTTCGAGCTTTTTTTCGTTGGACGCCTTGGGGTCATCCGTGAATTCCGGCCACGCCACGATCCACGCGTGCAGGTCGGTAAAACGGACCGTCAGCGGATCGAGGTCCGGATGCTCTTCGTGAAGCCGAATCGCGATGTCTTCGGCCATATCCCACGTTAATTCTTGAGACATGCAGGGCTCCTCAGGGCGGATAGCCGCAGGTTCAATCCGTGACTTCAGACAGTTTTTTGCTTTCCAGCGCTTCCTTGAGCGTGGCGTCCATCAACACTTCGGCCAGGTGATGGGTCACTTTTTCCACGTCGGCGATCCCGGCCCGGATCAGTCGATGGTCCTCCTGCTCTTTGGCGACGCGCAGGGCCTCGATGGCATTGCGAATGGACCGGATTTCTTCCGCCGCGATCAGGCCCGTCCCCCGTTTCAGCGCCTTCTCGGTGGCCATGATGATGGCATCGGCCTCCGTTCTCGCCTCGATCACCTGACGCGCCTTGATATCCTCCGCCGCGAATTGGAATGATTCCCGAATCATGGTTTCGACTTCGTCATCCGTGAGCCCGTAGGAGGGTTTGATTTGCACGGACTGCGATTCGCCGGTCCGGATATCGGATGCCGTGACGTTCAGCATACCGTTCGCGTCGATCAGAAAGGTCACTTCGATGCGAGGAACGGCCGCGGGCAACGGCGGGACTTTGAGTTGGAACCGGGCCAGGCTCCTGTTGTCTTTGACCAGCTCGCGTTCGCCTTGCAACACGTGAATGTCCACGCCGGTTTGGCCGTCCACGTAGGTGGTGAACATTTCCTTGGCACTCGTCGGGATGGTCGTATTCCGGCGGATGAGGGTGCTCATGACGTTGCCCATGGTTTCAATGCCCAGTGACAGCGGGGTCACGTCGAGCAGGAGCATGTCCTTGTTCTCACCGGCCAGAATACCGGCCTGGACCGCGGCCCCGAGCGCCACCACTTCATCGGGATTCAGGTCACAGTGGGGCGACTTCCCGAACAGTTCCTGCACGCGGGAGCGAATCAACGGCATCCGGGTGCTGCCGCCGACCAGAACCACCTCGTCGATGTGACCGGTCTCCAAGCCCGCGTCGCTCAACGCACGGCGACAGGGGGTCATGGTTTGCTCAGCCAGGTCCAGGACCAAAGCTTCGAATTCATCGCGTGACCACGTCCGTTCATACGTCCCTTTTTCGTGGGGAAGGGAGAAGGCCATACGGGCTTCATGCTCGTCCGACAACAGGATTTTGGTCTTCTCGGCTTCGAGCCGAACCGTTTGCATCAGTTCCGGCGAATCTTCCACCTTCACGCCGTGCCGGGCGTCCACGTCCCGGATGACCGCGTCCACCAGCCGCCGGTCGAAATCATCCCCGCCGAGATGCGTATTCCCATTGGTCGCCAGCACCTCGAAGATGCCGTCCTTGAGTTTCAGGATGGAGATGTCGAAGGTGCCGCCTCCGAGGTCATAGACGGCCACGAAGCCCTGGGTGTTCTTTTGCAGCCCATAGGCCAACGACGCCGCGGTCGGTTCATTGATGATACGCAGCACGTCCAGGCCGGCAATGAGGCCGGCGTCTTTCGTCGCCTGTCGCTGGCTGTCGTTGAAATACGCCGGGACCGTAATCACGGCCTTGGTAATTTCCTGACCGAGGTGCGCTTCCGCCCGCAGCTTGAGTTCCTTTAAAATCATGGCGGAGATTTGGGGAGGAGAATAGGTTTTCTCTCCGACCTGGATGCGGATCACGCCGCCTTTTTCCTTCAAGGCGTACGGGAAATATTTCAACTCTTCCGCCACGTCCGCCACGGCTTTCCCCATGAACCGCTTCACGGAATAAATCGTTCGGGAGGGATCGCGGACGAGATATTCCTTGGCCGGGTCTCCGACCAACAGACCATTATCCGTGAGGCCGACGATCGAGGGAACTTTGGCTTGGCCGCGCGTGCCGGTTATGACCCGCGGACCGCCGCCGGCCATGTAGGCGACCAATGAATTCGTCGTTCCAAGGTCAATGCCGACGATCAATGCCATGCACTCCTTCCGGGTTCGGCCGTCGGGCTCGTCGCCGCCACCAGGTCATTGACGATGTTCTTGACGTACGTGCGGTTCGACAGGATTTCCTGCATGCCCGTGAGCACCGCGTCTTTTTGCGCCTGCACGGTGGCATCGCCTTCGGCCAGCAGGGCGTCCCAACGGCTGAACTGCTCCCGCAGTTTTTCTTCCATTTGGGTTTTTCGCGCTTCGAGCGTCCGGCGGTCGGCCTGCAATTTCTCCAGGAGTTCCTGCCTGCGGTCGCCGGACTCCTCGGCGGACAGGGACCGGAACTCGTCCAGATCCTCCTGCAACTCCAGGATTTCATCGAACAGGTCGGCGGGAGGGGAGGTCCGAATATCCTTGGCTGACCCCGCCTCGAGACGAATGAGGTACTCGGCCCGTTGCACGGGGTCCTTCAACGTCCGATAAGCCGTATTCAACAACGCCGTGTTTCCGAGACTGATCGCCTGTTCGCTGTCGTCTTTCGTCGCGAAATAGTCAGGATGAAAGCTCCGGCTCAAGGCGTAGAAGGTCTCTTCAAGCGCCTTTTCGTCGAGGTTCAATTTGCGAGGCAGGTTCAGGCAGGTGAAATAGTCGAGTTCCCTGGAAAGCGGCTGTACCTTGACGCACCGGCCACAAAAGTATTCGCCGGTCATTTCGGATTGACAATGCCAGCACATGCTGCGGGCCATCGGCAGGTCGCGGGTCCGCCCTGAATCCGGTTGATGGGTGTGCTCGCTCATTTTCCTCACTCGCACAACGGGCATGGTAGGACTTCACCATGCCCGCCGGCTTGATCCCCGATTGTCACGCAACCCCGTTTACGCTGAAAACGATTCCCCGCACCCACAGGTCTTGGACGCGTTGGGATTGAGGAACTTGAATCCCCCGCTGACCAGGTCCTTCTGATAATCCAACTGCATGCCTTCCAGATAAATGGCGCTCTTCGCATCGACAATGACTTTCACGCCGTCCTGTTCACACACCGTATCGAACTCGCCGATTTTCTCGTCGAAATTGATTGTATAACTCAACCCGGAACATCCTCCCCCCTTGACGCCCAGACGAAGGCCGCCTTCGGTCAGATCCTGAACGTCCATGAGCCGTTTCACTTCGGCAACCGCCGTCTCCGTCAGCGTGACGAGGGGGGCCTGCGTGGTTGGTGAGGATTCAGTCGTTTGTGTCGTCTCCATCACTACGCTCCTTGCAGGTCAGGCGGGCGTGGCCGCCTCTTCGGTCTCGCCTTCGGTTTCCGCTTTCTTTTTGTAATCGTTCAACGCGGCTTTGATCGCATCTTCCGCCAGCACGGAACAGTGGATTTTGACCGGGGGCAGGTTCAACTCCTGCACGATCTCGGTATTCTTGATCTGTCCCGCTTCATCCACGGTCTTGCCCTTCAACCACTCCGTGGCCAAACTGGAACTGGCGATCGCCGACCCGCACCCGAAGGTCTTGAATTTCGCATCCACGATGGTGTCGTCTTCCACCTTGATCTGCAATTTCATCACGTCACCGCATTCCGGAGCCCCGACGATGCCGGTCCCCACGCCCTCTTCGTCTTTCTTGAACGATCCCATGTTGCGCGGATTGTTGTAATGGTCGATCACTTTTTCACTGTATGCCATGATACCACCCTCCTTGTACCCGGAAATTTATAAAGACATTGTATGCCTTGCACGTCCTGTTCAGTGCACCGCCCATTGGACCGTCTTGAGGTCAACCCCTTCCTTCGCCATTTCATAGAGGGGCGACATTTCGCGAAGGTGGTTGACCGCCTTGATCATCCGGTCAATCGTATATTCTACCTCTTCCGGCGTCGTAAATCGACCGATGCCGAACCGGATCGAGGAATGCGCCAGGTCGGATCCGACACCCAAGGCACGAAGGACGTATGACGGCTCAAGGGTGGCCGACGTGCAGGCCGATCCCGACGACAGGGCGATTTCCTTGACTCCCATCAACAAGGCTTCCCCTTCGACGTACGCAAAACTGATGTTCAAGTTCCCCGGGAGACGCTCCGTCGGGTGGCCGTTGAGATAGACTTCTTCCAGGGCACCCATGATGCCGTCCTGCAGGCGGTCGCGAAGGGCCATCGTGCGAACGGATTCCTCCGGCATCTCCTGTGCGCACAATTCGACGGCTTTTCCAAAACCGACAATGAGCGGCACCGGGAGCGTGCCCGACCGCATGCCTCGCTCATGACCGCCGCCGTCGATCATCGGCACCAACCGAACGCGCGGGGCTTTTCGCCGCACGTACAGCGCCCCGATGCCCTTCGGTCCGTAAATCTTGTGGGCGGTAAACGACATCAGGTCCACGCCCAGTTCCCGGACGTCCACCGGGATTTTCCCGACCCCTTGCGTGGCGTCGCAATGAAAGAGCACCCCCTTCTCCTTCGCGATCTTCCCGATCTCCGCGATGGGATGAATCGTGCCGATTTCATTGTTCGCCAGCATGATGGAAATCAAAATCGTTTTATCCGTGATGGCGTTCCGCACGTCGTCCGGATCGACCCTGCCGGTCTTGTCCACGGGCAGGTACGTCACCTGAATGCCTTTTTTCTCCAAGGACTTGGCCGCGTCGATCACCGCACGGTGTTCGGTCGAAGTGGTGATGACGTGGTCGCCCTTCTCCTTATACATCTCGACCACGCCTTTCAGCGCCAGATTGTCGGACTCGGTGGCGCCGCTCGTGAACACGATCTCCTTGGCGTCGGCGTGAATGAGATCGGCAATGTGTTTGCGCGCCTGATCCACGCCCCCTTCGGCTTCCCAACCGAAGGAATGGTTCCGGCTCGCGGCATTGCCGAATTTTTCGGTGAAATACGGGAGCATCGCATCCACCACGCGAGGATCACAGGGCGTGGTCGAATGGTTGTCCATATAAATGGGTAACTTCATGATGGCACTCCTTGTGGCTTTAAAGATTCGACGATAATCAGGGGCGTTTCCTCAACCAATAAATCTTCGATGGACATGCTGTTCAGCAATTGGAAGATACTTTCCTGAATTTTGAAAAGCGGCGTTCGGATGTTACAGTGATTCATTTGCTCGCACTGGGAATGATCGTCTTTTTCATGGGAACAATCCGTCAGTCCCAACGGCCCTTCGATGGCTTCGAGCACTTGGGCCAGGGTAATGTCCTTGGGCTCCCGTCCTAACGCGTAACCACCTTTGGGTCCGTTATGATGACTTTCGATCAGTTGATGCCTGGCCAGGGTCTGAAGCACTTTCGCCAATAATTCCACGGGGATATTATGTTCTTCGGCGATTTCCTTGGTATTCACCACACGTGGGTGGGCCTCGATGCCGATCTGAACCGTGGCCATGTACTGAAGCGACAGCAAGGCATAATCGGCTCGTTTGGAAAATTTCAGCATGATCCCTCACAAAAACGTGGAGTGAATGAATCTCCGACCAAAATCATCGGACTAAATCCTAGCATTGACATTCCTTTCTAGTCAAGAGTATTCTTATCGGAGATTTAAACAGTCGGCGATAAAACCGTCAAGCCGTTTGCACGGCTATCTTATTGAAAGTACGTCATAATTCAATAATTTTTTCCAAATCCGAGAGAAAAAGGAGAGCAGATGGGCGGCAGTAATCCATATATCGAGCAAGTCGAAGCCAAAACAGCCACGGAACCCTTCACCGTCACCCTTCACATGCCGGACGAAACTCTTGATATCCAGGTTGATCCAAGTAAAATTCCGTATGGACCGACCGGCCAGCCCGGCAGCCTGCTGGACATTGCGATGGGAGCGGGACTCGACGTGGAACATGCCTGCGGCGGGGTCTGCGCCTGTTCGACCTGTCACGTCATTGTCAAGGAAGGGTTGGATTCCTGCAGCGAGGCCACGGACGATGAATTGGACCAGTTGGACGAAGCCCCCGCGATTACGCTGCAATCCCGCCTGGCCTGCCAATGCGTCCCCGACGGGTCCACCAACCTCGTCGTCGAAATCCCAGAATGGAATAAAAACCTGGTGAAAGAAGGGCACTAGTCCCCCGGCTTTTCCAAGACGAGGCAGTGCCTTTGTATTGAGCGAGGTGCTGGGCATTTCAAGCAAGAGTGAAGTGCCTGATGGCCCTCTTTCTTTCGGTATTATGATGAATCTTCGCAATATCGCCATTGTGGCGCACGTTGACCACGGCAAGACCACGCTCGTGGACGCGATGCTGTGGCAGAGCGGAACCTTCCGCGAAAACCAGGACGTGGGCGAACGGATTCTGGATTCGATGGACCTCGAGCGCGAGAAGGGCATCACGATCATGGCGAAGAACACTGCCATTACCTACGGCGACGTGAAGATCAATATCGTCGACACGCCGGGTCACGCCGATTTCGGCGGCGAGGTCGAACGCACCCTGCGGATGGTCGACGGCATCATGTTGCTCGTCGATACAGCGGAAGGCCCGCTGCCCCAGACGCGATTCGTGCTGTCCAAGGCGCTCGAACTGGGACTGCCCCCTATCGTGGTGATCAACAAGATCGACCGTCACGACGCGCGTCCCTCGGAAGTCCTGAACGAAGTTTACGACCTGTTCATCGACCTGGACGCCACCGAGCGACAGATAGAATTTCCGGTGATCTATTCCATCGCCCGTGAAGGACGATGCACTCGATCACCAGACGGAGATCTCGGTGACTTGCAGCCGTTGTTCGAGATGATCATCGAACACATTCCGGCACCCTCCGGGGATCCGGACGACCCTCTCCAGATATTGGTCACCAACGTCGAGCCCGACGACTACCTCGGGCCGCTGGCGGTCGGCCGCGTCGTGGCCGGCACGGTTCAGAACCGGCAGGCAGTCACCTTATGCCGGCGTAACGGGGCTCAGACTTCGACCTCCGTGACGGAACTGTTCGTCTACAAAGGCCTTGGGCGAATCACGGTCTCCTCGGCGGGGCCCGGAGAGATCGTGGCGCTGGCGGGGATGAGCGGTATCGGGCTGGGAGAGAGCATCGCCGCCGGGGGTGACCCCAAGCCGCTGCCCACGCTCAACGTGGACGAACCCACGTTGTCGATGGAGTTCTCCGTCAACGATTCCCCGTTCAGCGGAAAGGACGGCCGGTACGTCACCTCGCGCCACCTTCGGGAGCGATTGCTCAAAGAGGCGCGGCACAACCTCGCGATGCGGGTGGAGCCCACCGACTCTCCCGACCGTTTCCTGGTGTACGGCCGGGGAGAACTGCAGATGGCAATCCTGATCGAACAGATGCGGCGGGAAGGCTATGAATTTTCAGTCGGCATGCCGCGGGTGTTGACCCGCTCCGTTCGAGGCGCGACCCACGAACCTTACGAACAGGCGCTCATCGACGTGGCCGAAGAGTACATGGGGCTGGTGGTTCAGAAACTCGGCACGCGCAGGGGCGTCATGGTCAAGATGGTGAACCACGGCTCGGGCAGGGTGCGCCTGGAGTTCGGAGTGCCCAGCCGCGGGTTGATCGGCTACCGGACCGAGTTCCTCACCGATACGAAAGGCACGGGCATCCTCACGCACATGTTCACGGAATACCGGCCTTGGGCGGGCGACATCGTCCATCGAACGACCGGCGCGCTGGTCGCCGACCGTACCGGCCGCGTCACCGGGTACTCGATGATCAACCTGCAGGTCAGAGGGCAACTGTTCGTCGAACCGACCGACGTGGTGTACGGAGGCATGCTCGTCGGGGAGAACAGCCGCGACACGGACCTGGACGTGAATATCACGAAGGAGAAGAAGCAGACGAACATGCGCGCGGTTGGGTCCGATGCCTATGAAAAGATCGTCCCTCCCCTGCGCATGTCGTTGGAGCAGTCGATCGAGTTCATCCGGCACGATGAACTGATCGAGGTCACGCCGCAACATCTCCGGCTTCGAAAACGCCACCTCGACCAGAACGCAAGGAAGCAGCTAGCTACCCGCCAAGCCACCGGAACCGACGCCGAAACCGACGAATAGCCACCCGGCACCGGCTTGACCCGGATTTCTCACCAGCCTCCGCTCCGGGCAGACGAGTCGGTCGTTGAAAACATCGAGTCGGCAGCCGTTGGCCGGCGCTGCCATCCAGCATGTGATCATTGGCGCCGCCTTGCAGAGCGTTGTGATCGTCGGTTAAACGATTTCGTCGTCTACATGGGGTGGATTGAGCGGGTTCTCCGTAGAGAAGTCGGCGTTGGCTTCATGTTCGGCAGAGTCGGGAGTTTCTTTTTCGGCCTTTTGCTTCAACTTGGCCTGTAAGCGCTCTGCTTTCTTTTTTGCCTTCGCCCGTTCACGTTCTTGGCGAGCGAATTTATAATTGGGTTTGCGGGGCAAAGCAGGTCCTCATAAAGCAATGGAGCGGTTCTAGACCGCCCCAGAACCAATTCAGTTAGCGATGGAAAGATTATCCGCCGACATTTTGCCGTCCTTGCCGGGAACGAGGTCAAAAGAAACCCGTTGCCCCTCATTGAGACTCGACAACCCAGCTTTTTCTACGGCGCTGATGTGCACAAAGGCGTCTTTCGAGCCGTCTTCAGGCTCGATAAAGCCGAAGCCCTTTGATGCATTGAACCATTTTACTGTACCGGTGGTCATGATTATTTCCTTTCACGATATAGTGAATAAGCGAAGCGCCGCCGCACGCGGTGCTTCATGAAAACGTTCAGTCGGCCGGCAGACCGGCGACTCCTCCAAACAACCGCGCCAAGAAGGGCGGTCTTACCGCTCTCGACGCTGTTCCGGATTACGGTCAATACTCCATGCCTTGCGGGCAAACCGGCGGCCCAGGCTTCGCTCAATCTCACGCCATTTCCCCTCTTCGTCCGACGTGATGAACGTGACCGCCTCACCGGAGCGGCCCATGCGGCCGGTCCGCCCGACCCGGTGCGTGAAGAGTTGTTCCGAATCCGGCAGGTCATAGTTGATGACTTGGCCAATGCCTTCAACGTCCAAGCCGCGAGCCGCCACATTGGTCGCCACCAAAATCGGCGCGGCGCCTGAACGGAAGTTCAGCATCACCCGCTCACGTGCGTTCTGGCTCAGATTGCCCTGGAGCGCCCCCACGGGATAGCCCAACGTGTCGAGCTTCTTTGCCAGCTTGGTGACGCCGTGCTTGGTCTTGCCGAAGACAATAACCGGAGCATCGTCCCGCCGGTTCAACAGCGTCTTGAGGGCTTCGATCTTGTCGCTCTTCCGGATGGTATAGACCAGATGCTCCACCGTGGGCAGCGCGTGCAGGTCTGCATCCACCTTCGCCGAGACGGGGTTGCGCAGGTATTTCTTGGCAGTCTTCGCCACCCACTCCGGCATGGTGGCGGAAAGAAGCGCCGTCTGCCGGCCGGAAGGCGTCCGGCTCAGGATGGCTTCAACGTCGCGGGCAAACCCCCGATCCAGCATTTCGTCCGCTTCATCCAGCACCAGGAAGCGTACGGACCTCAGGTCGAGTGAGCCCTGCCGCAGATGGTCCAGCGTACGGCCCGGCGTGCCGATGATGATCTGGGCTCCGTTCTTCAACGCCGTGTACTCCGGCCTCAACGACCGGCCGCCGTACAGTAACGTCACACGCAGCCCCTGTGCCGACGCCAGGGCCTTCATGACTCCCGACACCTGGATCGCCAGTTCCCGGGTGGGCACCAGGACCAGCGCCTGGACCTGACGGACCGACGGGTCGCACTGCTCCGTGAGGGGCACAGCAAACGCCAGCGTCTTTCCGGACCCCGTGCGCGCCTGCCCGATCAAGTCTTGCCCCGCCAGGAGATGGGGGATGGACTGCTCTTGAATGGGCGTGGGCTCCGATATATTCATCCTGGAAATCGCCGCCCTGGTGGCACCATTCAATGCCATGCCGGAAAACGCGGCGCCATCGGCGTGGGCGTTGTCGGTCGGGGTATGATTGGCAGCAAGGGCTTCACTCACGTTGACCGCTGAAGGAGGACCGTTGTGACGGGCTTTGAAGCACGGGGAACAGTACACCGGCCTGTCCGGGCTCGGCCGGAAGGGGACAGTTGTAGATGTATCGCAAACAGCGCACACGGCTTGGTGGCGCCGTGTTCGGCTGGATGGATGTGGACGGGTTGATGTTGATCGAGACTTAAAAGGCATAGGGAACAAACTCCTTGGTTATTGAAATCTCTAAGAACCTACCGGGCAGTCGCCTACCGACACTCCCAAGGGGGTTCACTTGATATCACTGTATCCTGATCCGCGATCAAGCAGGCGGGTACAGCCGTGCAGTCTTGGCGAAACCTGGCCTTTCTCAAGGCATCGCCATTCCAGGACCGACACCCTGAAGCAGGGCGTCGAGCGGGCGGCGGCGGATGTCGTCGCCGGCGAGGTGGCCTCCAGAGAACCCCGACGAGGGTCACCCATCGGGGTCTCGCTTGCACTCATAAGCCGCTCAGATGAGCGGCTGAAAATTGGCTCCCCGGGCAGGACTCGAACCTGCGACCAATCGGTTACGAGTTTCCCAGCATTTCTACCGGGCTCGGACTATCTCATCACCCGCCTGACGCATCAGGTGAGGGTGTCGGGCGCTTGTGAGGTCTTATTGGATTGGGTTCCTCAACCTCTAGTCTCTGCACGTTCTTGCCTACCCAAGACCCTTCGGCAAGCTTCGCTCAGGATTCCCTTTCCGAGTTCGCCTCGAACCCGGGGAAGGCTTCCCTGAATTCACCCGATTTTTCAACCACAGTTTCCTGTGGAAGCTGCAATCCGGCGTGCATTTCTCACACGCCTCTCTTTACAGCCGACCGCTCTACCAACTGAGCTACCGAGGAACACGATCGTTGGCTTCTTTTTCCACAATGGTGGAATTGATCATAACATAATTTTGAAATGGAGCAACAGATCCTGTTGACAGGTAATGGATCGGTTTGAATTCCCCCTCACCCCAGCCCTCTCCCTCGTTGGGGAGAGGGAGTCGGAGGGCGAACGTCGGGGCAGGTCAGATGAACGGCGCGGCGTCCGACACGTCCGGACTCGTCAAACCGCGAAGCGGTCAGGTTACGCTTCGCTCACCTGACCTACGGGGCTTATGAACCCACCTCACAATTTCAAACTGACCCCCTACCTGCTGACAACTGTTTCATAGACTAAAATTGAAAATCGTCGGAATCTTCTTCGCCTTCTTCGGCTTCCGCCGCGCCGCCTTCGGATAAGGCGACGTAGTGCCGCGCCCATGATAGATAGATGTTGGCACTGTCTTTCATGGCATCAGCGCCGATGGTCAATTTTTTGACGACGTCGGGGTCTCCGCCCATGACTTCCATTTCCTTGGCCCGGCTCTCCAACCGGTCGTGGAATCTGGTCATGCTCTGGTTGATCTCACCCATGAGTTCTCTGAGGTCTTCGCTCATGTTACACCCTCTATTCCTGCGAATCGCGTGGGGTTGCTATCGAGATAAAATAAAGCCCCGCGACAATCAAAAATGATTCTGCCGCAGGGCCTTTATGCTGATAGCCGATACCTGATGTGCGAAACTACCCTTGATAGGCTTGGCCCAAACCCGCGGATTCGCCGGCCTGGTCCATCAATTGTCCGTTGGCGCTGACCGCCACCATGTCGATGGCTTCATGTTTTGCCGCATCGCAAACCACTTTGCACAACTCACAACCCTTGCAGCGATTGATAAAGACTTCCGCTACCAACTTCTCGACGTTCAGGTCTAGGCAATTGGCCTCGGGGCAGTACATGATGCACAACCGGCACCCTTTTTTGGCGACACATTTTTCGTCGATCACTTGCGCTACGTTATACATGAATCCCCGTCTTTCTTATTTATACCGCTGCAACGGCCAGTTCAATGTTATTCTTTTCCGCCCATTCCGACGCCATTTCGTATGACCGGACGACGGTTTCCAGGTTTTTCTTCAACAGCATTTCTTTCTTGGCGAATTTTTTCTTGATGGCTTCGTCCAGAGTGGCCGTTCCGCCGGACGCCACGAACTTTTTCCCGAACCGCTCTTGCAGCGCGCCGTCAAGCGCCTCCAGGGACACGCATTTGGTAATGCCGGCCACCGACCCGATCATGGTCATGTTCGTGGACAACTCCGTGCCGGCCACTTCCAACGCCACCTGGGTGCCCTTAATGTAAAACACCGCCACATCCAGGTCCTTCAACCGCTTCACGTCCTCATCCGACAACAGCGGCACGTCGGAATTGATGATGACGACGCCGTTTTCTTTGATGCCCGAGTAAAACGGCATGGTATAACTCTTGCCCATCGTCACGACTTGCGGATGAAACACCTCGATGACGTCGGGGAACACCAACTCCCCCCGGTCGTAGATCCGGCTCACGCCGATCCGGCAATAACTCTCGGCCGGCGCCATCCGCTTTTCGGCACCGAAAAATGGATTCGAGATCGCGAATTTGCCATCACGAGACGCGGCCATGGCCAACACGTGTGCAGCCGTCACGGCACCCTGTCCTCCAAGACCCGACATGCGAATATTCAATCTCCGCTTGATCATGACGATGTCCCCTTTCCGTCGAGAGGGCTCAGGCCTTGCCCGCCAGTTGCTTTTTCGCGGCGGCCTTTCGCTCTTTCTCCTTCGCCGCCAGTTCGGTCAACAACTCCTTGGCTTGATCGCTGACGTACTCCCTATAAGCAAACCGTTCGGTCGGCTTTTCGGAGTCCCGCATTTCCTGTAGGCCTTCCATGCTGTTCTTCCCGATTTCCAGGATGCACGGGGTATAAAGCTGCAAATAGGTGGGGCCGATCTCGCGGGCCACGTGGATCGCGTTCTTGATGACCTTTTCAACCAGATTCGGTTTGCTGACCGTACAATTCACCACGTAGTGGCATCCGGACTCCCTCGCGATTTCCGGCAATTTGACCTTTTCGAATGTTTTGCCCACGGGCGCCATCTTGGCCACGAACCCTTTTTGCATCAAGCCGCTCTCCTGGCCGCCCGTATTGGCGTAGAGCTCGTTGTCAAAACAGATGGTCGTGAATTTCTCCTGGCGGAACCAGGCTTGCAGCGTCATATCCAGGCCGATATCCACCGTGGCTCCGTCACCCGCCAACACCACCACGTCCTTGACCTGTCCCGGGAACCGCACGCTGAGGGCGCGTTTGAGCCCGGAAGCAATCGCGTTCTGGTTGCCGAAAAGGGAGTGAATGTTGTGGACGCCCACGTGCGGGAAGACCAGGCTGGTGCATCCGGTGGACCCCACCATGACGGTATCTTCCGGTGCCGGCAACGATGCCAGGATGTACCGGAACGCCATGGACTCCGGGCACCCGGCGCACAAGGAATGCTCTTCAATCAATTCCTTCGAGGTGCCGATATCCTTCCACCCGCGGCCATCCTTCCCATAGGTGGCGCGTTCCACCAGATCCTGGTACTCCTCGGGCATGATATCGAACATTTCCGGAGCTATCTTAATTCGTTCCTTGCTCATGGTCGCCTCCTAGCGCATATTCAGAAATTTCACGTTCATTCCGCATGCCGGGTTGACGGTAGTGACGGTCGCATGACGCGTCAGCTTCCCCGTCCGGCCAAGCTTTCGGATTTGATGCCCAAATGCTTTTTAATGTCGGCCGCGATGACTTCCGGCGGCATGGTCATGCCTCCGCAGACGTGAGGACCGGCATACACGCGATCCGCATCCGTAATCGTGGCCCGAATTTCTTTAGCGAGCCACCCCGTCACGTTGAACTCCGGCACGATGATGTGCTTGGCATGCTTGGTGGCTTCCCGGATTTCATCTCCGGGCCATGGCCGAAGTACTTTAATTTTTACGATTCCCACCTCGATGCCATCCTCTGCCAAGAGGGACTGGGCTTCACGACCCTGGGAAACCGCGGTGCCGGACGAGACGATCAAAATGTCGGCATCGGGCTTGTCCACTTCAATCAGGCCATCCAACCACCGGATGGCGTGCTTCCGGGACCGCTCGATCGCCGCCCAGACCTCCTGCTGCCAGCTCGCATGGGTGGCATAACTGATATAGTTGCTCTTCATCACGAACGGGTCACGCATCATACGAACCGGCGGGCATTCCATATCCATGCACGGCACGGGCGACCGGTACGGGTCATAGGGCGGCAGGCACATGTCGACTGGCGTCAGGTTCACCACGTCCTTGGTATGGGTCACGAAAAACCCGTCACAACACAGCGCCAACGGCAAATGCACGTCCGGCTCTTCCGCCACCATGTACCCTTTTAAAATCCAGTCATAAAAATCCTGCGCCGTCTCGGCGTGCCAGACCAGCATCCCGGTGTTCAACAGATAGGAAATTTCCAAGGTGTCCGGTTGAATGGAGAGGGGGGAGTTGATCCCCCGGCAGGTCACGATCATTTGAATGGGTAGTCGCGCCCCGGCCCACATCGGAAAATTTTCCATGGCGCGCATGGTGCCCGGGCCAGCGGTCGTGGTGAACACGCGCGCGCCGCCGAAGGCCGCCCCGGCGCATTGGGACATCACCGCGAACTCGCTTTCCCCACGAAAGTAGTCACCGATAAACCCTTCGGCAAACAGCTCTCCGATCAACGCCGCGGCTTCACTTTGCGGGGTAATCGGATAGGCAATCATGACGTCGCAATTCGCCCGCCGGATCGCTTCCTTGATGACTTCACTGCCCGTAAAAAAACACGGGGTTCGCTCGGCTTCATGCAACATCTTCCAGGGATCGGCGACCACCTGGCCGACTCTGTTTTTTGTCCCGACTAACGATTGCGTTGCCATGATTGCGCCTCCTTCTGTCTTAGGCCTGCCGGCTTTTTCTCACAGGGCGTTTCATCTGAACAACATATAGTATTGTAGCGCCTTACGAATGTTAAATAAATGAAAAAATGCTGAGTCTCAGTCTTTCGGCGGCTCGACCGACCCTTTTAATTTTTTCACCCAATCGGCCAATTTCATGATCTTGTCGGCCGTGGCATCCCGGAACGACACCATGGCATCTTCATGGCCGGCCTGGGCGCACATCGCAATGGTATAACAATAGGTGCCGCCCCGAATAATCTTGAGGGACAGGTTCGCCTGATGGCAGTGCACGCCGACGAACATGCAGGTGTCGATCTTGTTATGCCAAATGGTGAGATTGGGATGGTTGGGATTGATCTCGATTTCAGGGTTGATTTTCGGATACTTGGGCCGGTAATCGGGCATGGGAATGAGCATGGCCTGCTGGGACGGGGTGACACATTCCTTAATCGTTTCGTACAAATGCCTGATCGCCGTGGCTTTTTTCGCCGCTTTTTCATTCCAGGCCCACAGAACGAGCGGACCGGGAAAAATCGTCGGTACTTTGGCTGACAGGAACTGGCGGGCCGCGACTTCCATGGCCTCATCCTCATTGACGATTTTCCCATGAATATGAGCCTGCCCCGGGTCCGGCAGACGAATGCCCATACTGGCAGCCGCCGGGGGGAGAAAATGCTCCGGACCTGGTAATACCTCATACATTGTCGACATAGGTTTAATTCCCCAATTTCCTCAAGAATCCCTCATGCAGACCTGACGCCTGTACCCCAAGGCACGAAAAGAAAGAGCAAGGCACTGGATTCCTGCTTCCGCAGGAATGACCGCTGGGATATTTTCATACCGATGACACATTCCGTCTATCGTTGACGATTTTCATGCCAATGCAAATATTTCCCGATGACTTGAATATCAAGGTACTTTATGCCGCTCAACGGAATTTCGCAACATAGAAAAAGCCCCAACAGACCGGATATTTAGACCATTGTTCAGTTCGGCTGCATGAGGCTTTTGACCCAGCATTCCCCCGTGCTGCGCCAGTGCATCACTATAGGAATTTCCGAAAGATCCTGTCAATTCACAACCGGGACATGCTTCATCCCGCCGATCCCCCCAATCTGTCATTGGCACGAAAATAGCTAAGACACCCCCGAACT
>JAAXIB010000013.1 GCA_012270585.1 Nitrospirales bacterium
ATTACTGAACACATACAGGAATGACAGATCATTTTCATACCAATGACACATTCAGGGTTTTGGTGGTTATATTCGTATCAATGACGGAGGGAAAGAGATGAATCTGCACGATGCAGGGCGAACGGTTTGAAATTGGCACATCCCGCGTGTTAGAAGGTCTGATGACTAACCCCACAAGGCCGATATGATTAAGCTGATTCGTGAAGGTTCGACGAAATACCCTTGGCTCCTGAAGTTCATCATGTTGGTGATCGCGGTCACCTTTATCATCGGGATGGGGTGGTTCGGGTACGAAACCTCGCAACAACCCAACGTGGTGGCCGTGGTCGGATCGTACCAGGTGGAACTGGATGAATTCCGCAAGGCCTATAACAGGATCCAGGCCTTTTATAGAAATCAGTCCGAACAGGAAACCCCAGGCCGCAAAGAACTCAAGCAAACCGTCATGAACTCTTTGGTCGAGCAGAAACTGTGGCTTGTGGCTGCCGACGACCTCAACCTGGAGGTGCATCCGGACGAACTGCGGGACACCATCATGAAGCGCGAAGAGTTTCAAAAGAATGGGCTCTTCGACTCTGGGACCTACCACCGGCTCCTGAGGCTCCAGCGGATTTCGCCTGCAAAGTTTGAAGAGGGCCTGACCAAAGACCTTCGCATGCAAAAAGTTCGGTTCCTTGTTCAAGACGTGGCTACCCTCAATCCAGTGGAGGAGGAAGAACTCAAGGAACTCGCCGCACGGCAAACCGCGGGCCTGGAAGATGAACAAGAAATCGAAACGATCAAAACCCGCATCCGGCTTCAACTCCTGATCCAAAAGAAAGAGCGCGCACTCGAAGCCTTCCAACGGGCCTTGCGGGCTTCTTCCGCCGTCGAAATCCGGCAGGAATTCCTCTAAATTTCTCCTCAATTCCATACGTGCCTATGTGTCAAGAGTCGTCACATGGAGCATTTATGAACTGTGGCGTGGCTCTCTCGGCTATTGAATCAACATGGCGTCGCCGTAGCTGTAGAAGCGGTACCGGGCAGTGATGGCTTCCGCGTAGGCCGCTCGCAGTTGGTCGAGGCCGGTGAAGGCGGAGACGAGCATGAGCAACGTGGTGCGCGGCAGATGAAAATTGGTCAGCAGGGCATCGACCATCGTGAAGCGGAACCCGGGCGTGATGAACAGGCGGGTCTCACCCGGACCCGGCCGGATTTCTCCGGCTTCGTTGACCGCCGATTCCAGCGTGCGAACCGAGGTCGTTCCGACCGCCACGACTCGCCGACCTTCTGCTTTTGCCGCATTGAGCCGTTTCGCCGTGTCTTCTGAAATTTCAAACCATTCGGCGGTCATGTGATGGTCTTCGATCTGGTCCACGGTGACGGGACGAAACGTCCCGGGCCCGACGTGCAACGTGACGGTGGCAAGTTGAATGCCCTTCTGCTTGAGGGCAACGAGTAAATGTTCGGTAAAATGCAACCCCGCAGTCGGCGCGGCGACGGCCCCCTCCGAGCGAGCGAAGACCGTTTGGTAGGCCTCTTTGTCCCGCTCAGTCGCTTGGCGCTTGATATAGGGCGGGAGCGGAACTTCGCCTATCTTCTCCAGAAGATCCTTGACGGACCCCTTCGTGTCGATCCGAAGGACCGTGCGTTCCCGAGTCCGTTCCAGGACCTCGGCAGTCGCTTCATCTTGAAATTGCAGGACCTGGCCAGTGTCGACTTGGCCTTTCAACAGAACTTCCCAACTCGATTCCTCCAAAGGCCGCACCAACAACGCCTCGATCCTTCCGCCGGTTGATCGTTTGATGCCGTGGAGCCTGGCGGGTATCACCTTCGTGTCGTTCAAGACCACCACGTCACCGGACCGCAACAGATCCGGCAGATCCTTCACCCGGGCATGTTGAAACGTAGGGGTTCCCTTTCGCGGCACGACCAACAGTCGAGCTCGATCTCTGGGCGAAACCGGATGATCGGCAATCAGTGTTTCATCGAACGGAAAGTCGAACTCGGACAGTCGCATGGTATCTCAATGTCGGGGCATGCTTCGCTAATCCGACCTACGGCTGCTAGGGTCAAGCCCGGGGCATGCCTGATGCCCCCTCACCCCTTCTGACCCTTCGTTCCGCTCAGGGCAGGCAAAGGAGAGGAACCATGGGGATATTTTCGTATCAAGCAGCTAGAAAGATAGTGGCTCCATGACCACCTGATCGCGTGGCAGGATCTCGGTTCCCGGATAGTAATAGCGCAGGATGGATTGATAAGGGTAACCCAGTTCAGCCATTTCCTTGGCGCCCCATTGACAAAGGCCAACCCCGTGCCCCGCCCCTTTTCCCGTCAACACCACGTGTCTGTCAATCCGTTCAATGGAAAACCGGGTGCTGCGCACTTTGGCATACCCGAGGATCCGTCGAAACTCCTGTCCCGTGACAATGAGTGCTCCCCGGGAATGCAGGAGCCTCACGTCCCTGACCCGACCGGCGGCAGTCATACGATAGGGCGTGAGCGTCGCGAGCCAGCCAATGGGATACCCTTCATCCCTGAGTCGGGCTTCGACCGTGTCAAACGGGATGGTCACTTGCCACTCATACCAGGGGGATTCCTGATCGAAGGGACAATCCACCCCTTTTAAATAGGGCAAGTCTTTGGACCACACGTTCATGGCGTCTTCCGTGGGCCCGGCAGTCGTGGATGAATAGACGGCAAAAATGGGGCGGCCTTCATAGGTCAGGACCTGACCACGCGTTCGGCGCACGGCATCGAGTACGGCACGATTGACGTTTTGACGGCCCTTATAGACTTGATCCTGGATACTCGCGTACACGTCAAACGGCTGACCTGCATGCTCCAGTTTTTTGTGCAGCACGTAGGTCCGTGCCGCCACGGCCTGCGTCCGCAGGAGTTCTTTGTGCCACTCGGGGTTGACTTCCGAACTCACGACTCCCGCCACGTAGTCTTCGAGATCAACCACGTTTACAACCAGGAGGTGCCCGTCCCTGACCATGATCTCGAGACCTCCATACACCGTCCAACGTTGATTCGTCACATCGGGGGGCTCTGCTTGTAGCGTGACTTGGAGTCCCTCGTGTGTCGCTTGAATCGCAAGGCGGTTGCCTCGGACCCGTTCGTCATCGACTTGCAACTCATGCCCGTTCGGAATAATGGTTACTCCGGACGCTACTTCCATCCGATCGCCCGAAGGCATGTCGAGACGCAGGTCTCCGGCGGAAGCGACCATGACATGACCAGCCCGTTCGGAGAGGGCGACCCGGACGTGATCCGATGCGTGAACCCAGGGCACACCCAACCCCACACTGATGATCAGCAGCAGGATGCTTCCCGGAGAGGAGAGAAACATGATCACCGTTTCAGAAGGAAATAAAGGAGGAAACTGCCCACAATGCTGATGATGATACTGGTACTCAGGGGAAAGTAAAAGGTGAAATTGTCCCGTTTGATGAAAATATCGCCTGGCAGTTTTCCCAGCCACCCGAGTCCGGTCCCCTCACCCGGCCATTTGCCGAGCAACGAAACGATGATGCCGAGGATGACAATCCCCAAGCCCAGCACGATGAGCGTTTTCCCGATGAACTCCGGCATGGCTCACCTTACCAGTTCTTCGGCAATCTGGACGGCGTTGAGCGCGGCCCCCTTGCGCAGATTATCCGCTACGACCCACAGATTGAGGCCCTTGGGAATGGACTCGTCCTCGCGAATGCGTCCCACGAACACCGCATCCGTCCCCGCCGCATGGATCTGCAGGGGATACAACGTCCGCGAGGGATCATCATACAGTTGGACACCCGGTGCGGTCGAAAGAATGGCCCGGGTTTCCTCCACCGACAACTTTTGTTTCGTTTCGACGTTGATGGATTCCGCGTGACCGACGAACACGGGCACGCGCACCGTGGTCGCGGAAATCCCGATCGATCGGTCACCCAGAATCTTCCGGGTTTCATTGACCATCTTCATTTCTTCACCGGTGTACCCCGACGACAAAAAGTCGTCGATGTGGGGCAAACAGTTAAACGCGATCTGGTGCGGATACACCGTTGATGTCACGTCACCGAAGCTCAACAACTGCCGGCACTGTTCCGCCAATTCATCCATGGCTTCCTTGCCGGTACCGGAAACGGATTGATAGGTCGAGACGACGACACGGGTGATCACGGCATGGTCATGTAACGGTTTGAGCACCACCACCATTTGAATAGTGGAGCAATTCGGGTTGGCCACAATACCCTGGTGGGTTCCGAGATCGTGAGCGTTCACCTCGGGGACCACCAACGGGACGGACGGGTCCATGCGCCACGCCGAACTGTTGTCTATCACCACCGCCCCGGCTTTGACGGCCGCCGGCGCGTACTCTTTACTCACGCCCGCCCCGGCGGAGAACAACGCGATGTCGATCCCCTGAAACGAGTCACGGGTGAGCAATTTCACTTTGACGTCGTCACCCCGAAACGACACTTCTCCGCCCGCGGACTTGGACGACGCCAACGGGCGTACCTCTTCGACGGGAAACTTCCGTTCTTCCAGGACCGAGAGCATTTCCGTGCCCACGGCGCCGGTGGCGCCGACAACGGCGACGGTATAAGCCGATTTCTTCTTCATCCTACGCGGAGCGGTTGTCTCATGGTTTTTCATCAACCACAACCCGGATACGGTGGCTGAAGGTATCCGCGATATACACATGCCCCCGGGAATCCAGGGCCACCCCGAACGGGTAGTTCAAACTGCTGTGCAGGGGATCCTTCCCGTCACCGGAAAACGCCGCCTGCCCGTTCCCGGCCAGGAGCGACATTTCCCGTTTCTGCAGGTTCCACACGCGGATCAAGTGGTTATCGCTGTCCGTAATGAACAGGCGGCCGTCTGGGTGCAGTGCAATGGCATACGGTCGAGACAGGTTGGGCGAAGATTTATTTTCACCCGGCGTGAATTGAAACTCTCCCGTTCCTCCCGCCACCGTCTCCACCGTGCCGGTGTGTCGATCCCATTTCCGAATCCGGCCACTGAACGTATCGGCGATGTACAGGTTGCCCTCCTGATCCACGGCGAGACCGCTTGGCCCGGCCAACGCGGTTTCAGGACCCGGCGCCCCGTCGCCGTTGTAGCCCGACTCCCCGGTCCCGACGACCGTCGTGATCACGCCGGAGTTCAACTCGAGCTTTCGGATCCGGTTGTTGCTCTGATCGGCGATATACAAACAGTCAGGCCCATCGAGGGCCAGAGCCACGGGTTCGTTCAAGGCCGCTTTTACGGCAGGGCCCTGATCGCCGTACCATTTCGCCTGGCCCGTTCCCGCGATGGTGGAGATGACTCCGGTGCCGGGATCCACCAGACGGATTCGATGGTTCCAAGTATCGGCAATGTATACAGTCCCATCCTCAGCCACGGCCACGGCCGAGGGAAAATTGAGGACGGCGTCGATCGCCGGGCCACCGTCCCCTGAAAACCGCTGATCCTTCGATTGCACCCCGGTCACGTAGCGAACCATTCCACTCAAATCGGGTTTTTGCGCGTAGGCGTCTTCCGGTTTACTCACCGCATCCGCCAACGGATCTTCGTCGTCTTCCGGAGGTCCGGGCACAGGCCCGGCAGGCATCGAAGCGGGGGCATCGCGCACGCAGGTCCCGGCTATCGTCCTCATGATCCCGGTCCGCTCATCAACTCTGCGCACCAGATGATTTTCCGAATCGGCGATGTAGAGATTACCGACGGCGTCGAGAGCAATCGTTTTCGGTTCGTTCAACATGGCCGCGATGGCCGGACCGCCATCCCCGCCCCAACCGGGCTCGCCGGTTCCGGCGATGGTGCCGATCGCGCCGGCTTGCATAGCTTCCAGCATCTCTCTCTTACCCTTTCTTGTGCCTAACCCGTACCGATATTCCGAAGAATGAGATTGCCCATTTCTTTGGTGCCGACGAGAGTGGTTCCCGGCGCTGCGATGTCTCCGGTGCGATACGCCTGGCCCAACACGGCCTGGATGGCGTTTTCGATAAGGTCCGCTTCTTTTCCCAAGTCGAACGAATATCTTAGCATCATCGCCGCCGAGGCGATCATGCCGATGGGGTTGGCCGCATCTTTTCCCGCAATATCCGGGGCGCTCCCGTGAATGGGTTCATACATGCCGACGGACGCGCCGACGCTGGCCGACGGTAACATCCCGATCGATCCGGTCAACATGGCGGCTTCGTCACTCAAAATATCGCCAAACAGGTTCGTGGTCAGAATCACGTCAAACTGTTTGGGATTCCGGATCAACTGCATCGCGCAATTGTCCACGTACATGTGTCGCAGTTCCACGTCCTGATAGTCCTTGTGGACCTCAATGACGACCTTCCTCCATAACTCCGAGGATTCCAGCACGTTCGCCTTATCGACGGAGGTGACGAGCCCTCGACGCTTGCGCGCGACGTCGAAGGCGACCCTGGCAATCCGCGTAATTTCTTCCGTGGTGTAAACTTCGGTATTAAATCCTCGCTGGCCGCCCGGCGTCGCCTCCACGCCCTTGGGCGTCCCGAAATAAATCCCACCCGTCAGTTCACGCACCACCAACACGTCAATGCCCTCGATGACCTCGCGCTTGAGGGTGGAGGCATCGGCCAATTCCGAATACAGTTTAGCAGGCCGGAGATTCGCAAACAGCCCGAGTTGTTCCCGCAGGCCCAGCAACGCCCGTTCCGGCCGCCGCTTATATGCAAGCCCCTCCCACTTGGGCCCGCCCACCGCCCCCAACAGAACCGCGTCACTGGTTTTGGCCAACCGGAGGGTTTCGTCCGGGAGGGGCCATCCCGTCTCATCAATGGCTTTGCCGCCGACCGCGGCGGGCACAAACTCAAACGCATGGCCACCACGTTTCCCGACCGTTTCCAACACCGCCACCGCCGCCGGAATGATCTCCGGGCCAATCCCATCCCCTGCCAATACTGCGATCTTCTTCATGCCCTTGCTTCACCCTCACCCTGACCCTCTCCCATCAAGGGAGAGGGGATTCATTGGTCAGCAGAGTCCGATTTTGTCTCCCAAGTTGGCGCGACGCTCCAACTGCGACGCCAGTTTATTCAGGGCATTCAAATACGCTTGAGCCGAGGCCACGATGATATCGGTATTCGCACCGTTGCCGGTAACGATTTCGCCATTCTGCTCTATCCGCACCGACACCTCTCCTTGCGCGTCCGTTCCCCCGGTAATGGCTTTGACCGCGTAGGCCAACAATTTACTTTTGGTTTGCGTGATCCGGGCCACCGTTCGATACACCGCATCGACCGGACCATCGCCGGTCCCCGTCTCTTTCATCACGTGCCCGTCCACTTCCAGTTCCACGGTCGCCGTCGGCACCTGGCTCGTCCCGCTTTGCGTATTCAGGGAGTTTAACGAATACCGTTCGGGCACCTTGGTGACGGCTTCGGATACGATCGATTCCAAATCCTCCTCGAACAATTCCTTTTTCTGGTCCGCGAGCCGTTTGAATCGATCGAACGCCGCATTCACTTCTTCGTCCGTGAGCGAATAGCCCAGCTTCGCCAATTCCGCCCGAAAGGCGTGGCGACCGGACAGTTTCCCCATGACCAGACGGCTTTGCGTCAACCCGATGGAATCCGGTCTCATGATTTCATACGTGTTCTTATCCTTGAGCAACCCGTCCTGATGGATCCCGGAGGTATGCGCGAACGCATTCGCCCCGACGATGGCCTTGTTGGGTTGGACGACCATCCCGGTGATCTTGCTGACCAGCCGGCTGGTCTTGGAAATTTCTTCGGTGCGGATTTGCGTCCCGGCGCCGTAAAAATCCTTGCGGGTCCGCAGACCCATCACGATTTCTTCCATTGACGCATTGCCGGCCCGTTCGCCGATTCCGTTGACGGTACATTCCACTTGCCCGGCCCCCGCATGGATGGCCGCCATGGAATTGGCCACCGCCAACCCCAAATCGTTGTGGCAATGCACGGAGATGACCGCGCGATCGCAGTCACGCACCCGCGTCCGGAGCGTTCGAATGATTTCCTCAAATTCCTTGGGCGTCGTGTACCCCACCGTATCGGGAATGTTCACCGTGCCCGCGCCGGCATCCACGACCGCTTCCACCACCTCGCACAGGTAGGAGACATCCGACCGCGTCGCGTCCATGGGCGAAAACTCGACGTCCTCCACGTAGCTTCGCGCATGTTGGACCATCTCCACCGCACGCCGGAGAGCCTGCTCTCTGGTCATGCGGAACTGGTGTTTCAGGTGAATGTCCGACGTGGACAAAAAGGTGTGAATGCGCGGCTTGGGCGCCCCTTTCAACGCCTTCCACGCGGCGTCAATATCCTCAGGCTTCGCCCGGGCCAGGCTACAGACCGTCGGGCCTTCCACCTCCCGGCCGATTCGCTGCACCGCCTCGAAGTCGCCCGGAGAACTGAAGGCAAATCCGGCTTCGATAATATCCACGTTCAAGCGAGCCAGTTGTTTGGCGACCAGCACTTTTTCTTCCACGTTCATGCTGGCACCCGGAGACTGCTCGCCATCCCGCAGGGTGGTATCAAAAATTCTGATATGTCGTCTCATGGTCCATGCTCCTCACAAGGGGATTCACGGCCTAGGCCACGCCCGGATCGACGCTCATGAAGCTCTGCTTCCGGCCATCCCCCATTATAACCGGCCCCCATAATAAAAAAGCCTTCACCCCGATGAGGTGAAGGCTTTCTACCTGCTTCGGGGTCATCAGGGGGTCATGGGTGGTGTAGGGACAGGCCCCTGTGCCCGTCCTGACCTGCCAGTGTCAGTACCGCGTCACCTAAGAGAAGCGTGCCCCTTCCCTGTTCTTCCCATTGCTTCATGCAATCAGTCCTCTGACTCCGACGACACGGGCACCCGGACTTGCGGGTCCCGCGTCGCTGACACGATGACGGCACTCCACCCTTTTTCCAACAATCCGGAACTCACGTACGCCAGACACAGCACAAACAACATCAGTTGAGGATAGGCCATGACGGACACCAGAATCAAGACGGCCCAGACCAGATACATAAAATGATTATGGCCTGCAAACTTCAGTTGTTTCACGCTACGGTACCTCACCGTACTCACCATGAGGAACGCCATCAACAAACTCAAGGCAATCACCACCGGGGGCAGGACGCTGTCCGGCAGGTGACCGATGTGCGCGTTGAAGATATAAAACGTCGCGATAAACCCGGCCGCCGCCGGAATGGGCAACCCCGTAAAAAATCGACTGTCCCCACTGCCCGCCATGACGTTGAACCTCGCCAGCCGCAACGCGCCACAGGCCACGTACGCGAACATGATCGCCGCCCCCAGCAGCCCCGGGGACTCCAACAACCACACATAAATCAAGAACCCGGGAGCCAGTCCGAATGAAACCAAGTCCGACAACGAATCATATTCCACGCCAAATTCGCTGGTACTGTCGGTCAAGCGAGCGGACGTGCCGTCCAGGACGTCGAACACCATCGCAATCAAAATCGCAATCGCCGCGGTTTCCAATCGATCGTGGAACACCAACACGACCGCGGCCAGCCCACTGAACAGATTGCCGGTCGTCAGGACATTGGGGATCAGGTGGACGCCCCGGCGGCGCTGCCCTTCCTTGTTTTTAAATATTCGTCCCTTCACGTGAACTCCGCAAGTATGGATTCGCCCCCCTTGACCCGGTCTCCGACCCTGACGCGGACCCGGCTTTCGACGTCGAAATACGTGTCCATCCGGGACCCGAACCGGATAAGACCAAAACGTTCGCCCGCCACAGCGGCATCCCCCGGTTGCACCCAGCACACGATTCGCCGGGCGACGAGCCCTGCGACCTGGACGCAGAGCACCTTTTTCTTCGACGGGGTCTCGATCATCAACGCATTCTGCTCATTATGCACCGTCGCGTCCTGGCCGCCCGCGTCGAGGAACCGGCCCGGCTGGTAGGCCATATCCACCACGGTGCCCGCACAGGGCATTCGATTGATGTGCACGTCGAAAATATTGAGAAAGATGCTGACCCGGATACTTTCCTCTTTCAAGTATCGCGGTTCAAATTCTTTCTGAATCGCGATCACTTCCCCGTCCCCGGACGCCAGAATCAGGTCGTCACCCCGGGGGGGCGTCCGCGGCGGGTTTCGAAAAAACCAGCCGGTAAAACACGCAAGGACGCCAAAGGCCATGGCGGTTTTTCGCCAACCCAGCAACCTGGCCAACGCCGCCGGGGCCGCGGCGCCTACGACAAAAGGCAGGCCTTCCGGAGCTATCGGAAGATCTTTCGCGCGATCAGCCATGCTGACCCGTTATTCGGTTAAAGAACAACGATCGTCGTTCGCTCCTCAATTTTTTTTCTGGTCCACGAGTTTGTCCTTCTGCAACCAGGGCATCATCCCGCGCAACCGTTCCCCGACCTCTTCGATGGGGTGCTCCTTGCCTCGCTTGAGCAGCGCATTGTACACGGGGCGATTCGCCTGATTTTCCAGGACCCATTCCCGGGCAAACCGGCCGCTTTGGATGTCCCGGAGAATGTTCTTCATGGTCTGTTTGGTTTCGTTCGTAATGATGCGCGGGCCTCGGGTGACGTCGCCGTATTTGGCGGTCGTGCTGATGGAGTATCGCATGTTGGCGATCCCGCCCTGATAGATCAGATCGACGATCAGCTTCACCTCGTGCAGGCATTCAAAATACGCCATTTCCGGGGAATAGCCTGCTTCAACCAAGGTCTCATACCCGGCCTGGATCAAAGAGGTCAGCCCCCCACACAGGACGACCTGCTCCCCGAAGAGATCGGTTTCGGTCTCTTCCCGGAAACTCGTTTCGATGACGCCGGCACGCGCACCGCCGATGGCCGAGGCATACGCCAACCCGACCTGCGCGGTCTCTCCACTCGGGTCCTGATGGACGGCCAACAAACAAGGAACCCCGCTACCCTTCGTGTATTCCGAACGGACCAAATGGCCGGGTCCCTTGGGCGCCACCATGAACACGTTGATATTGGCCGGCGGCTGGATTTGTCCGAAATGAATGTTAAACCCGTGACCGAACGCGAGAAACGCGCCGTCCTTCAACTGCGGGGCGATATCGTTCCGATAGATGGCCGGCTGCACTTCGTCCGGGGCCAGGATCATGATCACGTCCGACTGTTGCACGGCGTCGGCCACCGGCATCACCTTAAGCCCCGTGGCTTCGGCTTTTTTCCAGGACGCGCCTTCCCGCAGACCGACCACGACGTCGACACCGGTGTCCGACAGATTCAGGGTATGGGCGTGCCCCTGACTCCCGAATCCGACAATCGCCACTTTCTTTTCTAAAATGTTCTGCAAATCCGCATCTTTGTCATACAAGATTTTCATAACCGACTCCTTGGGAAACAAACGCGCAAGCTGGCTCTCTTTGCTTTTCCTTTCCCTCCTTTGTAAGGAGGGGTGAGGGGAGGTAGAGCTTGGGCCGGGGTGGGCAGGACGCGTCTTGTGGTCGTTGCCAGTGCCCCCCGGGCATGTGACTCTACCCCACCTCCCCTCCCCTTACAAAGGGGAGGAACCGACAAACAGATAAAGATAAGAATGACATCGCATGAGATAGCTTCTAATTGGCTTTGGCAAGCGGACGCGACTGGTTCGCCACCGTCCGAACGGGTTCCCGTGCAATGGCAATCCGGCCGGTCCTGACGATTTCCTTGATGCCAAGGGGTTGGAGCAACTGGATAATGGCGTGAATCTTCTGCACGTCACCCGTGACTTCAATCGTATAGGACGTTGGGGATGAGTCAATCACATTCGCTCGAAAGATATCGGCAATCCGCAGAGCCTCGGCCCGATCCTCAGAACGGGCGTGCACTTTAATCAAGGCGCTCTCACGGCTGACAGCGTCACTTTCATTGAGGTCCACCACCTTGATGACGTCGATGATTTTATTCAATTGCTTGAGGATCTGTTCAATGATGCGCTCATCCCCGTTTGTGACAACGGTCATCATCGACACGCTCGGGTCGAGCGTGGGCGCCACCGACAAACTTTCGATGTTAAACCCTCGCCCGCTGAACAGGCCCGCGACCCGTGACAAAGCCCCGGATTTATTTTCCAACGTCACTGCAATAATGTGTTCCACGAATGCTCTACCCTTTTCCCGTTTGCCCGTTCAAAAACGCCTCGTTCTGCCTCTCTCGCCCGACACACCCTCCCCCTCCGGGAGAGGGTTGGGGTGAGAGGGGAGAGGGCTGGGGGATGAGGGGGCTTCGCCCGCACTCCCTACGCCGTCAAAATGGTGTCTTTGCTCTCCTCTTGTCCCGTCGATCCCGGTGTTTGTCGCTTCTGCAACTCTGGCGGATCTTCCAGAATCATTTCATGATTGCAGCCACCGGCCGGAATCATGGGATAACAATTCTCGAATTGATCCACCGGCACGTCAACGAAGACCGGTTTGTCAATGGCCATCGCCTCTCGAATCCCATCATCCACTTCACTGACTTTCTGAATGCGAAGGCCGGCCGCACCGTAGGCTTCCGCGAGTTTCACGAAATCCGGCGATTGATCCAAATAGCTGCACGCATAGCGGCCTTCATAGAACAGATCCTGCCATTGTCGCACCATGCCGTGGAACCGGTTGTTGATGATAAACACCTTGACCGGCAGCTTTTCGATCGCGGCTGTAGCCAACTCCTGGCTGTTCATCTGGACGCTCCCGTCACCCGCAATACACAACACGAGTCGATGCCGAAAGGCCGCCTGCGCCCCCAGGGCAGCGGGAAAGCCAAAGCCCATCGTTCCCAACCCGCCGGACGTGAGCCACGTATTCGGCTTGGTGAGATGAAAGTATTGCGCCGCCCACATCTGATGCTGTCCCACGTCGGTGGACACGATCGGGTCGCGGTCCTTTGTCAGTTGATAGACCCGGTCGATCAGGTACTGCGGCTTGATCAATTGATCGACCTCCTGCCGGTAGCGCAGAGGATGAGCGGTCTTCCACTCATTCAGTTGATCCCACCACGGCTTGCGCAATTCTTTCTGGTCGCCGTTCACCGTCGCTCGCAACACACTGTTCAACTCCTGCAGCACGCATTTACAATCACCGACGATGGGTATGTCGACGTGGATGTTCTTGCGAATCGACGTCGGATCAATATCGATATGGATAATCTTGGCACTCGGACAAAATTCTGACACCTTCCCGGTGACGCGATCATCGAATCGGGCTCCGATGGCAATCACCAGATCGGAATAATGGATGGCCATGTTGGCCACGTAGGTGCCGTGCATGCCGAGCATCCCAAGGGACAACGGATGTTGACCGGGGAAGGCCCCCAAGGCCATCAAAGTTTGATTCACGGGAATCTGGGTCAACTCGGCCAATTCGCGAACCTCCGCGGAAGCGCCGGACAATTGCACGCCCCCACCAATGTAGATGACGGGACGGCGAGCCTTCATGATGGCATCGGCAGCTTGCTTGATCTTCCACTTGCTGCCTTCATAGGTCGGATTGTATCCGCGAATCGAGACGGAGTCCGGATATTTGAAATCAGCCTTGCTCATGGAAATATCCTTGGGAACATCCACCAGCACGGGGCCGGGTCTGCCGGTGGAGGCGATGTAGAACGCTTCCTTGATGGTCTGCGCCATGTCGTTCACGTCCTTCACCAAAAAATTATATTTCGTACAGGGACGGCTGAGCCCGATGTTGTCGGCTTCCTGAAAGGCATCGTTCCCGATAAGCGCCGTGGGGACCTGACCGGAAAAGCACACGACGGGCACGGAATCCATATAGGCATCGGCCAGGGCGGTGATCACGTTGGTCATGCCGGGACCCGACGTGATCAAGGCCACTCCGGGTTTCCCCGTGGCCTTCGCATACCCTTCCGCCATGTGGCCGGCCGCCTGTTCATGTCGGGTTAAAATAACTTCAATGTCTTTTTGTTGATGCAGGACGTCGAAAATTTTCAGGACTACCCCCCCGGGAAGAGCAAAAATCGTTTTCACTCCTTCTCGCTTCAAGGCTTCCACAAAAATTTCGGCTCCTGTAAGCTGTGCCATGATCTCCCTCACCTGTTTGAACCGTACATGATAAACCAGGCATGATCGGTTCAGTTAAAAATATTTGGCACCACCCCGCGTTTCTTGTCGGCCAAGAAATTCAATTGTTTCCAGGGGTTGTAGACCTAAATGAGTGATGATAAACCTGCGTTATCCACAAGTCAAGGGACGGCACGGGGGCCGTCCCCTACGATGCCAATGATGATGTGCCATGTAGGGACAACCCCCCGTGGTTGTCCCGCATGGGGATGTCCATCGGATCATCACATACAACACACATACAATGTGAGCTCCATAGGTCGGGTTAGCGTAGCGTAACCCGACAATGGAACCGAACACACACGCAAACTTACACACCCGGACATGGCCTCATGTTACGCGACGTTAAACAAGAAATAAAAAATCTGGAAACTCGACACCTGCGCCGGCAATTACGGATCGTGGAGTCGCCTTCGGTTCCGATCATAACCATCGAAGGCCGCCGGTTCATCTCCATGGCCTCGAACAATTATCTCGGGTTGGCCAATCATCCCGCAGTCAACCGGGCGGCGATCGAAGCGATCGAACGATGGGGCGTCGGAGCCGGCGCCGCGCGTCTCATTTCCGGCACCATGACGCCCCACATCCAACTGGAACGGGACTTGGCCCAATTCAAACAGGTCGAAGCCGCCCTGACCTTCGGCACGGGATACACCACGAACCTGGGACTCATCCCGGCACTCATCGACCGGGATGGCCTCATCCTGGCCGACCGCTACTGTCATGCCAGCCTGATCGAAGCTTGCCGGTTGGCCAAAGCCAGGCTGCGCGTGTTTCACCACAACGACGTCGAGCACCTGGAAAAGCTGCTCAAGAAACGGGAACGGGCCTGGCCGACCCTGGTCGTCACCGAAGGGGTCTTCAGCATGGACGGCGATCTCGCACCACTCCCGGATTTACTGACGCTCTGCCGACAACGTGATGCCACGCTGGTCATTGACGACGCCCACGGCACGGGCGTCACGGGAAAAAACGGTCGAGGAACGGTGGAACACTTCGGCGTGAACCCTCAAGACCTTATCCAGATGGGTACCTTGAGCAAAGCCATCGGGACCAGCGGCGGCTACGTCGCGGGACCGGCTTCCCTCAAAGACTATCTGATCAATACGGCAAAAGCATTCATCTACACGACCGCCCAGCCACCCGCCATCGCCGCCGGTGCATCGGTCGCAATTCGGATCATCCAAAACGAACCCGCTCGCCGGGAACGTCTCCGGAACAACCGAAATGCGCTCCATGCCGCCCTGACAGGCATGGGCTTTCAATTGACCGACACGCAAAGCCCGATCCTGCCGATCATCATCAAGGCGCCGGAGACGGCATTGAAGATGTCCCAAGCTCTGTACGAAGCCGGCGTCTATGTCCCGGCCATCCGCCCCCCGACTGTGCCCAAAGACAGCAGCCGGCTACGCCTCACCGTGAGTTCGGAACATACGCAAGAGCAGTTGGAGAACGTGGTGACCGCGCTTTGGAAGATCCGGGAAGCGTTTTCGATGAAGTCGACTTCCGCTTCAGGGTAACATGGCAAACGGGGCTTTTAACCAAGAGAGCCGATGATCAAGGCTGGTGAGCCGGATTGCCATTGGAGGAGCCTCCGCATCAAGAATCAAACCGCGAGCGGCCGTAGAAGAATGACCAAGATCGCCAAGGAGAACGCCAAGTTGACTCCCAGCATCCACTTGAGCAGCTTCATGTCGGCTTCGATGTTGGCCAGCCGGTTCTCGAACCCGGCAATCTCTTCAGCCGCCTCGCGCGCCTTGTCATCGGGTGCGCCCGCCGCCCTGAATGCTTCGTACGTTTTGGAGAGCATCATCGCCATGTGAACAGGATACTCATCAAGAGTCACCCATGCAAGGCAAAAGCGATTGTCGGACCCTCAGTGCAGAACATACGCAAGAGCAATTGGAGCACGTGGTGCGAAGCTTGCGAAAGGCAGGGACAAACCTTGGGTGTGATTTAACGATCGGGCAAACGAAGTTCGCTTATTATTTGGCGATGCAGCGTTGGCAAGGTCTTGGATGACCAGCCGCCCTCGCCTTTTCTGGATTTGGGGATGTCTTCCAATTTTTCTTGACCGTATTTTTGTTTTGCGTGTGGGGACATTTACCACAGGAACAATGAAAGGGGCGTGGGCCGTGGGGTTCCGTTTCATTGTTGACCGTTCACGATTCCATTGAGGCACGTTGCTGACCTGAAAAACGTGCTCAAGGGACAACAATGCGTCAACCATGTCCCCGAACACCCGTTAATGATGTCCCCGGTCTGTACAGAGAGGATGAGGGGGGTGATCTGTCATCCTTGTATGTGTTCACTAATTCGTTGACAAAATAAAAGATCTGACCATACCATAATTGTCATTCTGAGCCGCAGGCGAAGAATCTCTTGCTCAACAACCAACCGTCAGGAAAAACAGATCCTTCACTTCGCGCAGGATGATGCCTTCTCCCTGGTGCAGACGGAAACTGTCAACGAATTGCTGAACATTTACAATCGTGTGATCTATGCCCAGACCCGGACCAAGCGAAGCGCGAAGACGGGCTGAACAGCCCCATACGGCGTCGCGAAGACCAGAGCCCGCAGCCATATGGCAGCCGGACGACCAGACGATGGATGAGCCGCTGCCGCAGATCGGACTTCTGTTCGCGCAAAACCGGGCGTGGGCGAAGCACCTGAAGGAGACCGATCCGGACTACTTTAAGAACCTCGGCAAACAGCAGAAACCGGAGATTCTCTGGATCGGTTGCGCCGACAGCCGGGTGCCCGCCAACCAGATCATCGACCTGCCGCCCGGCAAAGTGTTCGTTCACCGCAACCTCGCCAATGTGGTCGTCCATTCCGATCTGAACTGCCTCTCCGTCCTGCAGTACGCGGTGGAGGTGCTGACGGTTCGGCATATCATCCTCTGCGGCCACTACGGCTGTGGCGGTATCCGCGCCGCCCTAGCCGAGCCGGAGCATGGTCTGATCGACAACTGGCTCAACCACATCCGCAATGTTCAGCGGCTTCACCGCGCCGAGCTCGATTCCTTGGAAGGCGAGGCGCGTGAACGACGACTGTGCGAACTGAACGTGATCGATTAAATCTGCAACGTGGCCAACACAACCATTGTGCGCGACGCCTGGGCGACCGGCATGGGCCCGGACATTTACGGCTGGATCTACAGCATTGACGACGGACTTCTTCACTCGCTTTGCGCGTGGGCCCGCAACGACAGCGCCCCCTTCATCGTTCACAAGAGGGGATTGTAAATTTTCACTAATTCGCTGACGGAATCAGTGAACACTGCCACGGGCCCCGGCCTACGGCACTTCTTCGATCTTCAGGAGATAGGTGATGATCTTGTCCAAGGCGCCGGCGGGCAGTTGTGCCCAATTCCAGCTTCGGGTCTTCCCGTCCCTTGGCGGTGCGAATGCTCGGAATCATGTGACAGGCGGCACACCCGGACTGGACAAAAATTTTGTCGATGGGCTCTTTTCCCGTGGCCAGGGGCACCATGGCCTTCTCCACCACCTGCATTGCCTCGTTCTCGGGTGTTTCAACCTTCTCTATTCAACGCCGTGAGGCCCGCCTCCGTTTTGGAAAATCGGCGGACCGGCCCCCGCGCCACGGATACTGCGACGACCTGTTTTCCGACATCAATTCCTGCCACTCGTTTGGTCATGTCCCCCTCGGTGTCCTGTACGGCTTTGGCTGTTTGGCCTCCCCACTTGCGAATACGGGGCGCTCGGCCCCCAGATATCTGTTCGGAGCGACAAACGGCCTGAGGGGACCTACTCCCGCCCGGGGCAACCCCGGGTTGCCACGGGGTTCACCTTATGACAAGCGAGGCGCCTGGTGGGTTGCCTTTTCCTTGGTGAAGAGAACGACCCGGGGTCCTCGCGTTCACAATCATGTACGCATCTTGCCTTTCAACGCCTGTGTTCAAACCCCACAGTAACGCAACAACGGCAAAAAGGTTGATTGCAAAGAAATGCTGGTGATACAACCACCACGTCTATTTCTATTGGAGAGGAGGCCCATCATGAACAGCAAAATAATCCTATCCCTCTCGCTAGCCGCCATGCTCACGGCCGGGTGCTTCGGCAATGGAGCAATGATACCACAGCCCGAATGGCTGGTAGACGCTGAGCAAGCACGTGCCCTGACCGGCGGCGTACCTCTCAACATGACCTCTGAGGAACTGTCCACTCTCGACGAGAATTTGGTCAAAACCAGCGACTCTCTTATATACAGCGGTCTATTCCGGATGGGCCCCGATTCGCCCGGTTACGTGTTAGGATCTGATTGTTCCGGGTCCACGTGCAAGGTGGGCCTACCAGCAAGAACGATCGATCTGGAGGATTTCATTTTCGACCTTGATTATCAGGCTATCGCGGATTATGAAGGCATCGCTCTTGGCCAGGTGCGTGAGCGGTTGTGGACCAGTAGTGGAGACTTGGTCGAGATATATGGTTATGCCGGCTGGCTTGATTACACCGGCTTTGCTCTTCAGGTTGACTTTTTACCAAGTCGTGTCACACCCGAACAGATAAGACTCTCCAGTTATACCTATGGCACGGCGACGGGGACAAATCCCGCCTCTGGAGGGGGCACGTGGAACGGCGTCGCAATCGGCATTGATTTGAACGCACTATTCAATGACCCCGCCATACTCCAAGGCAAGGCCACGATCAGCATCGATGACTTCAACGATCCAACGGTGGACGTGAATCTCGCCGACTTTATAAATCTGAACACAGGCGAGCTCTCTGACTTCAGCGCAGCGTGGTCGGATCTCCCGCTTGTTGACGGGGCGTTTTTCGAGGGCAGCTTTATCTCCGGGGAGCAGATCGAAGGCCGCTTTCATGGACCGAATCACGAAGAGGTCGGTGGGGTTTTCAAATCCGACTTCAAAGCCGACTCAGTGGTGGTGGGCTCGTTCGGCGCCAAGCAAAGCATGTAGGAGGTGACTGGGGTAGCCCGTAAGCTGACAGAAGGCGTGACCCCCTACACCAATGACGGGCGCCGGGTTACGGCACTTCTTCGATCTTCAGGAGATAGGTGATGATCTTGTCCAGGGCGCCGGCAGTGAGTTTTTGGCCGTACCACCGCGGCATGACGTGGTCGGGATACCCCTGGACGATATAGACACCCGGATTCAAAATGGATTCCTGCACGTATTCCCAATCGGTTTTGGCCTTCCCGCGATAGTTCGGATCGGCCAGGCGCCGGCGGGCGGTGGTGCCCAATTCCAGCTTCGGGCCTTCCCGTCCCTTGGCGACGCGAATGCCCGGAATCATGTGACAGGCGGCACACCCGGACTGGACAAAAATTTTGTCGATGGGCTCTTTCCCCGTGGCCAGGGGCACCATGGCCTTTTCCACCACCTGCGTTGCCTCGTTCTCGGGTGTGTCAATCTTCTCTAATTTATCCTCCTGGGGCTTATTCTCCAACTCGACGCGGTTGAGCGTCCAAAGAAACACTACGCACATGAGCCCGACGATGATGATCGTCTCTTTATTCCACTGACCCGGTTTCTTGTTCGCAGTCACGTACTTTCCCCTCACCCCAGCCCTCTCCCGCCAGGAAGAGGGGGCCGACAGAACGACCCTCAGGGGCCTAGGAACCGTTCCAGGGCTTCACGATACTTCGCACTCGTCTGCGTGACGACCTCATCGGGCAAATGGGGAGGAGGCGGATTGCGATCCCAGCCTACGGAATCCAGATAATCCCGGACGAATTGCTTGTCGAAACTGGGTTGCGACTTGCCGGGCTCATACTGCTGTTTGGGCCAAAACCGTGACGAGTCCGGCGTGAGTAGTTCGTCGATGACCAGAAGCTGCTTGGTTTCAGGGTGCAATCCGAATTCAAACTTCGTATCTGCAATGAGAATGTCCCGCTCCTCGGCCAAGGCTGCAGCGCGCTGATACAGCGTGATGCTGACCATCCTGACCTGTTCCGCCAACTCCTCACCGATGAGGTCTTTCATGGCGTCATAGGAAATATTTTCGTCGTGCCCTTCGGTGGCCTTGGTCGACGGGGTGAATAACGGCTCCGGGAATTTCTCGGATTCCTGCAACCCCGCGGGCAGCGGCTGTTCGCAAACGGTCCCCTGCGTCCTGTATTCTTTCCACGCCGACCCGGACAGGTAGCCGCGCACGATACATTCCACGGGCAACGGGTCGGCTTTCTCCACGATCATGCTGCGGCCCGCCAGGAGATCCAAGTAGGCCCGGCACGACTCGGGGAATTCCCCCGGGTTCATGGTTCGCAGGTGATGCGGGACCAGGCCGCCCTGCTGCCACAGCCGATGGAACCAGAATTTCGATAATTGCGTGAGTACGTAGCCTTTGCCGGGGATCCCTTCCGGCAAGACCACGTCAAAGGCTGAAATGCGGTCGCTTGCGATCAACAGCAAGCTGTCACCCAAGTCATACATGTCCCGTACCTTGCCTTGGCGTTTCCGGCCAAGATCCGCAAAGTTGGTTTCAAACACCGCTGGAGATGTCCACACGTCACTCATGATAGGCGTTCTTTCTTTAAGGACCGTAAAAGTGGAGAAAAACTGCACTCTAATCAGACCAATTCCATGCGTCAACGTTCTTCACTCATCCAATTCGGTCATTTTCTTCCCTTCCTCTCCCTCCCCTCCGCCCCTCCTTGTATCTAAGGAAGGGAAAGGAAAGCGCCTGCGACTGGATCCCCACTAACAACCGGGGAGAGCAAGGAACTCCCTCTTCCCAGTGCGGGAGAGGGTTGGGGTGAGAGGGTCATGCAGGGCTGACGCGTGTTCCCCCTTGATCTTCTTTCAAAGGATTAGATAGAACAGGGCGGGAGGCACGATCGGCGACAGTCACCACGGGCAAACACCATGAGTCAAAACCTTCCGGCTACCAACCAGGCATTTCTCCGGAACCTCCATGACCCTTCCAAAAAATACCTGGAAGAATGGTTTGACGTGCCGGCGCACATTCATCACGTCGCCCATCACATGGCGAACCCGCCGTTGGACCGTCCCCAAAGCCGGCAAGAGTTTCAACAGCTCCTCCAGTGCCTGGACGTGCCCGAAGAACATACCGTCATTCATGAAAAGTTCGGCCATGGCGCCAAAGTCGCACCCAACGGAGACCGCTTGCTCGTCACGTGGGAAGCGCACACCGAATACTACAGTTACCAGGTCTGGCACATACCCGACGACAAATGGAAACCGCTCGAATTCGGGCCGCTCACGTTTCCCGACTATATAATGCCGTTGTCACCGTTGGGCATTCAGATCAATGCGTTGGACGTTCTGGTGCTGCCGCACGTGACCCTGGGCATCGAAGAGGTCAAAAACATGATGCCCGGGCCCCAACTCTACGGAAGCCGGCTCTTCGGGCAGGACGTTTCCGTCATGACCACCTTTACCCCGGATGACTATAAACGCGAACGCTACCTCATCCTCGCCCCGTCGCTCGACGTGTTGCTTGCGCACGTGGGGCGTACCATCGATGCCCTCGTGGCCATTGAAAACTATACGCACCTGATCCTGTTTCCGTTTCACGCCTTCGCACAAGCCGTGGACCAGGTCCATCAGTATGAACAACGTCATCTGTATCAACGCAGCGTCATTACCAAGGAGATCGAGACCGCCACGCCGCACACGCTCCAGCGCTGGCTTACCGGGATGACGCAGGATTTGATGAACGTCAGTCGCATGGCCGAATCTATGCGGTACAAGCTCTCCGCGTCCGTGCCGTACGATCGCATCATCCGGGCCAACCTGGAGTTGCTGCACGAACAAACCCTCGCGGATTGCCGGCGCATCTCGGAATACGTGGACGGGAAAACCATCGGGGTCGCCGATGGGTACCAGCAATTCATCAGGCGAATCAACGCGCTGGTGAACGATTTTCAAGGTTCCATCGCGGTGATCCGCACAAAGGTCGAACTCCAACTGCAAGACCAGAACCTGGGGCTGGAGAATCAGATCTTGAGGCTCCTGCGCAGCATGGACAAGACGACCCGCCGCCAGGCCATTCTGCAGCATACGGTCGAAGGCCTCTCGGTGATCGTCATTTCGTATTATCTGAGCGGTCTCGGCAGTTACGTGTTCAAGGCCATGCAAACACTGGGCTGGATTGACAACCCCGACCTGCTCTCGGGCCTGTTCGTTCCCATTTCCCTGGGGATCGCATTCGGGCTCATCCTGATCGGCCGTAAGTTCATCTACCAACGCCGCTTCGAGGATTCCGGGTCCGACCCGAAACCACCATCGCAAAACTGACAAATCACCGGAACGACGCGACCATGCGCCCACCCCTACCATGCTCCTCGTCGCCCAATTGTGTCAGTTCGGTCGAGGGAACTGCTCAAGAGCATTTCGTCTCCCCGCTGCGCTATCGGGGCACAGCCGAAGAAGCCAAAGCACGGCTGCTGACCATCTTGAACGCCATGTCACGGACACGGATTACGACCGACGAGACGCGGTATCTGCACGTGGAATGCACCTCGCTTGTGTTTCGCTTTGTCGACGACGTGGAATTCTGGTTTCATGAGCGCGAACCTCTCATTCACGTCCGATCCGCCTCTCGCATGGGGTATTCAGACTTCGGGGGCAATCGGCGACGAATCGAACACATTCGAACACGGTTTTACTCCGCGTCCATTTCAAACATGTAGCGGGGCATGCCTCACACGCCCTTACCCCTCCTGGAATTATCAAGAATTGTTGACCACGACTGTTCTTCTTGGAGAAATGCCATGATTTGTAGGGCCGCATCACGAGACAAGGCCCGGGCCATGCCTCATGCGGCCAAGAGCGGCCGTCAGGAACAGCAAGTGCCATAAGCCTGCCCTCGACTTTGATCCCCAATTTCCTTTTCTGTCATTCCTGCGAAAGCAGGCCCTCTCCTTCTATCATCCTGTTCCCCTCCTTTACCTGCCTCCCCCCATTCTCTTTTGCATTCTCTGATAATTAACTGCTCGTTCCGATAATTTACGACTCCTTGATTTCTCTGTAACGCCACCGTAACGAAAATTTTCTAAACCTTTTCCTGCATGAATTTGCGTCGAACGTAAGTCGATATTTCCATACCATTGACCATTCATTCGAGGGGAGATTGCCTTATGAGCATGCAGCGATGGATCTTTGGCATTGTGGCACTTTTTGTCATGATGATCCCTATGACGTTCACACCGGCGGCAACGGCCGGGGATTTACTCCTGGAAATATTGCTGGAAAAAGGCATCATCACAAAGGACGAGTTGATTCGGCTCAAAGCCGAGGAGGAGAAGCGGGAAGCCGCAAAAGCCGCTGAGCAAACCAAGAAGAAACCCGAGGTCGAAGTCGACTTCGGAAAAGAGAAGCAGGCAGTTGCAAAAGCATCGGAGCCATCCAAGAAGAAATCCGGGGTCGAAGTCGGCTTCGGGAAAAAGGGGTTTACCCTGGCCACCAGGGACGGATTATTTAAAACCAAGATCCAATGGCGGTTTCAAGGCCGGTATACCTTCCCCGAAAGGGGAGATCCACGTAACGCAGGCGCGTTCGAGGATAACGAAGAAAGTACGTTCGAGCTTCGGCGGGTCCGGATGAAAGTCGGGGGACACGGGTACAAACCTTGGATCAAATATTACTTCGAAGTGGATTGGCAGCCCATGCGTAGTGATAGTAATGACCAAGCACGTGCTTCCACCCGCCTGATCGATTGGCGCATCATGCTGGAAAAATTCAAGTGGGCCAAGTTGCGGATCGGGCAATGGAAAATCAACTACAGCAGAGAGCGGGTCGACTCCTCAGGGAAGCAGACCATGGTGGAACGGTCCATCATGAACCGGGTGTTTACCATCGACCGGCAAATGGGGATGATGTTGTACGGCCGCGTGAATCCCGGGACGATCCTTGATGCGAATTATTACCTCGGGATCTTTTCCGGCGCCGGTCGCGGTGTGAACAACGATGACGATAACATGATGTACATGGGGCGTATCCAGTGGAACGTGTTCGGTCGTGAACTCAAATGGCGACAAAGCGACGTCAAATTCCACAAGAAACCCACGGGTAGTGTCTCGTTCGGCGCCTATACAAACAAGGGTAAATGTACGCGATGGTCGTCAGGCGGGTGCGGAAGCCTCGGTAGTCTCAGTAGGGCTGGTGACAAGTTTTCGACTTCTGTGGCCGATGGCCGATACCAAACCAGCGGGATGCAGTTCGGGTCGGCCTTCAAGTATCGCGGGTTTGCCTGGCAACATGAAACGCATTGGAAAAAAGTTAAGGATACTGAAGCAGCGGCTGGGTTGGAAAGAACGAATATGTTCGGGGGCTATTTGATGGCCGGGTATTTTCCGCACTATCTCATTTCGGCCGTTCCCAAACCATTGGAGATAGCCTTCCGGTATTCACACGTCGATCCGGACACCGACGCCTCGGGAGACTTTCGCCAGGAATTTACCACGGGCTTCAACTGGTTCTTTGCCGGCCATCGCAACAAGCTGACGCTCGACCTCTCGCACCTGACGCTTGAGAACGAAACTCCAGACTTGGAAGCCTACGCTGAACAGCGCGTCCGTCTTCAGTGGGACGTATCCTTCTGATCGATCTTTTCTCCTGAGAGGAGTTTTGCTCCTCCTGTAGGGAAGCTCTCTGGACCCTCGGTTCCAGGGAGATTCCTCCCCTCTACTTCCTGGATTCCGGCCAGATCGGTGTCGAGAGCAAGCTCTCGCGTGAGGACAAAATGGGGAAGCCATGGATGATGCCCGCCGATGCCAAGTTGCCGGGCCACCCCGGGTGAGGCGTTCAACGCCTTTACCGCAATTCCTTAAAGCGTATCCCGACTTGCCACGGCTTTCCCGTGGCGATGGCGCCGAAGGTTTCTTTTTGCCGTGGGACCATGAATTGAGGCGGATCAAACACCAGGCGCCCGGGTTGCGGCTCAAGCTGTTTGAGGGGCTGGAGTCTGACGGGTGAATGGTATTCTTCGACGTCCTGCCAGATTTCGGTCTGGGCCCCATGATTGCTGAGGATCACGTACAGCACGTCGCCCTGAATAAACAGCCCTCCGGAAGTCCTCAATTCGTGCAAGTGGGAAATCTCCCCGCGCTCATAAAAGGTGACAACTTCATTCGGCTGCGCCAGACCAAACCCCCTGGCCAGTAAGGGCGCAAAAAATGCGATTTCGTTTTGATTGAAGACAGGATAACGCTCCGATTCGCCTCCACCCAACAACGGCAGAGAGATGGCGGAGCTTTGACGCTCCACGTACAGCCCTTTCAGCACGTTGGCTATGTCGGTGTTCTTGAGATACGCCGGATGTGAAAATCCCTGCCCCTGGCTGCTCTCGGAAACAATTTGAAGCCCGACCTCCCGATTGGGATCTTCATAGACTTTCTGGGTCACGACGTGGGGGGTTCCGCCGCAAGCGACGAGCAGCCACACCATACAAAATCCGAGTCCTGCCAAGACGTTCATCCTTTGCTCGCTCCTTTTTTCATCAGGCACTTTCTTCCGGGTCGGATGGGGCATGCCCCCGCACCCTCCAGGGGCGATGGTTTGATCAGACCCGGATTGCCGCTGCTCCGCTTCAGACGACACACTCTAGCACAACGTCACGGTGAATTCCCCCGATCTATACGTGACGTTTGGCGATTCCAATATTTGTTTACTGACTCCTAACGCCGGAGAAATCTTCCGTTTACATTGCGTGAATAGGCTACCAACGTCCGGAAAAAAGACTTATGCTGCGTATCGAACAACTGATGAAACGTAATTTGATTTCCGTTCGGAGCGATGAAACCGCTTTCGGGGCTTGCTTGCTCATGCGCGTCCTGAACGGCGGCAGCGTGTTCGTGAAACAACAGGACACCATCATCGGCATCGTCACCGAGTCCGACATCGTCAAAAAGGTGGTGTCTATGAGCCGGATTCCCGAACATACCCCGGTCACACAGATCATGAGCGCTCCGGTCATTGGTATCGGCCAGGACAGGCCGTTATTCGAAGCCGCCGACATGATGCAACAACACGGCACGCGCCACTTGGCCGTCACACAGGAAAACGAGATCGTCGGGGTCCTGTCCGTTCGAGACATGCTGTATCCGGTAGCCGTCGATGACCTCTAACGATCAGACTTTCGTTCGCAGTCGTTTCAATCATGACGCGAATCCTCTTTCTTTGCACGGAAAATTCATGCCGCAGTCAAATGGCCGAAGGATGGCTTCGGCACTTGAGCAGGCCACCCATAGAGGCGTTCAGCGCAGGGACCAATCCACAAACGGTGAACCCCCTGGCCGTGGAATCCATGAAGGAATGCGACGTCGATATCTACGGTCATCGCTCCAAATCCGTCCGGGAATTTCTCAGCCAACGATTCGAATTCGTGATCACCGTATGTGACCAAGCTCAAGAGAGCTGTCCGACCTTTCCGGATTCACCTCGCCTCCTCCATTGGAGCATTCCGGACCCTGCCACAGCCGGGGGAACGACTGAAGAACGACAGGCCGTTTTTCGCCTTGTCCGTGATCAGATCCGTGGCCGGGTTGAAGCATTCGTTCGGCAAGAACTGGACCCGTTTATTCGTAACAAGACATAGCCCTGACGCACACGTCGCTCGCTGCCCGACGTATTCCGCCTTTTTTCCTTCAACGTCCTCTGTTAAAATTCTTTTTTCCCGAGGCCTCGACCATGGATTGTATTCTGTTCCGACATGGCATTGCTGCTGATTGGCGACACTGGCAACAGGAAGATCACTCGCGTCCCTTGACCGAGGAGGGCATCGAAAAAACACACAAAGCCGTGAAAGGCCTTGTTCGGCTCGGCGTTGCCCCCACTCACCTCCTTTGCAGCCCCTACCTCCGGACCCGGCAAACTGCCGATATTGCCAAGGAAACGCTGGGCCTTGCCGGGCAACCCCAACAGTGCGCCGAACTGCGGTCGGACGCATCACCGGAAGATTTCCTCAACGTGCTGGTCTCGTTTTCCGAGGATGACTGCGTACTCTGCGTCGGCCATGAACCGCATTTGGGGCATACCGCCGGAACGATGCTGTTGGGCCAGCCCGTTTCAGGATTGTCGTTCAAAAAAGCCGGCGCGTGCTGTATCCGGTTTCACGGAAAACCACGACGTGGGAACGGCGTGTTACAATGGTGGCTGGAACCGGCTCAACTCAGAAAACTGGCCAAACGTTAACCCGACAATGTTTTGCAGGGCGGTATCGCGGGTTGCGCCCCCCTCACCCCAGCCCTCTCCCACCAGGGGAGAGGGGGTGGATGAATGCCCTCTCTCTTGACGGGTGAGAGGGTTCTATTGGGCACTCCATTATTCCGCCGCGTTTGTCGAAAGCCTTGGTTCCACTTGAACGGTGAACGTGACCTCTCGTCCGAAGACTTTCTGAAACAGGTCCGCTCGCAATTGCGCCGTCCAGGTTTCCAACTCCGAGTCGGCGAGTGCTGTCAATTCGATATTGATCTTTTCCCCGAGCGTGACGTGAACTTCCTGAATAATGGAAAAATGACTGCGATCCAACCCATCCGCAATTCGCAATATCGCACTCAGTGTCTCCAGCACTTTTCGCCTGGCAGGGGACAGGACTTTATACGGCAGGTGCTGGGGGCCGGGTAACGCCCGACGATGATAGCGGGCGACGTTGGCGATCATCTCGATTTCTTCGACCGTAAATCCGGCCAAGTCACTGTTCGTAATGAGATAATAACTGTGCTTATGGTGTTGGCGCGGGTTGATGGCATACCCCACGTCGTGGAGCAATGCGGCAAATTCCAGCCACTCGCGCTCATGGTCATCCATGCCGTGGAGAGGTTGCGTCTGATCGAACAGGGATTTGGCCAACGTCGCCACGTGACGAGAGTGCGTCTCGGGGTAATGACATCGTCTGGCCAAGGCTACGACGTTCCGTAACCGAACATTCGGAATTTCCTGCTCGATCAGTAAGCCTGCCTGGTTCTTTTGGATAAAATCGTAGACCAACCCTTCACGCATGGCTCTGTCGCTGATCGTGGCTTCCTTATGCCCGATGGCTTCGAGACACTGGCGAATCACCGACGTTGCCGCCAACAGCGTATCCACCCGTCGCGGGTCCAGACCCGGGATGCCGAGTCGCGTTTCCACGTCGCTCGTCGCAAGCCGTTGCTCGACGGCACGAATTTCTTTCAGGGTCATGGTCGAAAGGTTGATCTGGGGGATGGGACCACCGGTCCGTTCCAGATAAATGATTTCCGCCAGGTTCGCCGCCATACCGGAAGAAATCACGATGCGATCAAACTCCGGTTGCCGAAATCGCTCCAAGGCCGCGTGAAGTCCCTTTGCGACCGCGTCGTGCATGGCACGCAGTTTGGCTTTCGCAGGCGGCGCCTTGGTCAGAAACAGATCTTTCAGGCGAATGGCCCCGAGTTTGAGACTCACGGCGTGCAACAGTCGTTCCCGATTCCCCACGATGAGTTCAACCGATCCCCCGCCCACGTCGACCAGTAGCGTCGGACGATCGGTTAAATCCATGCTTTGGCGAACGCCCAAATAAATGAGACGAGCTTCTTCCTGGCCCGTCACGACTTTGACGCGAACGCCCGTATTTTTGGAGACCTCTTCGATAAATTGGCCGCTGTTGCGCGCTTCACGAACCGCGCTGGTCGCCGCCATCAGGATTCGATCGAACCCTTTGTTCCGTGCCAAGGTCGTCAGGTTTTTCAGAACTTCAACCCCCCGTGCCCTTGACTCTGCCGACAAACGTCGCTGGCGAAACGTCCCATCGCCCAGACGGGTCATGTCCTTGAACCGGTCAAGAATCTTATACGAGCCATCCGGCTCGGCTTCCGCCAACACCATGTGGATGGAATTGGTCCCAATGTCTATCACGGCAATCTTCGACATCGCGGCACCTTCCGTTACACTACGTTCCGCTCCTTCATATTAACAGGATAGGCAGGTTCTATAACAATACTGTTATGAGAATGTTACGATTGTGTGGGAACCCCAGGGCCACGACGGAGCGAACGGGCACTCATCCACCAACACACTATGGGCTGTCGGGTTACGCTTCGCTGACCCGACCTGTCCCGACCTACAAAAGCTGGAAGCGCAGTAAGGCAATCAATCGCTCGACCAGTTTGGGCGCTCCGAACAGGGCATCGATTTTGTTCTCCACGCGAGACGAACGAGTGACGACCGTCCCGCCGGCTTCTTCAACCAGGACCTGGGTGGCCATAGCGTCCCAGGGATTGAGAGCCGGATCGAACATGGCGCCGACTGATCCGTCGATCACCAGTGTATGGCCGAAACAATCTGTATAGCCCCGAAGATACGGACACACGCCGGTCAGTTGCCGGAACATCTCTTCGCAGCCCGCACTGTTGAATTGGGCAATATCTCCCGTTGCAACGATACTGGTCTCCAGTTCTGCTTCCCGGAAAACAGAAACGGCCGTCCCGTTACAATAACATCCCAACCCTCGAGCCGCACTATACGTCCTGCTCAGCATGGGCAAATGGATCACCCCGATGAGCGCCTTGCCGGCTTCCCGGTCCTCCAATGCCACGATCGTGCCGAATAAGGGGATCCGGTTCACGAAGGAGCGCGTGCCGTCGATGGGATCGATCAACCAACGATAGCGCGTTTTGCTTCCTTTCTCTCCAAACTCTTCACCCAGCACGTCAAAGCCCGCGGCAACCGGATCGCCCTGCAACACGTTCCGAATCGCAGTTTCCGCCTCGCGGTCCGCAATACTCACCGGAGAACCATCGCCTTTGCGTTCGATGCTGAGTGCCGGATCCGTAAAATAGTCGAGCAACATCCCGGCCGGCGTTTGCGCCGCGCGAATAGAAAGGGCCAGCAGGTGTTTTAGTTTAGTGGTATCCATGAGATGTTCACGTTCCTTATTATGACTCATCTGACTGTCGGTTACGCTTCGCCAACCTGACGTGCTCTGAGAAAATATCAAATGGTCATCCTGATGCGGTGAGCCATGTCAACAAATGCGTGACCTGCCCGTGACAATTTAACACCGGGACTGCGGCAATGTAACCGTCAGATAACAAGCCATCTAAAGAAACCGGGTAAAATGCATCCCAAATAAGAACAGGGCTGTCCTGCCGGATGGGCAGAACAGGCGACCAAGAGCACACTGATGCTGATAAAAACCGAGCCGTCATCGTCAACCCTTACAGAATCTTCTTCTTACCTCCAACGAAGAGTCGAACGCCTGTCCGACTTATTCGGCACCGGTTCCGCAGATTCACGCGCCCGGAATCTCCCCTTCGCACCGGATGACGTGACGGCGGGTTCCGAAAACGAATACCAAACCGCGGTGTCGGGTACGTCGAAGCATGTGGATCTCCCCATCACGCTGGAAACGTCGAATTTCTATAAAAACCTGATGAAACGAACGTGGCGCAAAGAGCTTGCCCCCGCACTTGAGTTTTACCTGGCTCACGAATCCAACGACATCTGGGAAAACAGTTGGGTCCGTTTCCCCAGGCGGACGCTCGGGCCCTTTGCTAGACAAGTGCTCCAACATGACCTCCTGGCCGATAAAAAAGACCCTGCGGGACCCCCGCGACGAGATATTGCGAAGGTGCTGTTTTATCAGAATGGGGAAGAGTGGGTGCGCGTCCCCATCAGTTACCTCTCGCGACTCGCACTCGCCGACGTGATGAGCGGCAAGGCTCCATCACCCGTTCGCCGCATCGGCGAACGCCTCATGGATCACTTTCTGAATGATAACATGTCTCCGGAAACGTGCATCTGCTACATCATGAACCTGCATCCGGATACCAAGTCGGGGCGTACCGTCGGGAAAGAAGCAAGCAAACGGTTTTTTCTCAGCCAGTTGCTGACCCTGTACGCCAACCGGAAGTTCGAGTTGCGCGAAACGGGCCAACGGGCCATGATCTATTTTGCGCCCCACCCGCCGATCCGTCAAAAACGTCTCAACGGTCTGATTTCCGATAATTTTTATCGCGAACTGTTCATGAACCCGTGTCTTTCAGGATGGGACAGCGGCCAAGACAAGCACGACTATATGCGGCTTTGCCATGAAGTGCTGTCACGCAGTCACCAGCACGTGATCGGAAAGCTGAAAGATGCCGGAATCATTACACGGAATCTGGTCGTCCCGACAAGTCCCTCCAACATCAGCCTGGCGAATAACGGCACCCACATCAGCTTGGGAAGCCGAAAATTAACGCAGCTTTCCCAAATTCTGCCCGGCGAATTTACGCCCCGCGATGAAAAATATCTCGGCGATCTCGTGACGAAAGTCGTCGAGCATTTCCTTCCGTTATTCGTCGGAACCTACAGCGCCGCTCCGTATCGTTTGGACTTCCGGGACTTCCATCCGGAAAACGTGTTGGGCTTTCTCCCTCGTGAATTGGATCACCAATTTCTTCGTCTGCTCTGGCAGCGGTGGAAGCGAAAGGCCAGTTTGCGGTTCTTCGGGAAACCCATCACGCCCTTGGGGCCGTTGTGGTTGGACAAGGCGTTGAGCTACGGGCTCGGGATGCGAGGGGATTATATCCCTGACTTCCGACTCGTCGATTATCTGGTCGTTCTGCCGAGCACGGAAGAATGTCCCGCCTTGGACGGCACGTTGGGGAACGACGTCAGGCTGAAACGTGACCTTGCCGAACAGGGCATCTATGACGAGCGCATGTCCTTTTACCAACTTTACAAACTGCGAACGTTTGCCACAATGGGATTTTCCGGATTCGAAGGCCGGTACTACAGCCTGTTCGAAAGTCTCCTTGACGATATGGGAGAGGCCGCCGGTCTCCAGGCCTTCGTCACCGCGTTGGCGTTCAAATATATCTTCCAATTCGAGATACATCCTTCGGACGTCCCCGACGACCCCGCAACGGAGAGTGAACGGCGACAGATCTTTTTCGGGGCAGCCATCAATCTTCCCACCTTCTACGTTCGTGCCGAGACGTCGAATCGGTTTCTGAAACGCATCCTGGCCCGAACGCCGAAAGTCCGGCTCAGCCGGCGGTTTTCCTCCTATTACCGGGTCCATCATCGGGAATATCGCCAGGCCCTCTTGACGATCATGCGGGAAGACGGCGCCGATCTGATTGAAGCCTTTCAGCTACACGACGTCATGGATAAGCTCAAAAACCGACTCGACAACCCGGATGAATGCTCGGCGTTCGGGAAATTGACGAGAGGCATTCTTCAAGAAGGTGGGGTGACCTCCCCCTTCAGTCTTTCAGGTGAGGAGTGCAATAAAGCCGCTGAAGCCTATTACCGGCAAACGCTTCGCACGCGACATATCGAGGAAGCCCTTCAGGAATTGGAAGTTGACTGCGCCACCCTCGACGTCTGTCGGACGCCGACCCTTCACAAGAGCAAAGCTCTCGTGCAAGCCATCCTGGGGCCTTCCTCGTCCGCGCAAGCCTTTCTCGAACAGACAAAACCCGCTCTGATCGACGAAACGATCCTCCTCCCTCAACTCACGAAATTGATTCACCTGGTCTTGATCACCTTACTGGTCGATGAACAACGTTCCGGCGACGATGAATCCAAAATTGATTAGTTCAGGCCTGCATCAATACATAGACCGCGAAACCGCCAGTGTGCAAAGCGAGCAACTGTACGGGGACCGGGTCGTCAACTATCTCTATTCGGCGGTCCGGGAAAAGGCTCCGCTCCTGTTTAAAGCGTTCACCTCTTCGTCAAGTTCTTATCTGGTCGGCCTTTGGAAGTATGACGTCACCTTCGGCCCTGCGTGTTCAGGGGTCTCGTCGTTCTGCCGCAAGCTGGGCATCGATCTCTCGGAATGCGTGGACAACCCTGCGACGTTCGATTCCCCACGAAAAGTATTTGAACGAAAAATCCGGTATTGGGAACGTCGCCCCATGGACTCCGGGGCTTCCACTCTCGTTTCGCCTGCGGATGCGAAGCTGCTCCTGGGGTCCTTGCAGACCAGTTCTCAACTGTTTCTGAAGGGGAAATTTTTTGACGTGTACGAACTCTTGGGTCAGGAAAAGGCGTTGTGGCATCGGACGTTTCAAGACGGAGATTTTGCCATCTTTCGCCTGACGCCCGACGAATATCATTACAACCACACACCGGTTTCCGGTGTGGTCGTGGACTATTATGAAGTGGACGGCACCTATCACAGTTGTAATCCGGGTCCCATTCTTTCCGTGGTCACGCCCTATTCGAAAAATAAGCGGGTGGTCACCGTTATCGATACGGACGTTCCGGGCGGGACGCAGGCCGGACTCGTCGCCATGATTGAAATCGTGGCCTTAATGATCGGCGCGATCGATCAATGTTACAGCGAACGCTGTTACGACAACCCGCAACGGATGGAAATAGGTCTCTTCGTCAAAAAAGGGCAACCGAAAAGCCTGTACCGACCCGGGAGTTCCACCGACGTGCTTCTGTTTCAACGCGGGCGGATCGACTTCTGTCAGGACTTGCGCATGAACCAATTGCGGCGCGACGCGGTCAGTCGATATTCGTTGGGATTTGGACGCCCGGTCGTCGAGACAGCGGTCAAAGTTCGCTCGACTATCGGCCAGGCCCTGCCCCCCACGCGCGAGACCGGGACTCACGTACCATGACCGACGTGCCGCATAGCTGGCTGGACGACCAAGGGGGGGGGCCTACTATTCCTGGGCATCGTCAGCCTTGCCGTGTTTCTTCTTTTTCGGTGGGCCTTTGCCATCCTCCCCCGGGAACAATGGCAAATCCTGGCCGTGCTCCCGCAACACCGGGCCGCCTCGAACCAGTGGCACGGGTTGAACCTGACCTACTATGGGTTCATCACGGCGAGTGCCGTCACGCTTGCCGTCGGAAATATGCTGTTTCTCCTGGGAGCGATTCACATCCCGCTTTCGACCTCCTTGTGGTTCGTGCTCTCTCTCATGTGCCTGACGGTTCCCGCTTCAAAAATCATAGCCAACGTCGTAGAAAAAAAAGTCTTTACCTTTACGATCGGGGGAGCCTCGTTCACGGGCCTCGTTATGGCGCCAGTGGTGGCCGTCGTGATCAACCGGATGCATCACCCCTCTGACGCGCTGCCGATTCTTCCGGTGCTCTCGGCCCTAGTGATCTCTTTTGCCCTTGGCGAAGGCATCGGAAGACTGGCCTGCATCAGCTACGGCTGTTGTTATGGGAAGCCGCTTTCCGCCTGCGCGCCGATCATGCAAACGTTGTTCAAGACCCTGCACTTTCGCTTTACGGGTGCCACAAAGAAAATTGCGTATGCCGGGAACCTTGAATCCATTCCGGTGGTTCCCATTCAGGCCATCACGGCCATTATCTCCACGACGGTTTACTTGATCGGCATGGGATTATTCCTGACGGGACGTGTTGCGTCGGGACTCTTTGTCTCCCTACTGATCACGCAAGTCTGGCGTGCCGTCTCAGAACCCTGGCGAGCGGATCACCGGGGACACGGATCGATTTCCATGTACCAGTAGATGGCCGTCGTTGGCATAGTCTACCTGGCCGCCGTCACGACGTATGTGCCGTCTTCCTCTTTTGCCGCCCCCGACCCTCTCATGGGACTTCACTCCCTATGGGACCCTGCGGTGCTGCTGTTTCTTCAAAGCATCTGGGTCGGCATGTTTCTCTTCATGGGAAGAAGCCACATGACGGGTTCCGTGCTGTCCTTCTTCGTGCGCAAGGAGCATTTGTGAGACGCCCCGTCTTTCCGGGCACCTGTCTTCTCTGTCTCCTGCTCATCCTTTCGCCCCATCTCCCGGCGTGGAGTCAAAAGGTTTCCATCCCTGAAGGCTATCCCGAATCCCTTCGCCAACAACGTGACGACTACACCGCAGCCTTGATCGAGGATCTCAATAATCCTCAACTCTGGAAGCAATTGTCACACGTGTACATGAACATGGCAGACGACCTGCTCACCAACAAATCAGAAAGGATCGAAGCCTATGACAAAGGACTGAAAGCCGCCACCCAAGCCATGAGGCTTCACCCGAATGACGCCGAAACCCATTTCCTCTATGCCGCAAACCTGGGGAGCGCCACGAAATTGCGAGGCATCACGTCGGGGGTCGTCAACCTCTCGGAAGTCACGAAACACGTGGATCGCGCCGTTGAACTCGACCCGCACCACGCCCCATCGTTGCAAATGAAAGGAGGCTTATTGGCCGAGTTGCCCTGGTATCTCGGCGGCAACGCGGAACTGGCCAAGGACTATCTTCGCCGGGCCATCGAAGCGGACGGCAAGTATACCAACGCTTGGATCATTCTGGCCAAGCTGCTGATCAAAGAGGGAAAGCTTGAAGAAGCCCGCGCTCAACTACTCGCCGTCATTCAGGCCCGGAACCCGCATTACCCCTATACATGGGAAAAACGATTTCGGCCTGAAGCGCAACGACTCCTGGATGAGCTTCAAAATCGCAAGTAAACACTTGCGCTTAATTCCCCTTTGTCTTCTATAGGCCCTCGTGCTATTCTTTTTATTTCAACCCTCGCTAAACATTTCACGTTATGGACTGCGTTCTACGGCAAACGCTGGAGCGGGAAGTTAAGCTCAAGACGGGCCACCCGTTTCGCCTGCCCCATTTTCCGGGTGAACCGCTTCCTCCTCGACTGTTTACCTCCACCTACTTCGATACCGTTGATTTTAGGCTGGCCCGGTTGGAAGTGGAGATGACTTCCGGTCGCCCGACCCCGCCGGCACCCCTGGAAGATCTCCTGTTTGCCTTGTTGCGGCGTGAACCGTTGAGGGCCATTGCGAAACTCCAGACGCGTCGTTCCGGCATCAGGATTCAACCTCTTGACAGACCCATCGCCGACGTGGTCGTCGACCGGGTCAGGATTCTCAACACCCGGCGAGTGGTCGGGCATCTGAACGAGATCGAAGTGGAACTCCGCTCAGGCAAGGAAAAGGAATTTGCCGCGATCGTGACGGCCCTTCGTGAAGCAGGTGCGTACGATGGAGATTCACGCCCGAAAGTTTTTCAAGCCTTAAACCTGAATTTTTCGAGTCCCTGTCTTCCCGAATCAGCTCCCTTCTCAGAACGCCTCAAGACCATCCTGCAAAAACAACTCCGGGATATCCTGCTCCACGACCCCGGAATGCGATTCGGCAAAGACTCGGAAGAACTCCACCAGATGCGTGTCGGGATCAGAAGGTTTCGAGCCCTCCTGCGGGCGTCGAGGGTCTTACTGGAGCCGGAATGGTATGCGTCCCTGCAAGAGGAACTCAGATGGCTGGGCGCTAAGCTTGGAACCGTTCGGGACCAGGACGTCCTGATCGAGCAGCTTTATACGGAAGCCCACATTCTTCCCCCTGCAGAACGAAAAATGTTCGAACGATTGTTGACCACGTTTGAAACCCATCGTTCCCAAGCCCGCCGGCAACTACTCGACACCCTTCGTAGCGATCGCTATCTGGATCTCTTGAGCCGCCTCGAACGGGCCGCCCAAGCCCCGGCCTTGCGTGACGCCCCCGAGAGTTCTCTGATACACTTGGCTGCGCAAGAATTCAAAGAGTTGGTCAAAGCCGGCAAGCGTGGGACTGCCGACCCCTCGGATCGCGAACTGCATCAACTGAGAATTCGCACCAAACGGACGCGATATGCCGCCGAACTCGCCCTCGAAACCATGGGGAAACCCGCTATCCGGTTCGTCCGCCAAACCAAACGGAACCAGGATATCCTAGGTGAGCACCAGGACGCCGTCGTCACGGAGGAGCGACTCCGGCAATTGCTCCATACGACCCGTGGCGTGAAAACCGCGTTTGCCATCGGACAGATCGTCGAAAGACTCCGGGCTCGTCGACGCCGTACGAAAGCAATTTTCCCACGAGAATGGGCGAAACTCAAAAAGCGCGGCCGTGAGGTGTTTGCCCTATGACCTTCCTGAAGGTACTACTCCCTCTCCCTGGGAGGGAGAGGGGTGCATGACGCAATGAAACAGAGGTGAAACCCATGGCAATCGGTTCCGCTGAAACCAAATCCCCGACTGTTTCTCCGACGTCGGACCTTGATGATCCCAAGCTGTATTTGAATCGCGAGCTCAGTTGGCTCCAATTCAACGCCCGCGTACTCGAGGAAGGGGAAGATCAAGGCAACCCGCTTTTGGAACGAGTGAAGTTTCTGTCGATCTTTTCGAGCAACCTGGATGAATTTTTCATGATTCGGATTTCAGGGTTGAGGGAACAATTGTCCGGCGGGGTGCGTGAAGGCCCTCCGGACGGCATGACCACCTCGGAACAGTTGACAGCCGTTCGGCAGGAAGTCCTGTGTCAACTGGCGCGGTTTTCCGACTGCTGGCAAAACGACATCCTGCCGAAGCTCAACGCCCAGGACGTGCACGTGCTTCGCTACCGTCAACTGCAACCGAAACAACAACAATTACTCCGCGGGTATTTTTCCAAAGAAATCTTTCCGGCGCTCACCCCCTTGGCCTTCGATCCTTCCCATCCATTCCCCCATATTTCCAACCTGAGTTTGAATTTAGCCGTCGCGGGGAAGGATCCCGAGCGAGGAGAATGTTTCGCCCGCGTCAAAATCCCCAATATTTTCCCGCGTCTCGTCCGTATCCCCAGCGAAGACATGGTCAACGAGGCGGACCAATTCGGCCTGCCCGACTCGGGAGCCGACAACTTCGTCTGGATCGAAGACGTTGTTGCCGCCAACCTCGACCTCCTGTTCCCGGGGATCACCATTCACGCGGCCCACCCCTTTCGGGTGACGCGGGACGCCGATTTCGAAATTGAAGAAGACGAGGCCGCCGACCTGTTGGCTTCGATTGAAGAGCAGGTGGACAACCGGCACTTCGGCTCGGTGATCCGGCTGGAAATCGACCAGGCGACGCCCGATCATATCCGGGACATCCTGATCAGGAATCTCTCGTTGGCTCCTTACCAGGTCTACACGCAGGACCTGCCTCTCGGTCTGTCCAGCCTCATGGAGTTGACGCGCATCGATCGATCGGATTTGAAATATCCACCGTTCGTTCCGGAGATCCCGGAGTCCCTCAATAAGAAGGAACCCCTGTTCTCGGTCATCCGGCGTGGCGACGTCGTGCTGTACCATCCCTACGACAGTTTTACTCCGGTCGTCGATTTCGTGCGCGAGGCGGCCGGCGATCCCAACGTGCTGGCCATCAAACAGACCCTCTATCGAGTGGGAGCCAATTCCCCGATCGTCGAGGCGTTAATGGAAGCGAGAGTCAACGGGAAACAGGTCGCGGTCCTGCTTGAGCTTAAGGCGCGATTCGATGAAGAAAACAACATCGAATGGGCCAGGAAACTGGAGGATGAGGGCATCCACGTGGTCTATGGGGTCTTTGGGCTGAAAACCCACGCCAAGATGTGCCTGGTCATCCGGCGCGACGAGGACAGCATCCGGCGGTACGTCCACCTGGGCACGGGCAACTATAATCCGGTGACGAGCCGGATGTATACCGACCTCAGTTTCTTTACCTGCGACCCGGCCGTGGGCGCGGACGTGGCCGATCTCTTCAACGCGTTAACCGGCTACTCACGTAAAAATTCCTACGTCAAACTGCTCGTGGCGCCTCAATTGATGCGGGAACAACTTCTGGAGCGGATTGAGCAGGAGATTCGACGGCACCAGGAAAAGGGAGACGGGTACATGGCGTTCAAGATGAACGCCCTCGTGGACACACAATGTATTCAAGCGCTCTATCGGGCATCCCAAGCCGGTGTCAAAATCGACCTTCAGGTTCGAGGGGTCTGCGCGCTTCGTCCGGGGATTCCCGGAATCAGTGAAACCATCACCGTAACCTCGGTCGTCGGCCGATTTCTGGAACACGCACGACTCTATTATTTTCGCAATGGCGGGCAGGAAGAACTGTTTCTCGGAAGCGCTGATCTCATGCCCCGTAATTTGGACCGGCGCGTCGAACTCCTGTTCCCGGTCGAGTCATCTCAACTTCGGAAAGTCCTCGTCGAAGACCTTCTGCAAGTGGCTCTTCACGACAACGTCAAGACCCGCCAGTTGCTGTCGAACGGGGACTATACCCGTCTCCAGCTCGTACCCGAGCATTCCCCCCTGAGTTCCCAGGAATGGTTTCTGGAAAATTGGAGAAGCCGCGGCACGAGTGCCTTGTAACGGCCTTGCCTCGCTTCTCGCCGTCTTTCGAAATTGCCGGGCACAATGATCGTTGTAAGGACCTACTCGCTGAATGCACGAAGGTGAAATTTATCACCATTTTAGAGATATATTACATCATAATAGTGTCATTCTAGTACAATTTAGATGCAAATTGAGTGTTTTTCTGAACATTTATGATTGTCTGTCATCCCCAACTCCCTCTCTGTCATCCTTGACGCTTGCCCTCGATGTTTGTAATCGAGGATCCAGAGTTTTTGCTTTTCCCCCCTCACCCCAGCCCTCTCCCACGATGGGGAGAGGGGGAATCGGGAATGACAAAAGAAGGTTATTTTCATACCAATGACAGATAAGGGAACCGGGGTGTCAGGAGGCGTGGTGTCGCGCCGCAGCCCGCGGGCACCGCCGGGCCTGGAGGCTCAGATCGCTTGCGGGGGGATCGTATGGCGGATGATTTTTCCTTCAACCATATAGACCACCAGTTCCGCGACGTTCGTCGCATGGTCGGCAATCCGTTCAATGTACTTTGAAATAAAGGAAAGCCGAATGGCCCGGCTGATCGTCTTGGGATTTTCCATCATGAAGGACAAGAGTTCCCTGAACAACTGTTCCGTCAGAATATCGACGAAGTCATCATCCTGAATGACTTTCCTGGCCAACGCCGAATCCATTTTGACAAAGGCGTCCAACGATTCTTTCACCATGATACGGGCACGCTCGGCCATGTGAGGAATGTCGATATACGGCTTCAACTGGGGCTCTTCGCTGAGTTCGATCGATCGCTCGCAGATGTTTTCCGCCAAATCGCTCATCCGCTCCAATTCAGAAGAAATCTTCATGGCGGTAGTCACAAAGCGTAAATCTTTGGCGACCGGCTGATATCGGACCAACGCATCAAGAGACATTTCATCAATTTCCACGTCCAACGCATTCACGTTGCGATCGTTCTCGATGACCCGCTGCGCCAGGGCCTCATCGCGTTCGACCAGGGCGGTCATGGCATTCCTGATCTGGTCTTCGACCAGGGAACCCATCGTGAGAATCTTGTGCTTGATTCTGTCAAACTCTTCTTCGAAGTGACGTTCCATATCTTCTCATTTCCTCTTCAAACCCGGTCTCCTCACCCAAAACGACCGGTCACGTAATCTTCGGTCCGGCTGTCCGATGGATTGGTAAAAATGGTTTTGGTCGCGGCGTATTCAATCAATTCCCCCATGAGAAAAAAGCCCGTCAGGTCGGAGATGCGCGCGGCCTGTTGCATGTTATGCGTGACAATCACCACGGTGAGTTGCTCCTTCAAGGAATGCAACAACTCTTCGATCTTCGCGGTCGATATGGGATCAAGCGCCGAACAGGGCTCATCCATCAGTAAGACTTCGGGGTTGACGGCCAAGGCCCGCGCAATACACAAGCGCTGTTGTTGCCCCCCGGACAGGCTCAGCGCGCTGTGATGCAGGCGATCCTTGACTTCTTCCCAGAGTCCCGCGCCCTGCAGGCTTTTTTCGACAATTCCGTCCAGTACGGAACGGCGCCGTATTCCCTGTAGCTGCGGTCCATACACCACGTTCTGGTAAATCGACTTGGGAAACGGATTTACTTTCTGGAAGACCATGCCGACCCTGGTCCGCAGGTCGGTCACGTCCACCGACGGATCGTAAATGTCCTTGCCGTCAAGACAAATCCTGCCGATGAGTCGTGCCCCTTCAACCAGATCGTTTAACCGATTGAAACACCGTAATAACGTCGACTTCCCGCAACCGGACGGACCGATAAAGGCCGTGACCTGATGCGTCGGGACGGTCAGGGCGACGTTGAACAGCGCCTGCTTCTCGCCATAAAAAAAGTTGGTCTCTTCGACCGTGATCTTGGAGTTGTTGTCTTGAGAACGTTCAGAAGAAGCCATGGTTGTTTCCGTCGTCTGCGTGTGTTGGGCAGCAGTTTGATGCGGTTGTGGTAACGTGTCAATTCGTGAATTCATAATATTGAAACCAGTTGAACCTTACACCGCCGACGCCTTGAACTTTTTCTGCATGTAATTGCGGAGGGCCACGGCGCTGAGATTCAACACAATGACCACCATGACCAGGATCAGGGTGGTGACGTACACCATCGGCTTCGCCGCTTCCACGTTGGGGGACTGAAAGCCTACGTCGAAGATATGGAAGCCCAGGTGCATGAATTTGCGTTCGAAGTGCAGAAACGGGAAATGGTGGTCCAAGGGAAGCGCCGGGGCCAATTTGACGACCCCGGTCAACATCAAGGGGGCTACTTCACCCGTTGCGCGTGCCACCGCGAGAATCAGTCCCGTCAAAATGCCCGGCAGGGCGCAGGGAAGGATCACGCGCAGCATACTTTCAAACTTGGTCGCGCCCAACGCCAGGGACCCTTCACGGTATTCTCGGGGGACGGCTGAAAGCCCTTCTTCCGTGGACACGATCACCACCGGAACCGTCAACAGGGCCAAAGTAAACGACGCCCACAGAATGCCACCCGTGCCATACGTCGGAGTCGGCAACGCTTCGGGATAGAATAGGTTGTCAATGGTCCCGCCGACCGCATAGACGAAGAACCCCAACCCGAAGACGCCGAACACGATCGACGGCACGCCGGCCAAGTTATTCACGGCAATGCGGATCACCCGCACGATCAGTCCCTGGCGCGCGTACTCCCGCAGGTAGAACGCAGCCAGAACCCCGAACGGCACCACGGCTACGCTCATGATCAATACCATCATGACGGTGCCAAAGATCGCCGGGAAAATGCCCCCTTCGGTATTGGCTTCCCGTGGTTCTTCGCTCAACACGGACCAAAAATTCATGAAGTATCTGAGCATTTTTTCGAAGAAGCCCATGTCGTTGGGACGAAGGGCTTTCACGATTTGACCGACCACGAGGCGTTTCTCCCGGCCGTTTGTCTCGACGAGGAGCACGGAATGCTCGTCGAGTTTGCGGCTCAATGCCCGAAGGGTCTCAACGTGCTTCCGGTATCGGGTTTCCAACCGATTGGTGTCGGCTTGGAACTCGGCTACTTCCGGGGTTTCACGTTGACCTTGTAATCCCAACTCCCGGATTCTCAAACGGGTTTCTTCGATTTCATAATTTATGTCGCCGATGACGTCTCGTTGCAGGTGCTCAATCTCGTCATGCAGATCATTGGCCCGCTCGATCAGCGGCTGTAACGCCTTCCATCCTTCCTGATTGCCGGAAGCGACGACGGCTTCGCCGCGTGAGACCTCCCGAATCCGGCCGTAAAAATTCCCCCATTCCCTCCGTTCAAACGCCGCCACGTCTTTCGGGAAGTCCGCCGACGTGATCTGATCGGTATCGACCCACCTGAAGTCCAGGCCATAGAGGTCACGATTCCCGACTTTCAGCCTCACCCGCGTTTTTCCTTCGGGAAATTCCGGTGTCTCCGAATGGGGGATGACTTCTTCCCCTTTCAATTCTCCGAGCACGTGCGTGCCGTCCGTGAGTGTCATTTCCACAAGGGCATGGGGCCAGAAAAACCCGAGGCCATTGATCATAATCAGGAGAAGGACGCCGCCGACCATGAGAAGTGAGGCGGCTACTGCCGTGCCGCACAACCATACGAACAGGGTCCCTGAGTCGAGAAATTTTTTGATCCTGTCAGACATGGAATCCCTTTAAAATTGGCTGTATCTGGCCCGCAGCCGCTGCCGGACAATTTCCGCGAGGGTGTTGACGATGGACGTAAATACGAACAACAGCAGACCGGCCAGGAACAGTAGACGATACAGCGTGCCCCCATGCGGGGCTTCGGGCATCTCCACGGCAATGTTCGCTGATAAGGTTCGGAATCCATTAAAGAGGTTCATGTCCATTACCGGGGTGTTGCCCGTCGCCATCAGCACGATCATGGTTTCTCCCACGACCCGCCCCAACCCGATCATGAGAGCGGAGAACACTCCCGGACTCGCCGAGATGATGACCAATTTCGTCAGGGTCTGCCACGGGGTGGCCCCGAGAGCCAATGATCCGGCGATCAGATGGGGCGGGACGTTGCTCAGCGAATCCTCGCTGATGCTGAAAATCGTGGGGATCACGGCCATGCCCATGGCAAAGGCAATGACCAACGCGTTTCGCTGGTCGTACGTCAACCCGAACGTCGACAGCAACCATTGCTTATAGTTCGCATCGAAGAGCCAGAATTCAATCTGGTGATTCAACTGGAGACAGCACCACACCGTTCCGGCGAGGACCAGTACGAACACCGCTAATTCCCTCACGTTTCCCGCGTGGCCCTTCAGGCGTGCAGGAAGAAATTGCCAACCGACGCAGACCAACACCACGGCCAGCGGGGCCAGGAGAAACATGGCGACCACGGCGGGGAAAATTTTTTCCAACAACGGCGCGAACCACAACCCGGCCAGGAAGCCCAGGACAACCGTCGGGAAGGCCGCCATGATCTCCACGACCGGTTTGACCACGGCGCGAATGTTGGGACGCATGAACATCGCGGTATAGATCGCTCCCAGCACGGCGAGGGGCGTCGCCAGCAACATCGCGTAGATCGTCCCTTTCAGCGTGCCGAACATGATCGGCCACAGGCCGAATTTCGGCTCGAACGCGTCGGACCCACCGGTTGATTGCCAAATATGGAGAGGCTCTTCGTACCCTTCATAGAGTACGGGAAAGAACAAGGACGAAAACGTGGATTCGGGATGTTCATTCTCAATGTCATAGGTGCTCAGCCGTCCCGAGTCATCGAGCACCAAGGCGCCGTCGGTTTTCGGTGCAAACATCGCAGACACAATGGCGGAACCGTTTCCGGGGATTTGGATGAGCGTCTGACCGGAGGTCGAATGATGCACGGCCACCTCACCCGACGCGTCGGCCGTGAGAAACCCTTTATCCCGAAGCGACGGGGAAATGACGGTCACAGTCCCCCCATGCGGAGCCAGGTCCCGAATCTTTTGAAGACGGGGATCACCTCCCACGTCCGGATCGATCACGGACATCCACACGGCGACCGTTCCTCTTCCCGTCCCGACCACGATGGACCGATCGCCAATGAGATAGGAAAGGGCGGTGATGGACGTCCCGGCGGAGTACATCCCCATCAGTCTCGGGTTTTGGATATCCCGAATGTCCCAGTACAGCAACCTGCCGTCTTCCGTGCCTCCCAAAAGGGTTTCGCCCAAGTCGTCCAGGAGCAGCACCGACAGCGCAGCCACGCCTTCATCGGTGATCTCGGCCTGTAAGAGTTCCGCTTCCGTTTCAAGCGCAAACAGCCCCTCGGCCTCCGATTCCTGCATCTTGGTGAGAAATAATCGTCCCGACCCGGTCAAGGCGGCGGCGATGGTGCCGCTGTCCGTCTCCCGGTAGGCCAATCGCACAATGGGGGCACCGGTCGGGACGGCCTCGAACGGCTCGCCCGAGGTCACCACCGGTTCGGTTTTTCGTACGTCATCTTCGAACGCGATTCGAAACGTGACGTACAAAGGAATGACTCGACCGATTCTCGTCCCAAGCCCGTAGACGTGGTTTTTCCCCGGAGAGCGGGCCAGCGAGGTAATTTCCCCGTTCTCGAAATCCGGCACGGACTTGAGAGGGATCGGGGTGCCGGCGGAAAACGCATAGAACGCAATGTCCCCGTTGCGGAGTACATATCCCACTTCCATGTATTCATTGATCCCCACACTGACGTTTTGTGGTTCCTGAGGAGCCTCACCTAATGTGTCGATTCGCACGGAGGTTTCCCGGCTCCACGAAGCGGCATAGAATAATGGAGCGACTTCAATGAACAGATAGGCAAAAATACCAAAGATGCTGAAGATCGTCGCCCATCCTCCAAGGGTGATCACTCCCCTCGCGCCATGATCGGCCCAACGCCGTAATGTCCGGGAGGTCATCTTCGAAAGGAACGACGACCCAGGAGGGGATGCCATCTCAACCTGACTCGCTGTGGGATCAGCCTGGTTCATGAGGAAGTCGTTGACGCGTAAATAACAAAGCCATATCCGAAAGCCGAGGCTTTGCAGGACATGGCCTTGTCATTATTTGTTCTCAATAGTCGTACACTTCGGCTTTCAGGTCAAGCCAAGACGACCGACGCTTACATTTCACCCAATTTCTTGGCGATGAGGGTTTGCGGCAAAGGGAAATAGCCGTCCTTAATGACGATATTCTGCCCTGCTTTGCTATACACGTATTTCAGAAATTCCGCGACCAACGGCGGCAGCGGTTTTCCCGGAGCTTTATTCACGTACAGGTAGAGGAACCGCGCCAACGGATACTTGCCGGCTGAGGCATTGGCAAACGTGGGCTCATAGCACCCTTCGCCGCTCTTGGCGGACAACGGAATCACCCGGACGCCCGAGGTGCGATACCCGATGCCACTGTACCCGAGACCACCCCGATCCTCCGTCACGCCCTGAACCACGGAAGCCGAGCCGGGTTGCTCCTTGACCTCATCCTTATAGTCGCCTTTCTTCAACACCTTCTTCTTGAAAAACCCATAGGTCCCCGAGGCTGAATTTCGACCATACAGGCTCACCCTCGTGCTTTTCCAGTTCCCATCAAGCCCTGCTTTCCCCCAGGTGTCGATATTCACGGAATGCCCGCGCCTCCGGGTTTTTGAAAAGGCGGCATCCACTTCTTCCATACTTATACATTTCACAGGATTGTCTTTATTGACGTACACGGCCAGCGCGTCAACGGCCACGGGGAAGTTGGTGGCTTTATACCCGAATTTCGCCTCGAATTTGTCCATCTCTTTCGCTTTCATTTGCCGCGACATGGGGCCGAGTTGAGCCGTCCCTTCAATTAAGGCCGGGGGAGCCGTGCTGGAGCCTTTCCCTTCAATTTGAATCTTGACGTTGGGGTATTCTTTTCTGAACCCCTCGGCCCACAGCGTCATGAGATTGTTGAGGGTGTCGGACCCGATGCTGTTCAGGTTCCCGGAAACCCCGCTTACTTGCTTGTAACCTTTCCAGGCCGGATCCACCATGGAATCAGAGGCGGCCCAACTTTGGACTGCACTACCCATACCTACTGACAGAAGAAGGAAGCTCAGAGATACAATCTCCCTGCTGAAAAACCGACTTGTGAGCTGTGCCAAGACGAACCGTCTCATCATGTTGCAATCCTCCTTCTGAAGAATGTATTTGGAATGTATTTGCCGGACCGTTCCCTGGCCGTTGCCTACTAAGGCTGCATGTTTCCTGGGCGTAAAAAGCAGGTTGCGAAATTGTTAAGCCAACTGAGTTCCCCGGGTGAAATACCCTTCCCAGCCTTGCCGGTCTGCCGAACGAAACGGCCGAGTTCACTCGGAATCGACATCTGCACTATACGGGGAGCGTATTGCAGTCACGTATGAGAAGGGTTACACCTCCGTTAATTTTCTACACCCTCTCCCCATCTGCCCCGGACTCGATCCGGGGGTCGTGGTGGGGAGAAAAGCCTGGAAGTCAAGACCCGGGATGTGTCTCATGGTGCCGAAGCAGTAGAAATAGGTTCGGAAAAGGGTTACGTTTGCAGTAAGCGTCGCTGGAGCAACGCCTGCATGTCACGCCGCCCATCGGCGATCACGAGCACGTAGACGTTGTTTCCCATGACCCGGTAAATGATGCGGTAGGGTTTGAAGAAGATTTCACGGTACTCCCGAATTCCAATGTCCAGCAATTCTTTCGGGTAATTTCCACGGCAGGGATGCTTGGAAAGGCTGTTGAAAGCCAGTTCGATCTGCTCCAGCACGTGATCGGCCTTGTCCAGCGCATCGTGCTGCTCAATGTAATCGCAGATCTCCTCCAAGTCGCGTGCCGCGTCGTCAGTCACCTGAACCAGGAAAGACATCAGCGAGCCGGTCGTTGCTTCCGAATTCGCGTGATGACATCGGCTGCAGGTTGGACCTGTCCCACTTCGATCTGACGACTACCCAGCGCAAGGATCTTGAGCAGCGCAACGGTCTCCTGCGTTTGCTCGTAGCTGTCGATGTCCTGCAAGACCCCCTTGGCTTCGCCGTTTTGCGTGATAATCAATGGTTCCCGCCGGTCCCCGAGCGAGCGCACGATCTCGGCGGCATGGGCCTTGAGGTAACTGATGGGCTTGATCTGACCGGACAGTTTCATGGGCGTCTCATTCCGGACTGAATATAGACCATAAACAGGTCATGAGACAAGATAGATTTCTGGGCACCCACACTTTCATTATTGCCACACCACCGCTGTGATTTCTTAAGACTTCAGGCTGTACAGCCCATGCACCAGACTAGTGGCTCTGCAACGGACAGGGTGTCGGAACACACACTAATCGAAAAAATTGAGTATGCCCGGCGTTTTCCTAATCTTCGCCGCCAACTGGCGGTAGTTCACCTAACAACCTTCGAGTGTCTTGGGCCAACGCTTGGTTGCTTTATTCCGTCGCTAATTCAAAAGCACGTTGCAAGTCGGCACGTGCCTTTTTGTACTCCCCAATTTTTTTATGAGCAATTCCTCTGCCGTAGTAGGCTTGGGCAAATTGTGGATTGATGTGGATTGATGCGGATTGCCTCGTCATAGTTAAGAGGATATTCAAGACGTATCTTTCGGCCGTTTCAACCCTTGAACTTCCTGTAGGATAGCACCATAGGGTATCTTGTCCTCTTCACGCATAACTTCTCCTAGTGCGTGAGTGGGCAAATACAATGGCGGTTTTTGATTCATCTCTTCGAACGTTATGATCTCCGGCCATCGCTGCATATAGCCAATTAGCTCAATGAGCCGATCAATCTCAGTGTCAAGGGCAACACTGAAGTGATCTAAACCAAATGATGCTTGAAAACCAACAAACAACACCGCTCCATAGAAACTACTGAAGCCCTGATAATAGCCACTCATATTTCGTATCGAAAACGTAACAGGACCACTTTTCGGGCCCCAGCCAGTTCGAAAAAGGGCATGTGGGTTGAAATGGACAAAAATCGACGTCGAGAAGTAAATGAACTCGTAAGTTGAGTTCAATCCCACAGCTTGAGCCATATCACGTACGGTTGGGCCATCACGTTTGGGGCTATTCATCGATTCCCAAAAGTTGCGGAGCTTGTTTCGGGCTTCCTTTACGTCTTGTTCCGTTTTATCGGCACTTACGCTATGGCCCAAGACTGGTTGACTAGGGTTGTTGATTTTAAAGAACTCACTTTGTGCGCTTAACGCTTTGAATACGTTTTGAAATTGCAGGAGTTGTATTAACTCGTTCGCCCTCTGCTTTTCCATCCTTGACAGGTAGGTTAAATAGATTAAGTCTTCGCAAAGTCCTCTGAGGTTACTCATAAGAAGGAACGCTGTTTCAGCGTGCTTTCCCGTTCGATTGGCAGCAATGTTGAACTCGACGCATTTTGATGTCGCGGCTTGAATAAAAGCGTCCAACATGTCGTCTGCCAATTCCTCAACGGTGGCCGATCTGAATTTCAGCTTTCTTCTTACGATTTGAAAAATTCTCATGAACGCTCGTTCTATGGAATCCCTTTCCGTCATACTAATGACCTTTCTTCCAAGGGGAATTATGCACCAAAATCCGCACCACTCTTATTGCCGACGCTCTAGCTTAACCTTCTGGTTCAATTCTTCCCAAACAAATGAACGAATCTTGTCAACGAATGACTGAACACATTCAAGAATGACAGAATGAAGTCGGGCAGGTCGGGGTAGGGTCACCCGACAAGCTAACAAGCGGGTTGAAGTTGTCTGGCCGGAAGCATAAATTCGATCGTGGTGCCCTTGCCGTATTCACTCTCGATGTGAAGCGTCCCACCATGCAATTGCACCAAGTGTTTGACGATGGCGAGACCAAGGCCGGTACCGCCTTCCACGCGGGAACGCGCTTTATCGACCCTGTAAAACCGTTCCGTAATGCGAGGTAAATCGTTCGGCGGAATACCTTGTCCCGTATCCCGGACCGCGATACGGACTTGATTGGCGTCCGCTTTCGCCGCGAGAAAACTGACCGTTCCCCCTTTCGGCGTATACTTCACGGCATTGTCGAGCAGATTCACCAGTATCTGAGAGAGCCGATCCCGGTCGGCCTGCACCCATAAATCGGGGGGGACTTGATTGACGAGCTTCACGTCTTGTTTCGCGGCATCCTTCTCAAACATCGCCGAGACGTCCTGCACGAAGGCACCAAGACTGATGGGAATGGGGTGCAGGACCACTTTTCCCGTTTCAATATCGGAAAGGTTCAGCAAGTCATTAATCAAGCGTCCCATCCGTTCCGCGTGGCTGTTCGCGATCTCCAGAAATCGCCGGTGTGTAGCTGATTCCAGCCTTGTTTCATCGAGCACGGTCTCCAGGTAACCCTTGATGGCCGTCAACGGCGTGCGTAACTCATGGGACACGTTCGCCACGAATTCCGCGCGGACTTTTTCCAGCCGCCGCAGTTCGGTGATGTCGTGCAGGACGAGCAAAAAGCCCCGGCGCTCGGACGAAAATGGCATCGGCATGGCATTCACCGCGATGATTCTCAAGGCGGGCAGATAACACTCGATTTCCCGCTTGCACGGCTCCGCAGTGTCCAGGGCTTGACACATCTCCACCCAATCGGCCAATCCCTTGTCCCTGACGACCTCCAACAAGGTGCGCCCTTCTCCCTGATCCTGGGCAACATCGAGAATCCTTCGCGCAGCGGGGTTCATCAGAATCACGTACCCTTGCCCATCCAAGGCGATCACGCCCTCGGTCATATTGTCGAGGATGGCGGTGCCTTTGGTTCGTTCAGCTTCCAAGACATGAACCCGCGACCGGGGATAAGCCGTGATGTAATCCAACGCCTTTCTCAGGCCGTTCAATTCATCGTCCTCGGTTGTGTTCTCCTGCTCGCTCCACCCCTGCAACAGCCGCTCAGCCCGGGTGTCGATTTCATGGACCGGCCGCAACAGCCGTCGGCCCAACCACATGCCAAAAGGGAACCCCAACGCGGCAACCACCAGGACTCCAACCCAGAGAGTCCCTCCGGTGGCCCCGGCAGAGGTCAACACCCACGTCGCTCCCATGCCGACCAACGTCATACAACCGAGCAACGCACCCAAACGGGAAATCAACCGGCCCTTCAACGTCGGGGGCTCCTCATTCAACCTTCTTCCTCGAAGCGGTATCCCACACCCTTGACCGTCACGATTCGGTGATTTTCATGTTTGAGTTTTTCCCGGAGGCGTCTGATGTGCACGTCCACCGTCCGCGATTCGATCTCCACGGCATTGGCATACCCCCAGACCATTTCCAAAATTTGCTCCCGGTTCAACACCCGGCCGTTGGCTTGGACCAGCGCACGGAGCAGATCGAACTCCTTCACCGTGAGGTTGACGGGACCGTCTGCCACGCGAACCTGATGTTTCGCTTCGTCAATTTCAAGCGTCCCGACTCGCCTAACGCCGCCCGGTTGAGCATCACGCCCCCGCCGCAACACCGCCTTGATCCGAGCCACCAACTCTCTGGGGGAAAACGGCTTGACGAGGTAATCGTCCGCCCCCATCTCCAGGCCCACGACCCGATCGACTTCTTCGGCTTTGGCCGTCAACATGATAATCGCCACTTTGGCAAGGGTCCGATCACGACGAAGCAACCGGCAAATTTCCAACCCGTCGATACCGGGCAGCATGAGATCCAGTACAATCAGATCGGGGCGTTCGGTCCGTGCGAGTTGGAGCGCCGTTTCCCCCTCATACGCCTCGATACAGGACAGGCCTTCTTTTTCCAGGTGGTGGCGAACAAGGTTCACGATCGCCTGTTCATCATCCACGATTAAGGCTTTCAGAGCCATGGGCACCTGTTTCTCGTCAATCCTTTCCCCGGGGAGCAGGGCGTGCGCCTCTCCTTCAAAACATGGATACGAAAATACTCAACGCTTCCCTCAATTTGTATTTGTTATTGGTATGAAAAGAGCCTCCTTTTGTCATTCCCGACGCTTGTCCCCGACTTGATCGGGCATCCAGGCGATACACGGAAATCCAGGGTCTTGCTCTTCTGCCCCTCCATTCAATGCGGACCCGCCTGGAACAAAAACTCTGGATCCTCGATTTCCTTTTCTGTCATTCCTGCGAAAGCAGGAATCCATGGGCATTCGCTTCGTAAAGAGAAGAAAAAGACCCTGGATCCTCGATTACTAACGTCGAGGATGACAGATAAAGGCAAAAAAGCTAAGACTCTGGAGCCATCCCCGCAGTAGGAAGTGGGGATCCAAGTCTTATTGTCGAGAGTGACAGAGATTGGAGTGACACGTCTCATTTTCATCCCTTGAGGTACACGTGGCAAGCCTGCTTTAGGGAGTTTATCGGCTCTATGTTTCATTTGAGTGAAGGCTTCTCAACCATTCACGAAATTTTCGTGCTGAATGTAGCACAAAAGGCACAAGACAGACCATGGGCTCACCCGCGCGCGGTACTGCTTCTTTGGGATTGAACACCATTTCCACTTAAGGGTATTCTTTTAGCAACCAACTACTGCGGATGTGAATAAAGGCAGAAAACAAAGGCCCCGGATCCTCGATCAGAGCCCCGAATCGGGTCGGGGATTGTATGTGTTCAGTAATTCGTTGAC
>JAAXIB010000016.1 GCA_012270585.1 Nitrospirales bacterium
ATGACTGAACATTTACAATTCCTGCGAAAGCAGGAATCCAGGGTCGTTCTCTTCGTAAACGGAGGAAAAAGAAAAGACACTGGATTCTCGATTACTAATGTCGAGAATGACAGAAGGGGGAAAGGAAAAAACAAAGGCACTGGATCCTCGATTTGGATCCTCGATTAAAAATGTCGAGGACAAGCGTCGAGGACAGGCGTCGAGGATGACAGAAAGGGACAAAGACAGAAAACAAAGACCTTGGCTCCCTGCTAAAACCTGCGTGGATGACGGGCGGGAGGTACATTTGTGTGGATTTCAGAGACTTTGTTACACTAAGTCCATAGGTGATGTGTCGGTGACCATGGGGAGAAAACACGATCGGACCGATGAAGATATTTAAACGGGCCGGTGTTCTCGTGCTATTGATGTATGGAGTGTTTGGCCCGTCCATCTGCTTTGGGGCATCCGTGCCCGCCGCGGTGCTGGGTCAGGAAGATATCGCTGTTACGGTTCACATCGAGAGTCGGCGGTTTATTCCACACGTGGTGAAGCTTCGCGTCGGTCAGCAGGTCCGTCTTATCCTGAAGAACGAAGACGTTGAACTCCATGCGTTTGTTCCCGCGAATCTCCTGGTTCGGACGAACGTCCAAGTGAGTGGTGACGGAGCACCGCAGTTCGGCAAAGAGGGGCTTCGCCGCGTGTTGATTCCTTCAGGCGGTCAGGTCGAATTGGTGTTCACGTCGACGAAGGCAGGCTCCTTCCCGTTTTTCTGCGATTTGCCCGGGCATATGATGAACGGGACGTTCGTGATTGACGGCCGGACGGATAGGTTGGAGTAGTTTCATTATGGTTATGTTTTTGAAGAGGAGAACAGTTCATGAGGTTGGTTAATTTTTTCTACGATGGACGGACCCGCGCAGGTCGCCAAAATCAGTCACGAGTGTTCACGATACGTGGTCTCGGCCTTGGAGTCCTGATGGTCGGGTTGGTTGGGTTCAGTGCGGACAATCCGTCACGTGCCGCGGAGCCCGTTCCGGCGAATCAGAGTCAGGCGGCCGTGCAGGCGGTGCAAGACTACGTTCAGGCGGTGGCCGGCCGGGATGCCGCGGGGGTGGCCCAAAACGACGTGGTCTGTCTGCTCAGGATGGTGGAAGCCGGGGCCACGGGGCAAGGGCAGTTTTTGCCTGAGTCGGACCCGGTGTATTCCTGGTGTTGGGACCGGTTGGCTCAGGCGCACGCGGAGGTGGTCGAAAGCCGCGACCGGGCCCTGGATGAGTTATGGCCGGGCGTGGGAAAGCTGGTGAATTTCCGGGATTTCAAGCGGTTCGAGATCGCGGAAACCCGGGCCTATCAGCGCGCCCCTTCCTTTTTCGTGATGCCTGAGATCGGCGACATGTCCGGGCAGCCCGGGTTCGCCCTCAAGGTGCTCGAAACGGCGCCGCTGCCCCATGCGTCCTTTCAGGTTCCGGGCTCCGACCATATGGTGGCCGTGCCGACCACCCTGGTGCGGGTGCGCATTGCCTATCCGGATCCGATGACGTCACCGGCGGCGAATGGCCCGGGGCAACAGGATTGGGTCGTGCCGTATAAGAAGCCCATCCATCCGGTCAAAGCCGTGACCGTGAAATGGATCGTGATGTCCGGGCTGCTGCAACACGGATTTCCCGTGGACGTCGCCGTCCTCAATATCCCGTTGGTGTCTTCCATGGGGACGCCGATTCCGTTCGTCGTGGACCCCGGCGGGTTTGAGCAGCATTCCACGGAGTATTGGAGTCCGAAGGAAGCGCAAGCGGCAATGACGGCCGGGCTGGCGCGGGTCAAAACGTTGCCCACGCGTCGGGAACGGATCTCTATGCTCAACCGGATTTTGGTGGTGAACCCCTTGCACGAGGAGGGGTTGAAAGCCATTACCGCCGAATTGTACGCCGGCTTGTTGGACTTTGGTGCACGGACGCATGGCGTTCAGTTAGAAAGCGGGCCGCTGTATCAGGCGTTTAACGCGCTCTATTGGACGATCCAGTCGTCAACCGACCGGATGGATATTTCTCTCGAGATGGAAATGGGCGGCAAATCCGAACCGACCCCGGCCGATTATCTGTACCGCCTGATTCCCGCGATGGAAACTCTGGTGGATTTACAGCCCGGTGATGTTGAAACGCGCTTGAAACTGACGATGGCCTATCGGTGGACGAACGACCAGGTATCGTCCATCATGACGCCCCAGCAATTGCTCTCGGAGTTGCCGGCAGACCAGGCCGACATGCGCGCCAGGGTGTTGATGGCCATTGCCTGGTCACGAATCAGCAAGGTCGCGTGGAATCGTTTCTTTGACGACCCGGATATCATGCAAGGATACAAAGACGCTGACGAGGCTTTTGGCTTGACCGCCGATCCCCTGGTCAAGTTCTCCGCAGCCTACGCCAAGGCGTACAGTTTGGTCTTTCGCCCCAAACGTGACAATCAGGAGATGCTTGAACTCCTGCAGGAAGCGAGACGCTGGTATCAACAGATTCCGGGTGCCACGACTCAATCCTGGGTTTTTCTCCTGCAAAATGACACCCTGAAAGGGTTGGTGGAAACGGATCCCACGTTTCAATCGTTGATGGCAGCGAATTCTTAAAGGCGTGTCCGGGCGGGAAATCCGCGGTTCGTTACGTTGGAGCGGCGGCGTCCGGTTTCCGGTTTGGGGCCGAACGACCCCACCTCGTGATCCCTTGGACCCTCGCTCGGCCATGATTCGCTGTTCGCATCGGCTCTGGACGGTGAGGCTTGGGGGCGAGTCCCAACCCGGACGGGTCGACCGGCCGTGCAAGGCGGCCAAGAGAGTGTAAACACGCGGGTACGGTTTGACGGGTTCAGGCCTTGTCCATTCCAGAAGAAGACTTCCAACTCGATTTTCGGAAAAATCCGCAGGTCCTCGGTACCATGGTCGATGCCATGGCCGATGGCGTGTTTACGGTGAATGCCGAGGGCAATCTTGTCGCCTGGAGCGTGGGGGCAGCCCGCATTACCGGCTATTCCAGCGATGAAGTGATTGGCAAATCCTGCCACATTCTTGAAGGGCCGAACTGCAAAGGGTTTAACAAGCTTGCCGAGTTTCTGGAGAACCCGACGCCCTATCCGTGGGGCATCTGCAATCAGGAATGCAAGGTATGGTCGAAGGACGGCAGGGAACTCTATCTCTATGGAAACGTCTCCGTCCTGCGGGATGACCACGGCGCGATTGTCGGAGCCGTGGGGACGTTTACGGACCTGACCTCCTTTATTTTAGCCAAAGAAAAAATTCGGGTCTTGGAAGAACAGGCTCGGTCCAGAGAGTCGTTTCAGCAAATGATCGGGCGCAGCGCCGAGATGCAGGAAGTCTTTCGACGCGTGCGATTGGCGGCGCAGGGCGATGTACCCGTTTTGCTGACCGGAGAGTCGGGAACGGGGAAGGAATTGGCCGCCCGGGCCATTCATGCCCTCAGCGCCAGAAAAGACAAGCCGTTTTTGGCGATCAATTGCTCGGCGGTTCCCGAAACCTTATTGGAAAGTGAATTGTTCGGTCACGTGAAGGGCGCCTTTACCGGCGCGATCCGCGATAAAGTCGGCGTGTTCCAGGCGGCCGAGGGGGGCACCCTGTTTCTGGATGAGGTCGGGGACACGAGTCCGTTGCTCCAACTCAAATTGCTCCGGGTGTTGCAGGAGAGCGAGATCCGGCGCGTTGGTGATGAAAAGAACGTCAAAGTCGACGTGCGATTCGTGACGGCGACCAACAAGGATTTGAAGCACTTGTTGACCACCGGCGCCATGCGAGAAGATTTCTATTATCGGATTCGCGTGTTTGAAATTACTCTCCCTGCCCTCAGGGAACGGCGCGAAGACTTGCCCTTATTGGTCAATCATTTTATTGCCGAAGGGTCCAACGTCCACGCCCATCCCATCAACGACGTTGCCCGGGATGCGATGAAGCAGATGATGAAGTATACATGGCCGGGCAACGTTCGGGAATTACGGAATGCGATTGAACATGCGTTTGTCACGGCGGAAGGAGACTGTTTAAGCGTTCTCGACCTCCCTCCGGAGATTCGCACGACCGCGCCTCTTTCGCGTTCGGCGTCAATCAAGGAACCTCTCACCCCTGAGCAACAGGCCGAACGCGACCGGATCTTCGATGCCCTTCGGGAAACCCGGGGGAGTAAAACCAAGGCTGCCCGGTTATTGGGGTATAGCCGGGTGACGCTCTGGAAAAAGCTGAAACAGTTCGGCATTCGAGGAACTTCCTCTCAAGTTCGTTGACACGTTAAGTTAACGAATTAACGCTCTATCGTTAACATCACCTCCCCTCCATAAACATTCTCAACGGATTCACATTGCAACCCATTGAAATGAAAGGGCAACTTTTTTCTGTTGTGCCGATTTCAAAAGTGGCATAGGCTTTGCTTTATGAAGGAAGGGTATATGAAAAGCGGTTGCAAGGAGGCGACCCCATGACAAAAAATGTTGGCGGAGTCGAGCAAAAAATACGATTCTGCACGAGAGGAAAGATCGCTCGTCGTTCGTAGAAAAGGACGATTTATTCATTAACCACAAGGAGGTGGGTCATGTTCGGTTCGATTCGCTCGATGAGTTTCATCGTGCTGCTCAGTGTCTTCTTTCTTGGTCTGATGATCACCCCGGCCATGAGCAACGGTACTCCGGCTGATGGCTTCGGCCTGCACGTCCAAGCCCCGCACATGATGGCCGACGGAAAGGTCGGCGGTCCCTTCCATCACTATTGCAAAGGCATTTCCGATCAGATCATCCAATGCCTGCTCTTTCCATCCACCGACCCCAAGGCACCGTTGGTAGGGGTGGAATACTTCGTGGCCAAGGACCTGGCCCGCAAAGAAGTTCCGCTTATCACATGGAACAGAAACTTCCATGATCATGAAGTGGAAATCGCCACCGGTCGCGTACTGATTCTGGACATTGAGGATAAAAACAAGGTCGCGGAAATCGCCGCCGCCGCCGCACAAACGGACGGCGTCATTTATCACCTCTGGCAACCAGGCCAAAAAGTGCCCGATGGAACGGTGACGATTCCGAATTCCGTCGGTCACAAATTCCGGACCGAGTAACGTATCGCCGGTGCGGGAAGTGAGACATTCCCGCACCGGTTCTTTCCCGCCTTGGTTTCTTCACGATAAGGAGATGTCTGATGTTCTTGACGAGCAAACAAGGGGCGAGTTGTGCCTTGACCGTGTTCCTCCTGGGAGGGGCAATGGCCTTGGGGGCCGACCCGGCGGTGCTCAAGCCGCGCGTGCCGCCTGACCGGATCGAAGAAGCCAAGACATGGCAAAATCCCTTTACCGAAACTCCCGAACGTCTTGAACGGGGCCGGGAAATCTTTCATGGCAAGGGGTTTTGCGTGACGTGTCATGGACGGGACGGCAAGGGTTTGGGAAGCATTCCGGGTCTGCGAGGGAAGCTCCCGAGAAATTTCACGGATAAGGCGTGGCAGGCCGCGCGGACCGATGGCGAACTGTTTTGGATTTTGAAAAACGGCAGCCCGGGCACGGATATGGCCTCGTTCATCCCGCTCGTGTTGACGGAAGAAGAGGCCTGGGACGTTCTCCTGTACGTGCGCGCCTTTGGCGGAACGTAAACGGTTGGCCCGCATGATCGCAGAAGGAGGCATCGAGATGAAACAGAAGTTCCGGTCTTTAGCAAAAATGATGGAAACGACAGGCAGGATCGTGATCGTCGGAGTCTGCCTGACCCTGTTGGCATCCTCACCGCTTTGGGCCGCCGATGCAGGACAGGCCGAGACCACGGTGCGGAACGTGTGCTCGACCTGCCACAAATTTGAAGGTGAGCCGGAAAGCCGGTTCAATTTGAAAGCTCCGGATTTGATGTGGGCCGACAGCAAATACCAGCACACTTGGCTGGTCGGGTTTCTCTCCGGAAAAGAAGAACGCTTGTACGCCAAGGGCTATAGGTGGGATCAGGGGTGGGAACCGGATGCACACGTGACCCTTCCCGAGGATCAAGCCGAAGAAATCGCGGCGTACCTGGAAAAACAGTACATTGACCCGCGCGTGCAAGTCGGAGCGTTTGACGTTTCAAAGGTCTCCAAAAAAGAAGCGGAGTTCGGCGCCGTCGCGTACAAGGAGCATGCCTGCATTGGCTGTCATACCATCAAGGAGAATGGGCAACGGGTCGGTGGACCGCAGAGTGTCGACTTGGCGGAGGCCGGCAGGCGCTACAATCCGGATTGGCTTTACCGGTTTGCACTCAACCCGCAGGATTTCACGCCTCACAGTGGAGAGTTCTTGGCTGACGCCACGGATTTCGGCGTGCGGGCGGTTGTCGGGTATCTCATGACCTTGGGCGTTCCGGATTTCAACTATGATGAACCGTGGGAAAGCCCGGAGTTTTCGCAGGCAAGCGCGGAACGTGGAAAGGTGGTGTACAAGGAGTACTGTTCGCAATGTCATGGTGCCACGGGAGAGGGGGATGGCCCGGCTGCATCGGGCTTGAGTCCCAACCCCGCGGTGCATGCGAAAATGGCCTTTGACAAGCTGCCGATGGAATACCTCTACAACGTGATCTATCACGGCGGGCGAAGTGTGGGAAAGTCGCCCACCATGCCTTATTGGGGCCTCACGATCGGCCGACAGGGGGTGGCGGACGTCATGGCGTATCTCAAAGTGACGTTTAAGGGCATGGCGGAATCCACGCCTTCCAAAACGGGGACGGGTCCGTCCGGAGTGTGCCCGCAGCCGCGTAAGACCAAACTGGCTCCGGGAAAGTTCCGAAACATGACGAACCCGTTACCTGCGACCGTGGCCAATGTCAAAGCCGGTGAAACATTGTTCCAACAAACGGCGCAACCATTGGCGTGCTTCAACTGCCATGGGACCAGAGGTGACGGACAGGGACCCATGGGAGCTGCTTTGAATCCGCCTCCGCGGAACTTTACGTGTGGAGAAACCATGAAGGATATATCCGACGGTCAGATGTTCTGGACCATCAAAAACGGCTCCCCAGGTACCGGCATGATGGCCTTTTCCAATATGCCCGACAATCAGATCTGGCAATTGATTCACTACATCAGGACGTTGGTGGAATAGAAAAAGAGGGGCGGAACCAGCCGTCGTTATGACGGCCGCCCCTCTGTTTTTCCTGGTTCGGATTTATTTTGCACGGGTTCCCGTTGATCGGATGCCGACTCCCTTCCCGTCGTCTTTCACAACATCTCCAACTCAGCAGAATAGTCGTTGTGAACCTATCCGGTTAATGCCGGCTGTCCTTCGTCTGGCTATGTTGGGCCGCCTCCGGGGAGCCATGTCATGGAGCGTCGTTCCTCCGACGCCCTTCAGATCTGAGGCCGTAGCAGCGGCAGATGGGTTGACAAACGGGTAAAATGATGAGTGTATTAGACTGTTAACCCTAATTAGTAGTGCGTTAGGATACAACTCGAGTGCCTTGCAGGATAGCAGAAATGGTGAAAGTTCCAGTCAACCACGTACCGATGAAAGCGCCCCTCGGTCTCTGTGATTGGCGACGAGAACGGGTGTGGCGACCAGGGATCGCCGTGCTGAGCGTTCTCATGGCCTGCATGATTGGGAGTTGCACGGCCATTCCTGGTCAGCCAACGAGGCCACTTCAGAGTGAATTCCCCAACCCATCGGATATTGAGCTTGATGCTCGTTCTGCGGAAACGGTCGTCCGGGAAAGTCCCGAACCAAGCCCGTCCCCGTTTTCTCTCGAAGATCGGATGGCATTTGGAACCCTTTCAGGCCCGCTTCTCACTGACGACGAGCCTGCCAGGGTTTTCAGTTTTCGGGCACGGGAAATGCCGTTGGTCGATGCGTTACGTCTGTTCTCCCGTGCGAATACGCTTAATATCGTCGTCGAGCCGGGGGTCGAAGGTGTGGTGACGGTGGATTTTCAGGGCCTTGCTATCGAAAAAGCCATGGCTGCGCTGTTGGATACGCAGGGTTACTATTGGGAAAGAGATGGAGAACTGCTTGTCGTACGCCGGCTGAAGACACGTATCTTCACTCTGGATTATATTCGCCTGGAGCGTTCCGGTGAAGGACGCAATAAAGCGCAAGTCACGTCCGGGTCCGGGAGAAGCGGCGGGCAGGACGCGGGCGAAGTCATCTTGAGCCAACAGGACCACATCAAATTTTGGGAAGAAATCGAAACGCAGATAGGCGCGCTTCTCTCGCCCGAAGGACGCTTCGTGGTGAATCGGTTGTCCGGCACCATTCAAATCACGGATTTGCACCGGCGGGTCGAAGAGGTGGCGACGTTTTTGGTCAATATTCGCAACTCACTCTATCGCCAGGTCGAGATCCAAGCCAGGATTTATGAAATTGCGCTCCGGGACGATTACAGCCTGGGAGTGGATTGGAGCCGGATTGATCTCAGGACGCCCAGGGGCAGTTTCAAGCTGGCCAACATCATCACGGCGCCGGCCGGTGGCTTTATCGCGAGAGCAGCGACCGCAGCCTTCAGTTTTAACGACGGCGACTTTGAGGGCGTGATCGAAGCCTTGCAGGAGCAGGGAGACGTGCAGGTGGTGTCCCAGCCTCGGATTCTGACGCTGAATAACCAACCGGCGCTGATCAAGGTCGGGACGGATCAATCCTTTTTTACTTCAACCACCACGCAAGGGACGGCGGGAGCCGGGAACATTATTACGGAGCAAGTGCGGACCGTGACCTCGGGGCTCGTCCTCTCGGTGACTCCGCAGATTTCCCAGGACGGGTGGATCATGATGGACGTATCACCCATTATCACCCGGTTGACCGATACCGTGGAGTCACAGAATGGGTCCACTGCGCCTGTCTTGGAGGTGAAACAGTCCGGAGGGCTGGTCCGCATCCGAGATGGACAACTGGTGATTATCGGCGGGCTTATCCAGGAGCAACTCACGAATACCGAACGGAAGGTGCCGTTGCTGGGCGATATTCCCCTGATTGGTTCGTTCTTCAGCGGCACCTACCAGGCCGAGAGAAATACCGAACTCGTCATCTTCCTCATGCCTCGTATTTTAAAGGTGACGTGATGGACAGACGCGATCTGAACGTATGCTACGAACAACTGGGCTTCGCCGAAGCTCCGTTTCGGATGACACCGGATACCGACTATTTTTTCCGCGCGCCGCAGCACCTGCACGCACTGGAGCATTTGCAATTTGGGATCGCCAGTGGCGAACTGGCGATGTTGACCGGTGAAGTCGGGGTCGGGAAAACACTGGTGTGCCGGTACCTGATGCGGCATCCTCCGAAAGGTGTACGCTTTGCCTACCTCTTGAATCCCGACCAATCGTATGTGGACCTCCTTGGTTCGATTTGCCGGGACCTCACCGGGCAGGTCCCCGAAGCTCGCAGCATCGGGGTCTTGCAACGAACATTGTCCCACGTATTGCTGCAATTGGCCGGGCGGAGCGAACGTGTGGCCGTCCTGGTTGACGAAGCGCATCGCTTGAGCGGGAAAGTGTTGGAAGGACTCCGGCTGTTGTCGAATCTGGACACGGAAAAGGAAAAACTCATGTGCCTGTTGCTTGTGGGACAACCCGAACTCGAGCGGACGTTGTCCCATCGAGTGCTCCGTCCCTTGGCGCAACGCATCAGTATTCGATTCAGATTGAAGCCGTTCGATTGTTGGGAAACCATGGAGTATATCCGGCATCGCCTGCGGGTCGCGGATCCGCGAACCCGGTTTCAATTTCCTCCCTGTGTCATGATGCTCACGCACTACCTGAGCGGAGGAGTGCCTCGCCGGATTAACCAGATCTGTCATCGTTCTCTTCTTGCGGCCTTTGCCAGTCACCGGTTCGAGGTCAGCCTTCGCATGGTCCTGCGTGCGAAACGGGAAATCACCGGCTTGACCTGAGGCGTCAGGACGCTCCCCCCGAAAAGAGAACGACGACGGGAAAGAAAAGCCCGATGACCAGGGATGAACAGTGAGTATTATCACGGATGCACTGAACCGATTGCAGGCGGAACAGGCGCGGCGCTCAGGGCAGCCCCGGGTTACGCCGACACCGGACCGTGCGGAAGCCACCGATTTCCATGGTTACGATTTTTCCTTTCCTCGTCCCTCGGCCCTGGCGCTTCGCAATCGTCTGCCGTCTATTATGGTCGTGCTGGGAGTTGTTGGGATTGCGGCCTACCTGTGGGGACTGCCCCTGATTGCGGCTCCGGACAAGGTGACCTCTGAGCAGGGAACGGTGAAGAAATTGACTCCCGTGCAACACGTTCCGTCTCCGAGCATTGCGGCGATTCCTGAACAACGGGAAGAACCTCTCACCGCGACGGTGGCAGTGGCGAGCGAGGCCCCCGAGCCGATGGACGCAGCGTCAGTCCCCGATCCGCCGGCGAAGACGCAACCGGTTGTCAAGAACGTACCGGCCAGGAAGCCGCGTTCTTCTCCCGGTATGCGGTCAACAGCGGCAGCGCCACCAGCGCGCAACGGCGATTCAGTATTTTCCCATCAACGGAAAAACCGGGTTTCCTCATTTCTTCGAAATGCCACTCCGCTTCAAGTCAAATTGGCCCGTGCCCAATATTTCATCAAGCAACGACAATACGCACGGGCCGTGACCGTCCTGCAATCCCTCTTTGTACAGCCGCCTGAACGTTGGGAGCCCTGGTTTTGGTTGGGGACGGCGCAATTGGGTTTAGGCCAATGGGAGAAGGCTCGGGCATCGTTGGTGGAAGGGCTCGCTCGTGATGCCACGGTGCCGCAACTGTGGGTGCAACGTGCCTTGGTGAGTCAACAGCAGGGCCGATTCGGCGAAGCGTTGGATGCCCTCCGGCAAGCGGAACTGTTGGCTCCGAAGCTTCCCGAAGTACACCTGAATCTGGCGTATGCTCTCGAAGTGGAGGGAAACAGGCTGGTTGCCCTGAAACATTACCGGAGGTTTCTGATCTTAACCGAGGGGAAAAGAGGCTACCACCCGACCCGCAGGAAGGTCCTGGATCGGATGAGTCGCTTGAGCAAAACCTGAGCCCCGTCATTCTGCACGCAGCAGGCTGCGTCGCGTCCCTAGCCTTGGAGGAGCGCGCGTCGGATTGTCCGCCACAGTCGAGCCATGGTTCTCTTGGGCTCGGGATCGGGGTGTTCCACCCACGGTTCCTGGTTGCCCAAATACGCTTCTCCTCGAAATTGGAGGCGGCTCCGAAGTTGGGTGTAGCCCCGCTCCTGTAATTGGTTGATGAGCATGGCGACGGCGGCTTGTTCGGTCAATTGCGGTTCGGTTTCCATAAGGAAACGCTCGTACCGGAAGACGGCCTGAAACGTTCCATCCAGGACCTTCATTTCGATCTGCCGGTTGAACCCCCGGCCAAGGTCATCGAGCCCGGCAAGTTGATAGGTATTGGTCGAGGATTCCACGTGGTCGACCGGGGTGGGGTGGTTCTCTGTCGGACCGGCTATTCCAGGTCATCGGCGATCTTTTTCAAGCGCCGGTCCAGCGCAAACCGGGTCAGCCCTAATTTTTGAGCGGCCAGACTTTTGTTCTGTCCGCAGAGTCTCATCGCTTCTTCGATGATCGCGGACTCGGTTTCCGCCAACGTCTGACGTCCCAAGACCATCTCCAACCTGAGAACCGGTTCGTCGACTTGCGTTGCGGATGAAACGACTTGTTTGGTTTCTTCATGGAGTTCACCGGGTAAGTCTCCGGGTGTTAACGTTTTCCCGCGACAAAAGATTACGGCTCGTTCGATGACGTTCTCCAGTTCACGAATGTTCCCTGGGTATGCATAGCGCTCAAGAAGCGCCCGGGCTTCCGGGTCGATCTCGCCGATGTCTTTGTTGATGTCCCGGCTATGGTGAGCCAGGCAGCGAAGACTCAGGGGATAAATATCTTCAACGCGTTGTCGCAGGGGCGGGAGTTCCAAAGACACGACGTTGAGCCGAAAAAACAGATCCTCCCGAAACGTTCCCTGGTTCACTTCCTTCTTCAGATCCCGGTTCGTCGCGGCAATCAGCCTGAAATCCACGCTGATATCTTCACGGCCGCCCAGCCGTTTGAAGGAGCGTTCCTGAAGGACGCGAAGCAGCTTGGCCTGCATTGAAGGATTCAGATCACCGATTTCGTCTAAAAACAGCGTGCCTCCTTCAGCTTGTTCACAGAGTCCCGGTTTTCGCTGGGCGGCACCGGTAAACGCGCCTCGTTCGTAACCAAACAGTTCGCTTTCAAACAATTCCTGGGGAATGGCCGTGCAATTCACGCCGACAAACGGCGCATCCCGTCGTGGGCCATTGTGATGCAGGACGCGGGCAATGAATTCTTTGCCCGTTCCGGTTTCACCTTGAAGCAGAACGGTGGTTTTTGCGTTGTGGCTCAATTCCTGGATTTGGGCCACCAGCCCTCGCATGCCGGGGCTGTTGGCGATGAGATCTTTGAGTGTATATCGACCGGCACTGTCCCGGTTTTCAAAACTGACACGGCGACGGAGGGTTAAATAGTCAATCGCCCGTTCGACAACCGGACCAACGCCGGACAGATCGACGCTCTTGATCAGGAAGTCATACGCCCCCAACCGCATGGCCTCGACGGCGTCTTCAATGGTCCCATAGGCGGTTAAAAGGATGACCAGCGTGTGCGGGGCCTTGGGCCGAATATGCTTGAGGGTCTCGATACCGGTCATGCCCGACATTTTCAGATCCAGAAGGATGATATCGGGAATATCATGATCCAACCCTTCCAGCAGGGCCTCCCCGGAGTCGAAGCTCCGCACGTCGTGCCGGCCGCGAGCCAACCGGCGGGTGATCGACGCGCGAACGACTTCATCATCATCCGTGACAAAAATCGATGCGCGCATCTCAGGCCAACAGTGCGGGTTGTGGGTGAATGGTTAACGGAAGCCAGATGGAGATGACGGTGCCGACGCCCACCCTACTGTCGGCCCGGATGCTTCCCCCATGAGCTTCAATGATATTTCGACAGATGGCTAATCCCAATCCGGTGCCCCGTCGTTTCCCCATCGTGAAGAAGGGATCAAAAATTTTGGGGAGATCCTCCGGACTAATGCCCTTTCCATTGTCATGAATGGTGGTGAGCAGTCCTCTGTGCCCGTCCCGTAATTCCTCAAGAGCTTCTACCCGAATTTCTCCGTTCTCTCCCAACGCCTCGACGGAATTTTGAATCGCGTTGAGTACCACTTGCTTGATCTGATCACGATCGGCTTCGAGCGCCGGAAGTTCCAAGGGAAAGGACACGGTCACGTTGAAGCGTTTCCGGCCGGCGGAGTGACGCGCGAGGTCCAAGGTTTCTTCAACGAGCCTGGCCATCTCGAATGACCCCGGGACAATGTCGCGCGGTCTGGCGTATTCGACAATCTGAGTGACGATCCGGTCCAACCGCCGGGTTTCCTGGAGGATCGTTTGCAGGTCATGCCGTTTGGCGTCCTCGGGCGGCAAGTCGTCCATGAGCAACGATGTCGTGGAGCCGATGCCGACGAGGGGATTCCGGATTTCATGCGCGATACCGGCCGCCACCTGTCCCAGGGTGGCCAGCCGTTCCGCCCGGCTGAGTTTTTCCTTCATCTGTTCAAAAGCGGTGATATCCACGTTAAAGCCTTGATAGAGCGAACCGCCGCCTTGTCCATCTTGAATGGGGACAGCGCGGCTCAGGACCTTATGCGTGGTGCCGTCGGGATGCACGAAACGGAAGACGCTTTCAAAGGGAACCTGTTGCGCCGTGGCCTTGGCGAACGTGTCAGACACTTGGTCACGGTCACCGGGGTGAAGGGTGTTCCAGATCCGTTCCGGATCCAAGGGATCGTCCGGATCCTGTCCGGCAAGTCTCCAATTCTGGCGATTGCAGAAAATAATGCGCCCGTCCCTGGCCGTAAAAATACCGAATGGGGCATGGTCCACAATGCCGCGATATTTGGATTCGGAATTCGACAGGTCAATGTTGAGGTTACGCAACGCGGCTTCCGATGTTTGGATTTGGCCGATGAATTCCCGAATCTGTTGCCCCATCTCGTGCATGACCCTGGTCAGGTCACCGATCTCATCACCTCGGTCCAGGACCCGGACGTCCGGGACCGTCCCGCCCGGTCGGTTTTCAACGGATTTGGCCAGGGAGACCAGAGGGCCGGCAATCGATTGCGCCAACAGACGGAGCACAAACACCATGGGAATGAGCGCCAATGATCCTCCACCGACGATCACGGTCAACAGAAAGCCTCGATCATTCGACGTGCGTTCCAGGGTCTGTCGCAAGACCTCGCCTTCCCGCTTATCAAAACGGGCAATTTGCTCCCGAATGCTCAACATCAGACTCCGTCCCGCTCCGGATTCGATGTACTGAAGTGCTTGATCCGCATGGCCCAGCCTGGCTTGTTCGATCAGACGATCCTTATCTTCCATCAACGTTTGAACCAGGGCTTGCGCTTGCAGGATTTCGGCGTGTTGTTCCTGATCGTGTTCGACCATTTGGGCGAGCGTTCGACCGACCTCCATCACGCGTTGCTTGGCCGCATGATAGGGGTTCAGAAATTTGGGTTGGAGGGTCAGGACAAACCCGCGGAAGCCCGTCTCCAGATCGACAATCAGTCGCAAGTAGTCGGCGGCAGTGGTTTGGACGTGATACACTTGGTTGAGCCGGTCTTCATCACGGGAAAAGGTCTGGACGCTGTTGAAGGTGACAATGCTGAGGACGGCGAGAGTGAGAATAGGAATCACCGAGACAAGAAGGAGCTTCTTTTCAATCGGGAGGTTGTTGAAATGTCGAAAAATTTGCATCGTGAAGCTCTGGCCGTATCTTAGGGGTGACGCGTGGGGGTGTCAAACCGCAACGGGAAACCGCATCACGGTCGACGCGCAGAGGTGATGAGGCACAGGTGAAAGCCCTCTGGTGAGCCGGGTCCTGTTCAGGTATGATGATTCCTCGGCTCCGTCGTATCCGGGGCAAAGCCGGTGAAACGAGAGAGGCGCATCGAAATCATGAAGGGACGAACAGTCTGGTTGTATGGAGTACTCTTTGTGCTGGGGCTTGTGACGGGATGGACCCTCAGCACGCAGCGATTGCCCGTTGAGGGCATTCCCGCACGAACCGTGGCAGATTATCTTCACGGGGTGATCGAGGCCGACCGGACGTTTTATACGCAGCACATTGTCGAGCGTATGGAAGCCATGCTGATCGTGAATGCGTCGGAAGACTGGATCAACGACAAAACCCTGCCGCTACCCGCCCAGTTTCTTCGTGAATCGTCTCGAAGTTTGCGTTTGAGGGATGCGCCGTTTCGCTACCGGTTGGTCAGCCTCTGGCCGCTGAATCCCCAAAACGCGCCCGCTTCGGATCACGAACGGCAGATGCTGGAACAGGTCGTCGAATTCGGCGAGGTCATGGAGGGAGAAGTGACGCTGAATCACAAACGCTATTTTCAGGCGATCTATCCGGACCGGGCCGTGAGTCGAGCCTGCGTGTCCTGTCACAATGCGCACGTCGAGTCTCCGAAGCGCGATTTCAAACTCAACGACGTGATGGGGGGGCTGGTCATCGAAGTGCCCCTGGATTAGTTACATGTATGTAAAAAGTTCACGTCCTTTGGTACGAAAATAAAAAATTGTTCATAAAAATCAAGAAGTTAGAAATTAGACATTCTGGAGACCGGAACGCCCCATTTTCATCCCTTGGAGTGCAGGCGGCCACGCCTGCATGAAGGATTGATATGAAAATAGCCAAGACACCCCCGAACTGTCAGTCCTGCGGAAGCAGGAATCCAGGGTCGTTCTTTTCACGAGCGGAGGCAAAGGCAAAAGCAAAGACGCTGGATTCTCGATTTAGATCCTCGATTACCAATGGCCTGGGGGATTTCCGGACGTTTTTTCTTTCATGGGGATTGAAGATTCATTCCGGCCTTTGCTATTTTCCCCACCAATTCGCTGACGACAAACGGATCATGATGCGGACTCGCTAAATAACCATGTTGTTCTTCGGCGCTCTCGCGCTGCTGCTCGTCGTCCCCGAATCAGGCTGGGGGGCGGAGAGTGCGGCCACCCAGCTTGATATGACCAACTCGGCCGTCGGGTATTTCGCACTGGGTATATTCGTCCTGGCCTATGCGTTGGTCATGGCCGAGGAGTTTACCCACCTCAGAAAATCCAAACCCGTCATCTTGGCGGCAGGAATCATTTGGACGTTGGTGGCGTGGGCGTATCCCGGCACTGACCCTCATGCCGTCGAGCAGGCGCTACGTCACAACATTCTCGAATATGCGGAATTGATGTTGTTTCTGCTTGCCGCCATGACGTACATCAACGCCATGGAAGAACGGCTGATCTTCGAAAGCCTGCGGTCGTGGCTGGTGCGCAAGGGATTTACCTATCGCCAACTGTTCTGGCTCACGGGCATCCTGGCGTTCTTCATTTCGCCGGTGGCGGACAACCTGACGACGGCCTTGCTGATGTGTGCCGTGGTCCTGGCGGTCGGAGCGGACAATCCCCGGTTCGTCAGTCTGGCGTGTATCAATATTGTCGTGGCCGCCAACGCGGGCGGGGCCTTCAGTCCCTTCGGCGACATCACGACGTTGATGGTGTGGCAAAAAGGGATCGTGGACTTCTTCACCTTTTTCCTCCTGTTCGTGCCCTCGGTGGTCAACTTCGTCGTGCCGGCCGCGTTCATGCACTTTGCCGTTCCCCGGGTGTCACCGGCGCCGTCGGACGAAGTCGTGTTCATGAAGCGGGGTGCCCGCGTGATCATGCTCCTGTTCTTTTTCACGATCTGTACCGCCGTGAGTTTTCACAACTTCCTCCATCTCCCGCCCATGGTGGGCATGATGACCGGCCTGGCCTACCTGCAATTTTTCGGGTATTACCTGAATAAAACGCATTATAAATACGAGGTGCCGGGAACCTGGAGTGAGAAGAAAGCGCGTGAAAGAATTGGCGACGTGGTCCCGTTCGAAATCTTTCACCACGTGGCCCGGGCGGAATGGGATACCCTGCTGTTTTTCTACGGGGTCGTCCTGTGCGTGGGCGGGCTGGGTTTCCTCGGCTACCTCGCGGTCGTGGCGCAAGTGATGTATATCGACTGGGGACCCACGTTTGCGAATACGATGGTCGGCATCCTGTCCGCCATCGTGGACAACATTCCGGTGATGTTTGCCGTGCTGACGATGAATCCCGACATGTCGCTGGGGCAATGGCTGTTGGTGACCTTAACGGCCGGGGTCGGGGGGAGCATGCTGTCCATCGGGTCGGCCGCCGGCGTGGCGTTGATGGGGCAGGCGCGGGGCAAGTATACGTTCTTCAGTCATCTCAGATGGACCCCGGCAATTGGGCTTGGGTATGCGGCGAGCATCCTGGCCCATCTATGGATCAATTCGAGTCAATTTTGATGGACGCGTTCGCGAACCGGCAGAAAGAAAATCCATTATCGTCCACATGGGGGAGACGAGCATGAACGCCGAGAAAGCAGACATACCGCGAGGAACGCTGGCCGGGCTTCAGCAGAACTGGAATGCCGACCTGCTGTCAGGGTTCCTGGTCTTTCTGATTGCGCTGCCGTTGTGCCTCGGCATCGCCCTGGCCTGCGGCTATCCCGCCATCGCCGGCATCTTCACCGCCATTATCGGCGGCATCCTGGCCACGTTTTTCAGTAATTCGGAACTCACGATCAAAGGTCCGGCCGCAGGGCTCATCGTCATCGCCATCGGCTGCGTCACGGAATTCGGGTTTACCGGCGGGAAGGACCCCGCCGCGGACTTTCAGGCTTACCGGCTGGCACTCGGCGTGGGGGTGGCCGCGGGCATCATCCAAATCCTGTTCGGGGTCTTCCGCGCCGGCATCCTCGGGGAATTCTTCCCGACGACGGCCATCCACGGGTTGCTGGCGTCCATCGGGGTCATCATCATCGCCAAGCAGTTTCCGGTGGTGATGGGACTCAGCCCCGAAGGATCGCCCCTGCAACTGCTGGCCGACATCCCGACGTTCATCATGAACATGAACCCCAAGATCGGCCTGATCGGGATCGTGAGTCTCCTCATCGTGTTCGGGTATCCGCTCATCAAGAACCCCAAATTGAAAGTGATCCCGGCGCCGATGATCGTGTTGATTGTCGCGGTGCCGATGGGCCTGTATTTCAATATCAGCCAGGAAGGCACCTATGCCTTCAACGACCGGACGTACGCGCTGGGCGCGAAGTTTCTCGTGGACGTGCCGGCAAACATGTTCAGCGCGCTCACGTTCCCGGATTTTTCGGGCCTGACCACGTCCATCGGGATCAAGTACGTGATCATGTTCGCCCTGATCGGGAGCCTGGAATCGCTGCTCAGCGCCAAGGCCATCGACCAGATCGATCCGTGGAAGCGAAAGACGGATCTGGACCGGGACATGCTGGCCGTCGGCGTCGGCAATACCTTATCGGCCTTTGTGGGCGGGCTCCCGATGATTTCCGAAATCGTGCGCAGCAAAGCCAATATCGACAACGGGGCCAGGACGCGGTTCGCCAACATGTTTCACGGCTCGTTCCTGTTGGTGTGCGTGGCCTTGATCCCGGGGATCATCAACCAGATTCCGCTGGCGGCCCTGGGCGCGTTGCTGGTGTTTACGGGGTTCCGGCTGGCCTCTCCCCATGAGTTTCTCCACATGTACCATTTGGGAAAAGACCAGTTCATTGTGTTCGTGTCCACGATCATCGGCGTGCTGGCCACGGACCTCCTGATGGGCATTGGCATCGGCATCGCGGTCAAGATCGTCATTCACATCTTCAATGGGGCCCCAATTCCCTCGTTTTTCAAATTGAATGCCGAGATCACGCAGGAAGACGACAAGACGGCGACCATCGTGGTACGGGAGTCTGCGATTTTCAGCACCTGGATCCCCTTGCGCAAACACCTGCACCGGTTGCTCCAGGAAGGGAAAACGGTCACCTTGAACCTGGCCGAGACGCGACTCGTGGATCACACCGTGATGTCGAAACTCTATGAATGGGTCGGTGAATTCGAGGAAAAGGGGTGCGAGCTGTTCATCCGGGGATTGTCAGAGCACCGGCCGATGTCCGACTCCATGGTCGCGGCGCAGGTCAAACGCAAGGCCTAGAGAAGAGCTGTCTCGTCTCGGTGGTATGAAAATAGCCTTATAGAGGGCAGGGTGAGGGAGAGGTTGGCGCGTAGGTCGGATTAGCGTAGCCCTTCGACTTCGCTCAGGACAGGCGTAATCCTACAATTCAAGATGTTTCTCCTATCCCTGTTTTCGTGCGATTGCGCTCGCCCAAGCCTGTGCGTTTTTGCAGATTGTCCCAACGTGATGAGCCGATCCGGCATGTCCTCTTCATAACCGATTGTTTTTTTGTAGGGTTTCCTGGAAGGCGTCCTCCCGTAAAGTCTGGCACATCCTTTGCTTTAGAAAGGATAGGACCTGTTCAAATCTTAGGAGGGATACCATGAGTGGATTCGACGTCTTGTACCGAAGCCTGCACAACGAGCCGAAAGAACCGAAGAAAGCCGACAAAGACGACTCTTCCTCTCAAGTGAAGAGCGAGGCTCAATCCGGATCGACCGTCAACCCGTTCCGGGCGTTGGTAGCCAAGATTTTCTAACCCGGTCCTTTCTCTTCCCTTTCTGTCATCCTCGACATCTTTAATCGAGGATCCAGAGTCGTTATTTTTCTTTGAGTTAAGTTTCAGCAGAGACCGGAGGTCGGGTTAGCGTAGCGTAACCCGACAGCGGGACCAGCATGGTCTTGACTTGCTTTCAGTCTAACTAGATAATAGACTGGTTTGCTATTCAAGGAGGAATGATGAGAGAAATCGGCATGTTCGAGGCCAAAACCCACCTTTCCGCACTGGTAGACGAAGTCGCGCGCGGGGAAACCATCCTCATCACCAAACGCGGGCAGCCAGTGGCCAAGCTGACGCCCCCGGAAGCCCCAGACTGTGGAGCCGCTGTGGCCGCGGCTCAAACCCTCCGTGACCTGCGCAAGCGCATTGGGTGGGCGACGACCGAGGAGATTCTCCAGATGCGGGATGAAGGCCGGCGTTGAAGGCTGCCGTCCTGGATAGTTCCGTCACAGTGGCATGGGTGCTCGGGGATGAACCATCGGCGCGCGCTGACGCGATCCTGGAGGAAGTGACGGAAAGTGGCGGCATCGCCCCGGCGCTGTGGTGGGTTGAAGTCCGTAATGCCTTGGTCATCGCCGAGCGAAAAGGACGGTTGACCCAAGAAGACACCGCGGCAGCGGTGCGGGCGATTGACGCGCTGGGCGTCCACTTGGATCAGGCCCCTGACAGCGCTTCCCTACTCCGGCTGGCCAGGACACACGGATTGACCGTGTATGATGCGCTGTACCTGGAATTGTCGATCCGGCAACAGCGGCCCCTGGCTACCCTTGACCGCAAACTTAGCGCGGCGGCACAGGCCGAAGGCATCACGCTAACGGTATGAGAGTAGGCTTCCTCGGACGCGCGAGCGAAGCCCTTCGACTGCGCTCAGGACAGGCAGGACAGGCGTAACACGACAATCCCAACTCAAATCTTCCCTCAAACCCGGCAAGGGTTTTGGTGCGATTTCGCACACCGAAACCTGTGCGTTTTTGCCTGTCGCCTCCCCATAGCCCGTCGGTGATGCATTTTCCTATCCATAAAAGGTTGTTTTTCGAAGAGTTTCTCAGGACACGTCCTACCGTAAAATCTGGCACACCCTTTGCTTTACTATAAGATAGTGCTTGATCAAACCTTTGGAGGGATATCATGAGTGAATTTTCTATCTTGTACAGAAGTTTACATTGTGAACAGAAAGAATCGAAGAAAACCGACGAGAACAGCTCTTTCTCCCAAGCGAAGGGCGCGACTGAACCCAAATCGGTCGTCAACCCGTTCCGGGCGTTGATAGCCAAGATTTTCTAAGCCGGTCGTTTCTCCCCCCCCCTTACTGTCATCCCCGACCAGATCGGGGATCCAGTGCCTTTTCTTTCCTCTTCCTGTCATCCTTGATATCTCTAATCGAGGAATCCAGAGTCTTTGGTGGTTGTAGCCGCGCCATCCCGAGTCAAAGCCCGGGACATGCCTTATGGCGTCTTCCATCCCGACCAATACCCCATCAGATGCGATCCGGGCAGTTGGTGACATCGGGCCTCCTTTCTTAGATCAGTTTGAGGATCGACAGCCAATGCAACGGCTGTAAGAGGGTCGTGGTTTTCGCGCCGTCACGCGACCGGATGACCAGCGGCGCGATCTCCCAGCCATACAAAGAGTCACGATCACCATAGGCTCCAAAACGAATCGGATAGCCAAAGAAATCGCGTCGCCACTCGTGGTGATCCTTGATGGCCCGTTTACTCGACCACTGGCTTGTGAGGGGTTTGCCGCGCTTCCAGACTTTGGCAATGACAGCGGGACTATAGGGGTGACGATGGCGAGTGGGTCCGGGAGCATGGCCCATACCCTACCTCCTTGGTCGGGCGAAACACGAAAGTACGGGCTTTCCTGTGTTAGAGCACGGTGGTGAGTTTCGTAGTGGTCGGCTGGAGACACCCGCCCTGTTTGTTTTGCGCTACGCTATACTATACTATACTGATTCTTTCGGTTCGGCGCATCGTATCTGCTCAGGCCTTGCCCGTCAATCCAGCATACGTGATGGTTTTCCCCGGCGTGACCTGCATAACGCCTGCATCGACGAGATTCTCTTGCAGGCCGTCAACATTAACGTGGTAGCGGTTCTTTTCTTCGTGGTGCTCTCTCCCTTCGATGTAGAGCCGAGAGAGCACCACCACAACATGCCTGCCAAGTTAAATTCGTAAGTCCCAAGAGACTCTTCTTGACCTCTCTGGGGAAGGGCTTATACCATTGCGAGCTTATGATCTCCCTACAGGCGTTCACACAATCGTTGCGTAGTGGAAAGTTTTTCTCCCGTGAATAATGGACTAACCAAGGGCGAGTCTGAGACGGCCATCCGCAATGCCGTCATCAAATTCGAACAGGAATTCATGGGGCGCGGGCCGACGGAGGTCAAGGCGTTCATCCTGCGCGACATGGTCGTGGTGCGGCTCAAGGGTGTTCTGACTCCGGCCGAACGTCAACTCGCCAAGAACGCCGAGGGCGTGGACATGGTCAAACGCATGCGGCAAAACTTGATCTCCCAAGGACGGGAACGCCTCTGCAGCCAGATTTCCGCCACCGGGGTCGAAGTTACGGGTCTGTTCACCGACATCGAAACGCACAGCGGTGAACGGATGATCGTCTTTACCCTCGAAAGCGACCTCGACAATTCGTTTCGCTGACGACGAACGTACGAGTGGTCATCCCTTGCAGAAGGAAGGTTCTCGCAACCCCTCCCCTCCCCGGCGAGGCTACCGGCCGGCGCCAAATGCGCCCATAAGAAAGAGGGAGACCGGGACGTGGTCCCGGTCTCCCTCTCATGCCTGCCGGCCGAGCGTGTTTCTATGACGGCGGCTGGGCTTCTGCTTGCCCCCCGCTTTTTGTCATGTTTTCAACAAGGCAATTTGTTCTTCATGCCAGACAATGCGTTGCCGAATGTCCTTCAATTCTCCGCGCCAAGCCCCTACCATTCTTTTCCAACTGGCGCTTCGAAAGCCTTTGGGATCCCGGTAGGAGTTCTTGAACATGTCCAGCCGGTTTTCCAATGCTTGGATTTTCTGTTCAAGCATGGTCGCCCTGTCCTGGTGTTGCTGAATGGCTGCCACGTGAGAAGCGATGGTTTGCACGATGGCCTCTCCTGCCAAGGGTCCGCCGGAAACGGGGCCATCCGCGGCAAATGCGGGTAGCGTGAGTCCTACACACAGCACGAGAGTCGGAATCACGGAGGTTAAGGTTTTCATGTCGTCCTCCTTTCTTGTTCTTTGTTCATCAACTGTAACTTCATTATCGGGTATGATAATGAATAGAACAAATAAATAATTCAGAATTGAAGCATCCAATATTTGGATGTATCATTTCATTCCCGTGGACTGGCTCAACTACCATCATCTGCTCTATTTCTGGGTGATTGCCCCGAAAGGGTCGATGAAGCCAACCCGCGGTATGGCAAAGGTATCGCAGCCTGAGAACGGCTTTGCGGGCTGAAACATGTCAGAAGAAGGGGGACTAAGGAATGTCGGAAAAGCCGTCTGCGCTACACGAGGGAATAATGCGGCTGTGCGCGGCCCCAACCGGTACGGCGAAAAAGCGCGACCCGTATCGCCTCATCGGCTCGACGGTTGGCATTGTGGAAGTCGCCCGGGCATTCTCGCCCGGGTTTAAGATTCCGCTGATTCAAAATGGCCTTTTCTGAGAACCCCGACGTCCGACACAAAGAGACTTCCGGAATGGCGTTCCAGGAACGGCTTAAGTCCCGAAAGGATGGGTTCGACCTTGTCTTCGGGAACGACAGTCAGCACCATTTGCAGGCTGCTCTCATCATTGAACATGAGGTGCCCTTCATGGAAGCCGCTATGACCTTTGCCCGACAGACTGCCGAAGATGGTGTAGCCACAGGCCTTGATCCGATCCAGCACTTCCGTCACGAAGCTCAGGTGCTCGCCGTTAATAATGATTTTGATTTCCTTCATCGGGTGAAGCGTAATGGTACTCATGGTCTGCTATTCCTCCTCAACCTGATGGATTACTGAATGCGTTGCCATTGTTCCAAAGAATGCTGATGAAAAAATTCCATAGTCACCGGATCCAATGCCACAAGATTGATCCATTGATTGCCGACGAGTCGTTTTAACACATCATGGCGGGCAATAATCATGCTGATTCGTTCCATAGGGGCTTCAATGATCACAAAGAGTCGCATGGGTTCGTGATAGGGCGTTTCAACGTCCAAGACCGTTTGGAGTGGTAGCCCGATGCAAAGATCACTTTGGGACCCATACATGACTCCGACGCGTCCGACCACGTTGTGATAGACCTTGCTTCCGCTGCCGTATACGACGGGATCCACCGTCGAAAAATAATGTTCCATGTTGATCCAATTCGCGACGATCATGGGGGCGGTCATGATGATTTCCAGATATTTTCCCGTCGGATCCTGCCGGTGATCATACGAGTGCAAAAAGGTTCGACCTTCGAGATTGAGGCCGTGCGTCAAGCCACGCCGGCCGACGATAAAAGCCGTGTGCCGCGACAGTCCCCATTCCGGCCGGACTTGCGACCAATCAACGCTGCGTAGTTTCGTACGCGCCGTCGCATGATTCAGAGATTGCCCATTGCTTCCCTCCGGGAAGCGACTGAGCCGTTCAAGGCTGTTGCGCCTGCCGGCTTCTTCGAGGTCATGAATCAGTCTGTTCAAGTCTTTCCGGTGTGTCGCGGGAACATCTTCCAGGTCAAACAGTTGCACCTCGTCCGTCGTGGTATCGTGTTGACCCGGAAGAAAATGCGTATCGGCAGGAATAGTAATCCCTCTTTTGGCCAGTAATTGCCGGACTTGGCTTTTGTTGGCCATGGCAGCAAAGGTCCGGGCGTTGGAGACCCCGTGGTTTCCCCCGCAGGCCCCACAGTCCAAGGCCGACTCATAGGGATTGTTGTCCGAGGTACTGGCATGACCACAAGCGAGCACCAACCTGGAAAACGTTTTCGTGAATCCGAGAATCCGAAGCGCCGTTTCGACAAAATGCGCTTGTTCGGTTGTCGTAAATCCCGTCTGTGTGATTCGGTGCATCCGATTCGTCACGGCTCGTTTATGGACGCCATACTCCCCCATGAGTTGTTGAAGAAAGTTTTCATGGTCTGCTTCAGTCCAATGTAACAGTCGATGGAGTTCCTGATCTTCTGTGTTGTCTATCGAAACCTCATTCAGTGCTTGCTTGCGAAGTCGTTCGACCTGGTCGTGGGAGACCGCGTTGCCCAGACGACCGAACCGTTCGATCAACATACGATAGATGATGGCCCGATGTTCGGAGGCGACCATTTCCTCGGCCTCATCCTTTAACAGCTTTTCAACGGTCAACGTCGTGCCGATGGAAATGTCAAAATGCTCCTTCACCCAGGACGTCAGCCTTTCATACCACAACGGTGCCAATGTTTGACCGAATAACCTGACTCCAAAAAACCATCCTATGGCTTCAACCATCACGTATGGCGTGATGACGTTTTCTTTCAAATCATGCAGGAGGGTATGGCCGGTTTTGGCGAGTCGTTGCCGTTCCAGAAATTTTTCAGCAGCCTTGTCTTGGTACGCGCGAGGCACTTCTTTGATGATGTGTTTCGGTTTGAGCAGGACCGGGCATTGGTCGGTTTCATGTTCGCTTCCGAATTTCTCGAAACACAAGGGAACTCCGAAAAATCCTGCAAATCCAAAGGTTTCATTGCCTCCCACTTCTTCAAGGTGTCTTCGAAATCCTTCGGAACGAACATCGATACAGAAGATGGCTTGAGTCGACGGACGTGATTCGGAAGGATGTTCCACCGACTCATCACTCTGACGAAGTCGTCGAATGTTCGGCGAAAAATCCTGAACAAAGTCCGTGACGAAACTGCGTTCAAGCGCGTGCAGCCATAACGGACCGTGATGGGATTCCGGAAAACGGTCAACCCAATCGAGCAGGACTTCCAGGGTTTCCGAGGGACTTTCGATGAGATCCTTCGCGGAGCAATCAAGGCAACGGGCAAGATGGACAAGGATACAGACTTCGCGCTCTTTTGCCTGTTGTTGACGAACGGTTTGCCACGTGTGACTGGTTGCGACCCCCTGACGGTCCAACTCATCGATAGGGAGCGGTTCCTGTATGAAGAGAGAAAGATCAAGGTTAGCCACCACTTGCTCGGCCAGTCCCCTGCTGCGCCATTCCTTATAGAGCCCATAGCCGTTCGGATGGTCGCGCAAGAAAGATTGGATCGAAGTAAACGTGCCCGGGATGCCGAGCTTCGCTTCGCATGTACGAGCGACGAGTTCTCGTTCATAGAAGAGACGAATGGCTATGTACCTCACCAAATCGATGGGGAAGGCCTGTTGCCATTGGTGGTTCGATTGCTCGGATCGCCATTTGATGAAACCCGTCCATCCCGGCAACTGAGCCAGATGCAAGGTGAAATAGTCTATCCACAGATCCTGAGGAATGGCCAATGTCTCTAAGCTCTCCCCAATGGCATCTGACGGGAGGTCCGGAAGGTTTCGGATTTTGGATTTCCAACCCTGAATGCCGAACAACGGGCCGGTCCAGTCCTCTTGGGCCAACATTTTCCACCCACCGTAAAACGTCTGGTTGCGACGAGGCATCGGCCACGGCGCATGGCCTTCGTCGAGAAAACCACCACACCATTTGATGAGTTCCTGGTTGATCTGGTCTTGGATGCCCGTCCCGAGCGTGGCATCGCACCAATGGGCAAGAGTGTACTCTGACCCGAGTTCGCGTTGTTCCTGGTCAGCGTGAAAGTTGAGTGAAAATTGTTGTTCCTGCGACCTGGAGAGATCTTGGAGTTTTTCACGCAGTCCGGTCACGTCGGTCTCGCTCAGCGAACGTTCTAAAACGGCTGAAGCCACGTCAGGCTCGACGGTTCCGGTCCCATGGATGAAAATCGTCTCCAGGACGTCCAGGTGGGAAATCTTTCGATCTCCAATGACGGCGCTCTCCTCTTGTGCTCTGGGCCTTAAGACTTCACGAATGGCTTCCGGGGAGATGCGGCCTTGTTGAAAATAATTCCGGTATTCCCTATTGGGCAAATAGCCGTTCCCGCCGATAAATTTTCTGGCCTCCTCGATGGCTTCTTCGAAGGGTAAATGTTCCAGGCCATGGAGGGGATTATGGTGGATAAAGGTTTGCATGGGCCAGTAATGGGAAATGGTCTCGCTCGCCAGTTTGACAAGCGAACGCAATTCCATGCGCTGGGTATCTTGCGGTGCTACCGATTGTTTGACGTTTGCCATGGTCGCTCTTCCTAATTGATCAATATACTAAAACTTGCGCCGAAAATAATCAGGACCAGGGAGCAGATTTCGGCAACCCTCAAATCGGTATAGGGGATGTCCGATCGTGCTTTTCCAAAGAGTGTGTGGTGCAGCACATGTGAGAAATGCCAACTTCCAAACATCCAGACACCGACAAACAACAACGAAATGATGACTAAAGAGCCCCCCGGATTTTCCGTTGCCGGCATGGTCGTAATGCCGCCAAAGATTGGAATGATCGGAAGCAGGACGGCGATGCTGATCAAAAGACCCACTAACGTCCCGAGACGCGGCATGGGAGACGCCAGCCCGGGGAGATTACCGATGGGGTGCAGTCCATACCGTTGTTGGACAAAGGCATAGGCGATTAACAGTCCGCTCATGACCAGCCCGATCGTGATCCCGAACGGGACTCCCCATTCGGAAAAAGAAGAGAAGACGGTGGTCAGTCCCCACAAGAGCGCCGCTTGGACGATGGTGGCATAGGTGAGCAAAACGTGGATCTGGTTCTGCCCCAAACACTTCAGACACGCGTACAGCCCGCCCAATAAGGCCAGGAATGTGATGGCCGCGTGTACTTCTGTTTCCACGGGAATCACCGTTTGCAGGTTGTGGATTTCGACCAATCCGAGGGATAAGAACGTGACCGTCCATACCCCGGAAAGCATTCCTCGAGCGGAGCCGACCAGGGAGGTGAAGAGAACGTGAAATGGCGGCAGTGGCACGAGCGTAACCGCAAGAAAAAGGCCGGCTGATCCGTCAAAGGAGTCCCCACCCCAGAAGGAAACGCTGATGAGAACAATGGCAATAGCCGCCTGCGCAAGGCCAATGGTTTTGCGCGTGGCGGAAAGTTTCGACCGGTAGAGAGAAAAGGCTGCAAAAGCGAACAAGCCAATGAGAAAATACCGGTTGACGGGTGCGGGGCCGCACAGTGCGGCAAGACACAGTCCCAACACCACCAGGGGTTCGTCCAGAGGCGTTGAAGAACGTTTGGAATCCCATTGTCCGAGGACGACACAAAACGTCGAAAAGATGACGGCCGCTGACAGATAAATCGCGATTCGAGCGGTTTCGAATGCGGCGTACACGTAGAGGATCGTTCCGGTCTCCCACCCGATGCACAGCATGGCCAAAAGCTGAAAGATCGAATGCGAAACGCGGCAAGTTCGGTTGAGCAGCCAGAGAACAAGGGGGACGAGAACGGCCAGCAACGTTATGGAAAATTCTGAAGCCATTGCGGATCGACCTTCCTCTAATACCGGTGTCCGAATTTTTGTGCCAATTGGAAGAGCCTGTTGCCCCACCTCACATAGACCTGATCGACGTACAACCGGTTGATCAGAAGAATATAGAGGCGTTGTTGCAATGCAAGAATCCTGTCCGGGTTGATAATCGTGTGTCCTTTGGCATCGGTATAGACGTAGAACCAGCCGAAAAGTATCAAGAAGGTGGCCAGCAGGATCATCGTATCGAATACCGTAGGATTCAAGGCTGCGGCCACGAAAAATGCGTCTGCCACACCCGGTTCGGGATACAGAAAGTGCGTGAATTGTTCGCCTGCCCAGAGGTACGTGAACCCAATGAGAAACAACGTGCCGATCATGGCACCGGACACCTTCCAGGAAGCTACGTTATGCAGTCGAGATAAGCTGAAAATGGCTTGGGAGGCGGTGACCCAACTGAAAAAGAGGAAAATGACTGCGCCATGTGCGTCCTGCAGCGGAACTTCCAACAGGCCGTGTGCGACCATCAAAATAAACAGTGGCATGAGTAAGGTAATGGTCAACCCCGTTACCCAGCTTGCCTGGGTGGGAAGCCTGACGGGTTTGTGAGTTAACGAAGAAGGGAATTTCGGTTCATGTCTGGCACTGTGAATCACGGTCCCGGCGCTTAAAAAGAGTGAGGCCTTGAACAGCCCGTGCGCAATCAGATGAAAAATGGCCAGGGCAAAAGCCCCGAGGCCGCATTCCATGATCATATAACCCATTTGTCCCATCGTGGAAAACCCCAGTGTTTTCTTGATATCGTTTTGGACGAGCATCATCGAGGCCCCCAAAAGGACGGTGGCGGCGCCGACAATGAACACGATATGAAGGATGTCGGGTGAGAGCGCATACAACGGTGCGAGTCGATTAAGAAGGAATCCTCCCGCGTTGACAATACCAGCATGCATGAGTGCCGAAACCGGGGTTGGAGAGTCCATGGTATCCGGCAACCAGACGTGGAGAGGGAACTGGGCCGATTTGGCCATGGCTCCGATGAAAATGAGCAATGCAATGACGGACGATGCCGTGACGTCGAGCATATTTCCAGGCAGCAGTGAAATCACGTGGGCTTGTTCGGAGGCTCGCTGGAAGAGCTCGGCAAATTCGAGCGTGCCGAAATAGTGATACGTCAGGACAAGGCCGCAGAGGAACGCGACGTCTCCGACCCGGTGCACGATGAACGTTTTGAACGCGTTCTGATAGGCCGGCACGTGTGAAAAATTAAACGCAAGAATCAGGTACAGGGCCCAACTCAACAACTGCCAGAAGACAAACAGCATCAGGAGGTTCGGACTGGAAACGAGAGCGAGGATGACAAAGGTTATGAAGCTGAGTAACGCGAAGAAGCGGGCATAGCCGGAATCACCTCGGAGATAACGAACGGAAAACACGTGAATCACGGTGCTGACGCTCGTGATCAGGACCATCATCACGGCCGTGAGTCGGTCAACCAGCATGCCGAACGTGAAAAACGAGGAACCATCATCCTGGAGCGGCCAGAGGGTCATCCGAAAAGGCTCGCCCGAACTGACGGAGTACAGCGTCACAAGGGAGAGAATGCCGGCGCCGACCGTGGCGCTGATTCCTATGGTGGCCACATACGAGGCGAACCGTTTACCGAGAACACTGATCACTAACCCGGCAAACAACGGAAGAAGGGGAATGAGGATCGCTGTCGTCGTCATTGAGTGCTTCTAGGCAAACGGACAAGGCTGCCGGTCATGACGGTCTGTTCCAACGAAAACGGCGAAGTCCGGTTACACGTCTTTTCAGATTTCAGTCTGTGCCAAAGAAGGGGGAAGATGAGGTGCGCGCATGGGCTTCGTCTTCTTTTCTGCTTACGTGGAAGCGTGTTCCTCAATGGCGACATGTAATAATCTGGATCTGCCAAATAGGCAAATAAATAATTCTTTATTCAATCATCTACATTTTAATGTCTGGTTTCAAGTCATGGACTGGCTGAACTGCCATCATTTGCTCTCTTTCCGGGTGGGTGCCCGGGCAGGATCCATGAAGCAGGCCGGCGAAGCGCTGACGTTCTCCCAGGCGCGCTGAGCGCCCAATTGCGCGCTTGAAGACGCGATGGGCGAACAACAATTTTCGCCAGCATCCCCCTCCTCCCTTTACGCCGTTGCGGGTTTTCCCCATAAAAAAAGAGGGAGACCGGGACGTGGTCCCGGTCTCCCTCTCATGCCTGCCGGCCGAGCGTGTTTCTATGACGGCGGCTGGGCTTCTGCTTGCCCCCCGCTTTTTGTCATGTTTTCAACAAGGCAATTTGTTCTTCATGCCAGACAATGCGTTGCCGAATGTCCTTCAATTCTCCGCGCCAAGCCCCTACCATTCTTTTCCAACTGGCGCTTCGAAAGCCTTTGGGATCCCGGTAGGAGTTCTTGAACATGTCCAGCCGGTTTTCCAATGCTTGGATTTTTTGTTCAAGCATGGTCACCCTGTCCTGGTGTTGCTGAATGGCTGTCATGTGAGTTTGGATGGATTGCACCACGGCCTCCCCAGCGAAGGGTCCGCCTGGAACGGGGCCATCCGCCGCAAATCCGGGTAGCGTGAGTCCCACACAAAGCACGACGCTTGGAAGCACAGAGGTTAAGGTTTTCATGTCAACCTCCTTTCTTGTTATGAGTTCATCAACCGTTAATCTATTAATAACCATACCTATTAATAAAACAAATAAATAATTCTGAATTGAATTATCCAAAATTTGGATGTATAATTTCGTGGTGGATTGGCTCAACTACCATCATCTGCTCTATTTCTGGGTGATTGCCCGAGAAGGATCCATTAAGAAAGCCCGCGAAGTGCTGACGTTGTCGCAGCCCGCCCTGAGTGCTCAATTGCGCGCGCTTGAAGACGCGATAGGCGAGAAACTGTTTTCTCGCGTAGGCCGCAAACTGGTTCTGACGGACGTCGGAAAAGTGGTCTACCGGTACGCGGATGAAATTTTTTCGCTCGGCAGAGAATTAACCAGCACGTTGAAGGGCTATGGAACCCAACGCCCCGTTCGGCTGGTAGTTGGCATTGCGGAAGTCGTTCCCAAAATGGTGGCCTATAAGCTGCTGAAGGCTGCGTACAAACAGTTCGAGCATATGAAAATCGTGTGCTGGGAAGGTCGCCTGGAACGGTTGTTGGGGGAACTGGCTCTGCACGCACTGGACATTGTCTTAACTGACACTCCGATCCCGCCCAACGTCAGTATCGAAGCTCATGCCCATCTGCTCGGGGAATCGGGAGTGACACTCTTCGGACCCGAACACTTGGCTTCTCACTATCAACGAAGGTTTCCACGGTCATTGGATGGGGCGCCGTTTCTGTTGCCCGCGCCCAATTCCATGCTCAGACGGGGCTTGGATGATTGGTTTCGAAAACACGGCATCGAGCCTTTCATTGTCGGCGAGTTTGAAGATGGGGCCACGATGCAAGCGTTCGCCCGGGAAGGGCACGGGCTGTTTCCCGGCTCTTCGGTCGTTGAGTCGGAAATAGCCCGGCAGAATCAAGTCCGAAAAGTGGGACACATCACGGGAGTCAGGCAACGCTTCTATGGCATTACCGTTGAACGCCGTTTAGATCATCCGGCCGTCATGGCCATTTCCGAATCCGCCAAAGAAGAAGTCTTGAAGTAATTTTCCTGCTGCAGGGCGGGTAGCAGTTGTACCGAAGGAAGAACGTTGGTATAAAGTTCTGAACGGAAGAGATCAGTTCCGTAGGGTGCCTGCCTTCTACGGTGTAGGGTGGGTACAGTACACGCCAACCTGATGGGTTGGCTTTTTTATGTCCCATACGATACACGCCGCGTGATGAGCCTCACGTCGAGACAAACACTTTCCCAGGAAGAACGGGACCGGATCCGAGAGACGGTTACCCAAGCCAGCGAACCGCCCCCCCCCGTTTTGGCCCATGCAGATCATGGTTTCCCAAAACCCCATGCACGGGTTGGAGTATCTGCCCTTCGATCAGGCCGTGCGGAAAGGCCGACACCTGCTCGGCGGTCGCGGGTACCTGCCCAATTCGGAATATCGTGCGTTCTACCGCGCGGGACGGATCACCGGCGATGGACTCCGAAGGGCGATGGCGCGCGTGGGTCCTCGGTCGGAACAAGTCCGGACAGTCATGGTCGGGAGTCGGGAAATCACGGTTGAGGAAGTATGGCTGTTGCACGTGGTGTATGGATTCGAGGCGTTGGAGCCCGCGCTGTTGGAATGGAAACTCGGTGAGAAAGGCGCCACGAAGCGATTCCGGCAAGACCTGCCGGACGAATCAGCGCAACGGATCATCGAACGCACAATCCGGGAATGTGAGCATTGCCGGGATCATCCCGAGGCAGCGTATGTGACCAACCTGTGGCAGGTCATCTTGTCTGTCTTGGGGTTGTCCGGCGGCGAGCATGGCAGGCAGGCGAGCCCCGGCGCATCGGACGTATCACATGTCCCGAGCGATGTAGCCTTGCCGGCCCAGCGCACCGTCAGCGATTGGGTGGATGTCCTTGCCGGCACGACGCTTGTCGAGGAGATCAATAACCAACTCATCAAATGGTTGGCGGCGTTTGTCGATGAAGGCTTGGCTGGCTGGGAAATGCCGGGTAGGTACGGGGGATTCTATGCAGCCTGGCGGGATTTGGCGCAACACGATCAGTCCCACCGGTTTGAAGGCATTCGACAATTCCAACAAAAAATCAGCGAACTGCCGTCTGAGCCCGAGGATGCGATTGCGTCGAGCCTGCGTCGTCTGGGCGTGCCCGAGGCGAATTGGAGCGATTACCTCGCCCGCCAGTTGTCCCAATTGCCGGGGTGGACCCGGTTCGTTCGCTGGCTGGAGACGAATCTCGCGTATCATGCGCAACGCAAACATCCGGTCGATGCGGTCCAGTATCTGGCGGTGCGGTTGTTCTACGAAGCCGAATTGGCGCAGGCGACCTGCCGGCGGGAATGGGGGGCCCACGGTACCGTGCCGGCGCTGGTTGCCTATTGGCAAGAGCGTTCGGATGAATACGCAAAAAGGATGAGTGGGGGCGCACATGCCGTGGACTCCATCAAACGGGCCATTTGCCGTGATGCCTGGCGGCTGTTTCACCTTGCTCAGGTGTTGGAAGTGTCGCCGCTCGAGATGCTCGATCTATCTTCGGACGATGCGCGCACGGTGTTGGGATGGCTGGATGCCTTTCCTCCGGACCAACACGGTCCGGTGTGGCTTGAGGCCTACGAAGACTTCTTTCGGGCCGACATTATCCAAAGACTTACAACGCACTGAGGCATCGTGTCACCGCTCGAAGCACGCCCGCGCGCCCAACTGGTGTTGTGTATCGACGTGCGCTCGGAATCGTTCCGGCGCCACGTGGGAATTGATTAGATAACACACGTTCTTCGCCACGCAGAACTCGCACCCTCCGGGAGAGGCTGACATGAGGGAACATTTGTCAGCGCCGGGCGTATGGTATAATCTCGTCGTCGGTCGTTCGAAGATTTCCAAGTAACAATGAGGAAAGTAAGATGCGAGAACAATGGTCCTTGAATTCCGTCTTGAAAAACCCTGTGGTCCTCACAATCGGGAGTTTTATCTGTGTGTGCCTGGCGTTGGGCGCGAGTGCGATGTTCTTTCAGCCGTCCACGGTCACCCAGGCTTCGGATGAGCAGGTTGCGCCCCCGGAGCTACTTGCGCAATCCCCCATGGCTCAACCGGCTGCCTTTTCTCTTCCCTCCACAAGTGAAGACCTCCTCCGCTTCAATCAGCATCTGATCGCGATTGCGAAAAAGGTCAAACCCGCGGTGGTCAATATCTCCATCGTGAAGACGACCGCCCCGCGACGTTCTCCGTTTCCTCATAATCCATTCTTTGACGACCCCTTCTTTCGGAGATTTTTCGGAGAGCGGTTCAGAGAGGAACGCCGCCAGGAGCCCAGACGCCGTCAACAGGGCATGGGGTCCGGGGTCATCGTCAATCCCGACGGCTATATCGTCACCAATAATCACGTGGTGGACGAAGGCGATGAAATCCAAGTGGTATTGGGCGATCAACGGAAGTTCGAGGCGACATTGATCGGCACCGATCCCAAGACCGACCTCGCCATTGTGAAAATTGAGGCGTCGGGTTTGCCGTATCTCTCCTGGGGTGACTCCAGCACGTTGGAGGTCGGGGAGATGGTCGTGGCCGTAGGGAATCCCTTCGGCTTGAGCCAGACCGTGACCATGGGCATTATCAGCGCCGTAGGACGGGCCGGCGTGGGGCTTGCCGATTACGAGGATTTTATCCAAACCGATGCGGCCATCAATCCGGGGAATTCCGGCGGGGCCTTGGTGAATTTGCGAGGGGAACTCATCGGGATCAACACGGCCATCTTCACCCGAAGCGGCGGGTATATGGGCATCGGGTTTGCCATCCCGAGCAATATGGCCAAGGGGGTGGCGCGCAGTTTGAAAGCGCACGGCAAAGTGGTCCGGGGGTGGCTCGGGGTGTCCATCCAGGACCTGTCTCCGGATCTGGCGAAACAGTTTGAGACCACGGATACCAAAGGCGCCCTCGTGACCGACGTGGTGGAGGACAGTCCCGCGGAAGACGCCCGGTTCCGACGGGGCGACATCATTCGGGAATTTGATGGGCGCCAGGTGGAGAATTCGACCAAATTGCGGACCTACGTGGCCGAGACTCCTCCCGAGGCCAGGGTGAACGTGGGGATTCTTCGCGAGGGCAGAAACAAGCGCCTGACCGTGGTGATCGGCCAGATGCCCAAGGATATGGCCGGGACCGGCGACGTCGGTACGGTCGGCGCGCGGCATGCCCTGTCCGGGTTGACGGTCGAGTCGGCGGCTACCGGGTCTTCTTCCGATGATACAGGGGTGCGCGTCTTGAAGGTGCAGCCCGACAGCCGTGCCGCACGGGCCGGCATTCGCAAGGATGACGTCATTCTGGAAATCAACCGGATGACCATCAAGGACGTAGACGACTTCGATCGCGTGACCAGCCGGCTCGGCGAAGACGATTCGGTCCTGGTGCTCCTGAGACGCGGCCGCTCGATGCTGTTTCTGTCGCTCGGCGGGAACTGACCGATAGAGCGGACTTCGGAGCAGACAACGCTTGCTTCTCACCTTTTTTCGGCATGCGGCAAACCCTGTTGTGCCCGTGGTCGGTAGGGTGACCACCTGGCGGGTGAAAGGGTGGGCACAGTACAAGCCAACCAGAAGCGTCTCGAAGACTGCCTTCGAGGCATCCGGTTGGCTTTTTTATTGCGAGATGGCTGAGAAGATGTCTGGCCTCAGAGAGGCACAGGTCGTTCGCTCAGGCTTGAGATGAGACCGGTCTCTTCAGAATTTCTAGTCCTGAAAGCCACGGCGTTATTTGTGCTGTGGGTCCTGTTGTCCGGCAGTTTCGATTGGATTCATCTTGCCTTGGGCGGCGTTCTTTCCTTCACCGTGGCGTGGATCAATTCCGGCCATTCGCCCTTCGTTCCCAAATTCCGGTTGTGGGGCAAGATCTTCCTGTATCTTCCCTGGCTCTTTCTCAGGATCGTCGAGGCCAGCCTTCACTTGTCAAAGCTCATCCTCCATCCTGCTCTGCCGATTGCTCCCCGGTTGATTCGCGTGGAGACGAACCTGAGTCATCGGGCGGCCGTCGTGCTTCTTGGGAATTCCATCACGTTGACTCCGGGAACCATCACGGCTGAAATCGATCACGATGTCGTTCCCGAAGCTCTGGCTGCTGAAGCCGGTCCCGTCTCCTCGTTCATGCCATTGATGAGACATCGGCAAGGGACGTAACAAGCGGGCGGCTGGAAGCCAAAATCGCCGAAGTCTTTAAGAACGAAGAGCGTCGTTGGTGAAGATCTTTTTTTTCTTTGTCCTGTTGATCCTGGCCATTCTGATCGGCGTGTATCTGTATCGTGTGCTCCAGGATCCCACGATCTTCGATCGCGTGCTGGGGCTCAACGGTATCTCCACCAAGGCGATTATTTTACTCGTGCTGATTGGCGTCGTGTTTGAACGGGTGGACATGTTCATCGACATCTCCACCGGTTATGCGTTGCTGAATCTCGTGGGGGCGCTCGCCGTCGCCAAGTACCTGGAACAAAAGGGACTTCCGTAGCATGGAAATTCTTTCCATCCTCTTTATTCTGGCGGGATTGTTTTTTTGATTGTGGCGGCGGTCGGCGTGATCCGTTTCCCTGACGTCTTCAGTCGTGCTCATGCGGTTTCATTAACGGACTCGTTGGGCGTCTTTTTGATGTTGGTCGGCATTGCGTTTCATGAGGATCTGAGCAGAAATCTCCTGAAAATCATTGCCGTGTTGGCGTTGCCCTACATCCAGAATCCGGTCATTACGCATGCCACCGTTCGTGCGGCGCTTCGGGTCGGATTAAAGCCGTGGCAACGGGGAACCCCATGACTTTTTCATTTGAAATTCCCCTTCTCCTTCTTCTTTGGTCTTTACCTGGAAGGCGGACACACCTGCGATCTGTTGGTTCTCAGCGAACAAACCTATTCCTCCACCACGCAATTCTGGCTGTTCCTCGCGTTCTTTTTTGCCTTTGCCATCAAGATGCCCATGGTTCCCTTCCACACGTGGTTGTCTGACGCGCATTCCGAGGCCCCGACGACCGGTAGCGTCATTCTGGCCGGGGTGCTGCTGAAAATGGGGGGGGTATGGGTTCTTGCGATTTTGCCTGCCGATTTTTCCTGATGCCTCCGGGCAATTTGCTCCGTTTATTTTGTGGCTGTCCGTATTGGCCATTGTCTACGGCGGATACATGGCCTTGGCGCAGTCTGACCTCAAGAAGCTTGTGGCGTATTCTTCCATTTCCCACATGGGTTTCGTGACATTGGGCATTTTCGTCTTCAACAGCCAAGGCATCCAGGGTGCCATTCTCCAGTTGTTTAACCACGGCATCACCACCGGCGCTTTGTTTTTGGCTGTCGGGCAATTGTACGACCGCACCCACAGTCGGTCCATCCAGGACTACGGAGGGCTTCAAAACCCATGCCCCGGTTCGTCGCGCTGTTTTGTTTCTTCTCCGTGGCATCCTTCGGCCTGCCGGGCACGTGTAATTTCATCGGCGAATTCCTGGTGCTCGTGGGCACGTCCTCCGACAGTTTCGTGAAAGTGCTGCTTGCCATGGGAGGTATTGTGCTGGCGGCCTCGTATATGCTCTGGATGTTGCAGCGCGTGGCGCTGGGCCAATCCCGGACGTCGGTTGCCGCACGGCTTCCCGATCTGAACTGGCGAGAGACGGCCACCTTGGTTCCATTGGTGGTTATCGTGTTGTGGGTGGGATTGTACCCCGCGCCGTTTCTCGACGCGATGGACGTGAGTGTCACGGCGCTCATTCAACAGGCCACCGGGGGACTTGCGGTGTCCCAACTGGCTCTTGGGCCCTGACAAATCCTTATGGGTTCTGTCAAGTGGAAATTTTCGGTTCCCTTGACTTGTTCCCTGTTGAGCCTTATCAATTTTAGTATGAAGCATTCTCGTCCCTTGACCCATGATGAGAAAAAAGCCGCAGAGGCAGCCTACCGGGGCCGGCCCTTCGATGCCTCGTGGTCGCAGGCGGCCCGGGCCGTGTATGACGGCATCCTGACGGCCCGAGGGTATGCGGTGGATGCGTTTGACTCGGATCGCGTCAACCGGGAAGCCGCCAAGGAGTTCGAAACCCCCGACGCCTTGTTTTCGGAGGCGATGGGGCCGGCGCTTATGTCCGGGAAACAAGGCGAAGGGGAGCCGGCCACGGCCCGTCACGTGCCTTCCCGCCAGGAAGCCATCGAGGCCGGCTTGCTGGTCGATGTCACCAAGAAGGCCAAACGCATCGGCTTTAACGTGGCGGTCGGAATCACGAAGTCTTTGTGGGATCGGAACATCACGAAGTCCTTGGATCTCGACCCGCATGAATGGGACCTTCGCGTCCGCGATATGTTGCTGGCGGTTCGTCTGAGAATGGCCGGTCAGGGGACGTCGGAGCCATGGGTTGAAGTGCCCGTCGTGTTTCCGTCCACGCAAGGCGAAGAACCACCCCACGTGTTTTCCATTTACGCGTTGTTTCATAAAAATCCTGATGCCGAAGACTGCGTGACCTTGATCCATCCCAACGAATTTTCTTCCATCACGGGCTTTCCTTCAGAGACGGAAGAAAACCCGTCTTTCGATTCCCTGTAAGGCTGTTCGTTTTTCTTTCTACATGAAAACTCTCTCTCCGAGGCCAGGGACTCCTTTCTGTCATTCCTGTATGTGTTCAGTCATTCGTTGACAGATAAAGCCTCCCGATTGCTTTTTCTGTCATCCTTGCGAACGCGAGGATCCAGGGTCTTTCTCCTCGCAACCGCAGAAAAAACAACGACCCTGGATCCTTTAGAGATTGTCTGGATCCCCGATCGAGTCGGGGACAAGCGTCGAGGATGACAAAAAAGGACATTGCTGCGGAAAGGCCATCGGCGTTTCAGAATGCCTTCACGTTCGCCCTCCTTCCATGACGGCCATGCCGCCGTGCGGGCGTCGGAAGAAATATGTTAAGGTGGCGTCCATGCCGGACGATGCTGTAGGGGCGAACCTGAGTGTCCGCCTTCTGGTCAATGCGGTACTTGGAGCCGTGGCTGTCACCGGAGGGCTTTGGCTGCTTCAAGGAGGCCTTTCCCTAGGCGCGACCGTTGTGGTGGTCGTGGGGCTCATGGTGGTGTTTGCGAAGACCTGCCCCGGCGTGGCTCAGGTTTGGATGTGGTCCACCCTGCTGCTCGGGCTTGAAAGCCTGGCCTGGCCGTTCCTCATGTTGGGCGAACTCCGGCAATTCGGTCCCGAACCGCCTCTCGAAGAGATGAGCCGGGTTTTTACCGCGGTGCTGTTCGGGGTGTTTTCCGGAATCTTTTGGCTGACTTTTGCCTACGGCTTGTATCGCCGGACTCAAGCCGGACCCCAAGAACCGCCTGCCCCCCTAACGCCGAATCAGGCCAAAGCCAAGCGAAAAAAGCAGCGGTAACGGCTATTCCGCTCACGATCCGTCGCCCATTTCTATAATATTTCCAACGGGTCCACGTTCACCCCGAATTTGATGCGTCGATGGGGTGTTTCCCTGGTCATCAGCTCGAGCGTTTGTCGGACGAGGGTTCGCCCGGCGGCCCCGTCTGCGACTTTGACCAACAGATGGTAGCGGCACTGTCCCCGCGGCTTGGCTCCATGCGAGACAAGAGGACCCAGGATGGCGTCCTGTTCATGCCGTTGCATGTCTCCTCGGGCGATCATGAGGGCGAGTCCGTTTGTGAGATGCTGTTGCCATCGCTTTGCGGCCTTTTCGGTTTCCGCTGCCTCCTGGCCTGAGACGTGCAACTGGATGAGCTGCCCGAAGGGTGGGTATCCCACCATCCGGCGAAAGGCCAATTCATGGTCATGGAAGAGCTTGGGCGGTTGTTGACCGACGGCGTGCATCACCGGATGCGAGGGCAGGCGCGTTTGGATGAGCGCGGATCCGGAAAGGCCGGGCGTCAACAGATCGACGGCCTGTTGGAGATGGTGAAACACTCGTTCCGACGATCGAAAATCCGGCACGTGCAAGCCGGCGTCCGCATAGGGGATGACGACGCATCGCACCGGCGCAAAGGGTGTGGCCTGAAAGAGCAGTTGTGTCCCGACGACAATCTGGATCTGCCCTTGAGTAAAGCGCTCTCGAATGCGCTGTGCGGCGGATGCACTTCGGATCGTGTTGCCGTCATAACGTGCGATGGTTGCGTGGGGGTACAGACGCTGCAATTCTTCTTCAAGGCGTTCCGTGCCGAAGCCCACCGGTTCCAAACGCGTGCCGGAACAGGCCGGGCACGCGGTTGGTATGGGCTCGGCCTGCCCACAATAGGAGCACCGCAGTTGTGATTGCCGGAGACTCAAGGCAATCCTGCAGTGTGAGCATTGCGGCGCCGTTCCGCAATCCCGGCAGGTGACGGACGAAGAAAACCCCTTACGATTGTGATAGACAACGACCCCGCCGCCATGGGCCAGAGCCTGCTCGATGCCGTTCCGCAAAGTATCGGAGAAGATCGTGCCGAACGGGGCTTCTTGAAGGCCGATCATCTGAACCGGATGCGGGGTGCTCCGCTTGGCGAAAGCCCGTTGAGAATCCTCGTCGTGCGCAAAGCGATGGACCGTCTCCAAGGTGGGGTAGGGCGTGTGCAGCACGAGCACGGCGTCGTCCAACTCGGCTCGTTTTCGTGCGACCTCCCGGGCGTGATAGTGCGGACTCGGATCTTCCTTGTACGCGCTCTCTTCCTCACGTTCGACCCATAGACAGCCCAGGGAGGGGAGAGGGAGGAAGAGCGCTGACCTCGTCCCCACGACCACCGGATAAAGGCCGTGTTTGACGGCTTGCCAGTGTTGCAAGCGCTGTCTATCCGAAAGGCCGCTGTGAAACTCTCCTATCGGATGGCTTACCGAGCGCCGGAGATGAGCGACCAGACGCGCGGCTTGGTGAATATTCGGAGCGATCACCAGGACCGTCCGTGCCCGGGTCGTCGTTGCTCGTATAACGGTGGCTAACAGGGGGTGCGGAAATGCCGCTTCAGTAGCCAGTACCTCTCCGAATCGTTTGGACTGAAGGTGTTGCGCAAAACTGCCCCACCACGAGGGAAGGCCGGGACGTTCATCCGGGATTTCGAGAAAGCCCTGTACAGGCGTGCTGTCCTTCCCGTCCCTCCTCTCGTCCTTACCATCTCTCCCTCTGTCATTCCCGCTTCTCCCTCTGTCATTCCCGCGAAAGCGGGAATCCAGGTTTTCCTTTTTCGAGGTTTCGAGAAAACTCTTTGCAGGGGACGCCGGTGCGGAGCCGCTTTGAAACGGTCGTTCGGTCCAGTCCTGCCGTTTCTGAATCCATGTGTGTCGTTTGAGCCGTTGCAGGACCGTGGCGGGGTTGTCCAGCAGCGCCTCAATGGTTGCTTGCGCCAAGCCTTTGGAACGTTTGGCGAGCGCGGCAAGGAGTTTGTACGTGGAGGTGCCGGTCCGGGTTGCTTCCAGGCGTTGTCGGCCTTGCGGGGTAATGGTCCAACGGGTGCTGCTGCGAAAGGGGAGACCCGGGGGTTGGACAAGCACCAGGCAGGTTCCCAAGGGGGCCAGGTAATAGTCCGCCATCCATTGCGCCAAGGCAATGAGCCTGGGGTCCGGGTCCCAAAGCGCAGAGGTGAGGAAATGCAGTTCGCGGATACGGCCCGGAGCAACGGGGGGTTGCTTCACGTGCTCGGCAAGAGAGACAATAATTCCCGGCTTGACACGCGGACCGAACGGTGCCAGGACCCATTGCCCTATTTTGGGGCTGGAACTCCATGAGTGAGGAATACGGTACGTAAACGATTGAGAGGTCCCGGGAGGAAAGACGACGTCGGCATAGGATGATGGCATACAGGCTATTGTGCCAAAGGAATCGTGCCCTCACAACGATGAACCGTACAATGACAAAGGAGGACTCGGCATGCCATGAAGATACGGTACACGTCATGACCAACAAGAGAACGTGGACCGGTGTGCTCTTCGTGATGCTCTGGGCTCTTGTCGAGACCGCGGGCATGCCGGCCGTGCCGGTGTATGGGCAGGAAGAGGAGAAGACGCATTTGCGGGATTTTTCTCCTCTCCCGGAAGAGCCAGAAGAGTTTGACGATCGTGAGGTCAAGGCGTATTACGACTGGCGCAATGACTTGTTTTTCCGGGAATTCGACATGAACGGAGACGGCGTGGTGAATTATATGACCGCCCGGCGAACCTACAAGGTCTGGCTGGATGAATTCGGCACGCCGGTCGTCGTGACGGTCGGGGCTCCGTTGTTCTATTGGTTGGATCGCAACGGGAATGGAGAATTTGAAACAGGCAAAGGCGAGATGTGGTCGGACCCGGACGAAGACGGCATCACCGGAAATGAGCGGACGTATGATACCAGCCATCTGGAAGAGCAGCCTTCGCGTATTCCACAGTGGTCCGCACCCGTTCCATAATCCCTCGTCGCTTTGTGCGGCTGGTGATGCCCCCCACCGGTTCGCCGGTAGACTTACGCGTTGCTGTTCTTTTATGATGGTCTCCTGACGGAAGGAGAAAGGAGCCATGGCAAGTTTCACTGCCGGAATAAAGTCGGTCATTCGAGAGAGTGTTCGGACCACAATCCGCAACACGTTGGCCTCGGTGATTCAGGAAGTCACGGAGGAAGAACTACGAACGGCCTTAAAAACGAAAAACTTTCGTGAGCCGCTGATGGAGATGACTCAATCCGAGTTGCAGCTTGCCATCAAAGATTTGGCGAAAAACGGGAAACGTCCCCGGTCCTGACGGTTGCTCTTCAAGGTTTTTCCTCAGAAGGGCGAACACCGCCCCCACCTATCATGCCGGATGTCTATGATGAATCGCGTTCAACCGGATAAAGAAAGACCACCCGACGAACCATCGCCGAAACGCATTCAAACGCAGATCCATCGACGCAAGAAGGCCAAGGCGGTCTCTCCCCTGACGAATGAATGGGACAATTCGCAAGCAGGTCCTCCCAAGGGTTTGAAACGCCCACCGCAGGATATGCGGAACTCGTAGCGAGCCTTTCCGTCCCTTACGCTCTCCCGGTGCTCCGGATACTATCAGGCTTGCCCCGGACTTGATCCGGGGGTCCCGTTTTACGGGAATATGCTGATTGTTTACCAAGAAAATTACGGGATTGGGGCTTTTGAAACGGGATGGTAGGTCTTTTGTTCTCTTGATTCGGCCAAAAATGGGGTGCTACGATCCAGAATTGTGCGAAAAGATTGAAGTTTTTGCTCCCCGATAAGAGATGCCGGGGACATTTTTTTGCGAGGCCAATTCCTGATGGTCGGCGGGCTTGATCTGTTTCTGGACTATCTTGCGAAATATTCGCCAATAGTCGTGTTCATTGTCCTGGCATTGGGATTTGGCGTCGTGACGCTCCTCCTGAGTTATCTCGTCCAGCCGAAGTACCCCGAAGTTGAAAAACTCAGCGTCTATGAATGCGGCAGTGAGCCCTTTTCCGATTCCCGGATGCCGTTTCCCGTCCGGTATTACGTCATCGCGATGCTGTTCGTTATTTTCGATATCGAAGTCATCTTTCTCTATCCTTGGGCCATCACCTTTGACCAACTCGGCGTGATCGGCCTCATTGAAATGATGATTTTTATCGGCCTGTTCGTCGTGGCCTACGTGTATGCGTGGAGAAAGGGCGCGTTGGAGTGGGACTGATACAAATAGGGAAAAAGCACGAGAAAGACGGCGATATCGGGGTCATCACGCTGTCTCTGGAAAAAGCCGCGAATTGGGCGCGAAAGGGTTCGCTTTGGCCGATGACGTTCGGGTTGGCCTGTTGCGCGATTGAGATGATTGCCGCGGTCTCCTCCCGGTATGACGTGGACCGGTACGGGGCCGGCGTGTTTCGTGGTTCTCCTCGTCAATCCGACTTGATGATCGTGGCGGGCACGGTGTGCCGGCGGATGGCTCCGGTCATTCGCAAAATCTACGACCAGATGCCCGAACCCAAATACGTCATTTCCATGGGGTCCTGCGCCACGTCCGGGAACATTTACGATAGTTACAGCGTGGTCCAGGGCGTGGATCGGTTTGTGCCGGTCGACATTTACGTGCCCGGATGCCCGCCGACCCCCGAAGCCCTGTTCGACGGAATTTTGAAGCTGCAGGACCAGATTATGCAGAAGCGGGTCTTTACCAAACAGCCCGAACAGGTCAGGCCCCGGGACAAGGCCATCGGGTAATGCATCCTCTTGCCGAAACCATCCAGGCTCGCTTTCCCGATGGGTTCCTGACCGCACAGGAATGGCGGGGTGATCTGGCCGTGACGGTGAAACGCGAGGCCCTGCACGCGATCGGCCGTTTCCTGAAGGATGATCCGTCCATGGACTGTGATTATATCGTGCACGTCAGTTCGGTGGATTGGCCGGACGAGGAGGAGCGCTTTGAAGTCGTGTATGAAGTCTACTCCATCCGCCATCGCCATCGTATTCGTGTGAAGACGCGGGTTCCGGAACACGACTGTTTTGTGGATTCGTTGACGGATATATGGCCGGGCGCGGAGTTCATGGAGCGGGAAGTGTTCGACATGATGGGCATCCGATTCAACAACCACCCGGACTTGCGACGGATTTTGATGCCGGACGATTTTCCCGAAGGCTATCCGTTACGAAAGGATTTCCCTCTCCAGGGCAAGGGCTGGCGCGATACGTTTGATTTTCTGAATGAGGGTACGGCCTCCTGACGGGCAGGCCTCCTGAGAGAAGCAACCATGGCGTATTTGGAAGACCAACGCGAAACCGTCTATAAGGTCGACCCGGCCCATCCGGAGACCAAGGATCTGCCGATCCTGCGGACCGAGGAACTGTTGTTGAACATGGGGCCGCAGCACCCTGCGACGCACGGCGTGCTGAAAGTGATCCTGGACCTCGAAGGAGAGCGGATTACGAAATCCACGGTGGTCATGGGCTTTCTCCATCGGGGCGTGGAAAAACTCGCCGAACACGGGACGTATCATCAATTTATTCCTCATACGGATCGTCTCGACTACGTCTGCGCGATGTACAACAACTTCGCGTATTGCCGGGCCGTCGAGAAACTGATGAACGTGACCGTGCCCGAACGGGCGGAATATCTGCGCACGATCGTGGCCGAAGTGCAGCGGATTATCGGCCATCTGTTCTGGTTGGGCACGCAGGCCCTCGATATTGGGGCGATGACCGTGTTTTTCTACACGTTCCGTGACCGCGAGATTCTGCTCGACTGGTTCGATGAACTGTGCGGGGCGCGGCTCACGACCAGTTGGTATCGGATCGGCGGCGTGGAACGGGACTTTACCGCCTCGCTGGAAACCAAGATCCGGGACTTTCTGGCGTACTTTCCTCCCAAGATCGACGAATACGTGGTGTTCCTGGAAAAGAATCGTATCTGGTTGGCTCGGACCGTGGGCGTGGCGGTCATCTCGGCTGAGGACGCGTTGGGCTACGGGTTGAGCGGGCCCACGCTACGGGGGTCGGGTGTCGATTACGACTTGCGCAAATACGAGTCGTATGGGGCCTATCCCAAGTGCGAGTTCAGCGTGCCGGTGGGCAAGAACGGCGACACGTATGATCGGTATTGGATCCGTATTGAAGAAATGCGCGAAAGCATCAAGATCATACGTCAATGCATGGACCAGATGCCGAAGGAAGGGCCGGTGATGGCCGAGGTGCCCAGCGTCACCCTGCCGCCCAAGAACCGCGTGTTTACCAATCTCGAATCCATGATCCAGCAGTTCAAGCTGTTTTCCCAAGGGTTCGATGCGCCGCCCGGGGAGATTTATTGCGGGACCGAGGCGCATAAAGGTGAACTGGGATTTTATATCGTGAGTACCGGGGCAGGGAATCCGTATCGCCTGAAGATCCGGTCCCCGTCCTTTATCCACATGGGAGCGTTTGACTTTATGGCCAAAGGGTACATGATTGCCGACGCGGTCACGATTTTCGGCTCTTACGACATTGTCATGGGAGAATGCGATCGGTAAGGGGACGTTGAAAAAGCCGCGCCGACCCTCTACCTCCCCTCACCCCTCCTTACAAAGGAGGGGAACAGGGAGAGGAGAGACGAAGGGAAGGGGAACATCTGTGGCGTGGGATTGGCAACCAGAAAGTTGGCAGATGCAAACATGATGAGCTCCTCAATGCAGGAGCGGGAGCAATAGATGGCACTCAAACCGGTTACGACACCCGATACTGAAGCCGCGACGATTGCCCTGAATATCGACGGTGAAACCGTCACCGCGAAAGAAGGGGTTTCGCTGTATGACGTGATTTCCAGCATGGGGAAAATCGTTCCGGCCATGTGTTATCACTACACGTTCGATCCCTTCGGATCCTGCGGCATGTGCCTGGTCCTGCAGGAAGGAAAGAAGTCGCCGGTACGTTCCTGCACCGCCAAGGCGACCGAAGGAATGGTGATTCGCACGGATGGAGAGGATCTGTTCGCGGCACGGAAAAAGGCCGTTGAAAAACACCTCTCCGTGCATCCCTTGGATTGTCCGGTCTGCGACGCGGACGGGCATTGCGAACTGCAAGACATGGCCTTCGAGCACCAGGTCATCAACCTGGCCAACGCCAAACAGAAAAATATTCCGGAAGATACGCGCAGCCTGGTGCTTGACTTCAACATGAATCGCTGCATTGCGTGCGGGGAATGCATCAATATCTGCAAGGACGTCCAGCGGATTGACGCCTTGCAGTTCATGAAGAAGGGCGGGTTTACGCAAGTCGTGGCGAAGGGGGATCATGCCTTGGACTGCGAATTTTGCGGTGATTGCCTCGCGGTTTGTCCCGTGGGCGCGATTACCAACAAATTTTCAAAATACGTGTACAAGCCCTGGCAACTTCGGAAAACCACGACGACCTGCAATTACTGCGGCGACGGGTGCCAAATGCAGGTGGAAACCAAGGACACGGAAGTCGTGCGGGTGACCTCTCCCTTATCCTGGAAAAATAAATGGGGCGACCGGGGCGATACGATCAATGGGCACGGAGGGCTCTGCGTGCGAGGGCGGTTCGGCTTTCAATTTATTGACAGCAAAGAGCGGCTGAAGGAGCCGCTCATTCGAAAAGAGACGGGTCTGGTTCCCGTCCCGTGGATCGAAGCCTTGGACACGACCGCAGAGCGGCTGAAGGACATCAAGAGTCGATACGGGTCTGAGGCCATTGCGGGCCTGATCACGGCGCGGTGCACGAATGAGGAACTCTACGTCTTCCAACGCTTCATGCGGACCGTGCTCGGGACGAACAACCTCGACAGCAGCGCGCGTTACGGTCATATGAATTTCGTGCGAGCGGTGCACCATGCTCTCGGGATCAACCGGATGATGAACACCTCCGCGGATATCACGAAAGCCAAGGCCATCCTGGTGGTGGGGGCCAACGTGACGGAAACGAATCCCGTGGCCAGCCTGCGGGTGAAGACCGCGATCGGCACCTATAAGGCCTCGGTCATCGTGGTGGATTCCATGCAAACCAACCTGGCCAAGTTGGCGTCGCATCCGGTGATGGTCAAGCCGGGCACGGAAGGAACGTTCGTCAAGGGATTGGTCAAATCGGTTCTGGAGCAGGATCTCATCGATTCCGACCTGGTCGCTCAAGCGCCCGAAGCCTTGGTTGCCTTGAAAGCCGCCGCCCGCGAGCTTTCACTTGAGACCGTGGCCCGGGAAACGGGCGTCCCGGTCGAGATGATTCAGGACGCTGCCAGGGTGTTTGCGGAAGCCCCGCGTTCCGTCATCGTGTGTGGAGAGGGGATCCTGCGCCAGCACAACGGCTATGACAATACGTTGTCGCTGATCGATCTGGCTTGGGTGACGGGAAAATTGAACAAGCCCGGGTGTGGGATCAACACGTTCGCCGAAGAAGGGAACGAGCAGGGCGCCGTGGATATGGGGGTCGCGCCGGAATTCCTCCCCGGACCGGTGTCCTATGGACACGCCACAGCACGGCAGAAGTTTTCCGAAGCGTGGGGCTCGGCGTTGCCGGATGCACAAACCGGCAAATCCCTCATCGAAATTTTGGAGGACTGTCGCGCCGGAAAGATTAAAGCGCTCTACGTGGTGGGAGAAAACCCGTTGGCCACGCTTCCGAAATCATTCGGCGTGGAGGAAGCCTTGAGCCAGTTGGAATTGTTGATCTGTCAGGACCCCTTCCTGACGGAGACGGCACAATATGCGCACGCGGTGTTCCCCGCGTGTACGTTTGCGGAAAAAGACGGCACCGTCACCAACCAGGAGGGGATGGTGCAATTCGTCAGGCCGGCGTTGGACCCGTTGGGCGAGAGTGCATTGGATTGGCATATCATGGTGGGGCTCGCCAACGGCATGGGGCATTCGCTTCCCTATGAAACGACGCAGGATATTCAAGCAGAGATTCGAAAGCTGCTCCCCGGCTACTACAACCTCGGTCAACCCCGACCCGTCGTCGCCGATCCCACGGCGTACCTTCGAAACGGCTATGCGGATTCGGTTGACGCCAGGTATGCCGTGAATGGCCATGCACGGGAATCAGGCCGGCCCTATGGGCTGAAATTGATTCAACTCATCTATCATTCGGGCAAATTGTCCACGAAAGCTTCCGGATTGATGGATATTGCACCGAATACCGGCGCGTTACGGATGTCTCTGGAGGAATGTGAACGATTGGGCGTTGCCGAAGGGGGGCGTGTGCGCGTGACCTCGGATCAAGGTAGCCTGGAATTGGAGGTGCAAACCGACGTCAACATGTTGCCGGGAACCTGCGCGTTTCCCGAACATTTCAATGAGCCTCCGGTCAAGGATCTGGTCCGGGTCGTCGTGGACCCCGTGACGCGCGTTCCTTATTTCAAAACCACGCAGGTGACGATCGAAAAAATGTAGGAGAGTCTCTTTTTCATGGATACGCAAAATCAAACGAAACGATTACTGGACGCGATCCTGTTCCGAGAAATCTGGAAAGCGATGAAGGTCACGTTCAAGCACATGTTTCATCGTCCGATGACCTTCCAATATCCTCGTGAAAAGCGAACGATCCCCGACGCGCATCGCGGGGCATTGGGCTTGTTGCGGTACGACAACGGACAGGAACGGTGCGTCGGGTGCGACCTCTGCGAGGCAGCCTGTCCGTCCCGGTGCATCAAGGTCATCAGTGAAGAGGATAAGTCCTTGCCGCTGCAACGGTATGCGAGCGAGTTTTACATTGATATTACCAAATGCGTGTTTTGTGGATATTGCGTGGAAGCCTGTCCAGTCAATGCGTTGGCCATGACGAAGATGTACGAGTATTCGACTCATGATAAACGGACCCTCCTGTTCGACAAAAAGCGACTCTACGAAATCGGCGAGCAACATCTGGAAGACGCGAAAAAATATCTCTATGCCCATAATCAGGAACAGGATGACGAGGAGAGTCGCGCCTACCGCTACCACTTCCCGCAACCCATAGGAAAAATCGAGGCTTCCGACTCGTAGTCTTTCACGATGATCTATTTATTGTTCGGGTACTTTGCGACCGTGAGTATCCTCTCGGGTATTTTCACGATCGCCTTGAAGAATCCTGTCCATTGTGGCCTGAGCCTGCTGTCGTTACTCCTGCACGTGGCCGGGCTTTTCGTGTTGCTCAACGCCGAGTTTCTGTTTGCCGTGCAGATCATCGTCTACGCCGGGGCCATCCTCGTGCTCTATCTCTTCGTCCTGATGTTGCTCAACCTGAAAACCGAAGAACAGTATCTGCACAAGAAATATCCCTTTTTCCTGTTCGCCGGCGTTGCGATTCTCGGCGAATTGCTCATTCTGGTGTTTCAAACCCCCTACGGTGGGGCCCAAGGGGCCGCGACCCCGGAGGTCGTGTTGCAGACCGGGCCGAGTCACGCCGTGGGCATCACCATGTTCAGCGACTATCTGTTGTTGTTCGAGATCGTGGGAGTTTTTCTCTTGGGCGCAATTATCGGGGCGATCGTCCTGGCCAAAACCCCGACTGCTCCGGCTGCGGGGGCCGACAGGTAAGCGGCTCGTCATGATTCCTCTGTCAGCATACGTGGGGTTGAGTTTCATCCTGTTCATGACGGGATTGTTGGGCGTCCTGATCCGCCGGAATTTCATCATCGTCCTGATGTCGGTCGAGATCATGTTGAATGCGGCGAATATCAATCTTGTCGCGTTTTCCCATTACCTCTCATCGATGGCCGGCCAGATGGCGGCGTTGTTCGTGATCGCGATCGCGGCCGGGGAGGCCGCCGTGGGCCTGGCGATCATTATCGTGGTGTTCCGTGGAAAAATTGCGACGAACGTCGACCAGATCAATCTGTTGAAGTGGTAACGTGTCCGATCTTCTCGTCACTCTCATACCGATCTTCCCTCTGATCGCGGTGCTGGTGAACGGCCTGCTGGGTCATCGGTATGCCGCCGACCAGGCCGGCCGTATTGCGGTCGGGTCCGTTGGGCTCTCCTTTCTGTGTGCCGTCGCGGTGGTGGCCGGTGTGCTCTCCGATCCCACGCCCCGTGAAGTCATTGCCTATTCGTGGATTTTCGGCGGCGACCTGCACGTCAATTTCGGATTTCTGATCGATCCGTTGACCGCCGTGATGTTGATGGTGGTGACGGGAGTCGGATTTCTGATTCACGTCTATTCCATCGGGTACATGCATGGAGAAGAGGGGTTTACCCGCTTCTTCGTGTACATGAATTTGTTTATGGTCTCCATGCTGTTGCTCGTCATGGGGAACAACTTCCTGGTGCTTTTCATCGGATGGGAAGGGGTCGGCCTCTGCTCCTATCTCCTGATCGGGTACTACTTCAATAAGGTCTCCGCGGCCAAGGCCGCCACCAAGGCGTTTGTGGTCAACCGGATCGGCGACGCCGGGTTCCTGCTCGCGATCTTTCTGGTCTTCGTCAACTTCAAGACCCTGGATTATCTGAAGGTCTTCGAAAACGCGAACCAGCTCTCCATAGAAATGGTTACGGCCATTACGCTGTGCCTGTTGGTGGGCGCGATCGGGAAGTCCGCCCAAATCCCGTTGTATACGTGGCTGCCCGACGCCATGGAAGGCCCGACGCCGGTGAGCGCGTTGATCCACGCCGCGACGATGGTCACGGCCGGGGTGTACATGGTGGTGCGCACTCACGTGTTATACGACATGGCCCCCGTGTCCATGGCGACGGTGGGAATCATCGGCGGCCTGACCGCGTTGTTTGCCGCGACGATCGGGCTGGTGCAAAACGACATCAAGCGGGTACTGGCCTATTCGACCGTGAGTCAACTGGGCTACATGTTTTTGGCCTGTGGCGTCGGGGCGTACATGGCCGCCATTTTTCATCTCGTGACCCATGCCTTTTTCAAGGCGCTCCTGTTCCTGTCCGCCGGCGCGGTGATCCATTCGCTCGAAGGGGAACAGGACATCCGAAAGATGGGTGGGCTTTCCAAAAAAATTCCCGTGACGCATGCCGTGTTTCTCATCGGCACGCTGGCCATCGCCGGCATCCCGCCTTTGGCGGGGTTTTGGAGCAAAGACGAGATCATGGCTCATGCTTTTGTGCATCACCATTACGTGCTGTATTTCTTTGCGGCGGCCGGCGCGTTCCTGACTTCCTTTTATATGTTCCGTCTCACCTATGTGACGTTTTACGGGCAGTCCCGGGTCGACCAGAAGGTGGAACATCATATTCATGAGTCTCCACGGATCATGACCGTGCCGCTCATGATTTTGGCGGGGCTCTCCGTGCTGGGCGGGTTTCTGGGTGTGCCGCCGGAACACGGCTGGTTCCATGGATTTTTGGAATCCGTGGCCGCGCCTGTGGGCGCGATGACGCATGACGCCGGCGCGGGGACCGTCATCGGATTGATGGCAGTGGCCATCGGGATTGCATTGAGTGGTTGGGGATTGGCGCACTACCTGTACGTGATCAATCCCCGGACGGCCGATGACTGGTCGGCACGGTATGCCGGAGCGTATCGGACGATTTTGAACAAATACTACGTGGATGAACTGTACGACGCCGTCTTCGTCGAGCCCTGTAAACGGCTTGCCCGTCTATGGGATTGGATCGATCAACACGTGATCGATCGCTTCATCAGGGGGATCGGCCGCGGGGCCGACGTCAGTGCGGCAGGAGCGACCTGGGCCGAGAAACACATCATATACGGCGGGATCAACGTGATCGGGTACGCCAATCATCTGGCGGCCTGGTCGTGGCGGAAACTGCAAACCGGGTTGGTCAACCATTACGCCGCGGTGATCGTCATCGGCCTTTTTCTGCTGACGCATTTTCTGCTGGTGTGGTTGACCGGAACCTCTCTCTTGTAGGGTTGAGTGATCGGCGATGCTTGAAGAACTGGAATTCGGATTCCCGATTTTGTCGATACTGCTCTTTCTCCCGCTTCTCGGGGCGATCGGGTTGTGGACGCAACGGGATACCGACCTGATCAGGAAGTCGGCATTGGGCGTCGCGGTTCTCGAGTTGGGACTCGCCGTACTCCTGATGCTCCGGTTCATACCGGAATCCGCGGCCATGCAATTCAGCGAACGGCTGAACTGGATTCCGGCTCTCGGTATTTCCTATCACCTCGCCGTGGACGGCATCAGCGTCCTGTTTGTGGGCCTCTCGGCCTTCATCACGGTCCTGATTATTCTCTACTCCTGGGATGCCGTTCAGGACAGGGTCAAAGCGTACTTTATGAGTATCCTGGCGTTGGAAACGACGATTATGGGGATTTTTGTTTCCATCGATCTGATTCTTTTCTTTGTTTTCTGGGAACTCATGCTCGTGCCCAGCTATTTCCTGATTAAACTGTGGGGCGTGGGTGAGGAAAAGGAATACGCCGCGCTCAAGTACGTGTTGTACACCCTGTTGGGCAGCGTGTTCATGTTGGTCGGATTTGCGCTGTTGAGTTTGAATTACCACGACGTCACGAACGTCTACAGTTTCGATTTGTTGGACCTGTTGAAAGTGCCCGTTCCGGTCGGGGATCAGATTTTGATCTTCTGGCTCATCTTTATGGGATTGGCCTTTAAGGCTCCGGTTTTTCCGTTCCACACATGGTTGCCGGATGCGCTCGTGCAAGGACCGATTGGGATGTCCGTGATGTTGGCGGGCGTCAAGTTGGGAACCTATGGGTTCCTGCGGTTCAGTTTCCCGTTGCTGCCGGAAGCCTCGACCAATGCCACCGTGGTGGTGATCGTCATGGGCTTGGCCCTGGCCGCCATCGTCTGGGGCGCGATCATCGCCATCATGCAACCGGATTTCAGACGCCTGCTCGTCTTCAGCAGCATCAGTCACCTGGGGTTCGTCGTGTTGGGGCTGTTTGCCTTGAATTTCCAGGGTCTGCAAGGGAGCCTGCTGCAAATGATCAATCTGGGATTTACCACCGCAGGGCTCTTTTTCCTGGCGGGCTTTCTCTATGACCGGCTCGGCAATACGCTCCTCGAAAATTGCGGAGGTATCGCCTCGAAGATGCCCCTGTTGGCCACGTTCTTTCTGATCATCGGGATGGCCTCGATCGGGTTGCCCGGAACGAATGGATTTATCGGGGAATTTCTGATCCTGCTGGGTGCCTTTCAAGCGCATTGGGTGTATGGGGTGGTGGCCGTCTCGGGGGTGATCTTCGCCGCCGCCTATTTCCTGTGGTATTACGAGCGAGCGATTTTCGGACCCATCGGCGAGAAAGTCCCGCAAGTGCTCAAGGATCTGACTCGACGCGAATCGATGATCGCCGTGTCCCTGTGCGTGATGATTTTCTGGATCGGGTTATACCCTTCCCCGTTCTTACGAATGGTCAATGGATCGGTACAGGCCGTGGTGGACCGGTTGGATCGCGGGTCGCTCGCGAGTATTGAACGGGACCGGATGCTGTTGTCCCGTGTCCTGACTCCTGAACCCGGAGGAAAGGACTGACCGATGGGTCAATTGGCTTTACAGGCAACCCTGTTCGCCCCGTTTCTGGGGGCCATCGTGTTGCTGTTTGTTCCCAATCGCCGGCCGTTGCTGGTGCGCGCCGTGGCCGTGGCCTCTGCCGGCGTGGCACTGCTCACCTCTCTATTCGTCTTCATGGCCTATGATCCTGACCAGGGCGGCTTTCAATTCATCACCAAGTGGGCGTGGTCCGAGGAATTGGGCATCGGGTTTCACATCGGGGTGGATGGAATCGGGGCTCCCTTGGTCTTTGCCTCGGCCATTCTGCTGTTCGCGGGCATCTTCATTTCGTGGCACATCAAGGATCGCACCAAGGAATTTTACATCTTCCTGTTGATCTTGGCGGCGGCGACCATCGGGGTGTTCATGTCGCTGGACCTGTTCTTCCTCTACTTCTTTTATGAAATGTCGGTCTTGCCCATGTACGTGTTGCTGGGCGTGTGGGGGAGTCATACCAAAGGCTATTTGAGCATGACCGATTCCGAAGGCCGCAAGCTCCGTGATTCGGTCGGGTTCATCCTGAACTTCGGGGCGAACAGCAAAGAATACGCCGCGATGAAGCTCACGCTGTTCCTCTCGGCCGGTGCGGTGTTCGCGTTGATGGGCATCCTGCTGATTTATCATTTCTCGCCCGTCCAGACGTTCGATATTCTGGTGCTGCGGGAAGTGGCCGATTTTGACGGCACGCTGGCGACGATCATTTGGTTGTTGGTCTTTTTCGGCTTTGCGTCCATCGCGCCAATCTGGCCTTTGCATTCATGGTCTCCCGTCGGCCATGCCGCGGCTCCGGCCGCGACCAGCATGTTGCACGCCGGTGTGCTCATGAAACTCGGCCATTTCTCCATTATCCGCGTGGCGTATGAAATCCTTCCCGAAACCACGCAGGAACTCATGCCCATCGCTGCGGTGTTGTGCGTGTTCAGCATTATCTACGGCGGGTTCGTCGCGTATTTCGCCAAAGACACGAAGTACGTCATCGGTTATTCCAGTTCCAGTCACATGGGCTACGTGTTCCTGGGCATGGCCGCCTTGGATTACATCAGTCTGACCGGCGCGGTGATTTACATGTTTGCACACGCATTGGCCACGGGCATGCTCTTCGCCATGGCGGGCTGGGTGTATGATCAAACGCATACCCGGGACATTCCGTCCTTGGGCGGATTGGTCAAGAACATGCCGTTCCTGGCCGGGGCCTTTATTATCGCCTGTATGGCGTCGGTCGGCATGCCGGGTACCGTGAACTTCATTGCCGAAATCATGATTATCGTCGGTTCGTGGGAGAAATATCCCTTCCAGGTGGTGGTGGCCGTGCTGGGGATCGTGTTGACGATGGCCTATCTCTTTAAAATGATGCGCGGGCTGTTCTATGGAAACATGTCGCCCGAATATGCGCATGCCCGTGACACGTCGCAATGGGTGGATCGCCTCCCCCTGCTCGTGATGATCGGCTGCAGCATCTTCTTTGGCATCTTCCCCATGCACTTTTACAACGTCGTGCGCTCGACGGTCGTGCCGATGTTGGATCGAATTAACCAGGTGAGTCCACTCATTTCCCAAAATACGACGGGATTATTCCCTTAAACTACGAACACTTGAGGAATTATGGGGAAATATTATTGTGATTCGTCAGCTTACTTCCCTTGCCCGATCATTCCAAAGTCCCCCTCCTTTGTAAGGAGGGGCAGAGGGGAGGTAGACTCTGTCCGCCGAAGGGAATGCGACCTTGGCAAACTGTTCGGCGGTTACCCCGGCTCTACCTCTCCTATCCTCCCCTTACAAAGGGGAGGGATTATGATGCTCATTCCGTTCGTGAGGCCATCTTTAATCACGAAATGGCCGCACGAAATGCTGAAGTACTAAACTAGGATGACCTTCGACCTCACCCTATCAAGTTCGGACCTCCTCCTTCTGGCACCCGAGATTTTTCTCACGATCTGGTTGTGCGTGGTGTTGGCCGTCGACTTTACCTTTAAACAGATCGACCACGAAAACCTGGCCTACCTGAGTGTGGGAGGCATCATCGCCACGTTGATCAACCTGATCTGGTTCGATTACACCGAAGTCCAGGGTGCGCTGTTCAAAGACATGTTTGTCCTGGATGGGGTGGCGATCTTCTTCAAGATTTTCATTTTGATCGCCACGGCGATGGTCCTGCTGGCTTCGATCGATTACGTCAAATCGTTCAAATTTTTCAGAGGCGAATACTATTTCCTGGTCATGATGTCGGCCTTGGGCATGATGTTCATGGCTTCGGCGCAAGACCTGCTCTCCGTATTCGTCACGTTGGAATTCTCCACTTTCGGCTTTTACGTCCTGGTGGCCTATCTCCGGGAAGATCAGAAATCCAGCGAGGCGGGGCTGAAGTTCTTCATCTTGGGCGTATTCGCCGCGGGGTTGCTCGCGTATGGCATCAGTCTCGTCTATGGAGAGACGGGAACGCTGGTGTTTTCCGAAATGGCATCGATGCCAGGCAGCTATGGGCTGGCCATCGGCTTCATCATGATCTTCGCCGCCTTGGGCTTTAAAATCGGAGCCGTCCCGTTTCACTCTTGGATTCCCGATACCTATCAGGGAGCGCCCACGCCCATCACCGCCTTTCTTTCGATAGCACCGAAGGGTGCGGCGTTGGCCATTCTCATCCGAATGTTCTACGTCGCGCTGGCGACTTTTAAACCCACGTGGGGCCTTCTGTTCGTCGTGGCCTCCATCCTGTCCATGACCTACGGCAACATCGTGGCCATCGCCCAGAAAAACATCAAACGGCTACTCGCCTATTCCGGCATCGCGCAAATCGGGAACGTCATGATCGGCCTGGCCGCCGGAACCAAACGGGGCAGTGACGCGATGCTCTTTTATTTGCTCACCTACCTGTTTGCCAACCTGGGCGCCTTTGCCGTCGTCATCGGCGTCAGCAACCTGATCAAGAGCGATGAAATTGAAGATTACAACGGATTGAATCGGCGGTCGCCGTTTCTCGCAGCCGCCATGCTGCTCTTTCTGTTGTCTCTGGCCGGTGTGCCGCCGCTCGCGGGATTTATCGGCAAACTCTATATTTTCGTCGCGGCCATCGAACAGGAACTCTACACGCTGTTGATCGTCGGGCTGATCAATATCGTCATCTCCATGTACTACTATTTGGTCGTGGTCAAAAAGATGTACATCAACGAACCCCACGACCCCACGCCGCTCTCGGTATCGACCCCACTGAAGACCGTCATTTTCGTCGGCATCGCCGGCACCCTGATTCTGGGGATTTACCCCAAACCCTTCATCGACTGGGCCGTTGCCGCCACCTTGATGTTCTCGAATCTGAATGCCCCCACGGCCTCAGCCCCTGCCGCCTTGACGTCCCTGGCGGGCGGATAACACCCCTTGGCCGGGGTCGCTCTCCTCTGCCATTTGTCTGTTGCGTTCACCTTGCAAATCGGCCAATAGGTGAGCGTGAGGAATGATGTAGATAACTTGACGACTCGGAGGGTGGAACGATGTTTGTCGAAAATTGGCTCAACGAACGACAGGAAAAAGGCCGACAGGCCTCCCTCTTGCCGGCGGCCCGCCTGTACCCCATGCGATGAAAAGAAAGAGAAAGACTCTGGATTCCTGCTTTCGCAGGAATGCCAGCAGCGGAACCCGGGACGCCAGGGGGTTTGCTTTTCTTTCTGTCATCCTTGTATGTGTTCAGTA
>JAAXIB010000070.1 GCA_012270585.1 Nitrospirales bacterium
TGACTGAACATTTACAATCCCCGACGTCTGTCTTCGACGTTGGTAATCGAGGATCTAATCGGGAATCCAGGGTCTTGCTCTTCTGCCCCTCCATTCATGCGGACTCGCCTGGAACAAAAAACTCTGGATCCTCGATTAAAAATGTCGAGGATGACAGATTGGTACAATGTCCCCATTTTCATCTCTTGGTGCGCAGGCGGCACGCCTGCATGAGAGATTCCTGTAGGTGTTCCCTCATGCGTTGACAATCCCAACGCCCTCTCCCCTTGAGGGAGAGGGCGACATTCAGTGTGTCAAAACCAAAACGACAAACGCAACACGCTCTTCCCCACTTTTGTCGTTTGCGTTTTCAAGATGTACTATACGTCTTCAGCGTTTTGGCTCTCGTAACTTTTCTGATGTCTTGAGGATTCATGACGACGCGCCTCACGGAACTGGCTATCCTGTTTTTCAGCGTGGCCAAGTGGTTTCTCCTGGCCGGTGTCGTTGGTTTGCTCGTCGGGCTCTCCTCCACCCTGTTTCTTATTCTGCTTCAGAGCAGCCTCGTCTTCATGCAATCATTCCCGTATGCGTTTCTCCTTCTCCCGATCGGCCTTGCGCTCTCCGCGCTCATGACGACCAAGCTCGCTCCGAGAGCGCAGGGGTACGGCACGGAACAGGTGATCCGCGCCATTCATCAAGAGGGCGGGAAAATCCACCCTCGCATGATTCCCGTCAAATTTGTCGCCACGATCGTCACGATCGCGAGTGGAGGCTCCGCAGGCAACGTCGGACCCTGTGCGCAAATCGGTGGGGGATTGTGTTCCGCCCTCGGTCAACTCATCCGCCTGGAGGACGTTGATCGAATACGACTCGTTGTCTGCGGAATCAGCGCGGGCTTCGCCGCGGTGTTCGGCACTCCGGTAGCCGGAGCCCTGTTTGCCATTGAAGTCCTCTGGATCGGACGCCTCTCCTACGGTGCGTTGTTCCCTTCTCTCGTCTCCGCGTTTGTCGGGTATCAGGTTACCTCGACCTTGGGGATTGCGTATCTTTCGCCCGTATCGCCTTCGGTTCCGTCGTTGACTATTCACTTTTTTCTCAGCGTGGGATTGGCGGGAGTCACGTTTGGTGTGGCGGCGTTCATCTTCGTGGAAATACTGGGGATCGGAAAACGACTTTCGAACCTGACCAAAACCTCCCCCGTGCTGACCGGCGTGATCGGCGGATCGAGTCTCATCGCCGTGACCCTTCTTTTTTCAGACGACTACCTCGGTCTGGGATGGACCATGGTTGCTCAAGCGCTCAAGGGCGACGACGTTCCCTGGTACGCCTTTGCACTCAAGGCCATAACGACCAGCGTGACGTTGAACTTCGGCGGCAGTGGGGGCATTCTTCTCCCTCTCTGTTTTTACGGGGCTGCCCTGGGATCGGCCCTGGCCCACGGGTTGGGGTTGGATCCCGCCACCTTTGCCGCACTGGGGCTCGTCAGCGTGTTGGCCGGCGCCACCAATACTCCCATCGCCGCCATTGTCCTGGCCATGGAATTGTTCGGCCCTGCCATTGCGCCGTACGCAGCCACGAGTTGTGCCATGAGTTACCTGCTCACGGGTCATCGGAGCGTCATCCCCACGCAACTCCTGCACGAATCCAAATCCCCGACCTTTTCACTCGCGTCTCAACAGGAAATCGAAGGCGCCACGTGGGACATCAAATCCCGGCGCACGACGTTCACGAACATTTTCTTCGGCAAACCGTCCTCGCCTGATTCTTCCGACGAGTAACCGCCTTTCCATCCAGCCTCGTCGGGTGTCGTTCTTCTTTGTGCTTCCGATAGGATCCTGTTACAATTTTTCCCATTCATGCCACCTGCCATTCACCCAGTCGATCTGCTCCGCGTCCTTCGACACCAACGTCTGACCCCGGCCATTGTCTTTCTGACGTCCCGGCGCGCCTGCGATGAGGCCATTGCGAGCTTCGAACACCGCCAGATTCCTATTCCACCCACGCGGTCGGCAGCCATCACGCAAGTGCTGGAAAAAATGATTACCGAATATCCCAGTATCGCCGACCATCCCCTGATTCCCACGGTTCAACACTATGGAGTGGCGGCTCATCACGCCGGGCACCTGCCATCCTGGAAAGTTGCCGTTGAGGAACTCATGCGTCAGGGCTGTTTGGATGCGGTCTTTGCCACCACGACTCTGGCTGCCGGTGTGGATTTCCCCGCCCGTACCGTCGTGATTACTCAATCGAGCGTCCGCAAGGATCGCGACATCACGGAACTGACCGTCAACGAAATCCAACAACTCGCCGGCCGCGGCGGGAGACGAGGAAAAGATTTCGTGGGGTTCGTCGTGGTCACGCCGTCGCCGTATATCGACCTCGGCCCCATTGCGAACGGACTCACGAACCATCCGGAGCCCATCGACAGTCAATTTGTGGTTTCCTATCCCATGGTGCTGAATCTCTTGAAAGCCCATACCATCGATCACATTCAACCCATCCTGGAAAAAAGCTTTGCGCAATTCCAACTCAACCAACGAGCCGACGCCTATGAAACGAAGCTGGACGACGTGGAACGGCAACTGGAAGCCTATGGCCAGCGGGAATGCGCCGATTGGATTACGCAGTGGCAGTCCTTCACCCTTGCCAAAAAACACCGCTCGCACCACCGCCTGAAAACGCGGCACGATCCGCCGGAAGTCTCGGCCCGCTTGGCGTTCCTGACACCGGGCCGGGTCGTCGAGCTCTCCAAAGACCACGCCATCGTCTTGCGTCAATATCGAAGCCGCGGGCAAGGGTACGCCATGTTGACCGTGGTTCGAAGTCGCGGACGCATCGTGGAATACCCTGCAAACGCCGTCACCGCGGTGATCGACGAAGTCGTTGACGTCGCGGAGGCCCGAAAGTTTCCATGGTGCACGCCTCACAGCCTGGATCACGCGATCGAAACGTTGGAACATTTTCCCACTCGTTTACGACGCCTCCCCATTCGAGTGGACCAGGACGGCACCACGATCCTGACCGAGACGCTGAGCGACGAGTTTCCCTGCCCAACCTGCCCGTCCCGGCCCGCCTGTCAGAAAGACCACCCGCAGGCGCTGAAACTGCGCCAGGAAGATCATCGACTGACGAAAACCATTCATGCCTTGCGCACCGAACTCTGGCATCGTTTCCAGCAACACGTGGAAGTGTTGCAGAAATTCGGCTACCTGACCCCCGCGTGTCAGCTCACTCCCGATGGCGACTGGGCACGTCTGATTCGCATCAATCATTCGTTACTCATCACGGAATTGATACGGATGGGGGCGTTTGAAGGGATCAACGCCTCGTTACTGGCCGGGGTGTTGGCGAGCATTGCCCATGACGACGACCGGCCGGCCTCCTTTCTCGGACGCCACCCTGCCCTGGCCTCGACCCTCGGACAAGTCCGGAAGATCGCTCACTCGTTGTCCGCGTATGAAGAACCGCCCCTCCTGCGTTGGGACATCGCAGCGATAGCCGACCGATGGATTGCTGAATCCACCCTGCCCTGGAGCGAACTCATTCGCTCGACCACCATGGCGGAAGGGGATATCTATCGACTCCTGGCCAGAACCCTGGAATATCTCTCGCAACTGCACGGATTAAGAGCGACCCATCCCGGGCTGGCCGATGTCGCAAGGGACGCGATGGACCTCATACGCCGGGACGTGCTGCAGGAGTTGCCATGAGAGACGAAAGCTCAACAACGCACCAGGCAACCACATGACACACGACGCATTGGCAACACAATTAGCCGACCTGCCCGTCAGGCTCCTTCACCATCTGGCAAAGAACCGGGTGCCGAGACATTTCCGAATGGGGAAGAACCGGCTGATTCAATCACTCCTGGCCCTGTCCCCTGCTCAGCAGGCAGAAGTCGCAACGGCTCTCGCGTCCCTCCTGCAGGAACCTGCACGTCCGCCCAAGCCTGAGAAATCTGCCAAGCCGAAACGCCAGCCCGATGCGCCCTCCCGGCAATCCCCGCCCCACCAGCGGCACAGCGCACCGGCGGAACCAGCTATCAGCACGAAGATCTTGTTTGAAGGGATCGGTGTTCCTCCGCCACGGCCTTTCAAGCCTGACGACTGGCAACAAGAAGCGATCGATCGCCTGGCGACCAATGACGTAATCTTGAGCGCGCCCACCGGGAGCGGCAAAACCTACGTGGCGGTCGAAGCCATGCGACGGGCCATCGAAACCGAACAAACGGTCATCTATACGTCACCCTTGAAGGCACTCTCAAACACAAAGTTGACGGAGTTCTCACAGATTTTCGGGGCCGATCAGGTCGGCATTCTCACGGGCGATCGTCGCGACAATCCACAGGCTCCCATCCTGGTCATGACCACGGAGATCCTGCGGAATTTACTGTACGACGCCGCAAGCGGTGAGATCGACATGCGGTTGGATACCTTGGGGTTGATCATTCTGGATGAATCGCAGTTTCTGGCCGATCCGGAGCGGGGAGTAGTCTGGGAAGAAACGATTATTTTCGCTCCCGCGCAATCGCGCCTGCTGCTGCTGTCGGCCTCCATCGGAAACCCTGACGAAGTCGAGACCTGGATCAGTTCGATTCGTTCCACGTCCTGTCACCTGATCCATCATCGAAACCGCTCGGTCCCGCTTCGCGCGGCCTATCTCGATCCCTCCGGGAAACTCGCACCCTTCTTCCGCGCGCGAGACATTGCCCACGGCAAGGGTTTTGCCTTCCATCCCGAAACCAAACGCCTGTTTGCGAACTACGAAGACCAAACCCTCGGCCCGCGCTACCGACGATGAGCCATGGGCTTCCACAGAAAGCACGAGGGACGGCACGGAGGCCGTCCTCTACATATGACAAATTTATAATAATCCGGCGAACTGTAAAAAAGTTAAAAATTGAAACGAATTGTACATATTGTAAAAAAATTAATGAAGTTTACATATTGTACGAAATGTAAAAAATTTCAAACAGATGCACGAACCGCCACGAAGCCACGAATCGGCCGGAAAAGAGGCAGGGCCAGGCCTCATGAAATCTTTTCTCCCCAATCCGTCATTCCTGCGGAAGCAGGAATCCAGGGTCGTTCTCCTTGCGAACGGAGGAAAAAGCAAAGACCCTGGATTCTCGATTACTAATGTCGAGAATGACAGATAAAGACAAAGGCAGACAACAAAGGCACTGGAGCCACGATTTCTCTTTCTGTCATTCCTGCGAAAGCAGGAATCCAGGGGCGTTCTTTTTGCAAAGCGAAGGCAACGTAAAAACCCTGGATCCTCGATTACAAACGTCGAGAATGACAGATAAAGGCAAAAGCAAAGACCCTGGCTCCCTCCCTGACAGTATCAAGCGGGGGACCAGAGGCAGGGCCAGACAAAGAAGGGGAACAGGCCAGAGGAGAGGGGTCCCTCAGAGGAGCCGGCGAGACGTTTTCTTGCCTGCGGCCTGATCTTTATTGGGCTGGCAGACCTCGCACTGACACATCTGACGAAGTTTCCCGAACGCATACAACCCGGTATCATGCCCGTCACTCCAAATCAGGCGTAAGGCATAGTGCCCCACCGGCTGGATATCCTTCAGCATGATCAGCATCGGCACGTCATCGGGTTTCAGTTTCAACTCGCCGGTCCATTCATCAGTACAGGCCGCACAGGGGCAGTGCAATCGCAGATACCGAATCGGATAGACACCTTGGTGCCCATCGCTCCACGCGATCCCGAACACGCCCTTCTCGAGCCACTTCATATCTTCAGGCTGAATGGTCTCCGTGTCCATGAATCGCTCCATTTCCCTCCATGCCGTCTTTCTGCACAAGACCATACGGTGCCGGTGCCGATTCCGCGGCCAACGGCTCTTTCGCCGGCAACCGTTTCCCGACAACGGCGCTTGCATAGGTTTCGACAATGGCTTCAACCTCTTTCCGGACCTGGCCTCTCGCCTTCAGCCGCATCGCAAGCTCAAATGGTATTTGCCGGGCCTGGCGAAGAAACGCCGTGCTCCCCTGAGACATCGGTAAACAATAGTCCCAACTGCCCCGGTCGCACGACCCGCATAATCGCCCGCCGGCCGAAGGTGAAAACCAGGAAGATTGTTCTCCGAAATTCCGACCACAGGAGGCACAGCGCTCGATTTGTGGTTGAAACCCCGATTGTCCCAGGATATGAATCTGAAAAATCAGCGTCAGTAAGCCCGGATCATCCGTCCGGACCAGCAATCGCAACCCCTCGAGCAACGTGTGAAACATTGGGGGACTCGGATCACGGTCCGCGGTCGCGCCGTCGACCAAGGCCACCATACGAGAAGCCGCCCAGATCCGGTCCAAGCTCTCTCGCAACGAGCTGAAGGATTCGAGGCTATCGACTTGGCTTACCGATGCAAGGCCGTCATTGCGTTTGTCAAAAAGCGTGAGATTGACCGACGAAAACGGTTCAAGCATGCCGCCGAAGCGGCTCTTCATCCGGCGCGCGCCGCGTGCAATCCCTCGAACCTTGCCAAATCGAAGAGAAAAAAACGTGAGGATGCGGTCGGCTTCTCCCCAGCGCATGCTTTTCAGCACGATCGCTTTTGTGGTGACTAGAGCCATACCAGGACGTGCCGGACACTCGCCGGGTTTAGAGGGGTATCGCCCGGCTCAATGGGCGGGCACGCAGGCCCGCCCCTACAACCTTCAACAACCCTGACTTATCTCAGATACTCCAGCATTATCGTGGCGAAGCCAAGGTAGATGCTGACCCCCGTGATGTCCATGGCCGTGGTGATGAACGGTCCTGCCGCTACGGCCGGGTCAACGTGAAACTTTCGTAAGAGCAAGGGGGTCACCGTGGCGATACTCGACGAAATCATAAACGTAATCAGTAATGCTCCACCAACCACCAATCCCAAATACCCGTTCCCCTGCCACACCCATCCGGTCAGAAAAAGTAACGCTCCGCAGACGACACCCAGGAGTAACCCGATACGCAATTCTCGAAACACGACTTTCCAGATATCACTCGGCTCGACGCGACCCGTGGCAAGACCCCGAATGATCAACGTCGAAGATTGGAGCCCCAGGTTCCCACCCATCGCCGCAATGACGGGAATAAAGGTCACCACGGCCACGACTTCCTGAATCGTGAACCGGAACCACCACAGGATAAGGCCCGACACGAGGCTTCCGGCCAAATTGGTAAACAACCAGGGGAACCGCAGGCCCGCGGCCAGCAGACTGGGGGTGCGCATCTGCGCGTCTTCTTCGGCGGCTCCGGCCATCTTCAACATATCCCTGGTGTCCTCATCTCGAATGACGTCCACCACGTCGTCTACCGTAATGATCCCCACGAGCCGATGCTCGACATCGACGACCGGAATCGCCAACAGGTTGTAATTCGCCACCTGACTGGCGACTTCTTTTTGTGCAGTCTCCACGCTCACACTGATGACGTCGCGGAAGAGCATGCTTTTCAGAGGGGCCGTTGGGGCCACCACCAGTAATTCACGCAACGACACCACGCCCGTGAGCCGCCCTTCACGGTCCGTGGCGTAAATATAAAACACGGTCTCGGCCTTGGTGGCTTGTTGCAGGCGCTGGATGGCTTCACGGGCAGTCGTTTCCTCGGGCAACGAGAAGAACTCCGTCGTCATGATGCTGCCGGCCGTTCCCTTGGGATACGCCATAAGATTGGCGACTTCCTGAGACTCTTCGGCTTTCATCAGCGGCAAAATGTTCTGCGCCACGTCTTCGGGCAGCACGCCTAAAATATACGCGGCGTCATCCGCCGGCACCGTCCGTAACATCCACGCAATATCGGCGGCATTCCGATCTTCAAGCAGTCCCAGGATCATCTCGTCACTCAACTCGCTCACGACCTTTCCCTGCCCTGCCACCCCTTCGACCAACTCAAAGATCGTCCGTCGTTCTTGAGGCGTATCCAAATTCATAATCACCCGGGCAACGTCCGCGGGATGCAACCGGGCGATCAGATTCGTCAGATTTGAAATGGCACCACGCTTCAAGAGACGACGCGTCGAAAGCCGCACCACGTCAAATTTGCTTTGACTATTGGTGGACCCCGAAGCGACCTGATCTTTGACAGGTACGGTGGCACCTTGAGTCATTGTCTTTACCGGCTCCGTCATGGTTGTTTTGAGTATCCCAATTCCGTCAACAAACGGTCATCATCGCGCCACGCGTTTTTTACTTTGACGTGGAGTTCCAAAAAAACCTTGCCCGCCAAGGCCTCCGCCAACTCCAACCGGGCGGCGGTGCCGATCGCTTTTAACCTCGCTCCGGATTTTCCGATCACAATCGCCTTCTGCCCGGGTTTCTCAACAAAAATGGAAGCGGCAATTTTGGTGACGCGTCCTTCTTCCTGAAACTCGTCCACCTTCACGGCTACGGCATAGGGCAGTTCCGCCTTGGTCGACTCAATGATTTTTTCCCGTATGGTTTCCGCCGCCAGATGACGCCATGACTGGTCCGTCACAAAATCTTCCTCGAAGGCTTCTTTCTGCTCGACCACTCGATCAAACACCAACGATGCCAACCGGTCAACGTTCAAGCCGGTTTTGGCCGATACCGGAATGATCTCCGTCCACTGCCCCAACGGACGATACGCCTCGATCACCGGCAACACGTGACGTTTGGGAATCAAATCAATTTTATTCACCAACAAAAAAACCGGCAATCCTGAAGGTCGCCCGTGTATCGAGAAGACCTGATCTACCACAAATCGATCGGCAGGGCTAGGTAAATTTCGTCCATCGACCATGACCGCCAGCACATCGGCATCGTGCATGGCATCCAACGCCGTTCGCACCATGAGTTTATTGAGCCGGTGCCAGGGCCGATGCAACCCCGGCGTATCCAACAAAGCCAATTGACCTTGTGGGAAATGAGCTACTCCGAGAATCCGGGAACGCGTGGTCTGGGGTTTGTCGGAAACAATGGCAATTTTTTGATTGACCAACGTGTTGACGAGGGTGGATTTCCCCACGTTGGAACAGCCCACGACAGCCAACGTACCAAACTTCATCTCTCGACCAAAGTGGAAGTAACAGACATGAGAAGAGTCCAGGCAGGAAAATCTGTTCGGTTATACACCCATCAGACACCTCCCTCCAGGGTAACGGGAGATTCGTCTACGGCGACTCAACGAATTGATACACCGTCTCTCCTTCCTTCACGTACCCCAACCGCTCTCGTGCCAATTGTTCCAAGGTAAAGAGATCGGATTCCAGAAGATGGATTTCCTCTCGAAGAGCGGTGTTCGCCTGCTCCAACGAGGCAATCTCTTCTTGTGTCCGGTCAACTTCTTGAGTCATCATCCAATACTGAGGCAACCCCGTTCCTTGTAACATCCAAACCAGGCACAGCACGATCCCAATGCCGAGACCAAGTGGATAGACCACCGCTCGGGGGATGGACCATCGACCCGGTTTCTCCAGTCTTCGATTCCGGCGGACCATTTTATGCCTTCCTGGTTCGGAGCACCCTTCTTCCTTTGTAGACCGCCGTTTTCCCCAACTCTTCTTCGATTCTGAGGAGTTGATTGTACTTGGCCAACCGGTCCGTTCGAGACAACGAACCCGTCTTGATCTGCCCGGCGTTCAATGCCACGGCCAGATCGGCGATGGTCGTGTCCTCCGTTTCGCCGGAACGATGGGAGATCACGACGCCGAACCCCCCTCGCTTGGCAAGTTCAACCGTCTCGAGGGTTTCGGTCAAGGTGCCGATCTGGTTGACTTTTATCAGGATAGCAGTTCCGACATGGTCTTGAATACCCCTTGTCAAATAATTGACGTTGGTCACGAACAAGTCATCTCCAACCAACTGGACCCGCGTGCCGAGTCGGTCGGTCAGGAGTTTCCAGCCTTTCCAGTCGTCTTCATGCAGTCCATCTTCAATGGAGACAATGGGATAACGTTCGACCAACCCTTCGTAAAAATCAATCATCCGGGCTGCACTCCGCGCCGCACGCTTTTCCGCACGCAGCACATAACCTCTTTTGCCGTAAAATTCACTGGCCGCCGCATCAATCGCCAAAACAATATCCGAGCCGAGCCGGTACCGTGCCTTGCGAACGGCTTGACTGATCACGGCCAATGCCTCTTCATTCGATTGCAGAGCCGGCGCAAATCCGCCCTCATCGCCCACGGCCGTACTCAATCCCCTGGCTTTCAGCACGGCCCGTAGCTGGTGAAACACCTCCGCACCCATCCGCAGCCCTTCGCGAAACCGCGTCGCGCCGACGGGCATGATCATGAACTCTTGCAGATCCAATCCGTTATTCGCGTGAACGCCACCATTGATAATATTCATCATGGGGACCGGTAATTCACGGGCCTTGGGCCCGCCAAGGTACCGATAGAGGGGTTGCCGCGTTTCCGCCGACGCGGCACGGGCTACGGCCAGCGATACCCCCAGCACGGCATTCGCCCCGAGTCGAGACTTCCCCGGAGTCCCATCCAACGCGAGCATGGTGGAATCCACCAACGTTTGATCCAGGGCATTCATCCCCCGCAGTTTGGGAGCCAAGGTTTTCGTAATGTTCCGAATGGCCTTATTCACTCCCTTTCCCATCCACCGTTCAGGATCGTTGTCCCGTAATTCAAGCGCTTCTCGTGTCCCCGTCGAGGCACCGGAAGGCACGGCTGCCCGTCCCCAGGCGCCACTGGTCAGCAGGACGTCCACCTCCACCGTGGGCGTCCCCCGAGAATCGAGTATGGCTCTCCCCTTGATTTCTTTAATTCTGCTCATTCACGCATCGCGCTTCGCAAAGAAGAACGGCTCCCCAAGGAAACCGTCTATGACGGAACCGCTCGCATCATACCGGATTTCTGATTCCTGACAAGACACGGAACCGGAGGCAGGACGACACCGAACGTTATCGGGCAAGCCGTATCTTGAACAAGGCATTCACTTTCTGCGGATTGGCTTGGCCCCCGGAGCGTTTCATAACTTGGCCGACCAGAAACCCGAGCACCGCCTCTTTTCCCCCGCGATATTGGGTGACCTGCGCAGGGTGCTGCTCGATGACGGCGTCGATTAAGGCCGACAACGCCCCCTCATCCGACAATTGCCGCAGCCCTTTTTCTTCCACGAGCTGCGCTGCCGATTTGTTTCCGGCGTAGAGTTCGGGAAAAATCTCCTTGGCGACTTTCAAACTGATAGTTTGATCATGCACGAGCGTCAATAATCCCACCAACCGTTCCGGAGACACGGGGGAAGACTCGACGGCCGTTCCGGATTGATGCAACTCCCGCAAGAATTCACTCATCATGAAGTTGCTGATGAGTTTGGGTTCGGGAAACAACGTCACGCAAGCTTCAAAATAGTCGGCCAAGGCACGAGAACTCGTGAGTACCCCGGCATCGTAGTCCGGCAAGCCGTAGTCCTTGAGAAATCGTTGATGGCGGTCATCGGGTAATTCCTGAATCGTGGATTGCAATTCCGCAATCCAATCGTCGGAAATTGCAAGCGGAACGAGATCGGGATCAGGGAAATAGCGATAATCATGAGCCTCTTCCTTACTTCTCATGACCATAGTCTGGCTACGCTCAATATCCCACAACCGGGTTTCCTGATGGACCGTTCCTCCCTCCGTGAGAACTTTGGTTTGACGTTTGATTTCATAGTCAATCGCGTCTTTGACAAACTTGAACGAGTTAATATTTTTGAGTTCAACCTTGGTCCCGAATCCATCGGACCCCGCGGGCCTTAGCGAAAGGTTGGGTTCACAGCGAAGGCTGCCTTGTTCCATGTTGCCGTCACAGACATCGATATACATCAACACGTCCCGTAGGGTCTTCAAATACAAAACAACTTCCTCTGCCGAGCGCAGGTCGGGTTCGGTCACGATTTCTATCAACGGTGTTCCCGCTCGATTCAGATCGACGAAACTCCGGGCGCCCGTGTGACTGTTTTTCCCCGCGTCCTCTTCCAGATGTGCTCGACGGATTCTCACGCTTTTGGGAGTCCCGTTTGCCTTGAACTCCAGCCGGCCGTTCTCGCAGATGGGCTGATCATACTGGGAGATTTGATAGCCCTTCGGCAGATCCGGGTAAAAATAATTCTTTCGGGCAAATTGGTTCGTCGGCCGAACGGTACAATTCAAAGCCAATCCCGTTCGAATCGCCATTTCCACCGCACGCTTGTTCACAACCGGAAGGGAACCCGGCAATCCCAGGCATACAGGACAGGTCCGAGTGTTGGCGGGCGACCCGAACTCCGTCGCACAACCGCAAAACAGTTTCGACTGCGTTTGGAGTTGGGCGTGAACCTCCAACCCGATGACGGTTTCGAACGTCACCGTGACGAATCGGGCTCCTCTGAAGAAGGATGCCGCATCTGCTGCACCGACTCCCGACCCGCGTCTACCGCATCCTTCACGACCGTCTCGGCTTCATTCAACAAGTCGCGGCCCTTACTCATCACGTCGCACCAGGTATCGCCGGCTTTTTCCGAAAAATCTCGAACGTCATCACTCATTCGACGCGCCACGCGACGGACGGTCTCTCGTGATTCCCTGCCGCTTTGCGGAGCCAGTAATAACCCCGTCACGGCACCAATCGTCAGTCCGCCAAAAAAAGCCACCACCACACCACCGACGGACACCACTCCGCTCAAAAAAGCCAGCGCCACGCTGCCCGCTGATTCATTATTATTTCCCATTTGCCTGACCTCCTTTTTTTTGTGCGCGATTCTTTAAGGCAAGCGCCACGGTCCTCAGACTCATCAGCACTCCGACCAGATTCTTCGTGAGCATCGTACTTTTTCCACGAATCATTCCATGAACTTGGTTGACCGTCTCCCCCACGTCGCCAATGGCATTCATCAACACCGACGCCCGGCCCACTCCTTCCCGAGCTTGGGCGGACATGACCTGGATGTTCTCATTCGTCTGCTTGATCTCTTTCAGAAGTCCCGGCAGTTCGGTATTGACCTGCGCCAGTAATCGTTCGGCTTGCGTCGCGGTCTTCCGCACCTGAATGACGGTCGGAACGATGTACCCCACAAGCACCACAAAGGCTACGGCTATCACCACTGCGGCATAGTCAATCATGCGTCACCTTCCCTGGCGAATAAGTGGTCGTTTTTTGTGCCAGTCCGTTGCCAATTCATACGCACGTGCGGCCCGAAGAACGACGTCTTCTTCAAAGGGGCGACCCAGGATTTGCATGCCGATCGGCAACCCCTTCCGGCTCAATCCGCAAGGCAAGGAAATCGCCGGAATTCCGGCCAGGCTTGCGGAGATGGTATACAGATCCGACAAATACATTTGCAAAGGATCTTCGATTTTTTCACCGAGTTGAAACGCGGGGGTTGGCATCACCGGGGTCACAAGCAGATCGACGTCCTGAAAGACCCGATCGAAATCCTGTCGAATCAACGTCCGCACCGCTTGAGCTTTGGCATAATAGGCATCATAGTACCCGCTACTCAACGCATAGGTGCCCAGCATAATCCGCCGTTTCACCTCCGGCCCAAACCCTTCTTGCCTCGTGATTCGATACATCTCCAGAAGATCGGGGCTTTCTTTGGCCCGGAATCCATATTTGACGCCATCATAGCGGGCCAGATTGGAACTCGCCTCCGCCGTGGCCACGATGTAATAGGTCGCCACCGCCACCCCCGTGTGCGGCAGCGATACCTCGTGAATCGTCCCGCCCAATTCTTCCAGTACGGCAAGGGCCTCGCCCACGGCGTCGTTGACTTCCGGATCCAGGCCTTCCGCAAAAAATTCAAGCGGGACCCCGATTGTCAGTTTTTTGACGTCTTTCTTTTTGAACGCCCGCGTAAAATCGGGAACCGGTTTGTCGGCCGAGGTCGAATCCCGAGGATCATGCCCGGCAAGCACGTTCAACATCAACGCGGCGTCCATGACGTCCTTGGTAATGGGCCCGATTTGGTCCAATGAAGAGGCAAACGCAATGAGCCCGTAACGAGACACCCGTCCGTACGTCGGTTTCAGGCCGACGACCCCACAACACGCGGCCGGTTGCCGGATAGACCCGCCGGTATCCGTCCCCAGCGCGGCAACGCATTCATCGGCGGCCACGGCCGCAGCCGAGCCGCCACTCGAGCCGCCGGGCACACAGGAGAGTTTCCACGGATTGCGACTCGGGCCAAAAGCCGAATATTCCGTGGAGGACCCCATCCCGAATTCATCCAGATTGGTTTTTCCGATAAGAAAACACTGCTGCGCTCGCAGCGCGTCCACAGCGGTGGCGGAGTACGGCGGGGAAAAGCCTCCAAGAATGCGAGACCCACACGTCGTGGGAAGGCCTTCAGTGCAAATATTATCCTTGATGGCAATCGGCATCGCCATCATGGGCTCGGTTCTCCTCCAGGCACTCAACGCATCATCCAGTGCCTGGGCTTGAGACAACATGGCCTCTTTGTCATTCAGCGTAATATAGGCCTTGACCTTCGACTCCACGACGCCGATCCGCAGAAAATAGGCGCGGACGATCTCCACGGCACTGACGTCTCCGCGCGTAAAGCGATCCTGAAGCTCTTTCAGGGTACATTTAACAAGTGACATGGCGATGAAACGGGCTTGCGAGTGAAGGAAGAAACGACGATCAGAAGCCGCTCGGCCTTAGGAGCAATTGGCGATTCGATTGTCGTCGTCTACTTGAATAATTCGAGGGCAATGGTGCTTTGCTTCGTCGTCATTGTAATATTCATAACAAAAAATGATGACTCGATCCCCAATCACCCCTTTTCTGGCCGTGGGTCCATTGAGCACGACTTCGCCTGATCCCCGTTTTCCGTTGATGGCATAGGTCGTAAACCGCTCCCCATTGTTCAAATTCGAGACCATCACGAGTTCATAGGGCAAAATCCCGGCGGCATCCAACAAATCTTCATCGACCGTCAGACTGCCCTCATATTCCAGACAGGCATCCGTAACGACCGCTCGGTGGATTTTCGCCCGCAACATATGCCGTAACATCGTTTCCTCAACTTCCTCGAATTCACCGATCACCGATAATTTGCGGCACCTGAAACAGGCCATCGACCGCTTCCGGCGCGTTGCTCAACGCGTGCACTTTCGACAGTGAAGGTTGCACCTCATCTTCACGCAACACGTTGGCGTCACCCGCGACCACCGACGTCGTCCCGGGAATATCCATCGTGTCAACGGCGTTCAACTCTTCCATATAGGTCAAAATACGACTCAGTTGGGTGCTTAACCGCTCCAGTTCCTCCCGACTCAGTTGAAGCCGGGCAAGGTCCGCCACGTGTTCCACCTGAGTCATCTCGATGCTCATGGATGAGACCTGCTCCTCCTGGGGTCGGGTTCTCCTTCCACTCCGTGGAAGGATTATACCATCAGGGACGAAATGCTACAAAGACCCGATGATTTTATCATGACGGGTGTTGAAAAGCTACGGAAGACCTTCACTATACGATGAGTCCTGGCAAGAACGATGTTGCGTCAACGCAGGTATTTGCTCGACAAGGCAGCCATCGGCGGCGACATCCACCCCTCATCGGCAAAGGAGACGTAGCGGCCGTCACCAATGATAACGTGGTCAAGCACCTGCACGCCCAGAATGTCACCGGCTTCCTGCAAACGTGCCGTCAAGGCACGGTCTTCTTTACTGGGCTTGGGATCGCCGCTCGGATGATTATGCAAGAAGATCACGGCCGCCGCCGACTCGCGGACGGCTTCATTGAACACTTCCCTCGGATGCACCAGACTGCTTGTCAAACTCCCTTCGGAGACGGTCTTTTCCCGAATGACCGCATGCTTGGCATCGAGGAGAATCACCTGAAAGAGTTCGCGCCGCAAGTCCCGCAACAGCGGATAATAATGGTCAAAAACCGTTCGACTTTGGGTAATAACCGTCCCGGTCGTCAGTGGCGTCGACAACACGCGTTTCCCCAACTCAATGGCCGCCTTGATCTGGGCCACCTTGGCCGGGCCGATACCCGGCACGGCACAGAGTTCCTGGACGCTTCGATTGGCTAATCCCTGTAATCCGCCCAAGCGATTCAGAAGATCCATGCCGACCTCGACGGCCGAAGTCTTATGCCGGCCCACTCGAAGCACGATAGCCAGCAGTTGCGCGTCCGTCAGGGATTCCGGCCCTTCTTCCAGCAATCGTTCACGCGGCCGTTCACCTTTTGGCCAATGCAGGATCGATTGGGCAGGATTCTCGCCCATCATTTCCTGTCCTTCTCCTCTGCTTTCCTTTTCTTATCGAAAGACGTGAATAAAAAAAGTCGTCTCAACGATTTCTCTCGGCAAGGAACGTGCCAGAAAGACAAGAACGCGAATTGTTTGGAAAGGTCATTGATTGAAAAGGGGTTTTGTGTCCTCTCTCCCGGAGGGGCAATACGGCGTGGTTCTGAGAAACCAAATGAACCGTCTACCCGAGCAGACAGTTTTGTATCTTCCGGCCTATCTTGCCGCTCAAAAACCAGTATGCTATTTTTTCTCGTTTGAAAGGAGCAAGCCAATGCGAGTCGTGGCCGGCAGACAAAAAGGGCGTCGCCTCAAAGAACCCGAAGGGCAGGACCTTCGTCCGACCTCGGCCCGGGTCCGCGAAGCCTTGTTGTCGATCCTGGCCCATCGCACACAAGGCGCACGCGTGTTGGATCTCTACGCCGGAACCGGGGCATTGGGCCTCGAGGCCTTGAGTCGTGGGGCCTGCCAGATCGTCTTTGTGGAGAACCGCGTCGCCTCGGTACGAATCCTTCGGCAAAACGTCACCCTGTGCGGCCACGACGAACGATGCGACGTCATCACGCAAGGCGTTGAAACGTTTTTAGCCTCACCCCCATCGTTCGGCGAACCGCCGGCGTTCGATATTGTCTTTGCTGATCCGCCCTATCACACCACCGACCTGATCCGGTTACTCGAACGCCTGAGCCTGAGTGGGAAAATCGCTGCTCAAGGGACGGTCATTCTTGAACATTTTTTCAAACGTACCGTCCCGAGCCAAATCGGAGCACTCACGCAGACGCGTCAATCCCGGTACGGCGACACCATGCTCACCTTCTATCGACGTGCTGCGGAGAAAACATGCGACTAGCCGTCTATCCGGGCACCTTCGATCCCATTACCCGCGGGCACACGGATATTGTCAGTCGCAGCCTCGGCATCTTCGACCGTCTGGTCGTGGCCGTCGCTCCCAATCCACGCAAAGGGGCGCTTTTGTCTCTGGAGGAACGAGTCGAACTGGCGAAAATCGCCACGAAGGACCTTGCCAACGTGGAAGTGGAATCGTTCAACGGCCTGTTGGTGGAATATGTTCGACAGCGGGGCGCCCATGCCATTATTCGAGGATTACGAGCGGTTTCCGACTTTGAACACGAATTTCAAATGGCGTTACTGAATCGTAAACTCGATGAACGGGTGGAAACGGTCTTTCTGATGCCAAGCGAAGAATATTCGTATCTGACTTCCAGCATCGTCAAAGAACTGGCCCTGTTCGGTGGTGAGTTGGAGGCCTTTCTCATCCCTGAGGTGGCCAAGCACCTTCGTGAAAAGTACGGGCATCCGGCACCATGAAACTGGCCACCCGTACCACTCGCATCGTCCCGTCTGCGACCTTGAACATTTCGGCAACGGCCAAATCCATGGTGACCCAAGGCGTGGACGTCGTTGATTTTTCCGCAGGGGAACCGGCCTGTGACACACCCGAGGTCGTGAAAGCGGCCGCGAAAGCGGCTATCACGGACGGATTTACCAAATACACGCCTGCCTCGGGTATCGATGAACTCAAAGAAGCCATCGTCGAAAAATTTTCACGAGATCAAGGCATCCACTACGAGAAATCGCAAATCCTGGTGTCCTGTGGGGCCAAGCACACCCTGTATAACGTCGCCCAGGCCCTGTTGAATCCCGGGGACGAAGTCATCATCCCCGCCCCGTATTGGGTTTCCTACCCGGACATCGTGCGACTGGCCGATGGGCAACCCGTTCTCCTGGAAACAAAGGAAAGCCATGGGTATGCACTTGATCCGAAACAATTGGAAGCCAGCGTCACACCACGCACCAGGGCGCTGATCCTGAACAGCCCGTGCAACCCGACGGGGACGCTGTATACACGGGAGACGCTTGAAGCCCTGGCCGACGTGGCCAAACGGCACGGCTTTCTCGTGATTTCCGACGACATTTACGAACAACTCGTCTATGGAGAAACCCCGTTTCTGAGCATCGTGTCCGCCGTACCCGAGATTGCCGATCAGACGCTTGTGGTGAACGGTGTTTCCAAAGCGTTTTCCATGACAGGATGGCGGATCGGCTACGCAGGGGGACCGAAAGCCTTAATCGCCGCAATGGCGATGATTCAAAGCCAAAGCACGTCCAATCCAACGTCGATTTCGCAAAAAGCCTCGGTGGCCGCCCTCAGGGAAGGGACCCCTTTTTTCAAAGAGTTGCTTGCGGACCTCGGACCCAAGCGTCGCCTCATGATTGACACGTTGAACGCAATCCCCGGCATTACCTGTCCCACCCCTGCCGGGGCCTTTTACGCCTTTCCCAACGTGTCGGGAGTCTTGGGCAAACGGCATGCCAATGGAACCCTCACGACCTCGACGGACTTGGCCACCTACCTGTTACATGAAGCTCACATTGCGTGTGTACCCGGTGAACCATTCGGAAGTCCGCACCATCTGCGGTTGACCTATACCCCAACGCTCGACGCAATTGAGCGCGGCATGCAAAGATTCAAAAAGGCGATTCAGTCTCTTGCCTGATCCCCACGGATCCTTGACTTTGCCGATAACAATATTATTGAAAATAGAAGAATCGTGAAACGAGAGGATAACGATGCCACTCTACGAATATGAATGTGAGACCTGTCACCATCAATTCGAAGTCCAACAAAAATTTTCCGACCCGTTGATCGACAAATGCATACGATGCGGGAACGGAGTCCGAAAACTCATCTCGGCTCCCGGCATCATGTTCAAAGGAAGCGGCTGGTACGTGACGGATTACTCAAATAAACTGAAAGATCCCGGCCAAGCGAAACCAACCGAGAGCCAAGCCAAAGACGGGACAGGCGGTGAATCGGAAAAAGCCCCCGCCAAAAGCGAATCCGGTTCTGCCTCGGACACGTCGTCATCCGCCCCCGCGTCTTCTCCGTCCAGTCCTGCCTCATCAGGTTCGTCTTCGGGTTCCGCAACCTAACGTCTCTCAGCCCACGGCACCCCGAATCTGTCATTCCTGTTTTTCTCCTTTTGTCATTCCTGTATGTGTTCAGTAATTCGTTGA
>JAAXIB010000082.1 GCA_012270585.1 Nitrospirales bacterium
GTGAAAGCAACATACCAATGACAGAATCAGTGGCTATTTGCATATCACGCCGGCAGATTGCACTCGGTCAATCGCCGCCGTGAAACGCATCGCGATCGTACTCGTCCTGCATTGATTCAATGCGGTCGCCCAACCCTCGTCTGAAAGACTGTCGGATCGCGACGATGCGTTCGTATAGATCGGTTCCTTGAATTTGAGAGCCGAAGCGGGCAAGGAATTGTTCGGTGAGTTGTACGCCTTTCTGAAAATAGCGGGGAATGGTTTCCTCCGTGACTTGCTGCCAGGTGATGAAAATCAAAAACTCCTGAAACGCCTTGGCCTGCGGCAGATTCTCGCCGATGGCGATCAGGGTTTCATACGCACGTTTGGCTTCCAAGCCTGTTTCAGAGGAAAACGTTTCCTCTGCTTCTTCGATATCCGATTGAGCATCGCCCAGAGAATCGTGGGCGTATGCCCGAGCCAGGGCTTCTTGTGCGGCAACGGCAGGGTCAAAATTCATCGTGGTTTCTCGCGGAGATGAGAAAGCCTGCTAAGTTCGACAGGCCTTCGTCAAGATACTCAACATTTTCCGTAATTCCCGTTCGGTGGTTGCCAGCGGGGGAACGAAGACGACAATGTTGCCGATCGGCCGGATGAGGAGTCCTCGACGACGACATTCCGCCGCAAGCCTGTAGCCCATGCGTTCCGATAACGGGAACGGTTCCCGGGTTTCCTTGTTTTTGACTAATTCGATGCCGGCCATCATCCCGCATTGCCGGACGTCTCCCACGATCGGCGATTCAGCCAATGGCTCAAGCAGCGTTTGCAGCATCCTGGAGCGTTTCCCGACCTGAACGAGTGTTTTTTCTTTTTTGAAAATTTCAAGATTCGCCAAAGCCGCGGCACAGCCGAGCGCGTTACCCGTATAGCTGTGGCCGTGAAAAAACGTTTTCTCGGGTTCTCCAAGAAACGCCTGATAAACGTTTTCCGTGGTCAGGGTTGCTGCGAGGGGCAAATATCCGCCGGTCAGTCCCTTGGCGACGCACAGGAGATCCGGTGTCACGCGTTCATGATCGCAGGCAAACATGGTTCCGGTGCGGCCAAAGCCGGTGGCCACTTCATCTGCGATCAGCAGCACGTTGTATTTTGTACATAAGGCGCGAACCCGTGACAGGTAACCCGGCGGCTGCGTGATGATTCCTGCGACGGCCTGCACCATGGGTTCGATGATGACTCCGGCGATTTGCTCGTGTCGCCTGGCCAGGACATCTTCCAGGGGATCGAGACACGCCGTCCGGCACGAAGGAAAGCGTAAGTGCAGTGGACATCGGTAACAGTAGGGCGCATCGAGGGTGATGGCCGAAAACAGGAGCGGCCGAAAGCGTTCATGAAACAGGGCGATCCCACCGACGCTCATGCTCCCCACCGTATCGCCGTGATAGGCGACATCCAGGCGAACAAATGTCTTCTTCTTTTTTTGCGGTGGATTCTGTTGTTGCCAATATTGAATCGCCATTTTCAAGGCCACTTCCACGGCCGTGGAGCCGTCGTCTGAATAGAACACGCGCGTCAGGCCTCTCGGGGCGATTTTGACGAGTTCTTTGGCCAGGATGATGGAAGGGGGACTGGCTGCGCCCAACAGCGTGCTGTGAGCAATTTTGCGGAGTTGATCTTGAATGGCCGTATCCAGCGTACAATGTCCATGCCCGTGAAGATTGACCCAAATGGATGAGGAGCCGTCCAGATATTTGTTGCCGTGTGTGTCGTAAAGGTAGATGCCTTCGCCTTTTTCGATGATCAGCGGATCTTCCTGTTCCCACTCTTTCATTTGGGTAAATGGATGCCAGACATATTGCCGATCCCATTTCGAGAGCTGAGATGAAGAAACGGAAGGACTGTTTTTGTGTTTTTTCTTGGGTTGCTTCATTTCCCAATCGGTCATTGGTATGGAAATAGTCAACGACGCCTCGAAACTGTCATCCCCGCTTTTCTTTCTGTCATCCCCGGCTTGATCGGGGATCCAGGGTTTTTGCCCCCTCACCCCAACCCTCTCCCTCATAGGGGAGAGGGAGTCGGAGAGAAGAACGCTGCTGGATTCCCGCGCACGCGGGAATGACCGATTCGGGTATCGTTGGCTCTTTTCATCTCGGTCGGAAAAGACAAAGGGAAGGCTGTCGTGACCGACAGGATTATAGGAACGCATTCTTTCTTTGACAAGACAAGGAAACCTTAATAGAATCAATAAATTGTGCTTTCGCAATGAACACACTTTCCTCTATCCGCAATTTTTCCATTATCGCCCATATCGACCACGGAAAATCCACCCTCGCTGATCGTTTATTGGAGTTGACGGGAGCGATCACGCCCAGGGAATTTCGTGAGCAGATCCTGGATGATATGGACCTGGAACGTGAACGTGGGATTACCATTAAGGCCCACGCCGTCACGACGTCGTATAAGGCGCACGACGGGTACACGTATCAGTTGAATCTCATCGATACTCCCGGACACGTGGATTTCACGTATGAGGTCTCCCGCAGTTTGGCTGCTTGTGAAGGCGCCTTGTTGTTGGTGGACGCCACACAGGGGGTGGAAGCGCAGACCATTGCCAACGTGTATCTTGCCATGACCAATGATCTCGTGATCCTGCCCGTGATTAACAAGATCGACCTGCCCAGCGCGAATATCGATGGCGTGAAGCACCAGATCGAAGAGGTCTTGGGCCTGCCGGTGGACGATGCCCTCCTGGTGAGTGCCAAACAGGGGATTGGGGTCGATGACGTTCTGAATGCCATGGTCCGGCAAGTGCCGCCGCCCACGGGGTCGGTCAGTGCCTCTTTGAAGGCGTTGATCTTCGATTCCTGGTTTGACAGTTACCAGGGTGCGATTGTGCTGGTTCGAATTTTCGACGGTGTGGTCAAGCCGGGTATGAAAATCAGGCTCATGTCGACCGGGCGGGTCTTTGAAGTCTCCGAAGTCGGCATTTTTTCTCCCAAGCGCACAAAAACCCATGAGTTGAAGGCCGGCGCGGTCGGCTACGTCGTCGCCGGCATGAAGGACGTGTCGGACACAAAAATCGGCGACACGCTCACCGATGCCGATCGACCCACGGCCACGCCCTTACCCGGTTATCGTGAAGTGAAGCCCCTGGTTTTTTGCGGACTCTATACCATGGACAATTCGGACTACGAGAACCTTCGCGATTCGCTCGATAAGCTCCGCCTCAATGATTCTTCATTTGTCTATGAACCGGAGTCCTCATTGGCCCTGGGCTTCGGCTTTCGGTGCGGGTTCCTGGGCTTGCTCCACATGGAAATCATTCGCGAACGCCTGCATCGTGAATATGGGTTGAGTCTCATCAGCACGGCCCCCACGGTGATTTACCGGGTCCGGACCCTGACCGGGGAGGTGCTGGACATTGAAAATCCTTCCAAACTGCCCGAGCCCGAAGCCATTGAAACCATGGAAGAACCGTTTATCCGAGCCACGATCATTGCCCCGGAAGGCTATGCCGGAAACATTCTCGCCTTGTGCCAGGAACGTCGTGGCGTCCAGGAAAGCTTGCAGTATCTGGATACGACGCGAATCATACTGATCTATGCCTTGCCGTTGAACGAAATGGTGCTGGATTTTTACGACAAGTTGAAATCCCGCACCCAGGGTTATGCCTCATTGGATTACGAATTGATGGAGTACCGGGAATCGGACCTGGTGAAACTCGATCTGCTGCTGAACGGTGAAACCATCGACGCGCTGTCTTTCATCACGCACAAGGAGAAAGCGTATCATCGTGGCCGCCAATTGGTGGAAAAGATGAAGGAGTTGATCCCGAAACAAATGTTCGAGGTCGCCATTCAAGCCGCGATCGGCAAGCGCGTGATTGCGCGCGAAACGGTTTCCGCCGTCAAAAAGAACGTCACCGCCAAGTGTTACGGAGGGGACATCACGCGAAAACGCAAGCTATGGGAAAAACAAAAAGAGGGTAAGAAGCGGATGAAGCAACTCGGGCGGGTGGAAGTTCCGCAAGAGGCCTTTCTGGCCCTCTTGAAGGTAAAGGACGAATCGTGACCGATTTTAACCGGGACCCGGTGCTGCCGCCGGATTCTTCATCCGGTGATCCGGAGTTTTCCTCCTCGCGTGAAGAAAGCAGGGGAGAGACGGCACGGACCAAACCGTTGTGGCGGGAATACGCCGAGGCTATCGTCATTGCTCTGGTCCTGGCGTTGACCATTCGGGTGTTTCTGGTTCAGGCCTTTAAAATTCCCTCGGGCTCCATGATTCCCAGTTTGCAGATCGGCGATCACATTCTGGTCAACAAACTCGCGTATGGGTTGCAGATTCCCCAGGATTGTGAATTTGAGGCTTCGCTGCTTCCGTTCACCTGCTATTCTTCTTCCATGCTCTTTGAGTTTGAAAAACCCAAGCGGGGAGACGTCATCGTGTTTCGCTACCCGGAAGATGAACATAAGGATTTTATCAAACGCATCATCGGCCTGCCCGGCGACACCATTCAAATCCGCAAGAAAATCGTTTATGTCAACGACGAGCCGTTTCGGGATGAAGCGTTTACCCAACGCGTGGATCCCGGCATGATCGATGGGTGGATCAATCCCCGTGATAATTTTGGGCCCATCACGGTTCCTCCGGACTCCTATTTCGTCATGGGCGACAACCGCGACCAAAGCCTGGATAGTCGTTTTTGGGGATACGTGCAAGAGCACAAAATCAAGGGCCGGGCGTTTCTCGTCTATTGGTCCTGGTACGGGCAGGGTTCATTGACGGAGTGGGTTCGATGGAATCGGATCGGGAAAGTGATCGAGTAAGACGCATGAGACGGCAGGTTGTGGCTTCGTCGGCAAGAACTTCCCCTTCTCCCCAAAAGAGGACTGCGGTTTCCACGGAGATCTTGCCGGCTTCGTTGGAACGCTACCTTCGCTGGTTCTCACGCGGACACGTGCTGGTCCTGGGCGACCTTATGCTCGATTACTACATCTGGGGTACGGTCAGCCGCATTTCTCCGGAAGCGCCCGTTCCCGTGGTGCACGTTGAACGGGAATCCATACAACTCGGGGGCGCCGCCAACGTGTACCGCAACGTTCTGTCACTGGGAGGGCAGGCGTCGATCTGTGGCGTGATTGGTTCGGACGACACCGGGCGGGTGCTGCTCAACGCGTTACGGCAGAGCGAAAAGCCTCCGCGGGGGATCCTTGTCGATCCGACGCGACCCACGACGAAAAAAACCAGGATCGTCGCTCACAACCAGCAAGTCGTTCGATACGATTTGGAACAGCGTCATGATATTTCCGCTCCGTTGACGAAGCGAATCCTGAAATACGTCCAGGCCCGATTGTCTTCCATTTCCTGTATCGTGATCTCCGATTATTGCAAGGGAGTCGTCACGCCTTCTTTGATGGCTCAGCTCGGGGAATTGGTACACACCCGACGCATTCCCATTCTTGTCGATCCGAAAGTCGAACATTTTCCGTGTTATGCCGGGGTCACCATCATCACGCCCAACCATTTGGAAGCCCAGCAGGCTTCCGGCCGGTTGGCATTCGACCACGAAGCGATCCATGAAATCGGTCACCTGTTGCGCCAAAAGCTTGGCTGCGAAGCCGTATTGCTTACGAGAGGCGAGCAGGGGATCAGCCTGTGCGAATCGACGGGCGAGAGCTGGCACATTCCAGCCATGGCCCGGCAAGTCTATGACGTCACGGGCGCCGGAGATACTCTGATCAGCACCCTGGCCCTGGCCCTGAGCGCGGGCGCCTCTATCCGGGAGAGCGCGATGTTGGCCAACCATGCGGCGGGGGTGTCCGTCGGCATGATCGGGACGGCAGCCATTACCAGAACGCAACTGAAAGAGGCTCTTCGCCATGCCGGTGGATAACTCTCATGTCACGATTGTCATTCCGGCCCGATACGCCTCCTCCAGATTTCCCGGCAAACCCCTGGCGCTCCTGGCGGGAAAACCCATAATCCGTCACGTCTATGAACAAGCCACGTGCGTTCCGAAGGTGGCTCAAGTCCTCGTGGCGACGGACGACGTTCGCATTCACGAAAGCGTGGAAAATTTCGGCGGCCGTTCCATGATGGTCACCGCGCCCTGCCGAACGGGGACCGACCGTGTGGCCGAGGCGATCCGGGAGATTCCCTGTGAGGTCGTCGTGAACCTCCAGGCTGATGAAATCCCGTTGTCTCCCGATCTCCTGCCGGATTTGATCGATCCGTTTCTTGCCAGCAACGCAGAAATGGGTACCCTGTGTCGCCTGCTCAAGCGCGGGGAGGAATTTGCGCAATCCTCCGTCGTGAAGGTGGTCACGGACCGGCAGGGGAGGGCCCTCTACTTTTCCCGGACCCCGATTCCGCACGTCCGTGATCGCGTCCACGATGCGCCACACTTTGCCTGGCTCCATTTAGGAGTGTATATTTTTCGTCGAGACACCTTGAATCGGTTTTCCTCATTGTCAAGCGGGGAATTGGAGGAAGCGGAAAAACTCGAGCAATTACGGGCGCTGGAACATGGGATTCCCATTCACGTGTGGGAGACGACTCATGCCTCACTTCGGATCGATACCGAAGAAGATTTGAAAAGAGCGAACGATTCTTGGGACGAACTCATCCGCTCCTGCTCCCTCTCCCCCGGCGGGAGAGGGCTGGGGTGAGAGGGATAGCGAGGAAAACAGCGCGGCAATCATGATGAGAGAACCCGATGAGTAAATTCATTTTCGTGACCGGCGGCGTGGTGTCCTCATTGGGAAAGGGCTTGGCTTCGGCGTCCATCGGGCATCTCCTGGAAAGCCGGGGGCTGAGGATTTCCTTTCTCAAACTCGATCCCTACATTAACGTCGATCCCGGCACCATGAACCCCTACCAGCATGGCGAAGTCTACGTCACGGACGATGGGGCCGAAACCGATCTCGATCTTGGGCATTATGAACGATTTACCAACCTCACACTCTCACAAAACAACAATTGTACGACGGGACGTATTTACGACTCGGTCATCGGGAAAGAACGCCGGGGAGATTATCTGGGAAGCACGGTGCAGGTGGTGCCGCATATTACCGACGAGATCAAGCAGACGATTCTACGCGTGGCGCACGGCACGGACGTGGTGATCGTGGAAATAGGGGGGACGGTCGGTGACATCGAGAGTCTTCCGTTTCTCGAAGCCATCCGGCAGATGCCATTCGACGTGGGCCGTGAAAACGTCCTGTACATTCATCTCACCCTGGTGCCCTTTATTGAAACCGCGGGAGAGTTGAAAACCAAACCCACTCAACATTCCGTCAACAAACTTCGTGAAATCGGCATCCAACCCCACATCCTGTTGTGCCGGACCGACCGTTTCCTGGCGCCGTCGTTGAAGGAAAAAATCGCATTGTTTTGCAACGTGGACAAAGGTGCGGTGGTCACCGCGAAAAACGTCGATACCGTTTACGAAGTACCGATCGTGTTACGGAAGGAAGGACTCGATGAGTTGATCGTGCGCTTCCTGCGGTTGGAATCCGGTCCGCCCAATCTCCGCGATTGGGACGCCATGGTTCAAAAACTCAAACGCCCGACGCATGAAGTGACCATTGGGATGGTCGGAAAATACATGGCGTTCAAAGAGTCTTATAAGAGTTTGTCGGAGGCGCTCGTACACGGCGGGCTCCCCAATGACGCCGGCGTCAATATCCGATTGATCGAATCGGAGGAACTCGAACGGGGCGACCCCGAACAGTTTCTAAGCGACGCCGACGGGATTTTGATTCCGGGCGGGTTCGGCACCAGGGGGATCGAGGGCAAAGTGACGACGATTCGCTACGCGAGGGAAAAGGGGATTCCTTTTCTTGGTCTCTGTTTGGGAATGCAGTGTGCGGTCGTGGAATTTGCTCGTCACGTTGCCGGGCTGGCAGGGGCCAACAGTGGTGAATTCGATGCGGCAACGGATTACAAAGTGATCGACCTGCTCCCGGAACAGCGGACCGTGGAGGAAAAGGGCGGGTCCATGCGACTCGGCAGTTATGCCTGCCGTCTTCAAGAGGGCTCTCTTGCCCGACAAATTTATGGACTGGCGGAGGTCCGGGAACGACATCGGCATCGGTACGAATTCAATAATGATTTCCGTGAAATCCTGACGTCAAAGGGTCTGGTGTTGAGTGGAACGTCACCCGACGGGCGACTCGTCGAGATCATTGAATTGAAAAACCATCCCTGGTTTTTAGGAACCCAATTTCATCCTGAATACCGGTCACGACCGCATGCCCCGCATCCTGTTTTTCAAGCGTTCATTCACGCGGCGCTGAAACGCAAATTCGGCCGATAACGGGTGAACACCATCCGTCTTCAATCGAAGCCGGAACTCAGGTGGTCCTTATGAAAAACGAATAAAAGGAGAAAGAGAATTGAGTAGAAATTCCTCTCCCTTGATGGGAGAGGATTAAGGTGAGAGTGATGAGCGAGAGGGGAGGGAACACGAAAGGTCTCCGATGGAGAAAGACACCATGATGCGGGAAGTTCCGTTGGGAGATTTTCCAGGCGGAGGCGTGCAGCCTCATTTCCTGATCGCAGGGCCCTGCGTTATCGAAAGTGAGCAGATGGTTCTGGACACCGCGTTTCAACTGGCCGAGGTGGCCCGGTCGGCAGGATTTCCCTATCTCTTCAAATCATCCTACGACAAAGCCAACCGAAGTTCCATTCATTCTTACCGGGGACCTGGAATTCAAAAAGGCCTGGCCATCCTCCAAAAAGTAAAAGAACAAGTTCACGTACCCGTCCTGACCGACGTCCACAGCGTCGAGGAAGCCCGGCAAGCCGCACAGGTCGTAGACGTAGTGCAGATCCCCGCGTTTCTTTGCAGGCAGACCGATCTGCTGGTTGCCGCGGCGCAAACAGGCAAAACCGTCAACGTCAAGAAAGGGCAGTTTCTTTCTCCGTGGGACATGAACAACGTCGTCAAAAAATTGGAAGAAAGCGGGACGCGCCGAATCGTCCTCACTGAAAGAGGGTCTTCGTTCGGCTATAATAATTTAGCGGTTGATATGCGAGCCCTTCCGGTTCTGAAGGGGTTGGGGTACCCCGTGGTCTTTGACGTCACACACAGCGTGCAACTTCCCGGAGGAGGGGGAACGCATTCATCCGGCCAGCGTGAATTTATTGCCCCCCTGGCTCGAGCAGCCGCTGCGGCAGGTTGTGATGGGTTTTTCATGGAGGTGCACCCGAATCCGAGTGATGCGCTCTCGGACGGGCCGACGATGGTCCCGCTCAATAAACTGAAAGCGTTACTTGAGGAATTGAGGCAGATTTGCCAGGTCTCCGGAAAAGGTTCGAACGTCACGCTCTAACCATGTCGCAAGCTCACGTTGCCAAAGCCCAACCCAAAGCCGTTCCCGTCAAAAAACGCATTGAGCAAACGTTCAATTTGCCGAATACGCTGACGTTTTTGCGAATCTTATTGGTGCCGGTTTATATCGGGCTCTTTTCAACGCCGACGGTGGAAAGGTCCATTTTCGCTGCGGCAGTCTTTGGCTTGGCGGCCCTTACGGACTTACTGGACGGGTATATTGCCCGACAACGTGCGCAAGTCACGAAAGTCGGCCGCCTTTTCGACCCCATTGCCGACAAATTTCTCGTGATTTCCGGGTTGGTGTTGCTTGTGCAATTCCAACGAATCGAAGCCTGGCTGGCTATTGCTCTCATTGTCCGTGACCTTGCTGTGACCGGGATCCGGGCCGTTGCTGCAAGTCGGGGTCTGATCATCGCTGCCGGGATACTTGGAAAATATAAAGTTGTACTTCAAATTATTGCAATCATTCTCTTAACCCTGGAGGGTGCGGTTTCCATTTCCATGTTGAACCTGCATCTGGTCGGGACATCGACCCTCTACGTGGCGCTGATCTTTTCACTGGTCTCTGCTGGGCAATATGTTCTTGAAGCCTGGAATGAGTTTTCAAAAAAGGGGGGGAATTCGTAACATCCTCGCGGGTCATGTCTCCTGAAATTCTCGGGCCACTATACTGCCTGGGAGCCTATGTGCTCGGATCCATTCCTTTTGGACTCGTTTTTTCACGTTTACTGGGAGGGCCGGATCCTCGACAGAGAGGAAGTGGAAACATAGGCTTTACGAACGTCCTGCGGGTGTGCGGGAAAAAGATTGGCATCCTTACGTTATTCGGGGACCTTGGAAAAGGGTGGCTGGTGGGTTGGCTTGCCGGTTTGGGACTTCTTGCGAGCCCGTGGACCCTGCTGGCCGTGCTTTCGGTCGTGCTTGGCCATCTTTTTCCGGTTTTTTTAAAGTTTCGTGGCGGTAAGGGGGTTGCCACGGGCCTGGGAGGTATTCTGGGGATTCACTTTCCCATAGGCCTTGCCTTGGTTCTGATCTGGGTGGCTACCGTTGGAATATGGAAATATTCGTCGGGCGGAGCGCTCATGGCCTTTGCGGCATTCCCGGTGATAAGCTGGTTCACGATGTTTGATCTGCAATTTTCCATATTCAGCCTTTTTCTGAGTGGCCTCGTCATTGCCAAACATAAAGGAAATATCGTTCGGCTTCTTGATGGGTCCGAACCCCGGATAGGATCACTGTCAAGCAAATTCATAATTTGACATAATCATTCTTATGCGACATCGCAGATTTACTTATCAGCGTCGGGAATGACCAATTGGTGTTTTTGGATATCAATGACAGATCGTTGATTTTCTGAAAGGAGCAATGATGGAATGGGCGATATGCTTGTTCAGTAATTGCAGAAGGTTGACGGGTGGCGAGTCGATGAAGCACTCTCCTGCTTATGCAACATTAAGTAAACGTGAGGACAAAATGATGACATCTAACAACACGACAGGCCTCCCGGCACAAATGCCCCTGGTCACCGTTTGGGCAACCATCCTGTTGATGCTTGCCCTGCTCTCCCCGGCTCATGCGGCGGATTTTGAGGCCGGGATGGAAGCTCTTGAGCGCGGTGATTTTGCAGCCGCTCTGCGTGAATTTCGCCCGTTGGCCGAGCAAGGCGACGCCAGGGGGCAATTCATGCTGGGTCTCATGTACGCCGAGGGGCGGGGCGTGCCGCAGGACGATGTGGAAGCCTATGCCTGGTTGAACATCGCCGCCGCCAACGCTAACGGTTCTTTACAAGCGGAGGCTAGGGATAATGCTGTCAAGGTCAGGGCTCACGTTGCCCAACGGATGACCCGTGAAGCACGCAGCCGCGCGCAGCAACTTGCTCGGGAATACTGGGAAGCCTACGTGCAACCTTTCCAGGACTGATGTGCGACGTTGCCGGGCTCTGAAATGAAAGTAACAATCATGCGGCATTCATTTTTTAAAATTTTGACAACAAGCGTCTGGAAAGACAGAGCTTTTCCTTCGCTTGGTTTCTTCGCGAGCGGAGATTGTCGGATTACGCTACGCTAATCCGACCTACCTTGACTCTTCCCCTCACCCTGCCCTCTCCCACGATGGGGAGAGGGTTCCAAGCTGCTGATGCAATTTCTCAGGGATGGCAGATGGTTGACGAGCCGCAAATGGATAGGGGGACCGATGTTTTATGCTTCGGGTTCCTGCTCAAGGGCAGGGACATGCCTTATGTGGCCGGTTCCCCTCTGTGTCATCCTTGAGGTTTTTAGTTGGGATCCAGGGTCTTTCCATTGCCCCCGCGCCACTTCCCCAAAAGCAAGACTGGATTCCCGATTTAGATCCTCGATTACCAATGTCGAGGACAGGCGTCGGGAATGACCCATTCGGGTGTCGTGAGCTTTTTCATGTCAATTTTTCATGCGGCTTTGCAGTGTGCACCACAAGAAATGAAAAGTTGGGATTGTCGGATTACGCTACGCTAATCCGACCTACACTGACTGTTTGGTTTCAGGCGGTTTCCAGGTCGAAGATGGGAATGTCCATCGCACGGGCGAGAGCGATCATCCGAGCGTCATAGCTGGCAAGTGCAATCGACTGGCCTTGATTGCGCAAGTATTCGCATGACGCCAAGTGCAGGGCATCCAGCGTACGCACGATGGTGGGAAAGGCATCCAAGGGCACGCGCAAGCACCGGCGAGGAAAGCTCCAGCAGCGCGATTCGTCCGATGAGTAAGCGAGCCCCGCCTCACCGTGGGATTCGGCGAGTTGGCGTGCATGCAGGCGGGTCCAGATCTCGTATTCCATCAACCGGCTGGCCACCAGGATTTCATTCCAGAGACGGGCGGGCGGGCGACGGTCTTCGGCCAAGAGTTGGGCGAGCACAACCTAGGTATCGACGTAGATTACCGTTCGCTTCTATCATCTTCCAATTCGCCGAGTAGGTCTTGAAGTGGTGCCACCGGTTCCGGCGTTGGAGGTTTTCCTGCGTCAGGCAGTACCGGTGGCGTCAACCATCCATTGCGCACCGCCTCGGCTAACAGGGTATCGACAAGTATCGGGCTTCTGGTTACTTTGGGAGGACCGATTTCTGCGATTACCCTGCCACGATCCGTCACCAGAACGGTTTCCCCCGATGCCGCCAGCCGCACGTACTCACTCAGCCGACTGTTGAGCATTTTTATATCAACTGATCTCATGGGCACTAAAGTGGCAATTGGAAGCTACTTTGTCAAACTTGCTGCCAACTCGACTTGCTGTCATCCCGAGCGAAGCACCTGTCCTGAGCTTGTTGAAGGAAGGAATTTCGTCGTCGGATTACGCTACGCTAATCCGACCTACACTGACTTCACCAACGGAGGAAAAAGCAAAAATTTAGGATCCTCGCTTTCCTTATCTGTCATTGGTATGAAAATAGCTAAGACACCCCCGAACTGTCATT
>JAAXIB010000014.1 GCA_012270585.1 Nitrospirales bacterium
AGGAGCCTGGGGGTTTGCTTTTTCCTCCGTTGGTGAAGAGAACGACCCTGAATCCTCGCGTTCACAAGGATGACAAAAGGAGACTGCAAAAATTGTCAACGAATTATTGAACATTTACAATTCCTCAGAATGACAGCGACACACACGTCATGCCGGTGCTCTCCGGTCACTCTGCGCCCCGCTGCCCCTGCCTGTCCCGGGCCCTTCTGACGTGGTCGATGGCCGCCCGAACCCCGAGTTCATAACTCAGTGCCCCAAACCCGCTGATTTGGCCGGTGGCCACTCCAGCCAGGTAGGAACGTTGGCGAAATTCCTCACGTTGGTGAATATTCGACAAATGCACTTCAACCGTCGGCAAGGTGACGCTCAATATGGCATCCCGCAGGGCAACACTGGTATGCGTATAGGCCGCAGGATTGATCACGATCGCATCAAATTGGCTTCGGGCCTCCTGAATCCACGAAACCAATTCTCCTTCGCTGTTCGAGTGTTTTGCCTCAAGAGTTACCCCTTCGGCCTTCGCCAATTCCATGAGTCGGGCATTGATCGATTGAAGGGTCTGATCCCCGTACGTCTCCTGCTCTCGCACGCCGAGCATATTGAGATTGGGCCCGTGCAATACTAAGATCCTGATCATGAAACCGTAGTGTTTGATGAAGGAATGCATGCTCCAGGTAAGGAAGGGACAAAAAGCTCAGTTACCGAGCATGCCCAAGTGCACGACACGTCGAAGAATTCTAACAAGGCAACGCACTCCGGTCAATGGCAGAGTTGCTCACGCGCAGGCCGATCCCCCTTTGTTTCTCCCTGAGAGCGGCTATCAGGGAAGAAAAGGGGCCTCTACGCAGACGATTTCTCATCGCCGGCCGCCGACGGGGCCGCCGATTGCACTTTTTGAGACAGAACGCGCCGGAGTTCCACCATTCCCAACGTATCACGCGCACAATAAGCATGAAGCGCCGATGCCAAACGTTGACGCTCGACCCAATCGGTCACGGCAAACATCATTCGATGATACATGGCCGATGCGGTTGCGCCGTCCTTGATTTCCAGGTCTCCATAATCCAATGAGGGGACCAGGGCCGGCAGAACGGATTTGATTGAAAACGACCCTTGAAAATCCGGATGGTAATAGTGGCTTTGAAGCACTTTCAAGAGATCCCAGAGGCGTTCCCCGAGTCGAAGCAAGTCTTGCCGCAGGTGTGGCACGGCTTCGGCCAATGCCTTCACGATGTAATGTTCATACTCGGAGTAGACGCAGATACTGCCTTCTTCTCCCACGGACTCCAGCAGGCTCAGGGCGATCTCTTCACGCGGATCTTTCTGCTCGGTACACAAATGGGCGGTGTGCCGCAAAGACCCGTCCTGCATCTCCGTATGGTTCGACCATTGAATTGGGATGGGCTGATAGGGATTGGTGTGAGCGTACAGGGGAACGGCAGGCATCACCGTCTCGAAATCCAAATGATGGACCGGGGGCCGGATCGATTGAAGAACCTCCGCCAGCTTTGGCGAAATCCATTCCACGTTTTCCCGCATACGTTGTTGCAAGTGAGTCAGAGGAACCTGAGGAGGAATCTCGTCGATGGTTTCAATCCCCTGTTGACGAAAACGACGCACAAGGTCTTTACGACCGGGCAAATAATAGATCCACCGCGCCGGTTTGGAAGCCGTACAATGCGACCAGAACGGGCATTCATAGGGAGCGTGACAATGGTGATCCGGCTCGACATCGGGAGCCCGGCTTTCGCCGAGCATCGAACGCATCTGCTCAAGACGCGCGGGAATACCCGGCAGCCTTTCACGAATCGTCCCGGTGAGGTCTTCGAGTACAAACAGTTGTTGCAGGTCCACGTCTCCTCCGGGATAGGAGTACTGTCGATTTACGTGCATCAAAAACACCCCGATCAGGTGAAGGCCATTTCCCCGGAGCACATGGGTTTGTACCGCCAGGTCGTCAAGATGGACGGATTTCACACGTGAGGCGGCTTTCACTTCAACCAACCTCCAAGCACTATCGACCCGTTCGAGCACGTCCACCCGAACCAACGTTCCTTCAAATTGAAAGGCCCCTTCAAAGATAGCGGTCACGTTCGGATCAGCCATCAGGGCAGCCGTCTTTTCCAGGGCGGCAGTCGAATGACGGTGATTCTCGGCAACCAACGTGCCGCCCGGAAAATACCGGTGCGCAATTTGATTAATTTCTTTCCCCATATCCAGCATCATTTGGCGCCGGTCATCAATGTCGGCGGCCAACTGAGGGGCATGGACCTCCAAATACAACCGTTTATGGCATTGAAGGCCAGAAAGAAATCTGGATTTGGAAAGACGCGTGGGGTAACGAGGGCTTGTCATGAATGAACGCTCTTCGAGAACGCTCCTGCATGCGCGGTGAACGCCAAGACGGCATCATTCTTTCCGGGTCTTGACAAAAAGCCTGCTTTGTTCAAACAATCTCTTTAATTCGTGAATCTTTCTTACGATTTCATGGCTGACGACCCTGTTTTTTCTCAACAACCCCTGGAGCCCGCCCTCGACGACGAGCAGGAACGGCAACGAGAAGCTCTGCGCGATTCCGCCGATTCCATAGCTCGTCTTCTCGATTCAGTCGTTCAAATCCCGGGGACTTCCATCCGCGTCGGATTGGACGCCCTGCTGGGTCTCATTCCAGGACTGGGCGACTGGATCGCCAATTTCATCGGTTCCACGATTTTGTTCCTCGCAGTGAGGCTCGAGGTGCCTAAAATCGTGATAGTCCGGATGGCTTTCAACATGGGCATTAACACCATTATCGGCACCATCCCGGGCATCGGCGACCTGTTTTCAATCTGGTTTCGAAGCAACCTGAAAAATGCCCGGTTGTTACGCCGTTATACCAGCAAACGAACAAGCCGCGCGACTCTCGGGGACTGGCTGTTCGTCATCGGATTGCTGATCGGTACGTTTGCCATCGCCATTGCGGCGTTCGCTCTTATCCTGTGGGGGTTCCTATCTCTATGGAACATGGAAGTTCAATAAGCCGCTTGCATAACGTTCACAGTAATGCCACTGCCACGGTATCAGCATGACGAATGCCCAAACCGGTCAATCTCACTCGTCCTTGCCCCTCCACTCGCAACAACCCTTCCTTCTTCAATTGGTGAATCGTTCGGAGCAGGCCTGCTTTTTGACTATCCTCCTTGGATTTCAGCCTGACTCCTGATAACATTCGCAACCCCCATATGACGCGTTCACGATCTACCTGATCTTGGGATAAACGCGTTATCTCATCCAACGGCAACAGGCCTTTCTTCAAAGCATCGGCATACCGTTCCAAATCTGCCACGTTTCCAAACCGGGCACGGCCAAGGCAGGATTGCGCACTCGGACCAAATCCGAGATAGGCCCGGACCTGCCAATACCGCATATTATGACGACACTCGTAGCCAGGCAGGCAAAAGTTGGAAATTTCATATCGCTCAAATCCTGCGGAGGCCAAACATTCGACGGCTCTCTCTTCCAGGGCGACCTGAAATTCCTGGTCAGGCCCTGATCCCTTTCCGCACATCACCTCCCGATAAAACGGTGAACCCTCTTCCAGGGTGTAGGCGTAACAGGAGAGATGCGTGGGTGATACGGCAAGGGCCTCTTCCAAAGTCCGTTGCCACGATTCCATCGACTGTCCGGGGAATCCAAACAACAGATCAAGCGAAATATTTGTAAAGCCCCCGGCACGGGCCCAGGAGACGGCTTGCCTCACCCCGCCCCCGAAAGCTCGACCTCCCAATTCCCGGAGTTCGTTCTGATCAAACGATTGCCCCCCCACACTCAGTCGTGTAAACCCGGCTTGCCGAAGGGCTCCAAGACTCTCGGGGGAGACCGTTCCCGGATGAACTTCGATGGAAATCTCCGCATCGTCTCTTACCGCAAACCAGTGCCGGATGGCATTCAAAATCCGGATAAGTTGCTGCGAGGTCAGAGTCGACGGGGTTCCTCCGCCAAAATAGATCGTGTGAACCGGGATATGGCGAAGTCCCATGTCACACGCATACAGGCAGAGTTCATGATCCAACCCGGCCAGGAATGCTTGAACGCGATCCTCCCGGGGTCTCTCCATATAAAACGCGCAGAACCGGCAACGTACCCGACAAAACGGGACGTGCACATAGAGACCCAGATTCTCCTCGTGAATCCGCCCGAGGGTATTTTTAAAATCAGTAACTGCCGTCATGGCCTGAGTCTTTCCTCACGGAAGTGTAACCCTGAATCATTGAACACTCAACGATAATCCTCGACGTTCATCCACGCCGGCCGGCCGAGCCATTGTTGATCCTTGCACCTCGTTCGCGATACAACGTCACGTCATGACAGAATCGAATGACCCACCGTACATTTCTGATTACCCTCATGCGTCAGAAAACAACGTATCCCATTTGGAGGCATACACATGAACCCACCCCCGACTCCTGAAAACATCATGCACCTGGGCATGGCATTTTGGGGTTCCAAAACCTTATTAAGCGCAGTCGAACTCGAAGTATTCACGGTTTTGGCAAGAGAGCCGATGGATGCCTTGACCCTGCGAAAGCAACTGGGCCTGCACGAGCGAAGCGCCCTGGACTTTTTCGACGCGTTGGTGGCCCTGGGCATGCTGGACCGGCGTGACGGACTCTATTCCAATACACCGGAGACGGACCTCTATCTTGATAAGGCAAAGCCGTCGTATATCGGGGGATTCCTGGCAATGGCCAACGACCGGCTCTATCGATTTTGGGGATCGCTGACCGAAGGACTGAAAACCGGCCAGCCTCAAAACGAAGTCAAAGACGGGGAAAACTTTTTTGAAATCCTCTCTCGCGATCCGGTCAAGCTGGCGAGCTTCATGCAGTCCATGACCGGTATCAGCATGGGCACCAGCAAAGCCATTGCCCAAAAATTTCCATGGAAAGAGTATCAAACCTTTATCGACATCGGCTCGGCTCAAGGGGGGCTGATCGTCGAAGTCGGCAAAGCGCATCCGCATGTAACCGGCGGAGGCTTTGACCTTCCCATGACCGGCCCCATCTTTGAAGAATACGTGGCATCATTCGGATTGAGTGATCGATTCAAATTTATCCCCGGGGACTTCTTTGCCGATGAACTGCCTTGCGCCGACGTGCTCTCCATGGGTCACATCCTGCACGATTGGGATCTGGGCCAGAAAAAGACGTTGATCCAAAAAGCCTATAACGCCCTGCCCGATGATGGAGTCCTGCTGGTCTTCGAATCGCTCATTGACGATGAACGACGCAAGAATGCCTTCGGGTTGCTGATGAGCCTCAACATGCTCATCGAACTCCCGGGAGGATTCGACTATACGGGGGCCGATTGTTGCGGATGGATGAAAGAAGCCGGCTTTCGGGAAACGCGGGTCGAACACTTGGCCGGCCCCGAGTCCATGGTCGTCGGAACGAAGTAACACCCGGACAGGAAAGTGGTGCTGGAGGCCGGACTTGAACCGGCACGCTTCTTGCGAAGCACGGGATTTTAAGTCCCGGGTGTCTGCCTGTTTCACCACTCCAGCACGGGAGATTCACTCTATCATCACGCTACCGGAGTGGCAAGAATTCACCTGTACGGCAAGGCGTTCCCTCTTCACCGGCCCAACACGTTCTCCTGATACCACGCCCAAAACCGACGAACGCCTTCGTGGACCGCGAATTGTGGTTCATAACCCAATAACTCCCGCGCCTTGGAAATATCGGCACAGGTCGAGACGATATCAGCCTCCGGCATGGGAGCGGACACGACGTTGGCCTTTTGTCCAACGCACTCTTCGATCGCTCGAACAAACTCCGCCAATGAAACGGACTCTCCTCGTCCGAGATTCATGACTTCGTACCCAAACGGCCGGTCGACGGCACTGACCACACCCTGGACAATATCGCTCACGAACGTCCAGTCCCGGTACATGTTCCCCGAATTATAGAGCGGGACTTCATGACCGAAAAAGATATTGTCCAGCACCTTATAGGCCATCATGTCCGGACGGCCCCTCGGTCCGTACACCGTGAAAAACCTGACTGCCGTAAACGGCAACCCATACACATGATGATACGAATAACCCAACAATTCCCCGGCCCTCTTGCTGGCTGCATAAGGGGCCAGGGGGCGATCACAAGAATCGTGTTCCTGAAAGGGAATTGTTTGAGTATTGCCATACACGGACGAGGTCGAAGCAAACACAAAGGTGGGGAACGAGGAACGCCGGGCCCTGCCCCCAATTCTGTTCACGGCGGCATCCAGCAAATGCAGCGTGCCATTGATATTCACGTCGCAGTAGAGATGGGGATTTTCAATCGAGACGCGAACGCCGGCCATCGCCGCCAAGTGGACAATTCCATCAATTTCATGGGATGAGAAGATCTCTTCCACGGTTTGTCGGTTTCGAATATCTCCCTGGATAAACGTAAAGGCTTCGCTCGAGCCATTCTGAGCCAAGGTTTGGCGGACCTCGTCCAAATTGGCGCATTTTCTGGAGGGGTCGTAATAGTCGTTGAGGTTATCGAGTCCCACGACCCGGTCGCCTCGGGTCGCAAGTGCCTGGACGGTATGGCTCCCGATAAATCCCGCTGCTCCCGTGACTAATAGGGTTTTACTCAAGCGCCCTCCCTTTTCCGTCACGCAAACGCGGCGCAATGTTCAAGACAACGTTCTTGTGTCGTCCGGACACCATGGATACAATGCGTTTCCGTATGAGCACTCTTCCCACCACAGAAGTGACGGAAGTCACGGAACAGGAAACCGGCCTGGCCGCCGGTCGCGACTTTGAAGCCGAAGTGATCGTTTATAATTGCGATTGTCACACGTATCAACAAGTCATTGACCTGTTTTGCCGGCATATTCCCGGCATGACTTCATCCAAAGCCTTTGAATTGGCCTGGCGCATCGATCATCATGGAAACGCCCAGGTCTATCAGGGAACACGAAAGTCGGCTGAAACGATCGGCAAGAAACTTGCGGCCGGTGGATTGCGAGTCGCAGTTCACTAACCAATTTTTATTCGCGTTGTTTTCATTTGCGTCGATGTCGTTCGTTTTCCAGAATGAAAAGTGGATGGCTGCTTTTTGCAACGGCTGTCAAACGAACATGGTCAGCGCGGTCGTTTAGCTTTTGAGGCCGACGTGGTCTTTCTCGTAGCCTGAGTCCTGGCTTTCACCTTGGGTTGGGTTTTTCCCTTAACCTTGGGGCGAGCTTTTGCCGTGACTTTCGCTTGGGAGCGCGGCTGCGCCCGAGGCCTGGTCGGTTTGCCCGTGCCCCCCTTTTTCGCCACGCCTTGAGGTGTAACTGTACGAGAACTCTTTTTCGGGGAAGCTTGAACCTTCCGAGTCGCCTTCGGCTTGCTAATGGGCCTGGGGCTCTTGGACTGTATTTTAGGAGAAACGTTTGTTTTTGATCGAGTCGGCTTCGGCGATGCGGATTTGGCCTTCGAAGCTGCCGGGCGCCTGACTTTCGGTGTGGCTTTGGGTTTTTTCGCCATAACCTTGTGTTTCTTGACAGGCTTCTGCTTGGAAGGAGCCATCGTTTCTTTGGGCTTCGGAGGACTGAGCACCGGAAGCGATTTGCGAATTTTCAGGGATTTGAGACTGTCGCCGCTATACACCCGCACCTGATACAATTCCATAAGCTGATTAACGGCCCTTTGGTCCCCTTTCCGAGCCAACGCCAGCAAATGCCGGCGCTGATTCATTTCCTCTTCTTCAGTATGCGATGTAACGCGTCTCTCCATACCAGTCCTATGGTATGCTCACAGTCCAGCCTTTTGCATGGGAAATCGTGAAAGCACGCCTGCAAGTTGCGGCTGTGCGGTTATTTTTTATTGCTGAAGACCGCGGCATCACACGAAAAATACTTCAATTGTTTGAGGGGGATAATGATGACCTCCTTGGGGGTGTCAATTTCCAGGATTTCCATATCATCGCTGATCGTATGACGAAGAGCATCGCTGACCATGAGTTCCTGGTTATCGATAAACACCACTTTGACCCAATACTGCACAATGGACTCCTTTCTTCTCTTCGCGCCTGCTTGAATTCCACGATACCAAGATGGCGTTCCGTTACGTGCCTTGCCGTCAACCGCGCCCCGCAGTTCGCTTCAACGGTGGGGAGGAACAGAGGATTCCCGGGAGACAATAGACTGTTGCCGTAACTCCTGACAACGAAGCGTGGCGGCTTCAACGGCGCTGACGACCGCCCCCCGTAGCCGTCCTTTCTCGAGTCGGTGCAAGCCGGCAATGGTCGTCCCCCCAGGTGAAGCTACTTGGTCTTTTAACGCTCCGGGATGCGCCTTCGTTTCCAGAACCATCTTGGCGGCACCCAACACCGTTTGCGCCGCCAAAAGTTGGGCTTGAGAGCGGGAAAGCCCCATTTTCACGCCACCATCGGCCAATGCCTCGATAAACAGGCACACATAGGCCGGCCCTCCCCCGCTCAGACCTGTCACGGCATCCAAGTGTGATTCATCAACCACAACCACTTGTCCCATGGCCTCAAACATCGCCCGGGCCACTTTCATTTGTGCGGCTGTCACTCCGGGTCCGCCAGCCAGGGCCGTCGCGCCTTCCAGGACAACCGTCGGGGTGTTGGGCATGGCCCGGACCACACGAGCCTTCGGATGTGATCCTGAAATAATGGTCGCGATAGGAACCCCTGCCGCCACGGTGATGATGAGCTGATTGGCACCGCTGGACAAATCCAGCTCATCAAAAACCTTATTTATAACTTGAGGTTTTACTGCCAGCACGATGATATCACTGGATGTAGAAGATTTTTTGTTGTCGTGAGAAACATGGACCTTGAAGGTCTTACGGAAATGCGCCAACCGTTGGGCATCCACGTCCGTGGCACAAATCTGGCCGGCATTGACTATGCCTCTTTTCAACAAACCGGATACAATGGCTTCCGCCATGTTCCCCGCCCCGATGATTGCGATCGTTTTCCCTTTCAACATAATGCCGGGAAGTATATCGTGGATTGTACGCCCATTCAACTCATGACTGATGACAGCCCTCGACCACGCTGCGTAACCGGGTATTTGTAAAAGACCTGTTGCTTTTTTGTCGAGCGGGAGTATAGTAAAAGCACCGAAAAGTAGCCACCCTCACGGCATGGTCAACCCATGCGAAAGGAGGCTTCTTATGAAAAACTGGCCCGTGGTGCTCATAATCTGTGCGATCTTCAGCGTCTCAATCGTGCTTGTACCTCAAAGTGCTGCTCGCCGAATCTACTTCACGCCCGAGCAAAAGCAACAACTGCAAAAGGCTCAAACCGTCTTCGTGAATGCGCTCGCGCTGACCGAAAAAGGACGAACCGACTCCGAACAGCTTCAGGCTCTCGTTTCTCAACGACTCACAGAAGTCGGCTTTTCCGTGATCGTGGATCGGAAGCAAGCCCACGATGTTGAATTCAAGGTGAAGTGTGAAGAGCGAAAAACGTGGACAGGTACCACTGCAGAAGGAGGAGACGCCGAACTGTTTGATGCCCCGTCCAGGCTCTGGAAAGGACCCGCGTGTTTGTTGACGTATTCGCTCAAGGGGAAAAATCTGGGATGGTATAAAGAAGTCCGGACGTCCTTCCACGACGCCATGCAAGCCGCCAAAGCGGCAGGCGTCAAAGATGCGGGAACCTATGCTCTCACCAAATTGGCCGAACGCCTCAAGCAATACGATTTTCCGGTACTGTTGGCCGCGGAATGGGGACAACCCGACCGACTCATAACACTGCTGGACATGCCGGATACGCCGAAAATTCGCAAACTCTATATTCTCTCCACCTTGAGCGAAATAGAAGCCGAATCGGCGCTGCCTCATTTAACAAAGCTGATGCAAGATAAAGATCTGGCACAAGAAGCCGTGGAAGCACTGACCGGCGTGGGAGAAGATTCCATTCCGTTGCTCACCGATTTATTTCAATCCTCAACGCAGCCCGAAATTCAAGCCGCGGCAGCCAGGGCCTTGGGTGACGTGGCAGGGAGCAGTGGAAACCCAACGGCTATTCCCCCGCTTCTTGAATACCTCAAAGCCGCCCTGAAGAATTTCAACACCTCAGCCGATATTAATTTCCCGGTTTTAACCGAAGTCGTCTGGAGCCTCGGTAAACTGAGAGACGAAGACTCGCTCGAACCCATGGACGAACTGAATCAGAGGGTTTGGTTGATCAGAGATAACTCAAAAGAAATGGCAGCCCTTCGAGAGGCGGCGAATTGGACGTATAAGCAACTCGACCTGGACGGACACGTGAGTTGACACCCGCACAAATCCCTCATCCCATGATTCCATGAGACACGGCATGAGAGGAAATGGGGGAAGCCACCCTCTTTCCATACAGACCCATTATTCGGTACTATGCATATTCCAGTCGCTGATTTTTCAGGTTCACCCTGATTCCTGTCAGGAGGATTCATAATGAGATACGTATCCGGAATACTCGTCTGTTTTTTGCTTTTGACGGCCACGACCGAAAGCATGGCACGCCGAACCCACATGACAAACGAGCAAAAAGCACAATTGGCGAAGGTCAACACCATATACCTCAACGTCCTGGCCCTGACGGAAAACGGGCGCGTTCCACCGGCCGATCTGCTGGCAACGGCAAAGACACGGTTGGAAGCCATCGGATACAACATTGTGACCAACCGAAAAGAACCCCATGACGTAGAATTTCGCGTCAAATGCGAAGAACGAAAACGGTGGGCGGGCACAACGCGCTCGGGTGGAGACGCGGAATTAGCCGACGCCCCTGCTCGACTGTGGACGGGGCCGGCTTGTCTCTTCAATTATCGCCTCGAGGGTCGGGACTTGGGGTGGTATAAAGAAACGCGAACCGATTTCGTCGATGCCTATGCCGCGGCTCGAAAAGCCAAAGCCAAAAGCTCCGGGAAGTACGCCTTGGACCAATTAAACCTGAAATTACAGGAATTCGATTTTCCGATCATGATTGCCACGGAATGGGGACATACCGACCGGTTGGCTCACCTCTTGGAAAACCCGGATACGGATAAACGCCGTAAACTTCGAATTCTTTCCACACTTTCCCGGGTTCAATCAAAACAGGCCTTTCCCCATTTAGTGAAATTGGCCAGAGACGAAAACGCCGAGTATGCCGAAGAAGCGATTATCGCCCTGGCCGGACTCGGCAGTTCGGCAACGCCCATTCTTACCGATATTTTTATCACGACCAAAAACTCGAAAATTCAAGCTGCCGCTGCAAAGGGATTGGGCCTGGTCGGGGCTCATACCGGCGATCCCAACATCACCCCACCCTTACTCGAGTATCTCAACAAAAACCTGGAAGACATGGACGAGTCATCCGACATCGATTTCCCGGTGCTCACCGAAGTCGTCTGGTCAATAGCGAAACTCCGAAACGAAAAATCCATCGAACCGATTGAACAACTCAACATCAAGATCTGGCTCATTCGAGATACATCGGAAGAAATGAGAAAACTTCGGGAAGCCGCCAACGTTGCCACAAAAATGGTGGATCTCGACTATCAAATCATGTAGCCCTTCTTGCAGTTCTCAGGAAAATCCCTGAGAGTTGCCTGTCGTGTATCTCGGCCCGGGCAACCTTTTTCTTGCCGGTAAGAAGCGACCAGGATAGCTTTCGATGGCACGTGCGCCACGCAATCGATCAAAACTCCAGCTACGTCTGTCCTGCGCTTTTAGCGCACTCATCCTCTGGCTCTGCGTTCCATCCAGCCAGGCCCAAACTACCGACGTCGAGAGAGAACTCTCACGGCTGCAAACGCTGGCAGAAGAATCCATGGCGCAAGAAGACGCCCAGGGCGCAGCCATCACTATTGGCCGGGCCGCCTTGTTGGCTTCTCAACTCAGCAAACAACAGGGACCGCAAACGGATCAACCGCCCTACCGGCTCATGGTCGATCTGTTTCGAACCCAGGAACAGGTATATCGTGCTATGGCACTGTTTCAACAGAGCGGAGAGCGAACCCCCGTCTCGTCCGGAATCTGCTCGTTACTCTCCTTGGGAAGGCAACATGCAGGCCAGGCCCTGGAGAAGAATTCCGTCACGGCAGCGGGCCAGGTTTTTCATGAACCCCTTCACAACCAAATAACGGAATGGCTGGAAATCGTTCAAGAACTCCAACGGGAATGGGATTGCAGGCAGTAAGTGTCACGGATAAATTGTCATAATCTCATAATTTTTCAGGTATGCAGCGAGGGAGAAATTTCGAATATCCGTTCATCTCCCGGCACTCACGCCATCTTTTTCTGCTCGTCAAAATATTCCCGCGTCACTTTAAAGACCATCGGCGCCAGCAGCAACAAGCCCACCAGATTGGGTACTGCCATCAAGCCATTCAAGGTATCGGACAAATTCCAAACGAAAGCCACCTTCACGTTGGCAAAGCTCAATACCGCCGCTATCCACAACACACGGTAAACGATCAGACTGTTTTCGCTGAACAGGTATTGCCAGCATCGCTCACCGTAGTAAGACCAACCAAGAATGGTGGTGAACGCAAAGATGGCCAACGCGATGGTCACGATATATTGTCCACCGGCAATGGAAGTGTGAAAGGCCGTGGACGTGAGTGCCGCGCCGGTCAGGCCGCCTCCATCCTCACCCATGACGGTCCAGGCGCCGGAGGTCAGAATCACCAGCGCGGTCATGGTGCAGACGATGATGGTATCGATAAAAGTGCCCAGCATGGCGACAATGCCCTGCCGGACGGGGTTATTGGTCTTGGCCGCGGCATGGGCAATGGCGGCGGAACCCAAGCCGGATTCATTGGAAAACACTCCACGAGCCACTCCGAAACGGATGGCCGCCGCCACGGCCGCCCCGGCAAAGCCACCCGTCGCCGCCGCGGGAGTAAAGGCGTGCGTGAAAATCAAGGCAATGGCTTCCGGCACTTCGGCGATTCTTCTGATGCCGCCGATGATGACAAACCCCACCAGTGCGGCCACGATGATTCCCGTCAGGAATTTGGGAACACTGAAGCTCTCTTTCAGCACAACCCCCATTGAATTAACCTGAACCGCGTTGCCGATACCAAACGCGGCCACGGCACCGAACGCGGCAAAAGCCAGCCCCAACCATTTGCCCAACTCCGGGGCGAAAGCACCCACGCCGTTACGCAGGTAATACATCGGCCCACCCACGTATTTACCCGCTTCATCCACTTCACGATAGGTCACGGCACACACGGCTTCAGCGTACTTGGTGGCCATGCCAAACAGCGCGATGAGCCACATGTAAAAAATCGCACCTGGTCCGCCGAGGGCAATGGCCGTGGCAACCCCGGCAATGTTCCCGGTCCCCACGGTAGCGGATAGTGCCGTCATGAGTGCGTTGAAGGGCTTGACCTCCCCTTCACCGCCTGGATCACCTTTTTCGAATAGCAGCCTGAAGCCGTAACCCACTTTTCGCCACGGCATGAAAACCAGGCCAAGGGTCAACAACACACCGGTTCCACCCAACATACCGAGCATGGGCGGACCCCAAGCAAAGGCATTGACTTCGTTAATCAACGCATTTAACTGTTCCATGACAGTCCGAGCACTGTGTTGCGACACCTGGTTGGCGGGAAACGGAAAAAACGGGCGGTTTTCGACGCGTTACGTGGAAATTTCCGGAATTGTAGCATGCGATCAATTATTTGGGTAGTATAAGTTTGCATGAAAAGGTCCAAAGATAAAGAGGCTGGATTCCCGATTACTCCTGCGGGGATGGATCCAGGGTCTTTGTTTTTCCCTTCGTTCACCGGGATACGGACTCTGGATTCCTGCTTTCGCAGGAATGACAGTTCGGGGGTGTCTTAGCTATTTTCATACCAATGACAGAAGTGGGCATGAGCCCCGCAGGTCGGGTTGGCGTAGCGTAACCCGACAAAACCAAAAGTAACCCGACGGCCATGTCGGCCGAAGAAGGAAGGAGAAAAACCCGTGGCAGAAGTCAAAATTCAAGATGGGATACTCAAGGTGACCGAACTGGACGTCCAGGACCCTCGAGTCGTAAAAATTCTGGAGGAATATCCACCCAACCGTTGGTGTGAAATCACGCGACGCGCCATTAAAATCGGACTCGGATATTTGCAGGGCGGAGCCCAGGACTAGCCCGAAATCTTCTTCCCTGGAGGAGATACGTTAAAGGATGACAACCCGGACCAAAAGCCGGAGTCCAGCAGCGTGTCACGACAAATCGAAACGAGCCTGACCCCACAGGACCACCGGCATCTCAATGAACGAGGGATCTCCCTTCAAACGATCGAGCACCAACTCGCGACGTTCCAACGCGGGATTCCTTTTACGAAGCTGAAAAGACCTTGCCGGCTGGACGACGGGATTCTCCGCCTCAGTTCACTGGATTCGCCCGCCGTGATAAGGCGCTTTGAACGCGCCAGGGCCGCCGGCCGTGTCACAAAATTTGTGCCGGCTTCCGGTGCCGGCACGCGCATGTTCAAGTTCCTGGAAACGGCTCGTCTTCACGGCGAATCCGGCGGGGTTGCAACAGCAGAGGAACACAAACTGGAACAATTTCTGTCCGGTCTTCCGAAATTTGCCTTTTACCATGATCTGAAAAACATCCTGCTGCGTCAGGGGCGCCAAGTCGACCGGTTAATCGACGAGAAACAGTATCATCCCGTCATCGACGCCCTTCTGGACTCGCTGAACTATGCCAGGCTGCCCAAAGGACTGATGACATTCCACCGTTATACCGACACGACGCGAACCCCGATCGAAGAACATCTGGTAGAAGCCGTTGATTATGCCAAAGACGACAAAGGCCGCGCCCGCGTTCATTTCACGGTTTCACCGGATCACCAACGCGCTATTCGACAACATATCGAACAAGCTCGACTGAAGCTTGACCAGCCTGCCGTCACGTGGCTCATCGACTGTTCCGTTCAACCGCCCTCGACGGATACCATCGCCGTTGACGTGGACAACCGCCCCTTCCGTGATTCCCATGGCAATCTCTTGTTCCGACCTGCAGGCCATGGAGCGTTGCTTTCGAATCTCCACAAACTCCACTGCGACGTCGTGTTCATCAAAAACATCGACAATGTCGTGCACGATCATCTGAAGGAAACGTCCTCCAAATATAAAAGGGTGCTTGGTGGGCTGCTCGTCGGGTTGCAAGACACGGTGTTCTCCTTTTTAACTCAACTCGAATCCGGCACGACGTCGTCTACCACCCTCGAACGGATAACGGAATGGGCCCGGCATACACTGGCGATGACGTTACCCGATGAGTGGAGCACGTGCACCAACTCACAAAAAACACAATGGCTGTTCAAATGGTTGAACCGGCCCCTCAGAGTCTGCGGGATGGTCCCCAACGTGAACCATCCTGGTGGCGGGCCTTTCTGGGTAGAACACGAGAATGGCGCCACCTCGTTGCAAATCGTGGAATCCTCACAGGTCGATCCCGATTCTCCAATGCAACAAGACGTCTTCACGTCGTCAACCCACTTCAACCCGACGGATATGGTCTGTGGCATTCGAGATTATCAGGAGAATCCCTTCAACCTGTATCAATTTGTCGATCCCAATACGGGATTTATTGCAACAAAATCCTACGAAGGCAGAACGTTGAAGGCCCTGGAACTGCCCGGCTTATGGAACGGGAGCATGGCCAAATGGCATTCCGTGTTTGTCGAGGTACCACGCCAGACGTTCAATCCGGTCAAAACCGTATTGGACTTACTCTCGCCCGAGCATCAACCGCCGGCACGTCCCTGACGAAAGCATCTTGCACCATCATTCAGACCTACGCATAATGCACCTGTCATCGTTTGTGCATTCACCTGTTTTCCTCCCACGATTGACCATTGAGAGGATTCATCCATGGCAGAACAAATTGAAACCCTGCTGAAAACATCGACCGTGTACCACCCGACCGGCAAAACGCTGGAACAGGCATATATCAAGGACTATGAAGCCGCCTACAAGGAATCGATCGCCAACCCTGAAAAATTTTGGGACGGCATTGCCAAGGAACTGGAATGGTTCGCTCCGTGGAACACGGTGCTGGAGTGGAACTACCCATGGGCGAAATGGTTTTTGGGAGGACGCTGTAATATCGCTTACAACTGTTTGGACCGGCACGTGAACTCGTGGCGAAGAAACAAGGTCGCGGTCATTTGGGTGGGAGAGCATAACGAAGAACGGATCTTTACCTATGCCGAATTGTATCGCCAGGTCAATCGCTGCTCAAATGCCCTCAAAGCCCTTGGCATGAACACGGGCGATCGCGTCACGATTTACCTTCCGAAAATTCCTGAACAGATCGTGGCCATGCTGGCCTGTGCGCGTCTCGGGCTGATTCATTCCGTGGTCTATTCGGGCTTTAGTGCTCCCGCACTGGAATCCCGAATCAACGATGCGGAAGCCCGGCTCGTCATCACGGCGGACTATGGATATGACCGAGGTAAACAGATCCCCCTCAAAACGGTGGTGGATGCCGCAATTGCAAACTGCCTGACCATAGAGAAAACGATTGTGGTACGACGGGAAAACCCCGGCATCGACCTGGATGCCAAAAAAGAACTCGATTGGGATGACTGGCTCGACGGGCAGTCAACGATCTGTGAAGCCGAGCATCTCGACGCCGAGACCCCACTCTATTTTCTCTACACCTCGGGCACTACGGGCAAACCCAAAGGCGTGGTCCACGTGCACGGTGGGTATATGGTCGGAACCTACATTACCGCCAAGTATGTGTTCGATTTGAAAGACGAAGACGTGTATTTCTGCGTGGCCGACCCCGGCTGGGTCACGGGGCACAGTTACATCGTGTACGGCCCGCTTCTGAATGGTGCAACCATCCTCACGGCTGAAGGGAAACCCGACTACCCCAACCCGGGCCGCTGGTGGGATCTCATCGAAAAATATGGGGTGTCGATTTTCTATACCACTCCAACGGCCATCCGCCTCCTCATGAAGTACGGTGAAGATTGGCCCAGGAAGTATGATCTCTCCACGCTGCGCGTATTGGGTTCAGTGGGCGAGCCCATCAACCCCGAAGCCTGGGAATGGTTTCACCGGGTCACCGGAGGAGACAAACCGATTATGGATACCTGGTGGCAAACGGAAACAGGATCGATTCTGGTGACTCCCCTCCCCTGCGTCCCCCTCAAACCAGGATCTGCCACGCGCCCGTTTTTAGGAATCGAGGCGGACGTCGTGGATAAGAGCGGCAAGAGTATCGGCACTGGCGGAGGATTCGCGGTCATTAAGAAACCGTGGCCCTCCATGATGCGGACAATCCACAAAGATCCTGATCGTTACCTGGGTTACTGGAACAACATTCCCGGCTGTTACACCGCCGGCGACGTTTGTCATAAAGATGAAGACGGCTATTTCTGGTTCATGGGTCGGGCTGATGACGTCGTAAAAGTCGCAGGTAATCGTATCGGTACCGCGGAGGTAGAAAGCGCACTGGTCAGTCACGACGCGGTGGTCGAAGCGGCGGTGATCGGCAAACCGCATAAGACCGCAGGTGAGATGATCAAAGCGTTCGTCATCCTGAAACAGGGGCAAAGCGAAAGCGCGGAACTGCTCAAAACACTCAAGGCTCACGTCCAAACGGAGTTGGGCAAAATTGCGGTTCCTCGGGAGATTGAAGTAGTGACCTCGCTTCCCAAGACCCGGTCGGGAAAAATTATGCGCCGCGTCCTGAAAGCCAAAGAACTCGGGCAGGATCCCGGAGACATTTCAACGTTGGAAGAATGAACGGGGTGACCCGGAACGGGTCCCTAACTACTGATGTACAAAATGCCCGCGTCGATTTTTTTGCCAGCAACCCGGCTTGGATTCCGTGCAAAACGGTTTTTCCTTCCCGTAGCTGACGATTCGAATTCTGGATTCTTCGACCCCCAGATCAACCAAATAGTCTTTCACGGCTTGAGCCCGACGCTTCCCTAATTCCAAGTTATACTCTACAGTTCCACGTTCGTCACAATGTCCTTCAATCAGCACGTTGGAATCCTTATAAGTACTCTTGAGAAGTTCGGCATCGTTCTCCAACACGGGCACGGCATCAGGACGAATTGCATACTGATCAAAATCAAAAAAGACATCGGCCAAGCCTGAATCCTTTACCGGAACTGGAGCCTCGCGCTTTTCCTCCTGAGCAGGCGCTTCAGGAACGAAATCGTCCGGCTCAAGTTTGGCGACCTCCGGCTCTGGTTCGGCCATGGGCTCCTCAGCGGGCACGGACTCTTCTACAACCTCACTCATGGGTGCCGGCGGCGCAGGCTCCTCGACGGAACTCACTCTAAACTCACTGACACGGGCATCACGAAAAACTTGAGGCGGTGAGTCGGGAACGTAGTCCGATGCAGGGCTACGTTCCACCCGTGGGAGTTCCGAATATCCTTCAGAAAGGACCGGCGCCGGAGCAGGAAGAGGAACCTCAGGACTGGATTCGATCTCAATACTGGGAGGAGATGCCGGACTGGGAGGAGGGGTCGGAGTAAAGGTGAACGTTTCTGACAAGCCCAGTGACTCCTGGTCAATGGATTCCCCCTCAAATGGAATGCCACTCTGATCACTTGGAGCGGTCTCCTTTTGAGCCTGGGCACGTAAATCTTCCGTGCTCATAATCTCGGCATGTTTCGATGTCTCACACGCCGCCAACGTCATCAGAAGCCACGTGCCGATAAAAACAAAGGTCACACAATTCCTGACCGCTCCCATACTGAAATCTCCTTTCCTCACATTCTCTTCATCAACGCAAATTGGTAGAGGACCCCACGCCACCACAGGTCTTTCATCTAACTCCACTTATCTGAAAAAGGGAACGGATAATAACCGGAAGAATTGAAGTCTCTATCAAAACTCGTAGACTTTTCCATTAGAAAATAATCTCTCCAAACTTGTCAACAAAAAAATCGGGGATTTTGCTCGCTTGTTCTTGGTTCCCCTTGACGAACATTTGTCCGGTCAGTATGCTCTTTTATCCTGCCGTGCCTCGTACCCGACACTCAACCTGGTTAACTGTTTGTTCCGGGAAATACCCCGTTCTTTCCCTTCGATGGCTTCATGATTACCGTACAACACGTCTCGAAACACTATGGACACCACACGGCCCTCGATGACGTGACGTTTCACGTCAAGAAGGGCGAAATCCTGGCTTTCCTGGGCCCGAACGGAGCTGGAAAAACCACCACCATGCGGATTTTAACCTGTTTTATGCCCCAAAATGAAGGCATGGCAACAGTTGCAGGATTTGATTGTCTGGATCAACCGATGGAAGTCAAACGGCACCTCGGCTACTTACCCGAAACCCCGCCTCTCTACCCGGAGCTCACCGTTGATGAATATTTAACGTTCGTGGGTCGGTTAAAAAGGTTGGCGCCACAACACCTGGCTTCACAAAAGTCCCGCGTGATCGACCAGATGGGATTGGGCTCCGTGCATCACCGCGTGATCGGTCATCTCTCCAGGGGCTATCGCCAGCGGGTCGGTCTGGCGCAGGCCCTGATCCACGATCCGCCCGTGCTGATTCTGGATGAGCCCACCGTCGGACTCGATCCCAAACAAATCATCGAGATGCGCGGGCTCATCAAAGGTCTGGCCGGCTCACATACCATCATCCTCAGCACCCATGTTCTCCCCGAGGCCATGGCCACCTGTGACCGCGTTGTGATTATTCACCAGGGTCGCATTGTCGCCGAGGATTCGCCCGATCGGCTATCCGGCCAGTTGCGGCAATCCGAGAAAATGAGCCTCACCGTCAAACATCCCCTGCCTGATTGGCTGGAACGGCTCAGAACGCTTCCCGGCGTGCTCAACGTCCTGCCAGCCACCCACCCCCATACCTGTACCATCGACTGTCAACCGGGGCAGGATCTCCGCGAGACACTCTCTCAATTTGTCGTGAGCCAGGGGTACGGACTTCTCGAACTCAAGCCCCTTTCCCTTTCCCTGGAAGAGATCTTTCTCCAACTCACCCGCCAGGAGGAAAACGTCGAGATGGGTGAACCCAACCACTTTGATTCAGGTGGGCAATCAAGCCGGAGGGAGCAACCGCCCGCATGACCCCGTTCCAGACCATACTCGCTAAAGAATTGCGGTGTTTTTTCATCTCACCCGTTTTTTACGCCGTCGGAGCGGTCTTTCTTTTTATCTCCGGCTTCATCGCCCACCTCATGACGGTGAACGCAGGTCAGCAAGCGGTTCGATTCCTGCAAATTCAAAACACCTACGCTCAACTGAACCTGAACGAGTTGATCTTCCGTTCACTGTTTTACAGTTTGGATTTCGTTCTCATGTTTCTCCTCCCGATTCTGACGATGCGGCTGTTTGCGGAAGAACGGAAATTGCAGACGTTCGAACTCCTGCTCACCTCGCCCGTCGGGATTAACGAACTGATTTCGGCCAAATACATCAGTGTGCTCTTGATCTATTTGGGGCTCCTCTCCCTGACGAGCCTGACGCCCATCCTCCTGTCTTTGTACAGCAGCTTTCATTGGGATCCCATCCTGACCGGGTACGTGGCACTGGTGTTGCAGGGTGGGTTTTTCCTGGCCTGTGGCCTCCTGGCCTCCGCCACGACCGAGAATCAGGTCGTCGCGGCTTTTTTGAGTTTCGGGATGATTCTGCTTATCTGGTTACTCGGGGGGTTGGGTTCATTATTGGGCGACACGACGATCGGAAACGTCCTCTCCTATTTGTCGTTCAGCGAACATTATGATCGGCTCGTTCGCGGTCTCCTGGAGGCGAAAGACATTGTGTATTACCTGTCAGGCATTGTGCTGATGCTGTTCATTGCGCATCGAATCGTTGATTCGCACCGATGGTCATAAAGCACCTGTTACCCGTTCTGGGCCTGTTGGGAGTCGGATTGGGGTTGGGAGGGCTGATCCTTTCCCAAACCGACACCAATCGGCCAAGTACGATCTTCCTGTTGGAAGGGATCGCGTTACTGTGTCTCATAATCTATTTCGCAGGGAACTGGACACGACTCAAAACCTTTTCCGGCTCCCGGGCAACGCGACTCGGATTGAACGGCATCCTGGCCATTCTCCTCATGGCCGGCATCCTGACCATCATCAATTTTCTGGTTATCCGGCACGGCGGACGGTGGGACTTGTCCGAAACGCAACACTTTTCTTTGGCCCCACAAACCCTGCAAGTGCTCGGACAACTCAAGAGCGACGTACGGGTCCTGGTGTTTGCTCATGAACGAAGTCCGGGGTTTCGGACGTATCGTGACCTGTTGGATGGATACGTGCACGCAAGCCCGCGAATGTCCGTGACCTATATCGATCCCGAAAAAGAACCGGGCATGGCTCGCGAATATGAGATTTCCAGGATCGATACCGCCGTCTTTGAAAGCGGCGAACAGACCATCCACGTCCCCAAACCCAGTGAATCGAACCTCACAAGTGCATTGATTCGCGTAACGAAAGAGCAATCCAAGCGCCTTGTCTTCCTGGAAGGACATGGTGAACGCCAGATCACGGACCAGGAACGTGGAGGGTTATCACTCGCCAGGAAAAAACTCGAAGCACAAGGATACCGGATCGCACGAGGCTCTTTCCCGAAAGACCAGACCCTGCTGGATGATACCGCCGTCCTCATTATTCCCGGACCTCGGGAAACGGTCGAACAGGAGGAATTGAAGCGCATCACGAGCTTCGTAGCCCGGGGTGGACGACTCCTGCTGCTGCTCGATCCGCAAACCTCGGGTGGTCTCGAAGAATGGATCTCCCAATGGGGGCTGACGCTCGGACCCGGGATCGTTGTCGATCCCGAGGATCGCGTGGCCCAGGGCAGCCCAACGGCCTTACTCGTCCGTCGATTTACCGACCATCACATTACCAAAGGATTTACCGCTCCGATTTTGCTTCCCGTCCTGCAACCAGTGTCGTTTGACCAACCCCCGGGCGACGATCTGAACTTCACATCTCTTTTACAATCGTCTGAACAGAGTTGGGCCGAAACAAACTTTGACCGGACCACTCCGGAATTTGAAGAAGGGTCCGACAGGAAAGGCCCGTTTACGCTCGCCGGGGCATTGGGCCGAAAAAACACGAACGCGGAGTCAACCGTCGTGCAACCCGTGCTGGTGATCGTCGGGAATTCGGCGTTTGCCGGCAACACCTATCTGCAGTTTCCGGGGAATACTGATTTTTTGTCCAATGCCATCGCCTGGTTGGCTGATGAGGAAACGTTGATTTCAGTCAATCCCAAGGAATCTCCGTTTCCGCCATTCATTCCGAATCCCACCCAGGAACACATGCTGTTTGCCGTACAAGTCTTCTCGGTTCCGTTCCTCTTGCTCTTGTCCGGCCTGACGGTGTGGCGACGCCGAAGGCGCCTCTGAACAATCCGGTTCATCCATGGCGGCGTATCGAACCACGTTTCTCCTGGCAGTCGTTTTTGCAGGGCTTGGGGTGTACGTCTATACCATCGAAGTACCGACCATGGAACACGACACGATTCAACAAACCCAGGCACAACGACTCCTGCCTTTCGATTACCGGGACGTGACGCGTCTGGCATATACCACGCGAACCGAACGGATCCTGATGAATCGTGACGAACGAAATCGTTGGCAGATCGTTGAACCGGTGGAAGCCCGGGGTGACGCCCGCGAGATTGAAAGCGTTCTGCGTGCCCTGGAAATCGGCAAAATCTCTCGTTTCATTCAAGAAGAAGGGCCAGAGAAAAAAGTGACCGCTGAACAATACGGTTTAAAATCCCCGTACGTGACCATCGACCTGACGACACAGGAGTATATGGAGTCATTGGCCCTGGGTAACACGGGACCCTTATCGTCCACCCTGTATGCTCGACGAGGATCGGACCAAAAAATTCTGCTGACCACGCTCATGGTTGAGGACTTCCGGGCAAAATCCCTGAAGACCTTTCGCCTGAAGGATATCCTCTTCTTCGACCGGACACGTGTTGAACGCATCCAACTGCAGACACCGAGCCAAAACATCACACTCCAACGCGGAGCCGGTTTCCATGGTCCTGTTCCCGGGTGGGATTTCACGTCTCCGGTGAACGCCCCGGCCGATAAAACCGCCGTTGGCATCCTGCTCATGACGCTCAAAGATTTGACCGCAACGGGATTCATCGATTCACCGGCCGAGAAGGAAGCCCTCCTGAAAAAACTCGGAATCCCGTCGTTGACGGCTACCGTTCATACAAAAAAACGAGGCCATCACGTCGCGTTCTTTGAACCGGTGGCACCCGGCGAAGATGCGTACGCCATCACGTCCGCGATGGACCCCATATATCGGATACCGGCTCACGTGCTTCAGAAACTGCCGAGTGAAACGTTTCACTTACAAGACAAACGCTTGTTCGGCATGCAAATGGGAGAGATCGCTCTCTTAACCGTCAAGACCGACGACTCGCGGTACACCCTGATCCAGCAGCACGGGGAATGGTATCTCGAAGGGAAAGAAGCGGAGCCGATCGACCAGCAACAAGTCAAATTGTTCGTCAGCCGTCTCGTTGATCTTCCAGCGGAACTGTCCGTCAGTGAAACGAAAGACAGGCCGGACCAATACGGTCTCAGGCCCCCTGCGATTGAGATTACGGGCATTGACCAAAAAGGTCGGCCCCGTGGACGCTTGGCGTTAGGCACGCGAGAGAAAGGCCTGGTTTATGCCACCGGAGCCGGAATACCCGGCCTTTATCAGACCCGTTCCCTGATACTAAATCAGATTCCTTCTCCCGAGACGCTGCTGGACCACTAGCAGGGCGTTCACAAGGCGGCATGGCGTCATCTCTGCCTGTCCTTCGTGACGATCGTCTCTCCATATCTCTTCCCTGGACAACGTAACCACCGATTACGAAGGATTGGGAGCCATAAAGACGAGCACTCGCAGTCTGGCTCCGGAATGATTGGTGACGGCGTGTTCTTCACCGGCCGGGGCCAACGTCCCCTGTCCGGATCCCAGGACGTGTTCCTGATTGCCGACACGAAAGGTCCCCTGCCCCTCCAACACCACGTACACCTTATCTTCTTGGGCATGAACGTGCCCTTTCTGCACTTGATCCGGTTCAAAACAGTAGACGTCGCAAAAGAATCGAGGCGTTTCAAACACGTTATGCTTTTTCATCTTTTCACTGGAAAATCCCTGAAAATCCGCCAAACTGATGACCTTCATGCTCTCCTGACCTCCCCTGCTTACCTGTTTCGTAAAATCGTCAATTCAGCCATTGTACCAAAGGCAAGTGACGTTCCCAAGCTTATCCTCGATTCCCGATCGAGTACGGACTCTGGATTCCTGCTTTCGCAGGAATCCTTCATGCAGGCTTGCGCCTGCACCCCAAGAGATGAAAATGGGGACATTGTACCAATCTGTCATCCTCGACATTTTTAATCGAGGATCCAGGGTTTTTGCTTTTGCCTTCGCCCTTGTCTGTCATCCTCGACGCTTGCCGCCACCGGTTTTGCCCTATCGAGACCGCCCATGATACCGTAGCAACAGCGTAACGGGTCTTCGCATTCAGCAAAGGAGCGATACATGAACGTCTTGCAAAAAGGAAGAACCATTCTTTTGTGTGGGATCGTGTTCCTCCCTCTGCTATTCGCGGGTATCCAGGCTGCGGAACGATTGCCGGGTGATTATCAGGTGATAAAGGGTGAACGTTCCCTTCATACGCCAGGGAAAGTCCTGCTTTTGGAATTTGCCGATTTTTATTGCCCTCATTGCCACCTTTTCGAGAAGATCGTGACTTCACAACTGAAAAAAGAATTCGGTGAACGACTGGAAGTCCGGTTGGTGGGGTTTCCCGTGATTCGCGGGAAGCTTCCCACGGCTTTTGAAATGTATGAGCAGGCCAGAGCAATGGGAAAAGGTTCCGAAATGAAGGACGTCTTATTCCACACGATCCACAAAGAGAAGATTCATGTTTTTGATCGAGGCATCCGCTCACTGCTGATTCGTGAGGTCGGGTTGGACGGCAAAGCCTTCGAGGACGGACTGGCGAGTGGCGAGCCTTACAAGGCCTTGGAAAAAGGCAAAGCCTGGGGTGAACGCATTAACGTCAAGCATACGCCCACCGTCGTTCTTGACGGAAACCTGCAGGTCCCGAATCTGGATATCGACAATCTCCGCACCCTGATCAACGGCATTCTCAAGAAAGACAAAAACTCATAAGGTCAGCGGCTCGGGGTCAAGTCACTCTTTTTTTCTCCACCGGCTCGACAATGACCTACCGTGAATTGATATAATCCTTGAAGCAAACCGTGGCTCTTGAGACCATGATTTGTATGTCATGCAGACCGGAGGAACGTCCCATGGGTAAAAAAAAGTTGCCGAAAGTCTCATTCCCCGAACTAGAGGCCATGCTCGAAGACATGCAGGAATTACTCACGGACGAATATGGGAATCCCCTTCCACCCGACCATCCACAGGTGAAAAAGCTGCAAGGCCTTGCCGAACAACTGGAAGCCGGCACACCGCCCCAAGCTGAAAACGAAGGCGGGGGACCGTTGTCGGGCCATGCCTAAGGAAGGCTGTCACGTTACGCGACCCCAACCAACCTGCTGGACTGTTAAAACTAGACTTCTGCAGAAATTTCGCCTAGAGTAAATCGTGTTGTTGAGAGATCGAACGTAGAAGCCTTAGCAGCAGGCAATGACGTGATGTCGGAGAGGTGGCCGAGCGGCCGAAGGCAACGGTTTGCTAAACCGTCGTAGGCTAACCCCCTACCGCGGGTTCAAATCCCGCCCTCTCCGCCATTTCACGCAAGACAGCACAGGCAAGTAGTTGTCCCTATTTTTCCGCCCATCTCCCAGGATGGCAGGATTTGAATGGGGATTGGAAGGGGGTATTCCCCCTTCATAAATCTCTGCTTGCTTCTTTTTCCTCACCGCCAAGCATGCAAGTCCGACTGAAGCACAAGTCGCTTCTCCATTTCCCGCAGGAAGGGTTTCATGCGTGAACAGCGCTGGGAATCCCGTCAATCCTTAAGTTTCCCACAGGTCCTCGACCTGCTCGATCGACTTCAAGCCAAAGGATTGCGTCCCGTCGATCCTGAAAAAGAAGGAATCTGTTACATCGAAGAATGGCCCGTTCCATCGCCGGAGGCCATTCAACGACTCGATCAATGGCCCCTTGAGGACGTGACCATGATTCACGTGCTCGATGAATGGAAGGACGACTTTTTTCTCCTGACGGGCCGCTACCATTCGACTTTCCAACGCTACCAATCTGTCAGCGCTTATTGCTCCGTCAGCCACCCGTGGCATCTTTCCGGCCATCTGGCCACACTTCGGCCCCTTGCCATGTTCTGGGTTGGATTTCGGCATACGCACTCATTCATCAGGATTCGGTTCCATACGACTGCGATTATTGCCCAGGGTGAACCCTATGCCCACCACCAACGGCCAATCTGGTTGGAGGAACGACAGGCGGCCTTCCATGAAGCGATTGACCTGCTTGATCTGCCGATAGACGTCTCAATTCAAAAGGACCGGGTCACGCTTCGCAACGCACACGAAGAGGTCCCGTTTTTTTGTTCCTGGCCGGACGCATTCGGACCGTGTCAATTCGAATTCAATTCTTCAGACCCATTCGCCTTTCTCGTGCCGGCCAGTGGTTTGGCTTCGACGCATCGACTGCCCACGGCAACGGTTCGGATTTATTTGACCGGTTTTTCCCGGGAAGCCCTGAATGAGTTCAAGGCTATCGAACCTGACGTGCGCACGGTCTACCGCTGCTCCGCGCATACTTGCCTCACGGACCTTCCCGCCCTGTTGGACGTTGTGGGAAAGGGAGGCCGGCTGTACACCACCGTGTCAGAATTTCGAACTCAAACCGTTCTATCTGGTCATCCGGATGCCGCTGCCATTATTGGAATCATGGGAACGGAAAACCGCTATCAACTGGAAGTCCGGTTGAATGTGATGCCATTGCCCATGGATGAGATGACCGCTTGGTTCGAGGAGTTGTTCACCTACCCCATGACCTATGCCCCACTCTCCCCCTTTCCGTAAAACGATTGTCAACCATACCGTTGTCCTATAAGAACACTCCAGGCAATCGAATCTCTCGTAGATCATTTGGGTCATTCAGCCTCGTGGTCCCCGGACATCGGACCAGACGGGCTTATTCTCGGTCTCCACCGGAAAACGGTAGGATTGGCTCCATCCTGATGAGAAGATCCGGCACCGGGGAAGTTCGTTGAAGCCCAACTCCTAAGTGGACCGCTTTATGGAGGGAAGGTCAATGAGAATCACTCAATCTTTGCATAAACGGATGGAGTGATATACGATTTTCGAATGTATGCGATAGCTTCCAACAACGTCGTATCACAACAGGGAACTTTCATCCGCCAATCATAAAAATCTTTCTCTATTCCATTCTGAAAAATATCGTTGTTCATCGCTTAGCCAAGGATTTCCGGTGAAGATTGCACAGGTTATGCTCGACCCAAACTATGGTGGTGTGCAAAGATATTTTGCAGATCTTTGTTTGGAACTCGCTGGAAGGGGCAATTCAGTACTATCCATAATCCGAAAAAACAGCGTCGTAGAGTCTGAATTAATCTCGATAAAAAATATTCAGGTGGTAGCGATCAACAACCAGTTTGGGTGGTATGATCCATTTGCCACGATTCAAATGAAAACCGCACTCAATCGATTTCAGCCGAATATTGTCGAAGCACATTTGGCCCGAGCGGCGTTTCTCACAGGAAGAATCAAACACACCGGCAAGTGGCCGTTGATCGCCAAAACGCACAACAATTTCAACGGCAAGTATTACCGAAAAATGGATGGCATTGTTCCATGTACAGCGCAGGCCACGCAATCGGAATACCATCGCGATATTCCCCATCATAAGTTTACTACGGTCATTCCCAACTTTTCACGACTTAAACCTGTGTCAAGAGTTGCAAAACCTCCTCGAATAGATAAGATTTTTGCAGCAGGACGGTTTGTGAAAAAAAAGGGGTTTAATATTTTGCTGGAAGCACTGGCCGCGTTGAAATCGATTAATATAAATTTTTCACTGCAAATAGCTGGAAATGGCCCGGAATTCTACTCGCTCAGGGCACTGTCAACTGAATTGGGATTAAACGAAAATGTGCAGTTTCTGGGTCACAGAAACGACATTCCAAATTTGATTAAAAATGCCGACCTCTTCGTACTACCGTCTCTGAGAGAACCTTTTGGAATCATTGTCCTGGAAGCAATGGCAATGGGAACTCCGATTATTGCGACCCGTTCTGAGGGTCCGATGGAAGTGCTTGATGATAATTCAGCAATACTCGTCGACAAAGGTGAAAAATCCGCACTCTTTCATGGACTACGGAAAGCAATAGAGGACCCGGGAAGTTGTCGAGATCGGGCACAACACGCGTTGACTTTATATAAGAGCTGCTATATCGCTGATGCCGTCGTGCCAAAAATTCTTGCTCTTTACCATGATGTCATACGGCAGTTCGAATGCAAAAATGGCATTCGGCATTAATTGCACACAACCGATGGAGATTTGACGAACTCCCGGAATAACATCGATCGTCTGCCCCCATGCACACATTTCTCGTTATACTGAGAAATCCCGATTCCTGTTGCCAAACTGAGTTGCGTTCTCTAATTGACGAAAAAATATCACCTTCGATTTGTGTTTAAATGGCGCCTGTCAACGTCATCACAATCAAATGGGGCGATCATTATGGGCCCCACTATGTCAATCGCTTGTATGCAGGGGTTCAACGAAACTTACGTGCCGCATTTAGATTCGTCTGCTTTACGGACAATTCGCAGGGGATTCGCCCCGAGGTAGAAGTTTATCCGTTACCGGAAATAAATCTTGAAGCCGCAACTCACTTCACAAACGGTCGAAAACTGGGACTTTTTCAGAGTGGGATAGGCGATCTTGAGGGCCCATGTCTATACTTCGATCTGGATGTCATTATCGTCCGATCGATTGATTGTTTTTTCGAATATTTGCCTGGCAAGTTTTGTGTTTGTAGCGAGTGGCTCCCACCCAATAAGCGCTTATTAAAAAAACTCTTTGATTATCCAATTGGTGTGAATACTTCGATTTTCAGATTTGAAGCAAACTCAATGCAATTCGTTGTCGATAGGATGAGCAAGGCACCACAGATCCTGAAGGACATTACCCTCGAGCAAAGGTGGGTCGCCCACGTTGTGGGAGATCGAGTTAATTGGTGGCCTTCCGAGTGGGTATCCAGTTTCAAGCATAGAAAACCTGTTTATCCATTCAGCTTTTTCTGGCCACCCGTACTGCCCCGTAGAACACGGGTCATGATATTCAACGGACCATTGAAACCCTCACACGCAGTAAAAGGAAACTTTGAGTTATCCCCGCGGCGTGTATGCCGTTCTGCACAATGGGCAAAACAGCACTGGATTGACTAGAAACTACTCAAAATGGAAGGCGTTGTAGACCGGCTGCTGGTGGCCTTTCCCCGTAACTTGGAACTGCGCGACAAGAATAACCGTAAGCGTTCCCTCCAAACGTCATCGATGATTCGGTTCGAAGAATCCGTAATGGTTTCACTTGAACCTGGTTCGTTCGGCCTCAAGCGCGATACCTTTAACGCAGAGAAGGAACCTTAGGGGATCAATGGCCGTGTCGTTGCAGACAATACAAAACGCGCTTACCGGTGGGAAGTTCATGGCGATCTACCAGTGAAAAATGTTTGAAGGCCTCAGTCTCAAAGACCAACAGGTTATACCACGGATAGACATCCTCCCGGTTGGTAAGGAGCTTCTTCACCATGGGATCAGATTTGGGCACAAACTCAACAATGACGTACTCAGCCTCAACAATCAGCAGCAAATTAAAAATATACTCAAAGGGCACATTGTGTGTGACACAGAGATGATGCAAAAGGGCCAACATCAATACCATCGTCGGCTTGCCTCGGTCCAGGAAACCCTGCCGAGCGAGGTTGTTCCATCCTAAGCCGGGTGAGGGGTTCGTGACATCCAGGACCATCGGCAAAATCTCCGAAATTCCGTTTTGTCGACAGTACCGATAGAGGTGATTTACAGATTCCGGATCAGCATCTGCCGCAACTACCAGAGGAGTATATTTTCGGGCAATCAAGGAAAATTCTCCTGTATTGCATCCCAGATCCCAAACGGAATTGGGCCGTACGTTCTCCAAATGTTTTTCCACAAATCTTCGCTTAGCCTCAACTTCCAAGGCTGTATAGGAACGATTATCAGAATACCCGACCCAGTGACGTTGGGAAGACCCTTGGTGTAGTTGAGTGACGATTTTTTTCATGGCACAAACGAGGGCATTCACGTGATCCAGAGAAAACTTCAGTGATTGAAAATTCGACTTCAGCGCCGGATTGTCGGCCTGAAACCCCGATTGGAAAAAAGATTGGAGAATAACGTGTTTAAACATACCGGCTTTTCTCCAACCTGACCCTCCAAGAAGAGGTTTCATCACATGAAGTGGAATTCCCTCAAGATAACTTCTCAAAAAGTGCTGAAAATGGACGCTTCTATGAGCTGTCAAAGCCAAGGGAAATAAAAACTGTTGGCAAAACTGTGTATAGCCTGCCCATGGTGTGCCAGGAACATATTTCGCGATTGAAAGAATATCAATGAAAATCGGACGACATCCCAAAAATTGTATGTTATAGGCGGTAGCATCCTTTAAGATAAACTCATATTTCCCACTACAAAGCAGAAGGTCCAGAGTGTGTAATGCTGCATCCTTCAACATATCAAAGGACCATTCATAGGGATAGCTAATGAAGGGAATTCGGCTTTGCTCAATGATTCCTGTAATCTCCGGGTACTTCGCGGCAATGGCACCCACAGACGCGGCATCATCAGTTTCCCACGTTCGAGTTACCCACTTTTCCTCCTCCAACCATTCACACAAAGGACTTTGGCGAAAATCATGGTACGAGGCCAATCCATCCTTTGTGAGTGCCCGAAACACGCGATTGTCCTGATAAAAGACAAACCCCTCGGGGTCACGGTAGGATCCCGCAACCCGCACGAAATCGGGGGAAAACTCAGGTGTCATCATCCCGTTCCTTACAAAAATACTTGGTAAGTTTTCCCCAATACAATTTTACCAAAACTCCGATGCCAGCAACGCCCCCCAGTAATATTTGAACCAACAAACCTCCGGCCGACGGATCAATATAAGCCTGAGCAAAGTCAGGCTCGATCAAAATTATTCCCAAGAGGAAGGCTCCGATCGTTTTTCGCACTGTCTGCTTCCTTGTATAAATCACAATCACTTGGGTGGCAACTGACTCTGATGTTTCACTCTTTCCATCTTGTTCAGTAAAACACCAAAAAACTCGGATGTATCAATAAACCGACGATTCACTACACCGTGAGTTTGTCCGGGTGACTTGATCAAAAAGGGCACACGGGCCACGTGCTCATGCTCAAGTACGCGACCAGGTTTCTGCGGGTCAAAACTTGTTCCATGGTCGCTCATGACCACGATATATGATTGTGCATACAGTTCTTTGGCCTTGAGTTGGTCAACAAATTCTCCAAACAAGGAGTCTACATATGTCAACTGTTCTCTGTAAAACTTTTGCAATTCTTCAAGTTCGTCGTGACTCAAATCTTTACTTGGTCCACCATCATATACTATTTGCCTGACATCACCATTACTTGCAAATTGAAAAGGGTAATGAGGCAAGCCCTCATGAATATAGGTGAAAGTGGGATGATCGAAAGATTGGCCCATGCTGAGCGCACGAGTGATTGGGCGTCCTTGAAGAGCGAGTTGATCAGATTGTGGGAGAATCAGGCTTCGTAACTTCCTTCCTATTTTGGTATTGCGTAACTCCCCGGGGACAGATCTATGCCAAACATGCCTGGCCAAGTGGCCATAATCGGTAAACCCTTTGTCAAGATAAATCCGACACCTCTCAGCCACCTGCTGAAAAGCATGGCAATAGGGCAAATAATATCCGAGGATGAATACTTCCATGTTTTGAGCCATGAAAGAAAGATAATTTTGGGAATCGAAGTTATCTATGAAATGGTGGGAAAAGTGAAGGACATCTTTTTTTGCCAAAAGCAACGCTGAAACGGCCTGGCTGGTCTTTGAATAGAGAGTTCGCGCATGCGGATACCACGTACTGGTTTCGGAGAATTTTGCCAAATTGGGAACAACGCTGACGTCAAATTCATCGCCCTCCAGACTCTGGACAAGCGAAAACTCGTCGAAAATTATCCAAAATACATGATGCCCATTCCCGCTCAAAGCAACTTGTTCCACCCTCTTATGGGTGGACTCCATGTTGGCTTCCAATTCGTGTGCTTGAAGAATGATCCGACCGAAATTCAATGCTTCATACAAGAAAAGAACGAAAAAAAACTGATGCACAAGAATGACCGTTTTTTTCTTGCCTCGTAAAAACCCTATCACAGCAGGAGCAAGCGCCACGACGCAACCAATGACATACAGGGTATTCGATGAAGAAGGAATCATAGTAATTTGAATAAGGTGCAAAAAAGAAACGAGGGCCACAATCGACAGAATTTTTTGAACAAGTAAAGCAACCTTTTCATCTGCCCACCAATGCACCAAAAACAGGGAAAAGCCCACGACGAGTATCCCAAATCCGTATGCTGTGAAAAGACACGAAATACAGACCGGTTCATAGGGATGAGCTAGGATGAGACTATTCAACGGGGCCATGAACACTAGCGTGACTACATTAATGCCAATAAGAACAGTCGCAAAAACTGAGCCTGAATTCACCGATCTTCTCTTATGAGTATTGGCCGAAAAATTAAAGAAGCCTTTTCGTGGCATGTCGAAAAGGTCAGAAACTCTACCTTAGAACTGTCTCATTGACGGAGAAGCTTACGTGTTTGCTCTCCATTTCGGTTGAGGGTAAATCATAAACTGTACATGTCCCAAGTGTTACCATGTCCCAGGTCTGTACATTCGTCAAGTGAGAGGAGAGTTAAGCGCTAAAATTCTTTCGGCATGGCTGACCACTTCCTCGACTGAAATGGATTCCAGACATTCCAGGTAATGTGGATTTCGACATTGATACGATCCGCAGGGATGACAAGGGGTTGTCGGACTGACCAGACTTACATGGCCTGAACCATAAGGAGCAGCCGCCTTGGGATTCGAGGGGCCGTAACATGCCACCACTGGGACCCCACAAGCCGCAGCCACGTGAATCGGACCTGAATCATTTCCGATGCACAGATGAACTTTATCAAAGACCAGGCTTAATTGGCGGATCCTCGTCTGCCCAACCAGATTGACTAACACGGAGCCAAGCGCCTGGGAAAATCTCTGGCTAATTGCGTGGTCGTTCGATGATCCGATTAGAACGATTTTCACATTATTTTGCTTTGCCAAAGATACGGCCACCTGAATAAACCGTTCCAAGGGCCAATTTTTAGCCATTTGTCCGGAGATCGGGGCAATCGCGATGAGTCGATCCCGAGATTCCACCCCGGCTTCTGCGAACAACTGATCGACTACCGTCCGATCTTTCTCCGATCTGGGCAGTCGGAATTGTGGATGTTCCATGGAGGCGCCAAACACCTTGGCGATTTCGAGATACCGGTCCACCATATGAACATCGAGTATTCGCCAGTGCTTTGTACCCTCATTCAATATGTGAACGCGATGGGTGTAAAACCACGGACTTCCCTCCCGTCCTTGCGCAAACCCCACCCGAACTTTGGCTCCCGACAGACCGGCGATAAGACCGGACCGGAATAATCCTTGCAGATCAACAACACAATCAAACGCCCGTTCGCGAACCCTTGCGATGATCTCCCACCACGAACGAAGACAAAAGTTCACAGGGATGACTTCAGAGAGGTCCGGGTGTCCCTCCAGTACTTCCGCCCATTCCGATTTGACCAGCCAGGAAATTCGTGACTGCGGACAAACCGACCGCAAGGCACTCAAAGTCGGCAGGGCTTGAATGATGTCACCCAATGCACTTGGCTTGATAATCAGAAGGTTTTCGGGTTGGAACGCAAGCATGTATTATATGTAATCCGCTACAAACCCTCCCCTGCTTCCTCACCTCGGCCCTCTCCCAAAGGGAGAGGGCCTGAAGCGGCGGAACAAACCCTTTCCTAACGCAGGATCCAGGAGACGGCTTCGGAGAAACTCGGAGCGATGAAAGCGACCGACAATTTTTTGTTTTGACAGATCGCTAACGAATCGTCACTGTTGGTCCCCGTCATGACCAAGACACTCTTGGCCCCTACCCGATGAGCCAGTTCGATATCGATATGCCTGTCACCTACGATGTAGCTCTTCGACACATCGATCGGATACCGCGCCAGGGCTTGTTCGATCATTCCAGGATTCGGTTTTCGACACCAGCATCCGTCATCGGGATGATGTGGGCAAAACAGCACGTCATCCAGCCACGCCCTTGATTGGGCGAGGCAGTCCTGCAATTTCCGGTGGATAGAGTGCAGGTCCGCAAGCAAAAAATAGCCGCGTGCTATTCCGGATTGATTCGTTACCACAATGACTTTCAGCCCTGCCAGGTTCAATCGTCGAACCGACGCTGCAACGTCGGGGAACAATTCAAATTGATCGGGAGACGAGAGATAATCGACATCGCGATTCAACGTCCCGTCACGGTCCACGAACACGGCCGCCTGTTTTCCCATCACCGTCGGAGATTCATTCATGGTCTCACGCAGCTCCGCTCAGGACACCATCCGTTTTGCGAGGATCCCCTTTGCGGCTTGAAACACCTGCTCGGTGGAAATTGAAGTCATGCAGCGATGGTCAATGGGACATTCGCGAAGGAAACAGGGTGAACAGTTGATGGGATTTCTGACAATCGTATGCAGGGCATTATAAGGCACCGTGGCCACGGGATCGGTCGGCCCGAAAATCGCCACAACGGGAACGCCCAGGGCCTTGGCTACGTACATCGGGCCCGTATCATTCGTCACAAAAAGATGGCATCGCTTAATAACGGCTTTCAACTCGCCCAATGAGGTTCTTCCCGAAAGGACCAGTGGATTTGCATCCATCCGCTGTGCAATGGCCTCACCCAATTCTTCCTCTCCCGGCCCTCCGAGGATCAGACATCGGACGGAATGGGTATCCTGTTGCCGTAACTCGTCAATCAACCGATCAGCCACTACGGCAAACCGTTCCGGCAACCAACGCTTCGCCCCACCATAAACGGAGCCCGGGTTCAGCCCAATAACGACCTCCGAAGTCTGAATGCCACCCTCTTGCAGTAAGCACGCCGCTCGCACCTGTTCTTCGGGAGATACGTGGAGTACTGGCTTCGAGGTGGAAGCTTCTTGCACAAGAGGCTTCAGCATGTCCATATAATAGTGCACCTGATGTACCGTACGCGTTCCATCCGGGGGAGCGACGGGGTGTGTGAGCAACAACCTCCGACCATCCGTGGCATACCCGTATCGCAGACGAATGCCGGCAAGTACGCTCAACAATGCGGCTTCAAAGGCATTTTGAAAAAGCAAAACCAGATCGTATTGTTCCCGGCGAAGACTCGCGGCCAGTCTGAACTTTCCGCGCCAGCCGGCGTGCATGCCCCGATGCTCATAGACGACAACACGATCCACACCGGGATGCCCCACGAATAATTCGCCCACCGTGGAACGAACCAAGAGGGCAATTTCCGAATCGGGAAACGCTCGACGGACCGTATCCAAGGCCGGGACACACATTACCGCGTCACCCACCCAATTCGGCCCGCGAACCAGAATTTTCTTTATCCTGTCCGGTGGGATCTTGAGCGCTTTCACGGCCATGGTTTCCTGAAACATTCGATTTAGCTCCGCTGTCGGGTTACGCTACGCTAACCCGACCTACGATCTCCGACCCTTCTGTCATTCCCGACGCCTGTCCTCGACGTTTGTCCTCGACGTTTGTCCTCGACGTTTGTAATCGAGGATCCAGGGTCTTTGTTTCCCCCCATCTTCTCTTTTGTTACAAAGCCGATAATGCTTTTTCCAATCGACGCTGCCCATCCAAAAACTCCAATTCGAGAAAAACGGCAAAAAGAGGCGTGGGAACCGACCAACTCGATTGCACTTTTATCAGATCTTTTTCCGTCGTGAGCACCAAGTCCGGGTTGCTCTGCTCAATACGTCGATAAATACCTTCGACTCTGGAATGGACATACGCTTCATGATCCCGAAAAACAAGTTCATCCACCACCTGCATGCCGAGCGCTTTCACCGTCCGGTTGAACTGGTTCGGGTTGCCGATGCCGCTGAAGATGAGCACCTTTTTCCCGCAGGCGTCGGAAAGCGGCATGATTTCCGAGGCGCCGACCAATTCTTTGACTGTGAATCTCGTGGTGATGGGATAGATGCTGGAACCCATGGCTGTCTCAATGGGTTCCAATACGTTGGGAATCATTGACTCATTCTCAACCCGCGTCAGAATGATATCCGACGCTCTTCTGGCTTCACCGAGCGGTTCCCGGAGTCTCCCCACGGGCAACAATTCTCTCATTCCTGCGGGATCGGAACTATCCACCAACAACAGGTTCACCTCACGGTCGAGGCCCAAATGTTGAAACCCGTCATCCAGAACGAAACAGTCGACGGACATTCGGCTCAACACCCAACGGCCCAATGCATACCGGTCGACCCCGACGGCTACGACAACACCCCGACACCGTGTCGCCATCAGATAGGGTTCATCGCCCGCCTCATGGGGTCCGGCAAGAATCGACGTTCCATCGGATACCAGCAAAAATTCCCGTTGACTATTGCGACGGTACCCCCGGCTCAAGATGGCTGGCTTTTTCCCTTGTTCCAACAGCTTTTCAGCCACCCACATGGCCATGGGTGTTTTCCCCGTTCCGCCAGCCGTGAGGTTCCCCACACTGACGACCGGACAGGGCAACCGGCGTCGCCTCAACCATCCTCGTTCATACAGCCACGTCCGAAAACACGTTGCGAATTGATACGGGCCGGCTAGCAGCGACTTCCATCCATTCATCATGGGTTCATGAATGCACACCCGTCTCTCTTTCGAGAAGAAAGGAAGGACGTGGCTCACGAAAGCCGAAGAGTTGTTCGACCATATTCAAATTTCTCTCGACCACCCCTTGATTGTCGTCGATGGTCTTCCCCGCATTCAGCCCTACACGAGCCACCCAATCCTGATTTTGCATTCCCTTCACAAATGCTTCGGTCAATTCCTGCCCATTCCGGACTCGGATACCGCCTCCGGATTCAATCAACAACTCAGCAATTTCCTGGCAGTGATCCGTATACGGGCCGAAACACACCGGCTTTCCCCAAGCCGGCGGTTCCAGGAGATTATGCCCTCCGACGGGAACCAGTGTCCCGCCGACGAACGTCATAAACGCCAGACCGTACACTTGAGCCAATTCTCCGCGGGTATCCAGAAGGATGATCCGGGGTCCCCCGGGTTTCTGCTGACCCTCTTCACGCAACTGGCTTCGTCTCACCACGGGAAACCCGAACGCCTCGATTGTCCGGGTCAGAACGTCGCTTCGTTCGATATGTCGTGGAGCCAACAGCAGGACCGCGTTGGGGAATGAACGGATCAAGTCGCGGTAACTCTCCAAAAGGATTTCTTCCTCCGTGGGATGAGTACTCCCCGCCACCAGCAGCAGTTCGTCTTCCGACACCCCGAATGCCGAACGCTCAATCGATGATTGGGACACGAAACCTCCGTTCATCGTCAGATCGAATTTCATGTTCCCCGTACGGTGCATCCGGCCCGGCAAAGCCCCCAACTCGATGAATCGTCGTTCATCCCGTCCGGTTTGCAGAAGCCCCAAGGAAACGGCCGAAAGAATCTGCCGCATGAATGGCCTGATCCACTGGTAGCGGAGAAAGGAACGGGACGACAAGCGCCCGTTTATAATAACGGAAGGGATTCCCCGGCGGGAGAGAGCCCGTAACAGGTTCGGCCAAAGCTCGGTTTCAACGACTAAAAACCCAATCGGATTCAGGGATGCAATGAACCGGTTGACGATCCAAGGATAATCCAAGGGCAAAAAACAATGTGTCGCGATGCCAGCCAATCGTTGTCGCACGGCTTCCTGGCCGGTTTCCGTAATGGTCGACACGATGATCTTGACCGCGGGATATCGGTGATGGAGCGTCGTCACAAACGGCACGATGGCGGAAATTTCTCCCAATGACACGGCATGAATCCAAAGAACTTTATCCTGAGAGCCCCACCCCCGAGGCACAACCCATCCTATCCGTTGTAACAGGCCGGATCGACACCGTTTTTTGAGCAACAACGCGCAAAGAATGAATGGAAAACTGAGGATAAGGAGCACATTATAAATGCCGTACCACATTTCAGTACGAATCCCCTCAATGTGTCATTCCTGCGGAAGCGGGAAGTATGAAATCGGTCGGAGCAACGGACGGCTATTCACCCGAATCATAACACATCGCTTCCGCTTCTGATGACAGTGAGGAGAGAGTGGTTTCCAACTCCACCCGTATTCGTTCCATGGTAGCAGCATCGGCATCACGGTCAACCCAAATCGGGTCGCCCCACAGAAAGATTCCACGGGAAAACGGATACGGGACTATAAATCGATCCCAACTGGAAAAGACTTTTTTTTTGAGCACGCAAACGCCAGAGGAACAATAGGGAGACCGGTGAATTTGGCGAGGGCAACGACCCCCTGTTGCACGCAATGCCTGGGCCCTTTGGGACCATCGGGCGTAATAACAAGATCAACGCCCTGCCGGCCAAGGCGAATGAGTTGACGCAATGCCTTTGGCCCACCCCTTGTCGTTGATCCACGGACGGCTCCGAACCCAAATCGTTTGACGATTCGATAAATGAGTTCCCCGTCCCGATGCCGGCTGATCAGAATCTCGGGGTGAGGGCCACGATAGCCCAACGGAATCATCAACTGTTGCCCGTGCCAGAATGCCAGGATAATATTGCGACCGTCCTGATAAACATGATCGACCGGCTCGAATCGATAGGACTGCAAGGACATTGACTTGCCAAGAAGACGAATCGTTACCACGCCGAGAAACGACAGGATGCTCAATTTCAACCGATTTATCATAAAAGCTGTTGGCCTTCCCTGACTACCGCAACGTGGGCGCCTCGGGAACGTCGTGGAATTGGGTTTGATAGAGTCGCGTGTACACCCCGTTTCGACGAAGCAATTCATGATGGATACCCTCTTCCACAATGCGCCCTTCATCCAGAACGATAATGCGGTCCGCGTGTTGAACGGTCGAGAGGCGGTGCGCAATGACAAGCGTCGTCCGGTTTTTCATCAATTCAGCCAGGGCAGCCTGGACGTTTCGTTCGGATTCGGTATCCAAGGCGGAGGTGGCCTCATCGAGAATGAGCAGAGAGGGATTCCGCAACATCGCGCGGGCGATGGCCAACCGTTGACGTTGCCCGCCGGAAAGGTTGACGCCGTTTTCTCCTATCAGCGTATTCAAGCCCTCGGGTAATTCTTCAATAAATTCCCACGCATGCGCCGCCCGTGCTGCCTGGATGATTTCTTCCTCGGACGCTTCCGAGCGACCGTACGCAATGTTGGCCCGTACGGTATCATCAAACAGAACCGTCTCCTGAGAGACGATGGCCATCTGTGCCCGCAAGGAGGTCAACGTCACGTCCCTGATATCCCGTCCGTCAATCAGAATGCGGCCTTCTGAGTGATCATGCAACCTCGGGACCAAACTCATCAAGGTGGATTTGCCGCTCCCGCTTTTCCCGACCAACGCCACCACTTCGCCGAACTCGACGGTGAGGTGAACGTGCTCGATTGCCGCTTCGTCACTCCCTTCATAATAAAAGCTCACGTCACGAAACTCCAGGGACCGCGAGATGGCCGGCAATTCCACGCGTCCGTGATCATGAATGAATTCGTGATCCCGATCCAGCATTTCAAAGACTCGATTCGCCGCAGCGATCGCCTGTTGAATCAGCACATTGGCGCCGGCAAGTCTCTTTACCGGCCTATATGCCAAAAACATGGCCGCCAAAAAGGAAAAAAATTCTCCCGGTTTCATTTGTCCATCAATGACCAAGAGCCCCCCGTACCACACAATAAAGGCAATTCCGCTTATCCCGATCACTTCCAACAGCGGCGAACTCAGCGCCGCCAGTTGTGCCGACTTCATCACTGCCCGCAAATATGCGGCATTCCCTCTGGAAAACCGTTGTTGTTCAATGGGTTCACCCCCGTACGCTTTGACCATGCGAATGCCGGCAAAGGCTTCTTTCAGCGTCGAGGCCATATCCCCCATCGATTCCTGCCCCCTGGCGGCCAACTTTCGCAACCGCTTACCGATCTTGACGATGGCGTAGGTTGAGACCGGCATCACCAGGATCAACGCCGTGGCCAACTTCCAATTCTGGTAAAAGGCCACGCCGGTCAACGCCAGGCAGGTCAGTCCCTGTTGAAGCAAATCTTTAATCACATTGGGAATGGCATTGGCCATTTCATTGACATCGTTGATGACCCGCGCGACCAGACGACCGCTGGAATGTTTATGATGAAACGTCAGGGGAAGGCGGAGAAAGTGCCCAAACAATTTCTGCCGGATTTCGGCCACCACGCGATGACCCACGTAACTCATCAGATAGGCTTGGCCATACGAGAAGACCCCTTTCAACGCGGCCGCACCGAGAATCACCAGGGGCAAAACCATAAGGAGCAGTTGATCCTTGGCAATAAAAATTTCGTCCAGGACCGGTTGCACCAGCCAAGCATACAATCCTGACATGCCCGCCACGCCCGCCGCACACACGCAAGCCGCGACCAACCGGACCCGGTACGCATGCACGTAAAACAAGAGTCTGAGAAAAGCGGTCATGCCTGACATTCGGCCAACACGACCTCCGCCGCTCTAAGAGAAGCCCCAGGAGATCCAAGCCGGGCGCGAATGTCGCCCAACGCTTCCCGCATTTGGTCATACCGCGTTCGATCCTTCAGAAGGCGAAGCGCCTCCTCGCTCAATCGTTCCGCCGTCATCTCCGATTGCAATAATTCCGGAACAATGCCGCGCCCGGCGACCAGGTTCACCAAACCCACGTGTTCGACGGTTATGAGCATTCTTGCAAGAAGGTAGGTCAACCGGGAAACACGATACGCAAGGATCATGGGTGTGCCCACCAGCGCAGCCTGCAAGGTGGCCGTCCCCGAAGCCACCAACAGTAAATCCGCGGCTGCCATGACCTCGGTTGGTCGATTGGGCACCACGGTCACGGGAAGCGTCTTCCGAGCAACCACCTCGTTGACCCACTCCCCAGCTACCGTGGGGGCTTGTCCGATGACGCAATGAAGGTCGGGAAACGATTCCCTGATTCGCCTCGCCGCCTCCATCATGGCCGGCAGCAGCGACTGGATTTCGGAATGGCGACTCCCGGGAAACACTCCCAGCATTAAGCCTTGAGCCGGAAGACCCAATTGCTGTCGTAAACGGGCCGCATCATCGCGTTGTGCCACCTGGTCGAGTAAGGGATGTCCCACGAAACTACAGGGTACGTCGGCTTGGCGAAATATCGGCTCCTCAAAGGGTAGAATCACGATCATCCGGCGTACCACGCGCCTGATCAAATTGATCCGGTGTCGCCCCCAGGCCCAAATCTGCGGAGCTATATAGTAGATCACGCGATGGCCGAGCTTGGCCGCGATCCTGGCTAATCGAAGGTTCATGGACGGATTATCCACAAAGACCACGCCGTCCAAGGACTCCCGTCTGAAAAATCGTTTCAAGGTCAAGAGGTTGGCCAGTCCTTTCCAAATCATGACCGGTCCCGGCACACCGACGACGTCCAGGCGATGTAAGTCTTGCACCAATTCCACTCCTGCGGCCCGCATGTGCTGTCCGCCTACCCCAACGAGCCTGATCTCAGGCTGAAGTTCTTTTAAGGCTTTTGCCAAGTCTGCACCATGAAGGTCACCCGACGCCTCACCGGTGACGATCATGATTGACAGACCAGCCATACCCTCCTCTAGGGCGTGACCTTTGATACCCCGGTCAGCGGATGCGTCGTTCCACGAATGGAATGAATGATCGCATGGACCAGTTCCAGGGCGGCCACGCCCTCCTCACCGGAGACCCCGCCAGGAGCACCAGTCTGCATGGCTTGCACAAAGGCCTGCAATTCCCGTTTAAGCGGTTCTTCATCCCCTGCCTGGATCGCTTCCTCCTGCACGAATGCTTCAACGGTCGCCGGTTCCGTTTGTCGATACACGATGCCCTGGCGAGAGAGAAAGTCAACGGAAAGATAGAGGCGTTCCTGAAAGAGTCGCATTTTTCGCAAACGGCCGGTCGACATTCGGCTGGCCGTAAAATTGACGACGCACCCTTTGTCGAATTCGACCCGGGCATGGGCAAAATCGACCTGCGGGGAAAGAACGGCGATCCCCACGGCCTCCACCGTGTTGACCTGGCCCAAGCCGAAAGACAAAATCAAATCGACGTCGTGAATCATCAGATCCAGCACCACATCGACGTCCGTTCCCCGTGGTTGAAAGGGGGCGAGCCGGTGGCATTCGATAAACCTGGGATTCGAGATACGATCCTTGACCAGATCCCTGACGGGATTGAACCGCTCAACGTGACCCACGTGCAGAACCAACCCGTTCTGTTTTGCACGGCGGACCATCTGCCGTCCTTCCTCAGGCGTGGCGGCAATGGGCTTTTCAACCAGGACGTGCACGCCGGCTTCAAGGCAGTCCAACACGACTTCCCGGTGCCGTCGGGTCGGCACTGCAACGCTCACCGCGTCGACCTGACCCAACAGACTCCGGCAATCCTCAAAATGGGCCACACCAAAACGATTGCCGATTTCGGTGCGCCGGGTCCGGTCAAGATCAACCACACCCACCAAACGGGTCTGGGGTAATTCGGAATAGATACGGGCATGATGTTGCCCAAGATGTCCCACGCCGATGACGCCGGCCTTGATGACTTCCATATCTCCTCTTGGCATGAAAATAGCAATAAGCGGTCATTCTGAACGAAGCGAAGAATCTCTCCCTCAACAACCGAACGCCTGGAAAAGCAAATCCTTCGCTTGGCTCAGGATGACAACCTGGTCGCGTGGAGACTTCTTTCAACAGTCGGGGCATGTCGGGTTGGCCCAGCGTAACCCGACATGTCCGGCTTAAGTCCCAACTTCAACAGAAAGTTGAAAGGCATGGCGACTGCAAAAATCCGAGTGGCCCGTTGCGCAATAGTACATCCCCCAATTATGCCGGAACACCAATAACTGCGATGCCGGCTTGACGAGCTTTTTCCAGCATCTCTTCTCGATCAAGCATAATGGTCTTGTGGGCCTCCAGTGCCAGCACCGAAGCCTTGGCTTCATCCATCACGTCGATGGTTTGGGGACCGACCACAGGCAAGTCAAAGCGCAAATCCTGCTGGGGCTTGCAACACTTGACGACGACGGCCCCACTCCGAGCCAATCGACCACCACGCCGGATGGTCTCATCCGTGCCTTCGACCACTTCAACCGCGACGACCACACGATCTTTGACTACCACGCATTGACCAATGTCCATTCGGCCAATTTCTTTCGCAATACTCCATCCGCAGGATACGTCCTCCCGTTCCTTTTTGGACAGTCCCCTCCGGGTCAACGTTCCTTCCGGAACGACCAGATTGGAAAGCCCGAACGTGGACTCTCGAATGGTAATTCCTTCGTCTTCCAGGTCGTCGGCAATGGCCCTGAGAATATGATCATCCTTCCATGACTTCAGTTTGGCAAAAAACGCCATGGCCCGGAAATCCGGACGAACACCGGAAAAGAGATGCGTTTTTTTCATCCCCCCCAGCATCACGGCTTGCTCGACCCCGTCACATTTGAGAGCTCGAATGACCTTCCCGAATTGACCAATACGCACCCAATGCATCCGGTCGACCACCTGCTCCAATTCGGGAGCCGTTTCACCGTGATGGGCGACAGCCGATACTCGAAACCCGAGTTTTCTGGCGTTTTCGGCAAAGATGATGGGGAACCGACCGTTGCCTGCGATAAGGCCTATCCATGCACCAGTGGGAGGAAGCGGCAAAGCTGACGACGACAATTCTCGAGTCACCGCGTGTGGGGTCACCTAAAATTCTTCCTGATCGCTTTGACCTTTTCGCGCAGAACGACACATCCCACGAATCGAGGTTTCCAAAAACGTCAGCAGGACCAGGACGTCAGGACTATCCTGGAATTGATGGCGCGCCAGTTTGATGGAATCGGCCATGCGCTGATTTTTTCGGAACAGCAAGCTGTAGGCTTGTTTCAATGTGCGGATACGCTGGGCGGAAAACCCTCCCCGACGAAGCCCGACGGCGTTGATCCCATAAAGATTGGCCCGGTTTCCGACCGCACGCATGAACGGAGGCACGTCCCTTGCGACGGCGGAACACCCGCCGATCATGGCATAATCCCCGATCCGCACGTATTGATGGACGCCGACCAACCCACCGATGACCGCGTAGTTCCCGACCGAAATATGCCCGGCAAGCGTCGCGGCATTGGCCATGACGACATGATCGCCGATGTGACAATCGTGCGCAACGTGCACGTAGGCCATCAAAAAATTATGCCGGCCGATCGTCGTGACACCTCCGCCAAATGCCGTCCCGCGGTGAATCGTGACGTACTCCCGTAAGATATTTTCATCGCCGATGATTACGCGCGTCGGCTCATCATGATACTGAAGGTGCTGGGGCGGAGCCCCTATCGAAGCATAGGGAAAAATTTTACACCGTTGTCCGATTTCCGTATGGCCCTCTATACACACGTACGCACACAGTTCAGTGCCCAGACCGACTTTCACGTGTTCGCCGATCACACAAAAAGGACCCACAATCACGTCCTCATCGAGTTCGGATTTCTGATGCACGATAGCCGTGGGATGAATTGACCGACTCGACATCATTATCCTGGAAGGTTTGACTGCTCCGTCCAGGCATTCGTGGAGTCTGCATCTTCCGACCGCATCATCGCCGTTGATTCAGCCTCACAAACCAGATCCGACCCCACAAAGGCTTTCCCTTGCATCTTCCAAAACGGTGACCGGCGTTTGATCACTTCGACTTCCAACCGTATCTGATCCCCGGGAATCACGGGTTTGCGAAACTTTACCTTGTCGATTCCCGTCAGGTACACGATCGGGGCACCCTCAACGGATGACGATCGAATGGCCAACACTCCACCCAATTGGGCAAGCGCTTCTACAATTAAAACACCGGGAAAGACGGGACGCCCGGGGAAATGGCCTTGAAAGTAGGGGTCGTTGATCGTGACGTTTTTCAGCCCGACCGCCCGTCGACCGGCTTCAAACTCCACCACTCGATCCACGAGCAGAAACGGGTAACGGTGAGGAAGGATGGATTGCACCTCAACGATATCCATGACGGTCTCTGACTCAGCCATCTGATCGCTCCCAGTCTACTACGCGCGCTCAAACACAAACCGTCCGTCACACGGCGTCGACGCTGTGACACATGCCGCGTTGTTCCTCAGCGGAACGTGGTCTGATCCAAGATTTCCAACACGTCGGACGAAAAATCCATGCTCGAATCATAATACCGTGTTGGAGTATTCTTCCCTTTTTCCACGACTAAAACCAACCCCTGTTGTTGAGCAATTTGTTTGACCACCAAATCGACCTGGTCACGAAATTCGCCCAGCAACTCGGCCTGTCTAGCCTGGAACTCCCGTGTCATATTACCGGCTTTTTGCTGGTAAGCCAACATCCGTTGGCGCAATTGCTCTTCCTTTTGTTGCTTGGCTGCGGGACTTAAGACGCTGCCTTGACGCAATAGTTCATTTTCCAAATTCCGCAGTTCCTGCTGTTCAAGTTCGAGCAACGCCTGCCGATCCTTCATAAACTGGTTGAGAGTCTCATTGACCTGACGTCCGAGTTTTGATTCTTTCAACAACCATTGCGGATCCACCACACCGATAGCAATACCGGACGACACCGGGCGTTCCGTTCGGGAAATTCCGGACGTTTCAGAAGCGGAAGTCGCGCATCCCGTCGCCGCGGACAACATGAGGGACATGCCTGCCAGGAGAACGCCTCCAGGGAACGATACCTCCTTCGAGTGGCTCATTCTCGTCATAATTGTCCCTTTAAAATACGTTCCCAACGGAAAACTCAAAGACGCTCTCTTGCTCCTGGGGCTCACGATCCAGTTTGAGCCCCCACGCCGCGCGTAAAGGACCAAACGGCGAGATCCACCGTACCTCTAATCCCGTCGCCGCTCGCAACTGGAAATCCAAGCCTTCGTCTTCGGCAAAGCCTTTCCCGTAATCGAAAAAGAGCACCCCATTCAATTTCGCAGCAGGAAGGACGGGAAAAATCAACTCGGAATTAAAAATCAACTGTTTATTCCCGCCCGCCAACGTTCCGGATGGGGTCACGGGACCGGCTCGCCCATATTGAAATCCGCGCATCGTATTGATGCCACCGACAAAAAAGAGTTCCGTCAGGGGCACGGAGTCTCCCGAGTAGCCTTCCGCCATGCCGAAACGACTGCGAAACGCCATCCGGAGATCCCAAACGGGTAACGGGATGTATTTCAACCCATCAAGTGCGAACCGATAGAAATTGTTGGTCCCGCCCAGCGCCTCGGTTCCAAAACCCAGGCGCAGACCCGTTCTCGATCCGGTCCGCGGATCCTGGAAAAAATCACGGGTATCACGAAAAATACTCGAACGGAACCCCGTCGTGGATTGATCACCGAGTTGGGCTTGAATGAAGTCTGGCGCATCGGTGGCCAGATTTTTAATCCTGATTGTTTCCCCGACGAGGGTCAAACTCCCCGACATATATTCAGAAAAGGCCCGTCCCCATTGGACCGTTCCTCCCTTTCTTTCTTCCTGATACGTCAGAAAATTCGTTTCCGTACTAAACCCGTCTGCCTGAAAGGAAGTGGGACCGTCAAACAGTGCCGGATTCCTGAACGTTAAGACCCCAATGGTACGACGAACACCGACCTGTCCGCGAATGCGAACCAGGTACCCCAAGCCCAACAAATTGCCTTCTGAGATATTGGCAATGGCCGTAAATTGATCGAGAGTGCTGAACCCGCCACCAATACTGAATTGCCCCGTGGGTTTCTCTTTGACTCGGACTTCAACGTCAACTTTATCTTCCTCCACCTGTTCGGGAAAAAGTTCAACCGTTTCAAAAAAATTCAGATTGTTGAGTCGTTGAAAACTTCGCTTGATTGCCGCGGAATGTAGGACCTCTTGTTCATCCACTCGCAACTCCCGGCGAATGACGTTATCACGTGTTTTATCATTCCCCGTAATGTGAATCTCTCTCACCCGGATCAGCGCCCCTTCTTTGATCGTAAAGGTAATCTCCGTCGCCAGCGTTTCAGGATTCGGGGCCAGATTAGGTGTGACCTCGGCAAATGAATACCCTTCTGCTCCATACCTGTCCGTTATCCGAGAGATCTCTTCCCTGATCGTCGTTCGTTGAAACACGTCATTGGGACGGATAAACGAAAACCGCGCAAGGTCTTCGTCTTCGAAAACCGTATTCCCTTCATAGCGAACCGTTTGAACCGTATAGGGCTGACCTTCACTGATTCGAAACGTCAGGTTCACGTTTTCTTTATCGTCACTCAGTTCAATAGCCGGCGTGCCTATCTGGACGTCGAGATATCCTCTGTTCGAATAAAATTCCTTGATCCGTTCTATATCATTGGAGAGTTCTTCCTGGTGTAAAATTCCGGCGTCCGTTATGAGGGAGAGGAAGGGAGTCCATTCCTGGTTGGCCATCACGCCCAACAAATCCTTCTTGTTGAAGACAGTCATGCCTGCGAAACGGATCGAATCAATCTTGGCTCGCGCTCCTTCCTGAATAAAAAAGGTCACACGATTGCGACTCTCCTGTAACTCCTGAACAACAGGAATGACTTTGACCTTATGATACCCGTTCTTTTCATATTCAACCCGAATCTTTTCCGCACTCACTTTAATCGCTTGTTGATCGAGAAACACTTGATTCTTCAGCGTGATGACCTCTCTCAATTTGTCGTCCGATAACGCGTCATTTCCATCAAAGATAATGTTCGTCACAAAGGGCTTTTCCCGTACCACGAAAATGACCGCCACGCCCTTTGTTTTCGTCTCGGTCTGCACTTGCACGTCGTCGAAGAACCCCATCCCGTAAATCAGTCGAATCTGCTCTTGGGTCACCTGCGTGGTTAGCAGGTCTCCTGTTTTCAGGGTCACGTTTCCGAGAATCGCCGCCGCCTCAATTCGCTGATTCCCTTGAATGACAATGCTCTCGACGATCAAATCCTGTGATTGGCTCGATACCGGCGAGGGCCCACTCATGAACATGAGCCCATACACGAGAATCACCCCCAACACTCGACTGGTTGTTGTTCTCCGAGGGATCCCGTGGTTGTGCATCGTAAAACGCTGATTTTCCGAATTGACGTTCATCATCCTCTGTCGGAGATACAAAACACCCTTCCTAGGAGGCGGAAAACAGACAAGCACCAGTTATGGCCCGCACTCAACGGTGAGAGGCACACGGTTGTTATCTGGGGACCTGATTCAGACACTCAAACCTGAAAGGAAGCCAAAAAAGGCTGCGCCATTATAGAGCGACCTGTATTGCTTGTAAAGTTTGGGACGCTTGTTTGGGATGCTTGAAAGCGGAGTTTCCTTGCTTGACTTTCATTTTTTGGTTCACCTACTATCAAATGGTCTGTTGGAAACAAATGCTGTAGACACAGTCACAACCCGTATGGGTCAAAGACGGACGATTCCTGCCCCCGGCAGTGCAACCCAACAACTTTTTTCTTATTACTCGCAACGTTTACCGGCCTGATTTATTCAAACGCATAATCGATGACGCAAGAACTCCATCCGGCTCCTCAACACGTTGACATTCCTGACGATCTACCGTTGATTCCCGTCAGGGACATCGTCGTCTTTCCATACATGGTTCTGCCCCTGTTTGTCGGGCGGGAAATGTCGATTAAAGCGATTGAGACGGCTCTCGCCGGCAATAGAATGGTCCTGTTGGCGACTCAGAAAGCCCATGATACCGAAGCGCCCAAACCGGCGGATATTTTCGAAACCGGGACCGTCGGCATGATCATGCGCATGCTGAAGCTACCCGACGAACGGATCAAAATTCTGGTCCAGGGTCTGACCAAAGCGAAAATCATCGACTATCTCCAATCTGAACCGTTTTACTCCGTCCGCATTCAACCCTTCCCGACTTCTGGAGAGCAGGCACCGTCCCTCGAGACAGAAGCCGTCATTCGGACTGCAAAAGAGGGAGTGGACCGGATCGCCAGTCTTGGGAAAGTACTCATGCCGGACGTCATGGTGGTCATCGAAAACATGGATGAACCCGGCCGGCTGGCGGACATCATCGTATCGAACCTCGGATTGAAAGTGGACGTGACCCAGGAAATTTTGGAAATTGACGATCCGGTGACCCGCTTGAAGCGCGTCACGGAGATCTTGTCGAAAGAGATCGACGTTTTGTCGATGCAACAAAAAATCCAGGCCGACGCCAAAGGCGAAATTGATAAGACCCAGCGGGAATATTTTCTTCGTGAGCAGTTGAAGGCGATTCAGAAGGAACTTGGAGAGCTGGATGATCGGGCCGAAGAAGTGGCGGAATTTCGGAAACGCATCGAAGAATGCCGCATGCCCGAAAAGGTGCTGAAGGAAGCGGACAAACAATTGAAACGTCTGGAAAAAATGCACCCCGACACCGCCGAAGCGGCTACCGTGCGCACCTACATGGAATGGATGGTGGAAATTCCGTGGAGTCACGCCTCCACGGACAATCTGGATATTCAAGCCGCCAAAAAGGTGCTCAACGACGACCATTACGATCTGGAAAAAGTCAAGGAACGCATCCTTGAATATTTGGCCGTACGCAAACTCAAAGAGAAACTCAAAGGACCGATTCTGTGCTTCGTCGGTCCACCCGGCGTGGGAAAAACGTCGTTGGGGAAATCCATTGCCCGGGCCTTGGGTCGGGAATTCGTGCGCATGAGTCTGGGCGGGGTGCGGGACGAAGCCGAAATCAGAGGGCATCGCCGTACGTACGTTGGAGCCTTGCCCGGACGTATCATGCAAGGGATCAAGCAGGCAGGCACCAACAATCCCGTGTTCATGCTGGATGAAGTCGACAAAGTCGGAATGGATTTCCGCGGCGATCCTTCAGCCGCGCTCTTGGAAGTGTTGGACCCCGAGCAAAATCACGCGTTCACGGATCATTATTTGGGAGTCCCCTTCGACCTCAGCAACGTGATGTTCATCACGACGGCCAATCTCATGGATCCTATTCTTTCGGCTCTGCGGGATCGAATGGAAATCATTGAAATTCCCGGATATACCGAAGAAGAAAAACTCGGGATTGCCCGCCGCTATCTCATCCCACGACAACTGGAAAAACATGGAATTTCGGAGAAACATTTTCGCATTACCGATCCTGCCGTGCAGAGAATCGTGACCCACTATACGCGTGAAGCCGGTGTCCGCAACCTTGAACGGGAACTCGCCAACGCCATGCGGAAAGTCGCCAGGCGCGTTGCCGAAGGCAAACCGAAAACCTATTCCATCACGCCGCATTCCCTCCGCACCTATCTCGGCATTCCCAAATACCTGCCGGAAACCGAAAAGGAAAAAGACCAAGTCGGGTTGACCATCGGGCTGGCATGGACGGAAACGGGCGGTGAGACGCTGCACATCGAAGCCACGGGGATGCAGGGCAAAGGGAACCTGACTTTAACGGGCCACCTCGGGGACGTCATGAAGGAATCCGCCCAAGCCGCGCTCAGCTACGTCCGCGCGCAGGCCGGCACATTGGGCATCAAGGAAGAAACCTTCTCGACGACCGACATTCATATTCACGTTCCCGCGGGCGCTATCCCCAAGGATGGGCCTTCAGCTGGGATTACCATGGCCACGGCGCTCGCGTCGAGTCTGGCGAATATTCCCGCCAGACATGACGTCGCCATGACGGGAGAAATCACCCTCCGCGGCCGCATTCTCCCCATTGGCGGCTTAAAAGAGAAAATTCTTGCGGCGAAGCGAGCCTCAATCCCCCGCATCATTCTCCCGAAACGAAACGAAAAGGATTTGGAAGAGCTCCCCAAACATTTACTGAAAGGCGTCAAGATCATTTTTGTGGAGACGGTGGATCAGGTCTTTGCGGCGGCGCTTCAACGCCCGGCACGCAGCAGACCCAAACCTCCCACACGCTCCAAAACAGCAGTTTCAAACCGAAAAAAACGGGTATCAGCTTTGCCTGCAAAAAAGGCTCGGCGGTGAACCGCTCGAACGAGTTCTCTCCATTATGGATGAGCCAATCCTCCACGCGTGATTCCCTGAAGACCATCGGAGAATTCGGTCTCATCCGGCAACTGAAACAACAATGGTCCACGTCCTCTCCATGGATCGTCAAAGGGATTGGCGATGATGCCGCCATTCTGAAAACTCGTCAGGGACAACAGCTTCTTATCAGCACCGACGTTTTTATTGAGGGGGTCCATTTTGATCTTGCCTCTCAAGCCCCGAAGGACGTGGGATGGCGAGCGGGAGTGGCCAACCTCAGTGACGTCGCTGCCATGGGGGGAAGCCCGCTGTACCTGCTCGTATCAATGGCCGTTCCGGTCCGGATTCCGCCAAAAAACATTCGAGAACTCTATCGGGGCCTGAAAGACGCCTGCGCCCCCTGCCACGTCGAATTGATCGGCGGAGATACCTCATCTTCTCCGTCGCATATGTTTCTCAGCCTGACCATTGTGGGATCCGTTCGAGCGAATCGTGCGCTTACCAGACACGGGGCTGAAGTCGGGGACCATATTTACGTGACCGGGACAGTGGGTGATTCCAACGCCGGTCTCCGCATCCTGCAAACCCGTTCAAACAACCTCCGACGTTTCAGCCCGTCGACCGCTGAAAAATTTTTAATCCGTCGTCATGTACGACCCACCCCACGGATTCGCATCGGGCGGCTCCTGGTCGACCGAAAGCTCGCGCACGCTGCCATCGATCTCTCCGACGGACTCTCTTCAGACGTGGGGCACGTCTGCGAAGAAAGTCAGGTGGGTGTCGAGATCCGGGGGAAGGCCCTTCCGCTTTCTTCCCAACTTCGTGCCTTTGCACGACAGAACAACCTGGATCCCATGGAGCTTGCGCTGCAAGGAGGGGAAGACTATGAACTCCTGTTTACCGCCCCCGCCAAACATCACCAGAAAGTGCTGAACGTATCCAGGCAAACCAAGGTGCCTATTTCCTGCATTGGTGAGATAAAACCGAAAACCTTCGGTCAACAACTTGAGCTTCCCGAAGGACGGAAACAAAAACTGGCAAAAAAGAGTTTCAACCACTTCGGCAACCGGTAAATTTCCCTATTGCCGACTCCCTCATCGTGATCACGCTCAAACACGTTCACCCTAAAATACGCGAGGTGCTCCACCTTGGAGAAACACCCCAACGCACGGCCGTTGCTTTTGCTCTCGGGATCTTTATTGCGTTCACTCCGACCTATGGCCTGCATTTTGTCAGTGTTGTTTCCTTGGCTTGGGCCTTCCGTCTGAATTTTCCCGCTCTCCTCCTTGGCTCACTCGTTAATAATCCCTGGACGATCGCTCCGATTTTAGGAGCGACGATGTGGACGGGATTTTTCCTGTTGGGAATGCCGGAAGTTCCAGATGTTTCCTGGAAGGATCTTTCCATGATCACACTATACGAATCGGTGCGGCCCTTTATTCTTCCGTTTACCCTTGGAGCACTCACACTGGGTGTACTGGCTGCCTCGCTGGCTTATCCTTTGGGGGTCCTGTTGATTTCCTGGTATCGAACAGCCCGCAACGTGGGCAACCACATTGCCCAAAAAAGATCAACTTAAACGCACCTCTCCGTAATTGGAAAATACGGTCGTGTCCTGAAACATCAGACATCCACGATTTCCTTTTCCCCGACTGTCATCAGGTTGCTCATACTTCAGCCACTCACGATACGGGAACGCGGCGTCAGTTGTTCGTTCCATCAAGCTGCGTTAAGATTTGCTTGAGATTCTTCCATCTCTTTCGACGCGATCCATGATGGCCCAACCAGTCCGCCACGACGTCTCCCTTATTGCCGATCCTATTCATCACTACATCCAATTTACGATTCCCCATTCTGCATCAGGCTCCGGCGAAACGACCGAGAAAGATCTCATCGATTCTCCCTGGCTCCAACGTCTTCGGTACATCTATCAATTGCAGAGCGCGCGCTGGGTCTATCCTGCAGCGGAACACAGCCGCTTCCAACATTCCCTGGGAGCCATGCATCTTGCCGGGCAATACGCGAAGCACGTGCATCCGACCCTGGCCGAAACGGTTCGGGACGTTCCTACCCTCCCGTACGTCGAAGAATTACTCAGGATCACCGCACTGCTCCATGACGTGGGACACGGCCCGTTTTGTCATTTTTTCGATCACCACTTTCTTCAACAATACGGGTTGTCCCACGAACACGTGAGTCAAGCCATTATTCGTCATGAGGTCGGCCCCCTGATCAAGGAGATACGGCGGAGTCCTTCAGGAAAGTTTGCAGACCATGAAACGCTTGACCCCGAGTACGTGGCCTTTCTGATTCTGAAAGATCCCAACAAGCGGAGCCGACACTATCCCCGGTGGCTTCAGCTTCTTCAACCGTTAATCGGAGGACTGTTCACGGCGGACAACTTCGACTACGTCTTGCGCGATTCCTACATGTGTGGAGTCGCGATCGGGCCGGTGGATATTCCCAGACTGATTCATTACACGTTGATCACCCCAAAAGGGTTGACCATTCATAAGAACGGCTTGCCCGCCCTTCAGATGTTTCTCAACGCCAGGCTCTATCTCTATTCCAACGTGTATTACCACCGTACCTCACGAGCCATTGATCTGCACCTCCTGGAGATTTTCCACGAAACCATGGAATGTATTTTCCCCCATAACCCTCTTGAACACATGCGGCAATATCTTCGGCTGACGGATTGGTCGCTTCTGGAAACGGTCCGCACCTGGGAATCGTCATCAAATCGCAAGAGACGGCGGATCGGAAAAGAATGGGCCCGTGTGTTGGGACGACAGGTCAAATGGAAAACGGCCTATAGCAAAGTACTGACGATTCGAGATTGCCGTCCGCGAGGACCGGCGGCGACACCTGCAACGCTCGAATCCCGTATTCGTCAAAAACTGCCCGGGCGACTGCAGGGACTGACGTTTAGAGTGGATATGGCCAGCAAGGATACCCGGCCCTTCAACCTTCTCAACATGGGCCAGTTTCAGTTTTATCTCTACGATCCGGCCACCCAGTCCGTTGAAAAAGAAAAACTGCAAGAACTGCTTGAATTTTTACCCTCTCAGATCGTTCAACTGCGGATTTTCGCCGAAGATCATCACGCCGACGCTGCATTGGCCACGGCGGTCGAACAGGTGCTTCACGGCCGGTGATGAGATGAAAGAAACCGGCTTTGCTCCCTTGCTCGGCATGCGGAGAAAAAACACGGTTTCGGTCAGGACCACGGCAGGCCCGGTTCATCCTGAAGAAGGGGGCCCAAAATACGCTTGAGAAGTTGAGTGCCTAATCCGGTGGTTGCCCCCAGGCCACGTAAGGTGAGGACAAAATTAAATTGATTGCGTTCGGGGAGACCGTTTCCGCCGGATAAGCGAATATAATACAGGCCAAGCGACCAACATTTGCAGGAATTTTGATACAATCCCACCACGTCCCATTCGGGAGTCCGGCCCGTGACAAAATCATGGTAGGCCTTTGTCCCCACCGTCCATCCCAAGGGCAGGCGGACGGCACCACCCACCGTAAAGAAGTTAATTTCCGATTGAGCCGCCAACACTTCGTTAAAGGACACCGGATTCCAGATATCTCCCCGGCGAGGGATAAGGCCCGATCGTGTATAGCGGTGCCCCAATTGCACGTATGCCTGCCGGTGAGCCTGCACCGTGACGTCTGAATTGAATTGCGTCAATTCATGCTCGTCCGGATCATAGAACGTATCAACACTCAGGCTGAGGCGACTCAGCCCCCCCGGCAATTGTCTCCCCGGAAGTTCGAACGTCGCCCTTCCCCACACGTCGGAGAACGTATTCGCCGAGCCCGGCGCGTCGGCGAGATGATAACTTTGGGCGATCATGACATCCACCAACGTTGCAGGCCGTTTGCCGCTCGCCTCATCCTGCAATCTGGATCTCAGGGAATAGGTCAACAGGTGTTTCTTCAGAAGATTGTCGGTGGCATCGATCTGAGGGAGGTCGGACTGCCTGGTAGCCGGCACGTATTCGTAGAACAATCGCGGCTCAATCGCGTGACGCAGTCGATGCCCGGTCCCAGCCTGAAAGTCGCGCGAGACGTTCGAGATCGCCTCCAAACCAAGCCAAAACGTCCCACGATCACGAGCCTCATCCTGAACCTGTCCCCGGGAGTAGAGGACCTCTCTGATTTTGAATTGCGGGCGAAGACCGATCATGTGCCCCAGGTGCAACCCCTGAACGGCTAGGGACGGCATGAAGTCGACGCGACTGACGTTGAACCCTTGCTCACGAGCAAAGTGCACGAACGTCGAGTCCAATCCGATATCGAGACTGAACGTCTCCGCACCCATGGTCAATCGACGCCCGTACCGGTGCCCGATTTCCGGCAGCCGTTGAAACGTGCCCCGGCCTCCGGAGTCCAATGGTTGTAGATATTGAGCCCTGAGATAAGCCGCCCCTCCCGGCAATCGACGCGTCACGTTCAGCACGGATTCCTGGCTGGGCAGCGCCCGGAAAATTCCGGAAGCACTCAGATCCCGCAAGAGTGTCCGATCGGTCGCATAGTTGACATTGGCTTGAATCAGAAGGTCGTCCTGCACGTGGTGAACGTGGGCACCCGTAATTTGTGCACGAGCCTGATCCGCCTCGGTATCATGAAACGCATTGACTAACCAGTTCCCTCTCGAACGGCGACTCAGGACGTAACGATACGTCACGTCCCCCCCTTGTCCGCGTTTGGATAAAATTTGCGGGGCTATGGTCAGGTCCTGGCTGGGAGAAAGCGCCCAATAGAACCCTTGGCGATATTGAACGCCTAACACGTTGTCGAACCCGATGGTCGGAACCAAAAATCCGGTTTTTCTGGCGTCCGGCATCGGATAGCGCAACACGGGAATCGGGACAATCGGTTGATTGCGAACATTCAGCCATACATTGTTGGCAAAGACGCTATCGCCCTGTTCCACTTCCACGTCCTGAAACGAAAAGCTCCAATCGAGGATTTGCCCATCATCCGCTTCGCAATTCGTAAACGTGCCGTCCCTCACGCGATAATGGGTTTCGGAAAACCGTTGAAAGAGACGGCCTCGGAGCCACGTGCCCGTTTCTTTCAGATAAATCTTTCCATTGACGATGAGAACGGACTCCGTATTCACGTTGATGGTCAACTCTTCCGCCCACATGTCAGTCACCGGGTCCCTGAGGTGAACGTGACCCGTCGCCGTTAATCGGCCGGACAGTTTGTGAAGGAAAGCCTGGTCGGCGGTCAACCGAACGGCACCCTGTGTCACCACCACTGAGCCGACGGCTGCGAATGTCTCCGTCACTTGATCGAATTCGGTTCGTTCGGCCGTGATGCGAAGCGGGAAAGAATCTTCGGTTCGTTCGGGTGTGACGGGAAAGGGGGAAGGGCTTTCCGATTCCATGGGCTCAGACGCGGGAAACATGGGCAACGCATGGGTCGTACGCGCCAGCGTGAAAACAATCTGACCGGCAACCAGCAACCCAACCGCGTTGATCCACAGGGCGTCACGTGAACGGCCTCGACTACCCCAGAACCGGTTCATACGCATTTCCCGTCATCAGGCTTTTCACGTGCCCGACAAGAAACAATGATCCCGTAATACAGATCAGATCGTTTTCACTCGCCAAACACGTTGCCAAGTCCATTGCCGCTTCGGGCGTGTCGCGTTCATACACCGGACGATCAATAACCGGCAGGGCCTCTTTCAAGGCACGTACGGTGGCTGCCCGTGGAGAATTGATTTTCGTCAATATCACCGCTTCGGCCAGCGGGACCAGCGTGTTCAAAAATACGGCAAGGTTCTTGTCCTGCATCATACCGATCACCAAAATGAGACGGCGCGCTCGTTGTGCGGAAACGTTCCGTTGCAAAGAAATCTTGAGGCATTCTGCCGCAGCCGGGTTGTGAGCTCCGTCACAGAGGACCAAAGGACGACGCCGAAGCCGTTCGAGCCGACCAGGCCAGGACACCTGCTCCAGACCCTGCCTGACGGCCCACTCGGGAATCGAGGTCCGGGGCATGACACCGGCTTCAAGGACGGCTAAGGCACAGGCAGCGTTGACTGTTTGATGCTTGCCTTCCAGCGCGCACCGAAGATTCGCGTAATTTCGATGCATCCCGACGAAATCAAACGCCCCGGATGGATGGGAAACACTCAGAAACTCGCTGCCGAATTTGAACGTCGGAACCTGCTTTTGTCTCGCCTGTTCCTGTAAAACGCGATCGACCGATCGTTCGACCGGCCCCATGACCAGCGGAACGTTCCATTTCAGAATCCCCGCTTTCTCAAACGCAATCGCCTCCAGGGAAGAGCCCAGGTATTTCTCATGATCGAATGAAACGTTGGTTATGACCGTCCCGGTCGGCCGGCACACGTTCGTCGCGTCGAATCTCCCCCCCAACCCGACTTCCATCACGGCAATTTCCACTTGTTCTTCGGCAAAATACTGAAAGGCCATGGCGGTGGCCACTTCAAAAAAGGTCGGCGGCACGGCGAATGAAGGCAGCGATTGGATTCTGTCGAACAGTTCAACGACTCGACCCCCGGGAATGCACCTCCCTCGGATCTGGATGCGTTCACGAAAATCAAGAAGATGCGGAGAGGTATATAACCCCACGCGGATTCCGGCAGCCTGCAAAATCGAAGCCGTGATGGCGGCTACGGACCCCTTCCCGTTGGTCCCGGCAACGTGCAGGACCGGAAAACGATCTTGGGGATTTCCGAGTTCCGACAACAGCGAGGAAACCGTTTCAAGTCCCAGGTGGATTCCGAATTGTTGCAACGCGTAGAGACGTCCTCGTGCCGCTTCGTAGGAACGCTTCATCAACGATTCTCGTGATTAGCCTGCCAACGTCGGAGAGAGACCGCGGGAACGCGTTGGTCTGGCTTCTTCCTCTTCGCAAAACCCGGAACGGGCTCGAGGCAGGGACGGCGGCCGTTCAACATCCGGTTAGGCACTGGCACTCAGGTGCCGTAAAACTGTGTGGAGCGTCTGCCGAAGACGGGGCCGACTCACAATGGCGTCAATCATACCATGTTCGAGTAAGAATTCTGCGCGCTGAAACCCGTCCGGCAACCGCTGTTTAATGGTTTGTTCAATGACGCGTGGCCCGGCAAACCCGATCAGGGCTCCCGGTTCAGCCAGGATGACGTCCCCTAACATGGCCACACTTGCGGTGACGCCCCCAAAGGTTGGATTCGTCAGGAGAGAAATGAACGGCACGCCGGCTTCATGAAGCCGCGCGACGGCCGCCGAGGTCCTGGCCATTTGCATGAGAGAGAGGATGCCTTCCTGCATTCTCGCGCCACCGGACGTGGTCACGAGCAAGAACGGCGTGTTTCCCTCTATGGCCCGACCGGCAGCACGGCAGATCTTTTCTCCAACCACGGATCCCATGCTGCCTCCCATAAATCCAAAATCAAAAATCCCGACGATAACCGGACAAGCATGGAGCCTCCCTTCTCCCGTGACAATGGCATCGCGTCGGCCGGTTTTCTTCTGATAGGTCTCGATTCGTCCGGGGTATGATTGCGTATCGACAAAGGCCAGGGGATCGCCTGCTGACAATTCAGCATCCCATTCCTGAAAACTGTCCGGATCCAGCAAGTCTTCAATCCGTTCCGGAACCGACAAGGGAAAATGGTAGCCACACTTGGGACACAGTTTGAAATTTTGATCGACCTCTTTCCGATAGACGATGGCGCGGCACGAGGCACATTTGACCCACATGCCGTCCGCGATGTTCAGCTTGCCCCTTTTCCGTTCTTCCGGGGAGCTCTTCTTAAACCAACCCATCGAGACCTTTCCCTGGGCTTGTCCCCGACGTTCGTAATCGGGGATACAAGAAAAACCGGCGGCGGAACAATCAGCCGCCGCGCGCGTGCATTTCCAAATGTGGATCCTGGCGAAGTTCTTCGATCTGAATGAATTGGCCGCGCCCGCTTGAAGACTCGAGGGCCTTGCGTTCTTCGGCGCCGCGGTCGGTCCGCTGCCGCCATCCCGACCGAATGCGGGCCCGCACGGCCGCGTCATCGTTCACCCGAAGCGGTTCCCGCAAGTCCAATCCGTGTTTGGCATAGAGACACAGATACCACATGCCGTCCGCCGTCAGACGACTCCGATCACACGTGGCACAAAACGGCGCCGTCGTGGAGGGAATGATGCCAAATGTCGTCCCGTCGGGTAATCGGAACCGCCGGGCCGGAGCCGAACTGTTTTCCCGAATCGACTCAATCGGGCCATACGTCTGCCGGAGGCTTTCCAGGATCTCTGCCTGGGAAAAGACTTTTTCCATGCCCCAATCATTCGCGCCACCCACGTCCATGTACTCGATAAATCGAACTTCCGCCTCGACGCTTTTTCCATATTCGATCAACTCGATGAGTTCGTCGTCATTGAATCCTTTTATGACAACGGTATCAATTTTGAGTCCGGTTAATCCGACCGTCCTGACGTGCGCAATACCCTGTAAGACTCGATCAAAGGAATCACGTTTGGTAAGAATTTTAAACTTGCCGGGTTTCAAGGTATCGAGACTGACCGTGATGCGATGTAAGCCGGCGTCACGGAGTGATTCAGCTTGCTCATCCAACAAAATTCCATTGGTGGTCAGGGCGATATCCTGAATGGAGACCTGTTGCTTCAACAGACGAATCAGGGTGGGGAGGTCACGACGAAGCAGGGGTTCTCCTCCCGTCAATCGGACTTTATCAACACCGAACTCCGCAAAGATCTCCACCAACCGGTTGATTTCTTCAAAACTCAGGAGGGTTTCACGGGGAAGCCACGTATAGTCATCTTCCGGCATACAATATCGACAACGCAGGTTACACCGATCCGTGACCGACACGCGCAAACTCCGCAAGGGACGATCGAACGCGTCAAAAAAATCTGAATCTGTCGGCACGACGTTCATGGATGTTGTTCGACCCATACCTGCCCGTCCGGCGTCTGTTCACATTTCCAGATTGGCGTGATCTGTTTTAGTTCGTCGATGCACCATTTGCAGGCCTTGAACGCATCCGCTCGATGCATGGCACCCACCACGATCAGGACAATGTTTTCCCCAATGTTGATTTCTCCATACCGGTGCAGAATCAGCACTTCGATGACGTCAAACTCCTGCAACGCACGCTCACGAATTTCCCGGAGTTTCTTTTGGGCCATTCCTTCATAGTATTCAAACGTGATCCTGCTCACGTCCCGATCCTCCGACCGATCCCGCGCCGTTCCAAGAAAGGTCGCAATGCCACCAATGCGTGTGGATCGATTCCGCACCCGGTCGATTTCCTCGTCAATCGAAAAATTTTCTCGTTGGACCCGGACCAACATGGCTTCTGTATCAACGGTAGACATCGGAAGACATCCCTCCTGATGCACATGATCCGCCGGAAAACGGCGGAAGCAACGCAATTTCATCGGCGCTTGTGAGTTCGGTTTCACAGTGCGCAATTTCATGGTTCACCGACACAAGAATTTTTCTCTTGAGCAACAAGTCCCCCACCTCCGGGTTCATCGACTGGATGGCCGCGATCAGATCATCGACCCGGCACCCCTGATCCAACCGCACTTTCAGTTCGGGGGCGTCGGAAAGCTGCGTTCTCAACATGCCGAACAATTTCACCGTGACGGTCATGACTGTGACCCGTGAGACGGCGTCAAGGCCTCGACGTCGGATCGTTGGTAGATCCCGGACTTCCCTCCGGATTTCGAGACCAAACACACGTCTCCAAAACTCATGCCCTTATCGACGGCTTTACACATATCGTAAATCGTCAACGCCGCAATCGCCACGGCGGTCATGGCTTCCATTTCGACTCCGGTCTGACCGTTGGTTTTGACGGCGGCCTGGATGGTTATGGAACACTGTCCCCTCTCATCGGGCGTGGCCTGTTCCTGGAAGTCGATATTCACGCTCGTGAGCATCAGCGGATGACACATGGGAACCAGATCCGGTGTCCGTTTGGCGCCCATGACCCCGGCCACCTGAGCCACGGCCAAAACGTCGCCTTTAGCGATTTTCCCTTCCTGAATACGGCGTAGGGTTTCCGGGAGCATCAACACCCGTCCGTGAGCGACCGCGATTCGTTCACTCGAACCCTTGGCTGAAACATCGACCATCCTCGCGCGTCCGGATTCATTGAAATGCGTAAAATCAGCCATTTGTCTCAACCTTTGCCGCTCAAGCGTTTCTTCCTGCTATTATAGGAGTCCTCCGAAAAGCGGGTCAAGCGGGTCCGGCCTTCTCACGCCCGGTCGGAGCGGGACGGTGCAACCGGACTTGACACGTTTTTTCCCCTTCCCGACAATGCCCGTGTGTCCGAAGCCATCATCATTGAAGAAATATGTTTTCAGGCAAAGTGCGGGGTTACGCTTGACGAACGACAGCGCCCGCAGCCTCTCTTGGCTGACCTCGAAATCACCTGTTCGGTCGAGGACGCCATTCATTCCGACAGCCTCACCAAAACCGTGGATTACGCACGGGTCATCCGACGGGTGATTGCCATAGGGACCGCTAATGAAAACGCGTTGATCGAACGATTGGCGGACCAGATTGCTCAAGCTCTCATGCTGGAGTTTCCTATCCATCGATTAACGATCTGGCTTCGTAAAACCGCTCCACCGCTCTCTGACGTGTCGGGTTCGGTGGGCGTACGCCTGACGTACCCGCGCCCGAGAACGGTCGATTCCCCTTCCTTGTTCCAACCTTCGCCTTTTCTGCACGCCACCGCCGACATGATCCCCAAAGGAAAAGTCTTGGACGTGGCCGCCGGGGAAGGGCGACACGCCCTGTACATGGCTTCTCGAGGGTATGAAGTGATCGGTCTTGATCGGGACGAGAACGCACTCGCCACCCTGACGCGTACGGCCCAGGACCATCGTCTCTCAAATCTTTCGACGTGGAACGTAAACCTGGAAAAACACCCGGAGGCACCGCCCTCCCTGGGCAATCAGGAATACGACGGGATTCTGGTGTTCTTCTATCTCTTCCGACCACTTTTTCCTTCGATCCTTCAGGCCCTCAAGCCTGGAGGCGTCCTGATCTATGAAACGTTTTTGATCGATAACCACGTACGGTTCCAGCATCCCCGGAGGAAGGAATTCTGTTTGGGGCATAACGAACTGCTGCACTTAACGCACCCGCTTCGAGTGCTGCACTATGAGGAAGGCTCCCACCCCACCTCTCCTCATCAAAGGCCTGCCATTACCGCACGACTCGTGGCCCAACAAGCTTGACCCGGGGTCACGACCGGAGGCAATCGTTTTTTGGCACGAATCGATCTTCATCTTCATACCCGCTACTCCGACGGCAGTCTGACGCCGGCGGACGTCGTGACCTTGGCCCATCAGGCGGGAGTCACGGCCATGGCGATCACGGATCACGACATCGTGGACGGCATTCCCCACGCCATGGAGGCGGCAACGAAGCTGGGCATCGAAGTCATCCCCGGCGTCGAGTTAAGCTCTCGATTTGACGGACGGGAACTCCACGTCCTCGGCTATTGCTTCGATTGGCAGGACCCGACCTTCCAGGACCATCTGGCTCGACAACGTCTTTCGCGACACGTCAGAAATCCGCAGACCATCGAACGACTCAATGCTTTAGGGCTTGAACTTTCCGAAGAAGATGTCAGGGAAAAGGCCGGATCCGACTCCATTGGCCGTCCGCACATCGCTCAGGTTCTGGTTGACAAGGGGTACGTGCGCCATAGCCGGGAAGCCTTCGACCGCTACCTGGGCGAGGGAGCCGCGGCCTACGTGCCTCGGACGCTCGCCGACACTCGGGAGGTCATCACATGGATTCGCAACGCGGGAGGAGTTCCGGTCATGGCGCACCCGACGTGGACCCGGTGTGAGGGGGAAACCCTCCATCGCTTGTGTGCGTGCTTAAAGGAAGCCGGGCTATTGGGATTGGAAGTGTTTTACAGCACGCATAACCGGAAACAAACTTCGCAGTATCTTGAATTGGCAAAACGGCTGGATCTGTTAGTCACCGGCGGAAGCGATTTCCACGGTGCGGCAAGCCCGGCCATCCAGGTCGGCCGAGGAAAGGGAAACCTGAAAGTCCCGGCTACGTTATTGGAGCCCTTACGCCGGGCCGCCCGCCCATAATCTGTTATGGATTATTGTAGATTGCGGACAGGTTCAGTTCAGATACAATATCTGACAAGCTGGTATCCTGTCAGAGGTTGTAATTTTTCCCTCAGACCATTCCATTTCCGAAACAATTTTCATATCGAATTCTAACATCTCGCAGTACAACGATTCGGCCCTCTTGAAAAAAGTATCACTAATGATACTATAGAGTGAACAATGGCGAACATTGAAGGCACGCTCGTTCAAATGAGGCGAAACCCGAGGGGTATCCGTTTCGATGGATTGTGTAAAATCTGCGATTACTTTTTTGGCGAACCGAGACAGACGGGGTCCAATCACAGGGTATACAAAACGCTGTGGCAGGGCGACCCTCGCGTTAACATCCAAAACGCCAAGGGCATGGCCAAGCCGTACCAAGTTCGCCAGGTTCTGCGGGCGATCGATCGTTTGGAGGCTGAATCATGAGCAAAGAATATGATCGGTACACTTACCGAGTCACATGGTCTGAAGAAGACCGGGAGCACGTTGGCTTATGCGCCGAGTTTCCCGGTCTGAGTTGGCTTGACACCTCACCTGAGAAAGCGCTGGCGGGTATTCGCCGGCTGGTCAGGGAATGCCTCAGAGATATGCGAAGGAACAAGGAGGATGTACCTGAACCTATTGCGCTGAAAAACTACAGTGGAAAGTTCATGGTACGTGTTCCGCCGGAAACACACCGGATGCTCTCCATTCAGGCGGCTGAATCCGGGGTCAGCTTAAACCGATTGGTATCCGGCAAATTACGATGATGCGCTGAAAGGGACGTGGAAACACGAAAACCGGGCATGAATTGAAAATCGCCCGGAAGATCTTCACAATGCGGTATCGGCACTGTCCCATATCCGTTGGCATGAAAATAACCAACGACATCCCGAATCTGTTATTCCTGCGAAAGCAGGAAACCTGAAAATCATCATCTTGAATGAGGGAAGTCTGAGTGGATCAGATACCTGAAGAACTCTGGGCATTGACCACCTGGGAAGGCAGTCGGCGTGAACAGATCCGGCGCGCGCTGCGTCTGACGATACGCGAGCGTTTGCAGGCTGCTGAAGAGTTGAGCGACCTGTCGAGGGCTTTTCAGCAGATGAGATCCGCCGGCAAATTCAGGCCGGCTTCCGCAAAAACGTAGACGGATCGCACATGCCTGCCGGAAGAACGGCCCGCTAATTTTCCGGCGCTTCGACGATGTGGTTTTCAAACCGGGTACAGCCTTCGGCCAGCAACCGGTTCGTCAGCATTTCACCGGGCCATTCAATCGGCAGGTCCGCCGTGAAGACCCAGACGTCCGGGGAGGTCCAGATTGGACCGTGGTCTTCCGGTAAATCAGGGTCGAACAGGTCCGTCCAGACGGGCATATAGACCCCGTTCCCGCATTGAGTGTGTAAATGGACGATGGCTCGACTCCTGACCGGAGGATCGAGATCATGCCAGACCGCTGCCGTTTCATCGGCCAATCGATGAAGTCTCACGGCGTTCTGCGCGTCAAACATGCCGTACGCGGCATACACCGGCACCTCCAACATATTCGGCGCCAGGGCAATTTCAGGGCATTGAGCCATCAGGTCTTGCAACAAGGTTTCCCGCTCTTTGTCGGGAATGGTCTCGGGGAGAGACGAATCTTTCGCACCAATTAACTCAAACAACAAAAAGGCCGTTGACTCGACGGGAGGATGCAGGCGGGCGGCAATGGGTTGCCGACGCTGAGAAGCGGCCATACAGGACAAATGTTCGTGGAGCTTCTGAAGGGTTAAAAAATCAAGCGTCGTATCAGTCAGCAATCGCGGCTCGACCGTCACCACGGTTCCCGGAGGAACGTGCAAACATTCCCGCAACAATTCGGCTGTTTTTTCCGGATGAATCTTCAATCCGAGGGGCGCGGCCAAATTCGCCTGCAAAGGCAACTCAATTGCGCCCAAAATGGCATAAGCCGGATCGTCATCGTGGTCACTTTCGATCAACACCGAGCACGCGGCTTCCGCCAACAGGTCAAACAACCACTCGGCCATTTCCTCATCCAACGCCGCCAGCACGGTGAGCACGTCATGCTCGCGGTCCTGTTCGAGCAACGCCTGCAGGACTTCAATGGCGAGTTCGGAATCACCGTGATCGTGCCGGCGGGCATTGATCAGATGAATCAGGTCTCGGGTTAACGGGTCCGGGCGATACCAACTGGACATGTGCGGAGTTCGAATTCGGCGTCTGCTAAAATTTGGTGCCCACCCCAGCCCGGGAGTACGGACAGCATCAACTCGATGGAACATCCTTTTGTTTCGCCGCTTGCAGGATGCATTCTGCATACGGTGAATCCGATATGCAAGCCATTTTCTTCAACAATCGCAGACCATGACGTCTCCGTCGTTTTTCAATGAGACGCCGTTTCTCCTTCATGTGTTCGTGCAGGCCCGAGCCGGAGCAGATGGTCACGGTCGTCGGCACTTTCATCCAAGCCCCCGGCCGTGGTTTGACATGCCTGAAGGTCGGTGGTATGAAAAGGACTAACAGCGACGCCCGTCTGTTTTCCGAGCACTCTCCTCACGGGGCATTCATGACAGCGACAATCCTCTCCGAAACGTGGCCCTCCTTCTCTCCCCTTCTCTTTGCCCAGTATACTGACCGGGACCTTGAGTTCGACGACGGATTGGAAGACTTCGACGCCCCTCGACATAAACCCCCTCGCCGCCGATGGTTTGCGGTCTTGCTGTTCATCCTGTTGGCAGTAGGGACCTGGTACGTCGTGACGGATCCGGAGCGACGGTCTTCCATAATCCAGATAATGCCCGACACTGTGCGTACCACCCTCGGCATCCATACTGAAGACCCCGCTCCCGAACACGAGCACAACGTTCCACCTTCGCCGAACGTGCCTCCCGTTCCGGCTTTTCACGAAGGGCAGCGTGTCACCGTCGCACTGAAGGAGGGTCGTCAGGCTCGCTTCCGGTTACGCAATGAGGCCGAAGGCGAACAACGGGGACCTGTGGTGAAAACCGGCGACGTCCTCACGATCATGGACGGAAGTCTCATCAAGAAGACGTGGATGTATTTCGTACAAACGGAGGCCGGAGAGCCGGGATGGATTAAGGAAAGGTATCTTCAACCCCGATCATAAGTTGCAGCCACGTCCCCTCACAGATGCTCACCGTCACGGACGCCCACTCCTATTGCACCAGGAAAACCAAAGAGAGCGGGAGTAATTTTTACTATTCATTTCTCTTTTTACCCCGTGCCCACCGGGAAGCCATGTATACCGTGTACACGTTGTGTCATGAATTGGACACGGCCGTGGATCACCCTCCCGACGGGGTGGATTCACGCGACCAACTTGCGCAATGGCGCCGGGAAATCGAGGCGGCGTATCGGGGCCTCCCGCAATATCCGGTGACCATCAGTCTCGCGGACCACGCCCGCAAGCTGGACATACCCCAGGATTATTTTCAGGAGCTGATTGCCGGCATGGAAATGGATCTGACGATCAGGCGGTATGCCACCTTTGAAGAGCTCTACCCCTATTGCTATCGCGTGGCATCGATCGTCGGGTTGATCTGCTTAAAAGTGTTCGGAACCATGGACCCACGCGCGCGGGACTATGCCGTCAACCTGGGCGTGGCCTTTCAACTGACCAACATCATGCGCGACATCGGAGCCGATGCCGAACGCGATCGGATTTACGTGCCGCAAGAAGACCTGGCCCGGTTCGGCTGTTCCGAGGAACAGCTTTTGGCCAAGACCTCTTCGCCCGAGTTCATTCAACTCATGGAATTTCAGGCTGCTCGGGCTCACGACTACTATCGAAAAGCTCAAACCGTGTATGATGCTCTTTCATCGGCCGATCGCCAATCCTTGCTTGTCGCGGAAATCATGCGCGACATCTATTTCCACCTGTTGACCCGTATCGAACACACGCGGTTTGCCGTGTTCGCTTCCCGCATTCGCGTCCCTCCGCTTCATCGTCTGACCCTGGCCCTGACGGCGTGGATGCGCCGGTCGTTCCAAAACCGTTTGTCCCGTCGTACGTGATGCATCACCGATGGCCGGAGAATGCTCTACCGGCCCCATCGCCGCCGGATTGACAACGAGGGATCCTCTTCCTATGATGCCTCTCCTATGTCGCTCGACGACCTCTGCGAATCCCTGCGCAACTGCCAGCAATGTCGTCTGGCTTCCGGACGGACCCAGGTCGTCTTCGGGAGTGGGAACCCGGACGCCTCGATCATGTTCGTCGGAGAAGCCCCGGGGTTCCACGAGGATAAGCAAGGGGTGCCGTTTGTCGGCGCGGCGGGAAAACTCTTAACCGAATTATTGGAATCGGTAGGGCTTTCCCGTTCACAGATTTATATTGCAAACGTCATCAAGTGCCGCCCCCCTCAGAATCGCGACCCCGCACCCGATGAAGTTGAGACCTGCAAGCCCTTCCTGTTTCAGCAAATTCAATTGATCAAACCACACATGGTCTGTTCCATGGGTAACTTTGCCACACAAACACTGCTGGAGAGAAAAGTCGGGATCACAAAGGTGCACGGACAACCGTTTCAGTTATCGGAGTTTCGCTTGTTTCCGCTGTTCCATCCTGCCGCGGCTCTGCACAACGACAATCTCCTCCCTCTGCTTCGGGAAGATTTCCAAAAATTAAAACGGCTCCTGGATGCAATGGTGGCGCCACCACAGAAGCCGGCTGTTCCTGCAAGTGACCAACCCGTCCAAATGGATTTGTTTTAAAATGCCCTGACGCTATGCCACCATGTTCCATTTAGACTCTTTTTTGTCAACTTTTTGCACTATTTATATGCTATTATGGTGCATTTTGTATTACTTTTGGATATATTTTGCGACAATCACGAAAGGTTACTTCTCCTCCTCCCGGCTTTCTGAATCCTCGGGTTGATCTTCACTCGATGCCTCGGATTCTTCATCGGATTCTTCGAGATCTTCTTCCGGCGCCTCGAACCACTTCACCAGCATTTCTTCCCACCACATTTCATCTACTTCCGCACCCGGATCGACCCCCAGGAAAGACACGTCGGCCTCGGTCATGTCCGGATCAATATCCGTCGGACGAAAACGGGCGCGGTCGATCACTTCCTTGGTCGCATATCCGCCGACGATCCAGGACGGTGGATCGGCGCGCCGGGATTTATAGGCCTGGAGTCGCAGCCTGAGATAGACAAACATTTTCCGCTGCGTAGCGTCTTCAAATCCGGTGGGCGGGAGGCTCAAGGTTTTTTCAATTTTTTTTCGCCATTCCCGTTGATCATAGCGCGAGGTGACCAACTGCAAGGCTTTTGCTCCATCTTCAACGTCAAGTGGCATAACGACTCCTTCGGCTTCCGGGACGCTCGCGCATTCAATTGCCCCCCACCATCATCTCACGTATGCGTATGGTGGGACTCGCCAGTTTTCCTCGAAAGACCAAATCATTCCCAATGGACTCAATATCCTGAAACATCTGTTTCAAATTGCCGGCGATCGTGACTTCCTGAACCGGATAGGCCAATTCGCCGTTTTCAATCCAAAAGCCGGAGGCACCGCGAGAATAGTCTCCCGTCACCATGTTCACGCCGAATCCGATCAACTCGGTGACGTACAACCCTTGTGTGACGGAGTGAACGATCTCGTCAGGCGACACGTCCCCGGGATGGAAAAACAAATTCGTCGGAGAGACGGCAGGATTATCACCGACACTTCGGGAGGCATTGCCGGTGGACGCCATACCCAACTTTCTTCCGGAATATGTATCCAACAAATAGCTGGCCAGCACGCCCTGTTCGAGGATCATCGTCTTGCGGGTCGGCACCCCTTCCCCGTCGAAAGGCCGGGACCCGATCCTGCCGGGCATACGACCGTTGTCTTCAACGTTCACGTATGTCGGAGCAACGGGCTTCCCCAACTGCCCCAGTAAAAACGAGGCGCCTTTATACAGTGCATACCCGGAGACCGCGCTGGAGAGGTGTCCCAACAAACTGCAAGCCGTTTCCGGATCAAAAATCACGGGAACCCGCCGGGTTCCGATCTTTCGAGCCCCCAAACGTCGGAGCGTCCGCTGCGCCGCGATTTGTCCGACCGACTCCGGATCCTCCAATTCATGCCGTTTCCGCGAAACCGTATACCAGAAATCCCGTTGCATGCCCTGGTCATCAGGGCCTTCGGCCACGGGCGCCACGGTCAGGGAAAACCGGGAACTCCGATGGTACCCCAAAAATCCATTCGTGTTGGCCAGCACCGCTGCGCCATGGGCCGAACCACACTCGGCCCCCTCCGAATTGGTCACGCGGGGATCGGCATCCATGGCAGCCCGTTCCGCGCGTTGCGCCACGTGAATGGTTTCTTCCACGGGCATGGCGGTGGGATCATAGAGATCCAAATCCGGAACATCCGTCGCCAGAGTCGCTTGGTCGGGAAGTCCGGACGTTTCATCCTCAGCCACCGCCTTCGCAAGAGCACAGGTATCGGAGACCAACTGCTTGAGCGAGGCTTCGGAAAAATCCGAGGTGGACGCACTGGCGGACCGTTTCCCGAAAAAAGCCCGAATCCCCAGAATCTTTTCTCGTGCCTTACTCAAACAATCGACGGCCGACAACCGGACCTGAACCGACACGGAATCCCCTTCCGATATCAGGACATCAGCGTCCGTGGCACCATGGGCCTTGACCCGGTCGACCAACTCGGCGGCAAGCGTCTTCAGAACTTCCGGGGATTCATGCATGATGAAGGATGCTGGAAATTAAACTTGAAGACAGCGAGGTTTCTGCGCCACGGGGCTAGGTGGACGTTCCACCCACCGTAATCTCGTCGATTCGAATCGTCGGCAGCCCGACGCCCACCGGCACGGATTGGCCTTCTTTTCCGCAGGTCCCGATACCCGAATCCAATTGCAGATCGTGACCCACCATGGACACTTGTTTGAGGACGTCGGGCCCGCTCCCGATGAGAGTCGCCCCCTTGACCGGTTTCGTCACCTTTCCATCTTCGATGAGATAGGCTTCACTCGCCGAAAAGACAAACTTACCGTTCGTGATATCCACCTGGCCGCCTCCAAACGAAACGGCATACAAGCCTTTCTTGACGGACCGGAGAATATCCTCGGGTTCGGACGTACCGGCCAGCATGAAGGTATTGGTCATCCGCGGCAACACCATGCTTCGAAAATCCTCGCGCCTGCCGTTGCCGGTTAAGGGAATGCCCATCAGCCGGGCATTAAGACGATCCGAGATGTAGCCACACAGGATGCCCTCTTCAATCAGGACGGTCCTGGTCGTGGGCGTGCCTTCATCGTCGATGTTGAGCGATCCCCGCCTGAAAGGCAGGGTCCCGTCATCTACGATCGTACACGCGTCGGACGCCACGCGGCGACCGATCAGGTTGCTGAACGCCGACGTTTTCTTACGGTTAAAATCCGCTTCCAGGCCGTGACCAACGGCCTCGTGTAACAAAATCCCGGGCCAGCCGCCTGCCAATACCACCGGCAGGATTCCCGCGGGCGCGTCCACGGCACCGAGATTCAGGATGGCCTGCCGGGCGGCTTCCCGGGCATAAGACCGCGCTCGATCCTGTTCATGGTAAAAGGAAAAGCCCACGCGCCCCCCTCCGCCAAAGGTGCCCACCTGTCGATTGGTCCCCTCTTCGGCAATACACGTCACCTGAAGCCGGGATAAAGGTTGCACGTCCCCGGCGCGTAATCCTTCGGTGGTTGCAACCAGCATCACTTTATGGTCGGTATTGAAGGAAGCCATCACCTTCGTAATACGAGGATCGTAGCGTCGCGCCTCCTGATCGATCAGGTTGAGCAGATCCACACGCTCCTGCGCGGCGACGTCGGTCAGAGGCTGTTCCAGCGGATAGAGATTGTGCGTCCCCGCTGGACGATGCGTGACGGGAACCGGGGCTTTGCCTTTCGGGGAGTCGGCGATATACCGGGCGGTATCCGCGGCAATTTCCAGGTCCCGTTGTGACAATTCGTCGGAATAGGCAAACCCGGTTTTTTCCCCTGAGGTCGCCCGGACCCCGGCACCCTGAGAAATGCTCTTGACCGCCCGTTTGACGATCCCTTCCTCCATGGACACGGATTCGGAAATCGTCGATTCAAAGTAGATGTCCGCGTAATCCACGGCACGGACGTTCACTCGAGCCAAAGCCTGCTCGACTTCACGTTCCTCAAGGGCAAACTGTTCGAGTTTCACAACCTGCTGAGACATGGATTCTACACTTAACACGACCACTGAAATTTTCGCAAGAATCTCTCATGCAGGCTTATGGCGCCCTCTTCCGTCACCCCCGACTTGATCGGGGACCCAGAGTCGTTGCCTTTGCCTTTTTCTGTCATTCTCGACGCCTGTCCTCGACGTTGGTAATCGAGGATCTAATCGGGAATCCAGAGTCTTCTGGCTTTTTCCCCCTCACCCCAGCCCTCTCCCACGAGGGGGAGAGGGGGAATCGGGAACGACCGATTCGTGCTCTTTTCGTATCACTGCCAGATTCGGGATGTCGTCGGCTCTTTTCATGAACCTTGGTTTGACAAGGCCGTGTCCCACGATTAGACTGTTTTTTCAGTAAATCACCTCATTGTGCGACCAACTCCTTCACGCATACCCATGCCTCTCCATTCAACACATTCCTTCGCGGAACTCACGGAGGACGATCTCTTCTCACAGCTCGATCAGGAAACACTCCCACGTCACGTGGCCGTGATTATGGATGGGAACGGTCGCTGGGCTTCTCATCGTGGGCTGCCTCGTATTGCCGGACACAGGGAAGGACTGGTTGCCGTCCGCGAAGTGCTCAATACCTGCTACCGGCTGGGAATCCCGATTTTAACGCTTTACGCGTTCTCAGAGGAAAACTGGAACCGGCCCCAAGCCGAGATCGACTTGCTCATGACGCTCCTCGAAAAATTTCTTCTCCAGGAACGGCAAACCTTTCATGAACGAAAAACACGATTTTTCCCCATTGGCCTGCTCCACAAGCTTCCGGCTTCCACTCAAGAGCTGGTACATACCATTGCCCAGGAAACCGAACACTTCACCGACCGAACCGTGGTGGTCGCCCTGAGTTATGGAGGACGCTCCGAGATTATCGACGCCGCGAATCGCCTGATCGACGACATGCAATGCGGAAAAGCGTCAGGGCGCGTTCAGGAAGCCCAATTCGAGCGGTACCTGTCCACGGCCGGTTTTCCGGACCCGGACCTCCTCATTCGCACGAGCGGGGAAGCGAGAATCAGCAATTTCCTGCTCTGGCAAATCGCGTATACGGAGATCTACTTTACGAAAACCCTTTGGCCCGACTTCCGACGACGCGACGTATTGCTGGCGCTACTCGATTACCAAAAACGGGATCGTCGTTTCGGTCGTCTTCCGCATGGCGTCTCTCCTCAAAACAGGCTGTGAGCACGAAGAATGTAGTTGAGCCCGCCCCCGGAAGTCCGTCGAATCATCCGGATCCTCTCATAGCCCGCTCATCCACGTTGGGGTTTGACCCGAAGCGCATTGTTTCCGCGCTGGTTTTGCTTCCTCTCCTGTATGTGCTCACCCGGCACCTTCCGCCATTCGCGTTTTTTATTCTCATTACCATCACCGTTCTGCTCGCACAATGGGAATTCCTGGGACTCTTCTTTGAGAAGCGGCACCTGCCTCAGCACGTCCTCGTTGGTTTTCCGGGAGCGTTACTGCTCCTGATTGCCATGCAATGGCCGGCGGCGCTCAACTTTTTTCTGGCCCTTTCGATTACCCTCGCTGGCCTCCTGTGTTATCAGATCGGCCTCGCTCCTTCGGAACCCCGCCAGCTTTCCATGTTCATAATCCTGTTCGGGATTCTCTATATCGGATATACGCTCGGGCACTTTCTCTGGCTGAGAAACCAGAACGACGGGGCGTTGTTGGTGTTGTTCGTGCTGTTGGTGACATGGGCAGGTGACACCGCCGCGTACTACGTCGGGAAAACGTGGGGGGCACGGCCGCTGGCTCCCCGGTTGAGCCCGAATAAGACCATCGAAGGGTTTCTGGGGGGCCTGCTTGTAGCCCCACTCATCGCCTGGATCGGCCATATCTGGTTTCTCCCGGGCATCAGGCCGATCGATTGTCTGATCCTGGGCCTGCTGTTCACCGGCCTGGGCCTCCTGGGAGATCTTTCCGAGTCGGCCCTGAAACGATACGCCGGCATCAAGGATTCCGGCTCCCTGATTCCCGGGCACGGAGGCATGTTGGACCGCATCGACAGCCTGCTTCTCAACGCACCGGTTTTTTATTATTATATGGCGTTTGTGCGATAGTGACCGTCGGGTTACGCTACGCTAACCCGACCTGCAACTTCTCAACCGGAACCGTACGATGAAACAGATCGTTCTACTCGGCTCAACGGGCTCGATTGGAGACAGCACCCTCGACATCGTCGCCAAATTTCCGGATCAATTTTCGATCTTGGGGTTGGCGGCGCGACACAGTGACGGAAAGCTGGAAGAACAGATCCGCTCGTTTCGTCCGAAGTTCGTGGCCCTTGCCAATTCCGCCGCGGCGCAACGACTCCGTTCCCGCGTGAACGATCCGGCCGTTCAGATTCTCGACGGCCCGGACGGCATAACGGAAGTGGCATCTCTTTCCGAAAGCGACCTGGTCATCTCGGCCATCGTGGGGGGAGCCGGCCTGGTCCCAACCATGGCCGCCATTCGCGCGGGTCGCCGGGTGGCCCTGGCCAATAAAGAGCCCATGGTGATGGCCGGGCAACTGATGCAAGAGGAAGCTCGCCGCCAAGGCATCCCGGTTTTCCCCGTTGACAGTGAACACAGTGCGATTTTTCAATCGCTGGTCGGCCATCGACGCGAAGACGTCCGCCGCATCATCCTGACGGCCTCCGGCGGCCCGTTTTGGGAATGCACGAAGGAATATATGGAGACCGTCTCACCCGAGCAGGCGCTCCAACATCCGAATTGGCAAATGGGCGCGAAAATTACCGTGGATTCCGCGACGCTGATGAATAAAGGACTGGAGGTCATCGAAGCCCGGTGGCTGTTTGATTGCCCGCCCGATCAACTCGACGTGGTCATTCACCGGGAAAGTATCATCCATTCTCTGGTAGAATATCGGGATGGGTCAGTCATCGCTCAACTGGGATTGCCCGATATGCGAACCCCGATCAGTTACGCCATGGATTTCCCTCGACGCGTGCCCCTGGATCCGCCTTCTCTGGATTTGTGGAAGTTCGGCAAATTGACGTTTTATGAACCCGATCCGGTCCGGTTTCCCTGTCTGCGGTTGGCCTATGAGGCGTTGGCCCATGGAGAAACCTGTCCGGCGATTCTCAATGCCGCGAATGAGGTCGCCGTCGATGCGTTCCTGCATCACGGGCTCCCCTTCGGGCACATTGCCAACGTCATTGAGCGAACCGTACAATGTGCCGACGTTCGACCTCTCAATTCATTGGAGGATGCCTTGGAGGCCGATCGTTGGGCCAGAGAAAAGGCCTCGGAATTCGTCCTCAATGGATCTGACGTCAACACCGCTTCCCCGTGACGAGTGACGCGATGTCTCCCGATATCATTTACATGGTCGTGCAAAAGATCTGGTGGTTTTCGGTAGTGTTGGGCGTCCTCGTGACCTTTCACGAGTTCGGACACTTTATCGTGGCTCGTTGGGCAGGGGTCAGAGTCCTGAAATTTTCCCTGGGCTTCGGGCCGAAAGTGCTGAGTCGTCAAATCGGGGACACCGAATATCTCCTGTCGGCCATTCCGCTCGGCGGATACGTCAAAATGTTCGGGGAAGACGCTGGTGAAACCGTCGCGCCAGAGGAGCGGGAACGATCGTTTTCCCACAAACCCTTATGGAAACGAACCCTCATCGTGGCGGCCGGGCCGGGATTCAATTTTTTCCTGAGCTACCTGATTTTTTCAGCTTGGCTGGCCGTGGGCGCTCCCCTGCCTATCCCGACGTTTGCCGAATTCTCACCCACGATCGACGCCATCAGGGCGGACTCGCCGGCCGGCCAGACCGGACTGCAGGTCGGCGACCGGATCACGCGAATCGATGAACGGGAAATCACCACGAAGAATGAGATCCATGCCGCCGTTGCCGAAAGCGGCGGACGTTCGCTCACCGTAGAGGTTCGCCGGGGCAACACCCTGAAAACCTTCCTCATCACGCCCGAACTCTACGATCCGGAGAACGTCGAACAGGCGGACACGCAGGTCCGCCCCTACTACGTCATCGGCATCGAGGAGGCGGCTCCCATCGTGACGGCCGTCATGCCGGATATGCCGGCCGCCGAAGCCGGGCTGCAGGAGAGGGACCGCATCCTTGAGATTCAAGGGGAGACGATTCAGACCTGGTCACAGATGACCCGCATAATCAAGGCTCACCCGAATGACCCTCTCACCGTGCAGGTCGATCGAGAAGGTGCGATTCTCACGTTAACGATCGTTCCCGACTCCCATGAAGTCACGGACAACGGCACGCGCATCACGATCGGGAAAATAGGCATCATGGGGTCGGGACGATCGGTGATCCGCGCGTCCTCGCCGCTCATGGCCGTGATCCAGGGAGTGAAAGCCACGTGGGGCTGGTGCGAACTCACCGTCGTCGGCATCTACAAAATGTTGACCGGAGAAATCTCCTCGAAAAACATCGGGGGACCCATCATGATTGCCAGTGCCTCGGGCACGGCTGCCGAACGAGGCCTCCCTGACGTCATGTTCTTCGTGGCCGTCCTGAGCATCAACTTGGGCATTCTGAATTTGTTGCCCATTCCCGTCCTGGACGGCGGCCATCTTTTCTTCTTTGCCTGCGAAGCGATCCTGGGCCGTCCGCTCGCCGAACGGCAGCGGGAATTCACCCAACAAGTGGGGATCGTGCTGCTTTTCGGGATTATGATTTTCGCGTTTTTCAATGACATCCAACGCTTGCTTCAATAATCCCGGCTCCTCGACGTAGCCCCCTTGTCGTGCCGCCCGAGCACACGTTGGCTTCCAATTCATGAAACCATCCTGGAGCATCGAAGAGAGTCTCGTCGACCGTCTTACGCGGCCCTTCCAAATTTTTGCCGCTCACAAACTATCGGGCGCCATCCTGCTCCTGGCGGCCACGGTGGTTGCCGTCGCCTGGGCCAACTCGCCCTGGGCCGGATTCTATCACCACTCGCTGCAGACGGAACTCGCCCTCTCCATCGGACCGTTCGGCCTGAACAAATCCATCAGCCACTGGATCAACGACGGCCTGATGGGCCTCTTCTTTTTCGTGGTCGGTCTGGAGATCAAACGGGAATTGCTGGCCGGCGAATTGGCAAATCCCCGGAAGGCGGCCCTGCCCGTCCTGGCCGCCGTCGGCGGCATGGTCGTGCCGGCCCTCGTGTATTTCGCCTTCAACGGCGACGGGGCGTTCGCCCGCGGGTGGGGTATTCCGATGGCCACGGACGTCGCGTTCGCCCTGGGCATTCTGGCTGTTTTTCCGGTGCCGGTTTCACTCAAGGTCTTCCTCACCGCTCTGGCCATCGTGGATGATATCGGGGCCATTGTCGTGGTCGCGGTTTTCTATACGGATACCATCGCGCCGGGAAGCCTGTTCATCGGCAGCCTGTTACTGGGTGTATCCATCGGCGCCAACGTCATCGGCGTACGCAACCCGATCATCTACTTTCTCATCGGCTTCGCCGTCTGGGTGGCGTTCTATAAGTCCGGCGTGCACGCGACCCTCGCCGGCGTCCTGATGGCGTTCACCATTCCCGCGCGCACCATCATCAACTCCCGGCAACTGCATGACTGGACCCGGGACTTGCTGGAGCAACTGCGGGCCACCGGACTACCCGCGGATTCGAGCCTGCTGACCAACCGGCAGCACCATATCGTGCATTCGATGGAGCAGTTGACGGAACACGCCACGGCCCCCCTGCAGAAACTCGAACATGCGCTCATGCCGTTCGTGACGTTCGCCATCCTTCCTCTGTTCGCCCTGGCAAACGCCGGCGTGAGCCTGGAAAGCGAGACGCTCGACCGGCTGGCCGAGCCGATGAGCCTGGGGATCATCCTGGGTCTCGTCGTTGGCAAGCCGCTGGGCATCTGGGCGTTCGCTTGGGCGGGTGTGGTGCTTCGCATTGCGGAACTTCCGAAGGGTATCAGTCTCTGGCACGTCGCGTCGGTGGGTTGCCTGGCCGGGATCGGGTTCACCATGTCCCTGTTTATTGCCACCCTCGCCTTCGACGAGGTGGTGCTGATCGAAACCGCCAAGACCGCGGTCCTCGCCGGATCTTTGCTGGCAACCCTGACGGGATCGATCATCCTGTTGCTGGCGGCACGCCCTGGACCGGAAGACGCTTGAATCCTGGAGCAGTACCATTTATATATAGCCACCTTTTACTGAGTACGAGGATCACGTCTGAATGCGGACGAGCCGACTGTTCATTCCAACCCTCCGTCAAACCCCCGGTGAGGCTGAAGTCATCAGTCACCGGCTCATGCTGCGCGCCGGCATGATTCGAAAAGTTGCGGCCGGGATCTATACCTATCTCCCGCTGGGCCTGCGCGTCCTCAAGAAAATCGAACGTATTATTCGTCAGGAAATGAATCGCGCCGGGGCGCAGGAACTGTTGATGCCGATTCTTTCTCCGGCCGAATTGTGGCGTGAAACCGGACGGTGGGATTTTTACGGAAAGGAATTACTTCGATGCCAGGACCGGCATGACCGCGATTTTTGCTTCGGCCCCACGCACGAAGAAGTCATGACCGATCTTTTTCGCCGTGAGATACGTTCCTACCGGCAACTCCCCATGAACTGTTACCAGATCCAAACCAAATTTCGCGATGAAATCCGTCCTCGTTTCGGCTTGATGCGCGGACGCGAATTCGTCATGAAGGACGCCTATAGTTTCGATGCCGATGAAGAGCGCGCGCGTCTCAGCTATCAGAAAATGTATGACGCCTACGAGCGAATCTTTGCACGGTGCGGGCTCGAGTTCCGTGCGGTCGAAGCGGACACCGGGCTGATCGGCGGCAGCATGTCGCATGAATTCATGGTCCTGGCCGAGACCGGAGAAGAAACGATCGTGTACGACGAACACGGGTCCTATGCCGCCAACGTCGAGCTGGCGGAAGTGCCGCCTCCCCCGGAAGAGGACACCGCCACGCCCCTCGCTCTGGAAGCCGTGCAGACCCCCGGGACAAAAACCGTCGAGGAGGTCTGTGCCTTTTTAAAGGTTTCACCCGATCGACTCGTCAAAACCCTGTTCTACCAAACACCGGCTGGTGACATCATTGTGGTCCTGATTCGTGGAGATCACGAGGCGAATGAGATCAAAATCAATCGTTTCCTGGGAACGACGGGGATCACGCTGGCAAAGGCGGAAACTGTAAGCAACGTGTCGTCCGCGCCGGTAGGCTTTGCCGGTCCGGTTGGGCTCAAGGGTATCCGAATCATCGCGGACCACGGGGTCAAAGCGATGCGGAACTTCGTCGTCGGCGGGAACATGAACGACACCCACCTGATCAATGTCAACTGGGATCGGGACTTTGCGGTCGAGGCGTTCCTTGACCTGCGCCAAGCCCAAGCCGGCGACCAGTCACCCAGAAGCACCGACCGTTTACGGGAGGCGAGAGGCATTGAAGTCGGCCACGTCTTCTTATTGGGGACAAAATACAGCGAAGCCATGAATGCGACGTTTCTCGATGCGGACGGACGGGAAACGTTAGCCATTATGGGGTGTTACGGCATCGGCGTCAGCCGGACCGCCGCCGCGGCCATTGAACAAAACCATGATGACAAAGGCATGGTGTGGCCCGTGCCCATTGCGCCCTTTCACGTCCACGTGTTGCCGGTCACGGTTTCGGAGCAGGTCGTCAAAACCGCCGGCATGCTGTACGAGGCGTGTGCCGAAGCAGGATTGGAAGTCTTGTGGGATGATCGCGATGAACGTGCCGGCGTGAAATTCAACGACGCCGATTTGATCGGGGCCCCGTTTCATCTCACCATTGGTGACAGGGGCCTGGCCCGGGGGATGGTCGAATTGAAACGGCGCAATACCGGAGAAGTGGTGCAACTACGCCCGGCTGACGTGATTCCCCACGTACGAGATTTGCTTTCTTCCCACGATCTGCCGGTGAGGTAATCATCCTCAAAAGAGAGCACTCGTTTCGTCCGGCTAAAATCGCTTGTTCCGCCTTAGATTGACAATAGAAAGAACTGAATGATAGTTTTAGTCGGATTGCACAAATCATTGCACGGGGAAAATGGATTGTAGGTATGATTACGCAAATGAACGTGCGGGGGCTTTTGTTTGACCCCTACAATAATGCCTATATCGTCATCCTTCGGGACGAACAAAACTCCGATATGCTTCCGATTTGGGTCGGGAAATCCGAAGCGAGTGCCATCAGTTTTGCTTTGGAGAATATTGCCCCGCCCCGTCCCATGACACACGATCTCATGAAATCGATTTTGGACAATGTTGACGCCAAAGTCCTTAGCGCCGTGGTCACTGACTTAAAAGATAATACGTATTATGCCAAAATCCATCTCTGGTACGGTGATTCGGAATACTCGATTGATTCAAGACCCAGCGATGCGATTGCCCTGGCTTTGCGCGCCGAAGCCCCGATTTTTACCAGAGAGGAAGTCCTTCAAAAACAGAGTTCCGAGGAATTGGAGCGGTGGCTCGAGAATTTAAAACCTGAAGATTTCGGCAAATCCGAGACCTAGCGTTCGGTCCCGTTTTCTCGTTGAACCGGACCCGTTTTTCGCAACATCCATGAGCGTGGAACAGAATACCAACCTCGTCCCGTTAAAAGTTCACGGGGTACTGGTTGACCCTAATACGGATACTCAGATCGTGATCCTTCGAGATGAAAACAATGCCGACGTCCTTCCCATTTGGGTGGGCACGGCCGAGGGCACCTCTATCCGCCTGGCGTTGGAGGACGTGGTTCCCCCCAGACCGATGAGTCACGATTTGATTACGAGTTTCTCGACGCATCTTGGCATGAAAATTTCTCAAGTCGTGGTGACTGACGTCCAAAACAACACGTACTATGCCACGGTCCAAGTGTCTGTGAACGGACTCGAACGAACGGTGGATGCCCGGCCAAGCGATGCCATCGCCGTAGCCCTGAGGGCCAAATGTCCGATTTACGTCACACAGGACGTCCTCAAAAGAAGGGCCGGAGACAACCTGGAAGCTTGGCTGGCTAAACTCGATCCCAAAGAATCAGGCACATCCGAAACATGATTGCAGACTGAAATACGGAGAATTTCTGATGCGTACCTTTCAAGCAAAACCCCATGAGATCGATCGAAAATGGTATATTCTCGATGCCAAAGGGATTCCGCTCGGTCGATTGGCCGCTCAAGCCGCCACGCTTCTCCGCGGCAAGCATAAACCGTCGTTCACGCCCAACGTGGATACGGGCGACCACGTGATTGTGATCAATGCCGAAGCAATTCGACTGACCGGGAAAAAGTTAAAGGAGAAAACGTATTATCACCACACCGGATATCCCGGGGGGATCAAATCCATTACCGCCGAACAGCTCTTGAAAAAAGCCCCTACGGAAATCGTATCCAAAGCCATTCGGGGCATGCTTCCACACAGTCCATTGGGAAAGAAAATGGCTAAAAAATTACGCGTCTACGTCGGGACGGATCACCCACATGTCGCGCAACGTCCGGAGCCTTGGTCATAACCGTATCTTGCTAAACGTCTAGAGGAAAGGCTTACAGATGGTCAGTCAACGTCATTATGCTACGGGAAAACGCAAATATGCGATCGCACGCGCCTGGATCGAACCGGGTCCTCCGGAAATCACGGTCAACGGCCGAACGCTTGACCATTATTTCACCCTTCTTTCACATCGCATTCAGGTGGAAGCACCGCTTGACGTGACGAATACCCGTGGACAGTTTCGCATTAAAGCTTCGGTCTGCGGTGGAGGCGGGGCCGGGCAGGCCGGAGCCCTCCGCCACGCGATTGCCAAAGCCCTCGTGCAAGTGAACCCGGATTTTCGCGGGGTCCTCAAAAAAGACGGCTTGCTGACACGCGACCCCCGTGTGAAAGAAAGAAAAAAATACGGGCAAAAAGGCGCTCGAAGCCGGTTCCAATATTCCAAGCGTTAACCGCGCGGACACCCCAAGATGGTGACGAAAGAAGGGAAGGCTTCGATGCCTTCCCTTTTTTCGTCTTATTCATACATGGCAAATCGACAATTATAGCCAATGCGTCGAACCCGATTAAGAGTGGCCGTACTGGGAGCCAGTGGGTATACGGGCGGGGAACTCCTTCGTTTATTGGGCTGTCACCCTTACGTCACGGTCACCAACGTGACGGCGGACAAATCCGTCGGGCTTCCGGTGACTTCCCTGTTCCCAAACCTCGAAACGTTTCACGGGTTTCGTTTTGCGCCACTGCACGTCGAACCCATCCTGAAAAAGGTCGATCTGGTGTTTTCAGCACTTCCACATACGAAATCCATGGAGCCGGTGACCGAATGCGTCCAAGCCGGCAAGCCCGTGATTGACCTGAGCGCCGACTTTCGTCTTACGCAAGCCGAAACCTATGAACGATGGTATGGCATACCGCATGCGTCGCCCACGCTGCTGAAAAAGGCGGTATACGGACTTCCGGAACTTCACCGTGCACGAATCCGGTGGGCTCGACTGGTTGCCGCACCTGGCTGTTACCCGACGGCGGCTATTCTGCAGTTGGCTCCCTTGCTGGCCCATCGGATGATCCAAACGGATACCATTGTCGTTGATTCGAAATCCGGTATTTCAGGGGCGGGGCGAAGCCCGGCCCTGCCCTACCATTTTGCGGAAGCTCATGACTCCATGACGGCCTACAACGTGACCCGGCACCGTCACACCCCTGAAATCGAACAGGAACTGAACCGTCTCCTTGACGGAAAGAACCCGAAAGGGAAAGAGGCGAGTGTAAAGATTGTCTTTACTCCTCATTTAATCCCGATGAATCGAGGGCTCCTCAGTACGGCTTATGCCAAACTCCGAACACCGCTCACGAACGATACGGCAACGACGTTGTACAAGGATTTTTATGCAAACGAACGGTTTGTCAGAATTCTGGAAGAATCAACGTCAATCAGTCCCACCCACGTTCGAGGATCGAACTTTTGCGATATCGGAGTTTTCGTGAATCAACGGACAAACCACGTCGTCGCCGTATCGGCACTGGACAACCTGGTCAAAGGTGCGGCCGGGCAAGCCATTCAATCCATGAATCTGATGATGGGATTTTCCGAAGAGACGGCACTGACGTCACCGGGGATTTTTCCTTAGGCTCAACCATCCCGATGGCCCTCACTCACAATCCGTATTCCTTGTGAACGTGAAAATGATCAAAGGCGGAGTCACTGCCCCGACCGGCTTTCTCGCCGCCGGGGTTCATGCCGGCATCAAACCGGTGCCCCTGTTGGATCTCGCCCTTTTGGCTTCCACCCACCCCGGGGTCATGGCGGGAGTCTTCACCCAAAATCGAATCATGGCGGCTCCGGTCCTCCTGGGCCGGCGTCAACTCAAGAAGTACACGGGACAAGCCATTATTGTGAACAGTGGAAACGCCAATGCGTTTACCGGATCACAGGGGATGACGGATGCCTTGGAAATGCGTAAACTCGTGGCGACGGCCTTACGTCTTCCCGTCTCTACGGTGTTTGTGGGTTCGACGGGTGTCATAGGTCGCCCTTTACCGATGCCCGCGATCCGTCAAGCCATCCCGTCCCTCACGCGACTCCTGAGCCGGTCCGGTCACAAGCCGGCCGCACAAGCCATTATGACGACGGATGCCACCCATAAAGAGATCGCCTTGCAGGCAAAGATGGGACAGCGGATTCTGACGATAGGGGGTATGGCCAAAGGCTCCGGAATGATTCATCCCGATATGGCCACCATGTTAGCCTATCTGACCACCGACGCTTCGATTGCTCCACGGGCACTGCAAGTCGCATTGACTCGAGCCGTCAACGAAACCTTCAATTGCATTTCCGTCGATGGGGACACGAGCACGAATGATACGGTCTTATGCCTCGCCAACGGACGCGCTGGTAATCCGGCTATTCAGACGGGCACCCCCCAATGGGAAAAATTCTATACCCTTTTGCACGAAGCCTGCCTGTCGCTTTCACTTCAAATCTGCCGGGATGGAGAAGGATGTACCAAAATCGTCGAGATCGTCGTGCGCGGGACCAGGACCAATCGCGAGGCGAAGAAGATTGCTCAAACCATTGCGACTTCGTTGTTGGTGAAAACCGCCGTCTTTGGAGAAGATCCCAACTGGGGTCGAATCGTGGCTGCCGCCGGCCGGGCCGGAGTGAACTTCAATCCTTCCAGGCTTTGGTTGGCCTTCAACGAGACTCGAGTGGTGGAGAACGGCCAAGCAATTGGCGGCCAAACAGCCAACCGGGCGCAACGGATCATGCGAAAAAAACGATACGTCATGACGCTTTCAGTGGGGAATAAACCAGGGTACGCCAGACTCTGGACCACGGATCTTTCCTACGATTACGTGAAAATCAATGCCTCCTATACCACCTAGCTCATCTTTTTCCGGTGCCGCGCTTGGGGTTGGCTTGTAAGACGAGAGACACTGCGCATGAAAAACTTTGACCGTAACCGGATTCTCATCCCCATGCCCAAAACAAAGACGTTGATTCCCTCGCGAACGCGACTGATCCATCACGGTCTGGGTGCGTTTCTCATCCTTGCCATGCTCCCCGGCTGTGCGGTTGTGAAACTGACCTATGAGATTGTCGCCGGTACCGTCAAAGGCGCATATTACGTCGTCAAAGGCGCATATCAACTGACGGCTGGAACCACCAAAGTCGTCTACAAGATCGGGAAATTCACGTTCGAGGTCGTTCGTGCTCCCTTGGATTGGCCTCTAACGCATGATGAAATCGAAACGATCGACGGGTTGCCGGTTAAAGAAGCCATTCGCCAAGGTCGAGTCAAATGGGCCCCTTACGTGGTCAAAGGCAGACGCTACGTGCCTATGAACGTCAGTCGAGCACAACGATATCAGGAGACGGGTATCGCGTCATGGTATGGGGAAGAAACCCGGCGACAAAAAGGAGGGCACATGACCGCGAATGGCGAAGCGTTTGATCCGATGGGCCTGACGGCCGCACACAAATACCTGCCCCTCCCGACCAACGTGAAAGTCACGAATTTGGAAAACGGGCGAACGATTGTCGTCCGGGTCAATGATCGTGGTCCATTCCCCAGCGTCAACAACCCGAATTCAGGGAAACGGATTATTGATTTGAGCTACGGAGCGGCAAAAAGACTCGGATACCACAGAAAGGGATTAGCCCGGGTTCGCGTTGAAGTCATCCCCGTCAAAATCGGGACCTAGAGACGTTTCACGGCCCGTCTCCACGGCAGGGAGCATCCGTTCTTTACGCCGACCCGACTTCATCCCGGGCATCCACGACGCGGGCAAGATTCCGTAAGGCAGAAGATATCTGAACGGGGATGGTGACCGCCTGCAAGCACCGGCGCATGGCGCCGGGCAAGGTGGCGAGTTCGGCCGTTGCATGTTCACGGATTTGCTTGAGTGCGGGGGCCGTCTCACAACGCCGACCCGATTCCATGACCGGACGGATAAGCGGTTGCCCTTCTTGAATATCGGCGGCCGTCGTCACCACGTCATGAGCGATCCGTCCCCGTCGATCGTAGTGGCGGTAGACTTGTTTGGCGCCCGGCCACGTCTCCTTGCCCTCTGATTTTTTTCGCGACGGTCTGCCGGAATATTCCTGTAGCTTATAGACGCAGTCCAAATAGGGCATGTCTGCCGAAGTCGCAAGCCTGGTCCCAACCGCAAACATATCAACGGGAGCCTGCGCTGCGATGATGTTCTGAATGGCGTCTTCATCCAGATTGCCGCTTGCCGTAATCTGCACGTCTCCCAACCCACCGTCGTCCAAAATACGTCGTACCTGACGTGCCTGATCCACCAAGTCTCCGCTGTCGAGACGAACCCCTTTTATCGTAATGCCTTTCTCCCGCAGACGCAGGGCCAGCCTCACCACTGTTTGGGCCCCTTTTTGAGTATCATAGGTATCAAGCAGGAGAACCACGTTATCAGGTTGTGCATCGGCAAAATGCTCAAAGGCGTGGCGTTCGGCTTGATGGGCCTGTACGAAACTATGCCCCATCGTTCCAAATACCGGCACCTCAAAAAAAGGCTCGGCCACGACCGTGGCAGAACCGGCAAATCCGGCCAGGTAACTGGCCCGGGCAGCAAGCAACCCGGCCTCGGCCCCGTGTGATCGTCGCAAGCCGAAATCGATAACGGGTCTGCCGGCAGCGGCGAGAACGCATCGTGCGGCTTTGGATGCGATCAGCGTCTGATAGTGGAGAAGGTTGACCAACCGGGTCTCGATCAACTGCGCTTGAGGCAAGGAAGCCGTGACCCGGACGATCGGTTCATTCGCAAAAAAGACCGTACCCTCAGGCACGGCGTGAAGATCTCCCGAAAACCGAAACCGTTCCAGATATTCGACAAAGGACCGGCTGAACCGGCCACTGTTCGCCACCCACTCCAACTCATCAGGAGCAAAACGAACGTTCTCCAAAAATTCCAGAAGCTGTGCCAACCCCGCGGCCATGAAAAACCCCCGTTGCGGGGGCATCGTCCTCACGAAACATTCAAATACCGCGGTGTCTTCCATGCCCCGTTCGAGATAGCCTTGAAGCATGGTGAGCTGATAAAAATCCGTCAGTAAAACACTGGAACGAATATCCATGCCAAACGATCGACTCGACGTCCGTCAGGATTTGTCCCGGAGTTCGAGCGCTTTACACGCCCCGAACACCGTCATCAGGATGACGCCCTGACGCGCGGCTTTTCGGCTGCGATACCGTAAACGGGCGGGACGTTGCGGTTTCTCCCGGGCAACGACGCGTGGGGGGATGATCTCCGGCGGCTCAGCCGTCACCTCTTCGACCTGGACGCTCCCGGAAGCCGGAGAAGGAGGAAACGACTCACGGGCTTCAAGTTCCTCCTGATATTGGGCATGTCGCTCGATTTGCTCACGCAACCAGCTCCCGACGGAGGCAATCATCCACACCGCCAACACGATTCCAAGAAAGATCAATGACTCGATGCTCATCCTATCGCCTCACGTGGATTTGCCGGGATCAGATTCCTCTTCATCACGGCCAATGGCCTCTCTCATGGCGGTATCCGCCTGCACGTTCTTCATTCGGTAATAATCCATGAGCCCGATGTTGCCTTTCCGAAACGCCTCGGCCATGGCACGCGGCACTTCCGCTTCAGCCTCGATCACCCGGGCCCGCATTTCCTGTTCCAAGGCCACGGCCATGGCCCGCCGCTCTTCGGCCTTGGCCTGCGCAATTTGCTTATCGGCATTGGCTTGGTCAATTTGCAACTTCGCACCGATATTTTCACCCACGTCCACGTCTGCGATATCAATGGATAAAATTTCAAATGCGGTCCCGGCATCCAATCCTTTTTGGAGAATGTGTTTCGAAATTTCATCGGGGTTTTCCAACACGTCCTTATGCCGGTCCGACGAACCTATGGTGCTCACCATACCTTCTCCCACTCTGGCAATAACCGTCTCTTCCCCGGCCCCGCCGACCAGCCGATCGATGTTCGCTCGAACGGTGACGCGTGATACGGCAATCAGTTGAATGCCGTCTTTCGCCACCGCTGTAATCCTCGGGGTTTCAATCACCTTCGGCAAAACGGACATTTGCACGGCTTCCAGCACGTCACGCCCGGCAAGATCAATAGCCGCGGCGCGTTTGAAGGGCATGGGAATATTCGCCTTGTCGGCAGAAATCATGGCATTCACCACTTTCACGACATCGCCGCCGGCAAGGAAATGAGCTTCGAGATCATTGATGGGAATCGCCAGGCCGGCCTTTACCGCACTGATCCGCGCCGTGACCACGGTGCCGGGCGGCACCCGGCGAAACCGCATGCCGACCAGCGTCAGGAGCCCCACGTACGCGTTCGAGGCCCACGCTGCAATCCATAATGGAATGGGAATCAGGTATAAAAACCCCGTCAAACCAACAGCGACGATCAACAAAAGAGCGAGGGTGCCAAAGACCTGCATTTCTGCGCCCATGAGAATCCCCTCCTTTCGGCCTGTGTGAACGAGGGCAAGGAATACCGGAACTCTAACACAAACAGGAAGGGAATGGCTCGAAATTCAGAGCTTCTTCATTCAGATTGACGAGCGAAGAAAGAAGACGAGCCGGAGAGTCGTCGCCGGACCGTCAAAACGCAGGTTGTCTTTGAACCACGGCGCGCAGCCGTCATTGAAGAAGAACGGTTAATTCATTTCCGCGAGATCTTGCAACAATTCCAGACATTGCGGTTGACGCAATTTCCTGAGAGCCGACACTTCAATTTGACGGATGCGTTCCCGCGTCACACCAAAGTCTTCGCTGATTTCTTCGAGGGTATGCCCTTTGGCAAATCCGATCCCGAATCGTTTTTTGATAATGTACTCCTCCTTCGGCGTCAACACACCCAAGATCTTGTTCACCTGGCGTCGCGTGTCATACCGTAAGGCAGCCGCAGAAGGAGGAGAGACGGTCCGATCCTCAAGAAGGTCACCCAACCGGGTGTCTTCAGAATCGCCCACCGGGGTTTCCAGCGACACGGGCTCCTTAAGATATTCCATCATTTCCCGGGTCTTCCCCTCGGACAACTCCACGTGTTCGGCCAATTCCTGAACGGTGGGTCGACGCCCGTAGCGTTGCACCAAGCGTGTCGACGCCTTGTTCAATTTTTGAATCGATTCATGCATATGAACCGGAACCCGGATTGTATTGGCCTGATCGGCTATGGCCCGCGTCATTCGTTGCCGGATCCACCACGTCGCATAGGTACTGAACTTGTACCCGCGTTGATATTCAAATTTGTCAACGGCCTTCATCAATCCGATGTTTCCTTCTTGAACGAGGTCCAAAAATTGAAGGCCCCGTCCCATGTACTGTTTGGCAATACTCACCACCAATCGCAAATTGGCCTGAATGAGCCTGTTTTTTCCGTCTTCGATGTGTCGCTCAGCCCGTTCAATCCTGGCCACACGTTCCAGGAAGAGGTCGACGGGCATAGACAGGACGTTTTGCTCAATGGTCTTCAAACGGCCTGAAATTTCACTGATCGAATTCGCCAACCGTTGGCTCTCTTCCGGAGACAACCCGGTTTTGTCTTCAAAAGCCCTTTGGGTCCACCGAGCCTTCTCTCCTTGCCGGACGAGGTCCGGAATCTCATCCGGCCCCATGCCCAGCCGGTGCCCGCATGCGACAATCTCTTGCCGATATGAACGAAGATCGTTCGCCAGGGTCTTTACCCGGGACAGCAGTTGGCCCTGATATTCCTCTGTGAAATGCAAGGCCAGGACCCGGGCAACAATGCGTCGTTGAGCAGACTCTATTTGTTTCAACGTCCGGGAGGAACCCTTTGCTGCCGGCTTGGCACATTTTTCGCGGTAATAGTTTTGCAGAGGTTTTGAGGCCAGCCGGATGGCCGACAGGCCACTCACGGTTCGATTGCGTACATCCTCCTGTTCCGCATCCGCAGATTCAACGCTCTGCTCACCGGACCCACGTTCAAGGAGCACGACTCTGGATACGGGAATCTCACGTCGCTGCAAAGAAACACGGAGTGACTCCAAACGATCGAGAATCAAAGGGAGTCCGTAGACGGCTCGTGCCAATGCTGCACTTCCTGCTTCGATCTGTCTGGCAAGCTGCACTTCCTCTTCACGCGTCAATAATGCGACCTTACCCATCTCCTTCAAAAACACCTGGGTAGGGCCACGTGTCCCCTCTTCCTTTTCAGGAAGGATCCCGCTCGCCGGCCGTGAAGAAGCTTGCGGAAGACGAACCAGGAAATCTTCGTCCTCCATAACCGACGATGGTTGCTCAATTTCCGGTTCTGCGAAACCGGGTAAGTGGGTCCGACGCATGATGCACCTCTGTGGGCTCAAAATTATCGATTCCACCGACGATTACGCAGCTTGAGAGGCAGGGTTCCGAGTGCCTCGGCCCGGCATCTCAGCCGATGGTTTTGCCGTTTTCGGATAGACCGTTTCCCCGCAATTCAGACACCGTAAGGTCTCAATACGAAGAAAAGGGCCATCCGGATCATAAAAATGATCCCTGACCATAAAACCCTCACAACGTGGACATTTCATATGGTTTCCCCCTGTTCTCGACCGTTCCGGAGTATCCGGGAATGGTCCCAAATAAATTTTTCCGCAATGCGCCGTGCGTGTTTTTTACTAATAGCTCTATTCATAACCAGTTTGTGCAGCAAATCAAGGGCTCGGATCGATAAACGATCGAAAAGTTTTCAGGGAGGCGCCCTCGTTTGCCACCTCTCTTCCTGCTTATCATAACTATTTGATTATAAATGGAAAATAGGCCAGAAAAAATCAGACGCCAACTGCAATGAATGAAGTCTTGAGCCAATTCGCCTTATTGCATTTCATGACCTCGTTATCGGACTAGCCGTAGCCGAAACCGGTTTGCTAGGATGCGTCTCCCATGGAAATCGGCATTGTCGGGCTTCCCAACGTCGGCAAATCGACGATCTTTAACGCGCTGACGGCAGGAGACGCGGCCGCGTCGAACTATCCCTTTACCACGATCGAACCGAACCTCGGCGTGGTTCCCGTTCCCGACTCACGGCTGGCCCGTCTCACGGACCTGTTCAAACCGCAAAAAACGATTCCCGCCTTCTAAACTTTCCTTTTCAACAATGGTTAGGTAGCATGGAAAAGAATTTAAGAAGAAACGAAGAAATTAGTATCGATGCACTATTCAGCTCTAATGCTCAGCGAATGAGACGAGAGATATGTCTTCCAAAGAAAAAGCTAATCCCGCAACATTGTCACGGTTTAGCAAACTGCGACACTTGATGACATTTTCCGAAGATAAGTTCAGAGATTTGGTTGTAAGGCCTCTGTTCTTGCTTCAGGGCTTTAAAGATGGACGGGATTTGTGTGGACCTCACGAGCAAGGGAAAGATGCTGTTTTTGTTAAGGCAGACCCCCTGGGCAATGAAGACATTTATGTATTACAAACAAAAAAGGGGCCTCTAAACCTTACAAAGAAAGCAAATTCTAACGTAATCGAGGCTGTGACCCAATTGAAGACTGCATTAAACACGAAAGTATTTCTAACTAAAACCAAAGAGAAGAAATTCCCGATTAAAGCCATCTTGTGTGCTAGTGGAAAAATCAATGATCATGCGCGTCAACATATTGTAGGAGAAGTCGACGATCCAAGGATTGAATTCTTAGATGGAGATGATCTGATACCACTTATTGACAAACATCTACAGGAATTTTGGTTAGGGTTGGACGCAGAAGCGCTGCCATACCTCAAGCACATCTCTCACAGTATTGAGTCTCTAGATGAGCATCTTACAATTTCTGACCTATTACCGGAAGACCTGACAAGAGGTGCAGCCACGGACAAGTTATTTGTTCCTCTTTATTTATATCGAATCGCTACTGAAATTAAGAAGCATAGAGGCAAGGTGAGTCGAACCCCGGAATTCGAAACGATTCCTGTATCCGGATTATTAAAAAAACGTGGTGGGAAATTTCTAATACTTGGAGACGCAGGATCGGGAAAGTCCACGTGCGTTAGACGTCTGGCTTACATTCTCGCTCAAGAGGGACTAAAGAGTTCAGCAGATTATAAATTGCCGATAATGCTTAGAGCATCTCAAGTAGCTGAAGAGATTTCTCAAAAGAAAAAAGAGGGAATAGCTGGAATTTGCTTGGAGGAGACCAAAAGGTTACTCAACTCATCTACTCCATGTTTTTCCATCAAGGATCTTCATGATGGCAAATTAATGATTTTCGTTGATGGCCTTGATGAAATTAGCAGTGACGTGTCAAGAAAAAATGTTCTTGATTCTATAGAACACTTTTCGAACCTTTATCCAAATTGCAAAGTACTGATTACCTCTCGTGACCATCCATCCCTTTTGATCACCATTGGAGAATCCGACTCTTTAAGAGAATATGCCACTTATTTCATTAGTCCGATTGACCTTAAACAGGCTTCTCAATTAGTTGATAAACTCAGAAAACAGAGAAACTTATCTTCTGAGAATTCAAAAGAAATAATTCGCCGGCTTCAACAAATTCATGGCATGGATTTGAACCCTCTGCTAGTTACTGTATTTGTTGCCACAAGCGATTATTCAAAGCAAGACATCCCTGCAAACATAACAGAGCTTTTTAAGAAATATGCAGAAATGATGCTGGGTCGTTGGGACGCAAGTAAAGGTTTAGCTCAACAGTACCATGCCCCGCTCAAGGATTTTATAATTACGAAAATTGCTTATGAAATGCACCGCCGCGAAGTTACCAATATTGAGCTAGAAGAATTCAAAAAAATAGCTGAAAAGGAATTAGAAAAGCGTGGGCATAGGGGCGATTTCAAACAGGTCACGGAAGAAATATTCAGATCTGGTCTATTTCGAGTTTTTGAAAGGAGAATTGAATTTAGACATCTCTTGTTACAAGAATTTTTTGCAGGGAGAGGGATTCCAGCCAAAGAATCCCTAGAAACATTAGTTTCAAAACATTGGTGGCAAAGGGCCATCGTTTTCTACTTTGGGAATAACCCAAGTGAAATTGGTGGAATTGAGCATATTGTCAAGACTACAGACTCAAGGCCATTACCTGAACTTTACACGGCGTCCTTAACTGTAGGATTGGCCTTGCAGGCTTGTTACTTAACTGAAGTTACAGAACGAACCGCTATATTTAAGTGGGTAATTGAAAACATTTCCAACGCAAAGGAGCCACTACAAGAATATTTAATCCATAAAGGAAGAAAATCACTCTCTGCTTTTCTAGATTACTACCTCTTTGGTCGAGACTCTGTTGCTTTGAATTTGCTCAATGATAATTTCAATGAAATTGAAAAGGCTTTGTTAACGCCGACGATGAGTATCGACGATAGAGATACAAGAAAATTCTGGCTAATTATTGGTCTAATTGAAAATGGGGATATGGTCAGGGCAGAGGAATTGGTCCAAGAGTTTCGCCCTAATGATCCTAAATTATTACTAGGTGTCTATCTGGGATGCTCTCTTGTAGAAAATTTACGGATAACTAGCAGATTGAATAAGCAAAAAAGTGAACGTATATGTAAGAGTCTTAAGGATGAAATTAGAGGCTTGCGTTTGCAACTTATGGACGAATTTAAGTCCGAACTCTTGGAAGTTCAGGAGGGTCAGATTCAAGCAATTCCAAAAGAAAATTAGCTCTCCCCTTGTCGATACTAAATTTCGCTTTCATTTACTCGTGAGTTGGAAAAACGATCCGTTGCTTGGACCGGAGTTGTAGGCGAAGCAGACATAGCATGCCTCTCCAGAAAAATGCATGCTCGCGTTATGGTTTCAAAGTGAAATATCGTCAAATAAACCTTGACATTTGTGGTAACTCGAACGGCAGACCTTGCCAGCCCGTATGGGACGCATGATGATGTCCGATAATCCTGACAAACTGCTTGCTGACCAGTTTCGAGAATTAATGCGGCGCTACACCGGTGCCACACCAGATGCATTCATCGATGTTCTTTGCCCCATGTTGATTCCAATTCATAGCATAGACAAGGAGATCAAAAAGATTAGCGGCCAAAACCACTATCGGGCATCATTTTCTGCTCAAATTACGGAGGAGAACAAGGGCATACTTTGCAGGGGACGTACAGGCAAGTTTGTACCTAGTCTATTTGCCAGTGGAGGAACTTGGAGAGAAATCGCAAAAGGCCGAATAATCGAAGTCGATGCTCTGACAAGTTTCGCATTTGGAGAAATATACACCGGAGGGCGGAAGAAGGACCTAGAAAAGGCACTTTCAGAACTTTCCTTGGAAGATCTCCTTGAAGTTGATCAATATGGTGCCGCGGCAAAGGTGCTTAGTGGCTTGGCTGAGCATTCACTGGTAAAAAGTTTAACTGACAGGGGTTATATGGTTCGAAGGATGCCCGAAGATATGGCGAGACATCTTGGAAGTTATCCGAATTATGATTTCGAGGTATCGAAAGGTGATCAAAGCCGGAGAATAGAGGTGAAATCTCTGTGGGGTACAAACACACGATTTGCCCGGTTAATCCATAGCACGACTTCAAGGCCAAAAGGAGACCCCAGTCGTTGGACAGAAGAACAGCATCGTTGTTACTATCCGACGAGCAGTTGTAAATTTGCCACGCAAGATATTTTTGCTGTAAGTCTTTTCCTTCGAACCGGTAATATCCGAGATTTTGCATTCGCGCGTTCCGTCCCAAGAGACATTCAGCCACACGGGTTACCAAGGGCTTCAAATTATCCTGAGCACGTCAATCAAAATCCACCATGTGCTGTTGGTGATGGATCATGGTTCGATACAATTGATGAGGTATGGGATCTTGCTTAGACGATTTCGCTGTGTGCCAGGACGAGATTAATTGATCAACGGACTTTGAGAACATACGTTCTTCCTGGATCAACTTTGATCTCAAATCTCGTATTCTATTTGCCTCTTCTTGAAGCGCATGTATATCTTTTCGCGATAGAGGGAGAAGAATGTCTAGTAGACATTCTTCGTTAACTGCCGGATAAGCAATTCCTATATTGTTACGAAGAATTTGTTCATTTGCGAAGTCCGATTGAAGCAACCGTGCGAGCAGGGTTGATTCAATCCTTTTACACTGCAAGACGGCAAAGCCCGTTGAACAAACGGCTTTATCAAGTTCTCGCGGAACGACTCCAATAGTCCTGCGTTCCGGACGGACAGTGGACACTATTACGTCACCTGTTCTCACCAGCTTCCGCGCACGACTTGGCGCTTGCTCGCATTGAATGGCTTTAGCCGTAACGCCAAGGGTTCCTGAATCAACATCGGATATTTCAATATAAAAGAAGACAGATGACGCGTTGAACCGCCGGGGGTCTATGCGGGTGGTCGAAAGAGTTGCAACCTCTCGAACAAATATATCTGTCTCCTTTGGGTTCTCTATCAGGTCTGCAATTTCGTTTGATAAACCGACATGATAAGTAGCATCCCACCTAGGAACAGTTGGTGAAATGTTCACTAATCGGCCTATCCATGTTTCACGATCTCGACTGGCCTCTGGCAGAATCTCTACCAGATCGTTTCGGCCCTTCGACACCTTTTTCCGCAGTGAAGCGCGCGTCGTTATTTCATATCCAACATCGTGGCAAATAGAAAAATAAACTTTGTCCCTGCGCACCATCTTGGTCTTTTTTGTAAGGTGCAAGACAGATGTTTTCGTCGTCGTTCCCGCTGCTCCAAAGGTCACAGGTGGAAGGGAGATGACTGAGCGAAGTTCTACTCGCGGTGAGAGTCCTGCCCTCAAATCTTGATAGATGCCGCGGTTCGTTAGAATACTGTCAGGGACGATGGCTATCAGCGTCCCCTCTGGAGTCAACCAGTCGATATATCGCTCCAAAAAGATTATTTCGGAATCAAGTGTTTTGGGTGTACGACGCAGCCATTCAGACGCTACTTTGTACTCCATAAGGGAAGCCCGCGGAAACTCAGCCCCAAACGGCGGATTCGTGAGTATCAGTTTTACCTTTCCTTCCAAGCCTGTCGTTATTTCGGCATCAAGCCCTTTCCTAGCTAAAGAATTCGCAAAATGAAGGTTCGCCGCCGGCGAACCAAAAAGCGCAAGATTAGTCAGGGAAAGACGGATCATCCGTTCACTCTTATCGATTCCTACCAGGACGGAACGGACCATCTTATTAACCCAATCATCGACACCATCCCTTCCATGCCGTTTAAGCACTTCTATGTGTAATGACTTTAGAACCTCCGTTAAAAAAGAACCAACCCCGCATGATGGGTCAAGGATTATTCCAAAATTAGAACAATTTGTGGGGTGACAAAGAGTCTCGAAATCTTGCCGTGAGAGCGAGTTGATGCCAAGCCGACTCATAAACCTGACAATTTCTGTTGGAGTCAGGTATTGCCCCAATTCCTTTTCATCAACAAAGGAATCTGTAAGGAACTGCCCAAAAACGTCATTCAAGATGTCAGCACCATCAGGTCCAGAGAAACACGCTGGGAATTGGGAATTGGAGATGCCGTCAAAACAAGAAATGATTTCATCCGCGAAAAAGTTTTCTGAATCTTTCAATCGGAGATGAAAATCACTTGGTTTCAGTTCATGTGCAAGTGAAATGGGCAGGTGACGGCTATAGATTTTTGATATAAAATCTTTTAGTGCTTTTGCTGGCGATTTCGTATCCTTGCCTAAAGCAGTTGAAATACCGGGACCGCCGTTTTGTAACGAAATAATATGTGCAAATAACAGCTTAGATATTTCATCTAGTGCTTCATGACGTGAGGACAGGCATCCACTTCGATGAAGCGTTTCACGGACTTCTCCTAGAGTAGTAGCAACAACGGAACGAAGATATTCATCGCGTTCGGGTTCGTGCCGGCCATAAAGAGGTAATGACTCGCAGACCGAAGAAGTAGACATATTTCCTGCTAGTTTTCGTATTTGTCCTTCAATCGAAGGTCGAGGGTGGGTTGTTCCAGAGAGCCAACGACCTACAGTGGAAGCAGAAACTCCAAGCTTTGCTGCAACGCCTGTTTGTCCAATGGGGTCAGCGGATACAAGTTCTCGTATAAGGATAGGAATATCCGGTGTTTGCATAAAAATATATTACACGCCGTGAATAGAAAATGCAATCATTTCAAATTCATGCCGTGGAACAATGTACGGTCAAAAGAGACCAAATCGATAAAAGATAGCTCCTTCCGGCCCTTCATCACGATTCTACCGCCATGACCCATTCGATCGTTCACAATGAGCACTCCATCAGTCGGAGACAGCCCTTCTATTTTCGCACTTTTTGGAAACTCTTCAGCCTTCTTGATGAGGCTTCAGATTCAATACGATTTGGAAATGGAACAGAATTCACCTAACCGGCAAGCTCGACCAAGTACAGGTGAGCAGCGCAGAAACCTAATGCCTTCATTCACTAGAAGCGTACATGGCAAAACGGTTAGAAACCCTTATGAACACCACATATAGTCACAATTAGTCATATATTGCAACAATATGTAGTATGGAAATTTTGTACGGCGCAGGCCCTAGCCGTAGCCGAAACCGGTTTGCTAGGATGCGTCTCCCATGGAAATCGGCATTGTCGGGCTTCCCAACGTCGGCAAATCGACGATCTTTAACGCGCTGACGGCAGGAGACGCGGCCGCGTCGAACTATCCCTTTACCACGATCGAACCGAACCTCGGCGTGGTTCCCGTTCCCGACTCGCGGCTGGCCCGTCTCACGGACCTGTTCAAACCGCAAAAAACGATTCCCGCCTTCTGCCGTTTTGTTGACATCGCCGGCCTGGTCAAAGGTGCCGCACAAGGCGAAGGGCTCGGTAACACATTCCTGGCCAACATCCGGAAAGTGGACGCGATTCTGCACATGGTCCGTCTCTTTCAGGATGACAACGTCGGGCACACGTTAGGCAACATCGACCCGAAGAGGGACGTCGAGGTGATCGAGACCGAATTAATGCTGGCCGATCTCGAAAGCCTCACGAAACAATTCGACAAAGTCTCGGGCAAGGCAAGATCCGGGGACGCGGGATCAAAAGCTGCACTGGAATTACTCAAGATCCTGAAAAAAGGTCTCGAAGAAGGCAAACCTGCACGGAGACTTGGTCTTGAAACCGACAGCCTCAAACCTTTCTTCCTGTTGACCGCAAAACCCGTCCTGTACGTCGGCAATACCGACGAGAACCCGGACCCGGCCGTTGTGGATGATTTTCAAACGTTGGTCCAAAAACGTGAGGCGGAATCGGTCGTGCTCTGCGGCAAACTGGAAAGTGAACTGGCCGAGTTGTCAGGCGAGGACCGCTACCTGTTCATGGCTGACCTGGGCATGAAACACAGCGGCCTGGAACGGGTCATCGTGGCTGCGTACAAAACGCTGGGGCTCTGCTCGTATTTCACCGGAGGCCCTAAAGAAGTCCGGGCGTGGACGATTCCCGTGGGGACGAAAGCACCTCAAGCCGCCGGCGTGATCCACTCCGACTTCGAGAAAGGATTTATCAAAGCCGACGTCTACGGCTTTACGGACCTGGATCAATACGAGTCAGAGCAAACGCTCCGAGAGAAAGGCCTGATCCGCTCGGAGGGCAGAGACTACGTGGTGCAAGACGGCGACGTGTGTCATTTCAAGTTTAATGTTTAAGGACTCTTGGGGGGTACGTCTTTCGAATCGATCGTTTCTCCTGCCTACAATACAGTCTCAGGGCCTTTTGGTCTCCAGGCCATGGCTAAGGCTCGGGCTTCTTCAATCTGAGCGGGCGTCATCTCCTGTTCCAGCATGGACAAGGCTTCTATCGCCGGGTCCATCCCCTGTTCCGCCGCAAGGAAGGCCCATTGATAGGCCTGAATGTAATCCTGCTCGACGCCTTCGCCCTTGTAGAACATCAGCCCCACGTGATTCTGTCCTGCCGCGTTGCCCTGTTCAGCCGCCCTCAGAAACCACCGAAACGCCGTGGCATAATCTTTCGGAACACCCAGGCCATAACGGTAGAGTAATCCCAGGTTACTTTGCGCGCTCGGATGACCCTGGTCGGCCGCCAACCGGTACCAGTATCGGGCCGTCTCAAAATCCTGTGCGACGCCCTGCCCCCATCGATACATAAATCCCACCATGTTTTGGGCCTCGGCATCACCCCGGGAAGCAAGCGGGGTCCATTCCCGCATGGCGGTTTCGTAATCCTGCGCCAGATACGCATCTTCGCCCAGACGGAAATCCGCCCAGGACAGAGAACCACCGATCAGCACCCACCCAATGGAGAGAGCTATGGTTTTCCAACTGAGCATGTTTTTCATCGTGGTTGGCTCCTCGCGGCTGCTATCCGCCGGCCCATGTCGGCAATCCCTTGTTTATCACAGCTTACCCTTTCCGTTCTCTATAGTATACTTCAAATTTTTTGCTTGAGATTTTTTGCTTTTACTCTTTACTCATCGTGACGGGAATGGCATAAAAAGGCAGTTGAGGCAATCTTATGTCCTTACGTATCCACGCCGAAGCCCTGTACGATTCGCTGAAACCGTTATTGGGCAATCATGATCCCAGCCGGATACGGATGAAGCTGGAGCGGGAACTCCGCCATATGATCCCGAACTGGACGGACAAAACTCCTGATTGTCCGGGATGGTACTGGTTTAAGCCACAAGGGATCGCTGAACCTCAGCTCCTCCTCGTGGAACATGGCCGTATCGATACCAAACTCATGGCCGATTTGGGCCCTCCGAACAATTTAGTGGACGTTCAACGCATGAAAGGGCTTTGGGCAGGCCCCCTGCTTCCTCCCACGTAAGATGACGTTCTGCCACACAGACCACTTACCCACCTCTTGGGAATCGTTCTGCGCATCCCGACTCGACTACCTTTCCGCCCTGGCCGTCCCTATTGCCCAGGGCATCACGCGCCAGGATACCACTCATCCCGCGTTTCGTGGTTGCATTGACTGGCATTCCTGTATCCACGGACTCTATGCCTTGGGAACCATATCCCGGTTGACGGAAGAACCCCGGTGGAGCGACCTCGCCGAATCCTTGCTCATTCCTGAAAAATTGAACCAGGAATTGTCCTGTATCCGGAACGGCGAGTTGGACCGGGAACTCCCCTATGGATACGCGTGGTTTCTGAAACTTGCGCAAGATCGCGAGCGATTTTTTCAGAAAGACGATTTGCGGGCAATCGCCGCGGAACTGGCCGGACGACTTGAAGCGTGGATCTTTTCCTTAACCAAAAGTGAAATTTTGACTTATGCCCAACACCGCGCCTATGGCAACGTCTCCTGGGCCGTGTTGAACGTATGGGAGTGGGCCCAATGGAACAATGAGATGGAATTGGCTGAAGCATTGTCTGCGTTTACACGCGAGCAATTACTTCCCCTCGATCAGGCCCTCTCACCCTCCTTCGACCACCTGACCGATGAATTCTTCCCGGCCGCACTGCAACGCATGCGAGCGATTCTCACCATCCTTCCTCGCAACGAGACCGCCACCTGGATAAGCGCGTACCTTGCACAAGACTTGCAGTTGGAACCCGTCCACCGCCCGGCCTTCCCGCATTCCGCCGGACTCAATTTCAGTCGTTGCTGGGGGTTATGGGATCTCTTTCGATACACGCGTAATCCCCGATATCGCGACCAATACGTTCGGCACTTTGTCACGCAGATAAACCATCCTGAATATTGGCGTGACGATTATAAACACTACGGTCATTGGGTAGCTCAGTTCGGGGTCTATGCGCTCGCACTCAGTCTGGACAACACCTAGCGTTCCCTGCGCCATGTGCCGGTTGACAATTGGTTTTGCCGGTCGGTAGAAATTCAGCTTTGCAAAAGGAAGACCTTTTCTTCTTCCCGCACGTTCAATGCGGATCAGGCGACTTGAAACTTCCTTGATCTGAGATCATCTTCTTTTCGCTCTTCACGGAGTCTTTTTCATGCCAATCAACGCACTACGGAAACCGGGAGCCAGGATGAGCCTCAAGGAAGCGCTCGAACGGGTGGAAAAACTCAAACGAATGGCTGCGAGCAGCAACCCTCACGAAGCGGCCGTGGCCACCGCGCGACTCAAAGCCTTTGACGTCAATACCGCACGGACCCCTCAACCGAAAGACTCTGAAACCGTGCCTATCACGGAAACCGGCGAGAGCGGATCTTCCAATCAGAAGGTCGAGGTTCTCGATGAGTTACCCGTGATTCCCTACAAGGAATTGGGGGAATTGGAAGTGGAGCAGCCACCCGAAACATCGTCGGTGAATTGGGACGTGCTTCATGCAGAATTGCTCGAACGGGCTCAACAGATCGGCGCCAACGCCATTGTCAATATTCAAATCAAGGGAACGATCCAGCAAAAAATCCTGACGGGGACGGCACTCAAATATCTTTCGCCACAAGAAATCCTGGACATCCAGGCGGCCAACAAATTGGACGAAGACGAGAAAGCTTACCGGGAAGCGCAAAAGGAACGACGTGACGAAGATTGGGCTCCTCCCGTTGGGTAAACGTCCGTTCGTTCGGGACGGCAGAGGGGCCGTCCCCTACCATCCAGGTGCATTCGTCCGGTAAAGTGTGGCAAGATTGAAGCCTCGGGGAAACGAGACGTTCTCCGGTGCTGAATTCACCGGAAGGAACGATGTGACGAGAACCGGAGCGACACCTGGTGGACTTTCAATATCAGGAAATCTTCGAGCACGGTGTGGATGCAACGACGTATCGCAAGTTGACGTCGGACCACGTCGCCACCACTATTTTCGAGGGGCAGGAAATCCTCACCGTTCAGCCCGAAGCCCTCACGCTCCTGGCTCGTGAAGCAATGGATGACGTCGCGCATTTACTGCGAGCGAGTCACCTCAAACAATTGAGCGATATTCTGGACGACCCCGAAGCCTCAAATAACGATCGCTTCGTCGCCTTGGAACTGCTTAAAAATGCCAACATCGCCGCCGGGCGAGTGCTGCCGGGTTGCCAGGACACCGGCACGGCGATCGCCGTCGGGTACAAGGGACAACAGGTGTTCACCACCAGCAATGACGCCGAGGCGCTGTCGCGCGGCATTTATGAAGCCTACGCGCAACGCCACCTGCGCTATTCGCAGATGGCGCCCCTCGATATGTATACCGAGAAAAATACCGGCACGAACCTCCCGGCTCAGATCGAGCTCTATGCCGAATCCGGCGCGGAATACCGTTTCCTGTTTATCGCCAAAGGCGGAGGGTCGGCGAATAAAACCTTTTTATATCAGGAGACCAAAGCCCTGCTGAATCCGAAATCCCTGCTCTCCTTTGTCGCGGAGAAAATCCGCACGATCGGGACCTCGGCCTGCCCGCCTTATCACCTGGCCATCGTCATCGGAGGCCTGTCCGCGGAGTTCACCTTGAAGACGGTCAAACTCGCGAGTTGTCATTATTTCGATGATCTCCCCACGTCCGGAAACCATTTGGGACGCGCGTTTCGTGACCTCGACACCGAACGAGAGATTTTGCGACTCTGCTCTGAAACCGGCATCGGCGCCCAATTCGGCGGCAAATATTTCGCACACGACGTACGGGTCATTCGCCTCCCCCGACATGGTGCGTCCTGCCCCGTTGGCCTGGGTGTCTCCTGCTCGGCCGACCGGCAAGTCCTGGGGAAAATTACCAAAGACGGGGTCTTCCTCGAACAACTTGAAACGAATCCCGCGCAATATCTCCCTGACGTCGGCGAAAAGGACCTGGACGAGAAAGTCGTCAAGATCGACCTGAACCGGCCGATGTCGGCAATCCTTTCAGAATTACGTGAACATCCGATAGCCACACGTTTGTCGCTGACCGGACCCATTGTCGTCGCGCGAGACATCGCTCACGCCAAGCTGAAAGAACAACTGGATGCCGGAAAGGGGCTTCCCGAGTATTTTAAAAATCACGTTGTCTACTACGCCGGTCCCGCTAAAAAACCCGAAGGCTATGCCTCGGGGTCTTTTGGCCCCACGACCGCCGGGCGCATGGATTCTTACGTGGATCTATTTCAGGCCGAAGGGGCCAGCATGGTCATGCTGGCAAAAGGCAACCGTTCCCAACAGGTGCGCGAGGCCTGCCGGAAGCATGGAGGATTCTATCTGGGATCCATCGGTGGACCTGCTGCACGGCTGGCCGAACACAGCATCAAAAAAGTTGAAGTCCTGGAGTTCGAAGATCTTGGTATGGAAGCGGTGTGGAAAATCCAGGTCGAGGACTTCCCGGCCTTCATCGTCATCAATCACAAAGGCCAGGATTTTTACGCCGACCTCGACGCCCAACACCCGCTGGTTCAACTCGGCAACCAAGCAAAACCATAGAGACAACCCCGGCGGCTCGCTCATTCGACGAGGGCTCTGTTGTCTTCCCGGAAAAAATATGTTACTGTGTATACTTCCAAAGATGGTGGCCTGCGTTGGACTACAACAACATGGCCATTTATTAATCGAGGTTGCAATCGGAAATCTGATCGAAAGCTGACCCAAGCCGCCTTTCTCCAGTCGCGTCTTCGGCCCTCCTTTCCTGTTTTTCGAGTGTCAAGCCCCAATACTTTCAAAGGAGTAGTTTTATGACGTTTAAAATTTACGTGGGCGGATTGCCATATCCGACGACCGAAACGGAGTTGACGGATCTGTTTGTCCAACATGGCAACGTGGATTCGGCAAAAATCATCACCGACAAATACACCGGCCGATCCCGGGGTTTCGGTTTTGTCGAAATGCCCTCGGAAGAAGAAGGCAAAGCAGCCATTGCGGCGCTGAACGGCACCCAATTGGACGGCCGTACTTTAACCGTGAATCAAGCCCGGCCTCAAGAAGCAAGGTCAGGGGGACGCGGTGGCGTCGGTGGGTTTGGCGGCCGTGGCGGACGACACGATCGCTCATAACGCTATCAGAGAGAGAGGGGGCGGGCTTCAGCCTTCTCCCTTTCGCCTCTCATCGTAGTAGGCCTGCAAGGCTGTTTCTAACACCCAGCCCCCAAATTTTTCGTGCCTCGTGAATCTTGACACCCGGCGGGGTCTTGCCCTATGCTTGCGCCAAGGTGACTGATGTCATGACTCGTCTATCACGCACCGTACTCATTCTCGGGGTTCTTGCCTGTTTCCTGGTCATGAGTGGGGTGGTCTCCAGCCAGGCTGCAGCTCATTCCCTTCACCATGTTCACCATAATGCGGCCACCCATTCGACTATTCTCTGCTCCCTTATGTGTGCGACGGGCCAGGTGGTCAGCATTGCCGAACCCGTTTTTGATGCCCCGCTCACCGTTTTACACGCTATAGAAGTTTCCATTGTTCATCCTGTCACGCTTACCGTTCCAACGCTTCGCTTTTCTCGCGGCCCTCCCCGTTTCTAGGCCTTTCCTTTAACAAGTTGCAACGTTTTTCCGTCGAGGGATAAGCCCTCCACGGAAACGTCGTTTGCTACAATTTCAAACGGAAGGCTTGATGACGCGCCTTGTAAGATTATGAAAGTCAGTTTCATTTATATTTGCGAAAAAAGGTTTGCAAATGAACGGAGTACGGAACCCGGTGAAACCGGGAAGCATATTTTTGTTTTTTTTACTTTGCATGGCGTGGGCCGGCGCTCAAGGGGTTCACGCGGCTTTATTGGACGGCCTGCTTGATGGCGTCGAAGAGTCCCTGGCTGAGGGGTTGTCGAAAAAAGGAGAAAAACTGACTACGGGGAATTTTTACACTGATGACAAGCCGAATGCGCATGCTCAGATCGGGATGATGGGAGATCACACGCATGAAGCGGGGGAAGTCATGTTCTCCTACCGCTTGATGCACATGTTCATGGAAGGGACTCGTTACGGAACCGACAGGCTGACCAAGGATGAAGTAACAAGACCGATGCGGCCCGTTCCATCAGGATATATCGTGGCGCCGGAATCCATGCACATGTGGATGCACATGTTCGGGTTCATGTATGGATGGAATGATACCGTGACCCTGATGCTCATGGTACCGTACCTGAACAACAGTATGAATCATGTTACGCGCATGGGAGGGAAATTTACGACCCGTTCCGAAGGGTTTGGAGATATCCGATTCGGATCGCTCTGGCGGCTCTGGGCAGTCGAAGCCCCAAGCATCGGGGCCCACCGGTTCCACTTCAACCTGTCGGTGAGTGTTCCGACGGGAGATATTGAACCAACGGACCGGACGCCACTGGAACCAAATGCTCGATTGCCTTATCCCATGCATCTTGGTTCAGGAACCTTCGATTTTTACCCTGGAATGACGTACGGAGGGGAAATGGGACCAGTCTCCTGGGGCATCCAAGCCATCGGCACCCTGCGGGCAGGCAAAAACTCCAATGAGTTTTCCAGGGGTGATGTCTATGTCGTCAATACCCATGGTGCCTATGAAGTCATCAAAAATACGCTGAGCAGTTCGGTCCGTCTGAGTTGGAATCACTGGGAGGCCTATGATGGAATGGACCCCGACATTCGTACCAACCACCCGATGAATCAAATGAGGATCGTTCAAACGGCGTTTCCTGCCCTGCTTGGCGGGCAACGCCTGGATCTCCTGTTCGGCCTCAACGTCCTGTTCCCGGATTTTATGGGTCTGGAAAATCGACTCGCAGTGGAGGGTGGATTCCCGATCTACCAGTACCTAGACGGGCAGCTTGAGACCGATTCGATTGTGACGTTCGGATGGCAGGCGGTCTATTAATTCGGGCCGCTTGTCGCAGAAAAAAGATGAGTGAAATATCCTCGAAAAGGAGACAGCACATGTGGCGCCGCATCCGTACAATAACCTGGTTCTCTCTTGTTGTGTTGTCGGGATTTGCAGGTGTGGGATTCGCCTATGACGTGGTCGAGGTCAAAAACGGGGCAACCATCACGGGGAGGGTGACCTTCACGGGCACCCCCTCCCAGGCCCCAAGACGGTTTGAGGTCCGGAACGGGCCTGAGGTGTGTGGACCGGAGCGCGTGCTGACCAAACTCGAAGTGTATAACGGCATGGTGAAAGGCGTCGTCATCGCACTGGAAGGCGTGGAAAGAGGCAAGCCTTTTTCTTCGCATCACGACACAGCCACCGGACAGGGGCGCGGAGAATTTCAGTATGCCGGTGGAAACGCGTTGAACCTGGGCGTTCGACTCGAAAAATGCAGCTTTGGCCCATTCACCGGCGTAATTGTGGCGGATGAGGCCGTCCAATTCGTCAATCACGATTCCATCAAACACACGCTTCATACGTATGCGTTAAAAGGTCGGAAAGCAAAAATCCTGAGAACTCTGCACACGCAGAGTCTTCGAGCCCGGAGGCAGACGGAAAAAGTCTTTCCTGCCAAAAAACTGCGTCGCGCCGTTGCCGTGGGCTTGACCTGTGATCGTCACGACTTTATGGAAAATTGGCTGTACGTGGTCAAGAATCCCTATCACGCGATCTCAGATGAATCAGGGAACTTCCATATCGGCCAAGTTCCGCCTGGCGACTATAATCTGGTGGCATGGCACCCCGTGCTCGGCATGAAAGAACAACGCGTGACGGTTTCTCCAAATGGTCGTCTCCCGGTCGATTTTGAATTTGTGAAATAACGTGTCGCGGCGTACCCACCGTCGGCCTGCCTGAACGCCGAACGTTCTTGTTTCCCCGCCCCGGCTCAATTCCCAAAACGGCTTCCCCCGTGAACTTGCTTGGGTGTTTCAACCGGCAGGAATGTGCTAAGTTCCATCGTTTGAAAATAAACGCAGAAAGGAGAACCCGTGGCAACCATCATGCCTTTTCGTGCCGTAAGACCCAAACCGGAATACGCCGGCCAAGTGGCTGCGCCCCCTTATGACGTCGTCTCTTTGGATGAGGCACGAAACATCGCCGATGGCAATCCTTACTGTTTTCTCCGGGTTGGGCGAGCCGAATTAGAGTTGGCCGACGGGATTGATCCCTATTCAACGGAAGTCTACGAAAGAGGAGCCGCCAACCTTCGGCAATTTCTCGAAGCCGGCATCCTAGTACGGGAAGGCCACCCCATGTTTGGGGTGTACCGCCAACGCTGGGAGGCTCACGAACAGACCGGCCTCGTCGCGCTCGCCTCGATCGACGAGTACGACCGTGGGATCATCAAGAAGCACGAACTCACCAAACCGGTCAAGGAGATGGACCGCGTACGAGTGATCGAAACGCACGAATCGCAGTCCGGGCCCGTCCTCCTGTTTTTCCGCCGCACGCTTCAATTCGAGAATTGGCTCACGGACGTCACGGCCACCAAGCCGGACGTTCAGTTCACCGCCGACGATGGCGTGGAGCACACGGTCTGGAGCCTGCGGGATTACGCGGCCATTGGAAAAATAGTCGAAGATTTCAAGAACGTTGACGCGTTGTATATTGCCGACGGGCACCATCGCTCTGCTGCCGCCAGTCGCGTACGAGCTTCATGGACCCAAAGTGACGCACGGTCCTCACGGCATCACGAAGAAGGTTTCTTGTGCGTCATCTTTCCGCACGACGAATTGCAAATCCTACCCTATAACCGCGTGGTGCGCGATCTGAATGGATACACCTCACGCAAATTTCTTGATGCCCTGGCCGTCGACTATGAAGTACAACCCACCACACAACCCGGGCAGGCTCCGGAAGCCGGGTTTGACATGTACCTGGAAGGCCACTGGCATCGCGCGTTTCCCAAATTGACGCCGGAACAACGGCCAATGATGGAGCAAAATCCGGTGAACGCATTGGCCGTTTCGGTGCTGACCGACCGCGTGTTAATGCCACTGCTGGGGATTACGGATCAACGCTCCGATCCGAGGATCGATTTCGTCGGAGGCATTCACCCGCCGAAAATCCTGGCCTCGAAGGTTGATGGAGGAGACTGGACCGTCGCGTTCTGGTTGTATCCCACGACCGTTGACGAACTCATGGCGGTTTCCGATGCCCAAGGACTTATGCCGCCCAAGAGCACGTGGTTTGAACCCAAGCTCCGTGACGGCTTATTCGTGCATCTCTTCAGGGAGGAGTAAGCTGATCCCGGCTTACATATCGCCACAATCCGGATACCGTGTGGAACCTGCCCGGAAATATGATTCCCTCACGATCCACCCAAGCTCACTGACGGGGTCCAAAACGGGGATGGCAACGTTCTCCTCTGCTGGATCCTCCTCTGTGCCGTCACGCTGGCGGGAGTCGCTTGTCTGCCGGTCGCCCCACGTCCCTTCTCTATTGCAAAAAAGAAAGTCCGTATCCCAAAAATAAATGTTAACCAGTGCCTCTCCATCCACTTCCCCGATATGGTAATCTCCAATGGGTCTGGTGTGCTGGTCGAAATCATCGAGCAAATCATTATGGGTCGCGCAAAAATTTTTTAACGTTTCGTACAGCACGAGCCAATGCAGATCGGTCAAGCGATAAACTTGCGAATCATTCAAGGCAGCCAACAGTTGGACCAGCACCCGCACCGCCTCATAGGGACAAAGCCGTTGTGAGGTTTCCGGATAGAGCCCTTCCCATGAGTCGATGGCCCCGTCGTCAGACAGCAATTGGATTTCGGATGCTTCACTGGTGAAGGCTTCTTTCAGAATAGCTTCAAATACAGGGTCGGGTTTGGTTTGAGAATAAATCATCGCGATGACCTTGACGGTATCATGCAGAAAATCCGTCCAACAAGAACTTGTAATTTCAGACGCATGAGATCGGAAATCAAGCTCTCAGAAAATCCAGGGAATCAGTCTCCATGTCCGCAACCGGTAGGCTTCATAGTCGTCGAAGACTTCTCCTAACAACTTCTCTTCATACCAAAGTTTCGCCACCAGGTCCGCGGCCAGGAGTACCCACCAAAACCCTCGCCAGTATGAAAAGGACTCGCACACCAATGCCAGCATGATCATCAGTAACGCCGTGTACATGGGATGTCGGATCCATTGATACGGGCCATTGGTCACCAGCCGGCTTCCCGCCTTGACATCGGGGAACACATTGACCTTCGTGACCCTCATGGCGAGGATCGCCCACAGCACCAACAGACTTCCCGACAGTTCCAACGTAAAATAAACGACGTGCCTGGCGAACCAGGGACCGGAAAAAAGGATCGCTCCCATGCAGACAAACTGAACTCCCACGAGCACGTAGGATGCGGCGGCTTGGTGTTTCATGAGCAAGGCGCACCGGTGTGCACACTCCCGGGAAGATGGCATCTCAATATCGATAGCCTCCGCTCAGGTGCCTCTCCAGAGTCGAAGACAGACCGAGGTGGTTGCGATAGGTTGGAGAGTTCAAAATTTCCTTATTGTTTGGAGCCAGTTCACTGGCTTTTTTGAAATGGATGGTGGCCTCCCGATGATTGCCCAGCTTGTGAAGCGTCAGGGCCAGATTGAAATGGGCTTCCGGCAAATCGGGATCGGCTCGAATCGCCGATTCGAAACGGCTCTTGGCTTCTTGCCACTTCCCGTCATGATACTGCTGAATCCCTTCAAGATTATCCTGAGCCGCAGCCGGACTCGTCATGGGCAGGACGGCAAGAGGACCTGACGGCGTGGCACACCCCGTCACCATCACGACGCATCCCAAGATGACCGCTTTTATTCCACGGTGCATACGTTTCCCGCCTATGCTTTTCTCACCCTTACCATTTTTTCCTGAATTGTGGCCTCAGATACGGCCAGATTGCAACGCGATGGAGGGATGCCAATTTCGACTAGACTATAGAATTCTTGGAACTAAAAGCCTATACTTTTGAGTTGTCCTAATAAGTAGAATATTTGTTCCATTACTCAACGACGCTCTTTTACCCTCATAGGAGGAGTCACCAGATGAAACAAACGCTTGGTTTTCTCACGTTGATGATCATCGCCGGCGGCCTCTTGCAGGCATCGGCATATGCATCCGGTTCCCTTTCGACCGGCCAGGGCATCAGCGCCAGGAGCGCCTACGCCATGGGCAAGGCCCTCACGTTCCAAAAGCTCGTGTGCCCGTCCTGTCCCCTTAAGGCGGCCGATTTGACCAAGGAACGCGCCATGAGCCTGAAAAACAGCCTCGAAGCCCGTGGCGCGGCGAACAAGCCGGGCACTCCAGACGACCAGCACATTGCCGTACTCTGTCCGGGCAGCCGTGCCTCCGGTTGCGACGAGAAGCCGGACGAACAGGAACTCGTCCACTATTACCTGAAGCGCCGCTTCAAGATGTAACCCCATCATGGATTTGAACAAACGGAGGAACGTCACCATGTATAGAGCATCATTGATTGCCCTCGTGGTTACGGTCACGACGGCCATGGGATCATCCGCCTTCGCCGACGGGGTCTCGCCTTGGCTCCCCGCGCCCGGCGCCGGATTCGTCAACCTTTCCTATGTCTCCCAGAACGCCACCCAGTTCTACGTCCAAGAGGACTTGAGAGGAACTCCTCCTCAGAATGCGGTACCCGATGGCAAAGGCCCGAATCTCGGCCAGCACACCGTGTGGCTCACCGGCATGTATGGCTGGTCTGATTCAATCGCGATAGACTTCCGCGTGGGCGCCGCCAGGAGCTATTTTGGTGCCACAACGCCTATGGGAGCCCCAATCCCGCCCACGGGAGGACGCGATAATTACTCTGGCGTGACGGACACCAATATCGGCGCACCTGGCGCATCGCCGACGAACTCGTGAATCCATCAATGCCGAGCGTTGCCCTGTGCGCTGGGGCGATCATCGAGGGATCCTATACACCCGGCTGGATCAATTCCATCGGCGACGGAGCAAGCGGCCTGGAAGTGTCGGCCCTGGCCGGCAAGTATTTCGCGGACATGTTCGCCGTATCCGGGGAAGTCGGGTACCGCGTCCGCGACGAGGGCGTCCCGTCGGACCTCTTCCTGAACCTGTCGGGCGGTTTGCTGTTCGAGAACATCGGATTGAGTGTCAACTACAAGCTGGTGGACGCTCAGTCCGGCCTCCAAATCGGCGGTCCCGGATTCAGTCCCGTCACGGGCGTTTTTCCCAGGTTGGAAGAAGACATCCAGTTTCTCAGCGGGACGGTAAGCCTCAATGTGACGGACCAAACGAACATTGGCGTGTCTTACGGCGAGGTCATCGACGGTCGCAATACGTCGAAGTCCAAAGTGTTCAGCGTGTCGATGGAATACCTGTTCGACACCTTCTGATTCCCCCGCGCCTGTCCTGAGCCTGTCGAAGGATGCCGACGCGCCTCAGGGCCGGTTCAGGCTCCAGTCGTACTCGTAGTCCACTGACCCGGTGAATTTCCTCAGGCGTGTCGCGAGCGCCTTGTCCGCGTACTTGACGAGGTGTTCGATCACCGACTTCTCGGCACCCCCGAAGTCCGCCACATACCATTTGTAAATGCTCGAAATGATGATGAAGTCGTCATCCATGAAATCCACGCCCCGCGGATGGTTCACGTAGGCGCGCGCGCCGGCCTGAAGCAAATCTTCGGTATTCTCCGCGGTGAAAACCGTGGGACTCAGGTTCGGACAGCCGTAGCTGGCGCAGTTGACCGCGTAGTGGATCCGGTTGTCCCGCCAGATGGGTCGCAGGATGCCGTGTTCGATGTTGTTCAACGTTAAATCCCGGCCGGCGACCTTGGCATGCACGTCGTCCCAGGGCCCGCCGAAGATACCTCCCGACTTACCCAACAGGCTCTCGCTGATGTCCTTAATCGAATCCACGGGATACGCGTCCGCCACGACCTGCACGGTCAGGGCGTTGTAGAAATTGATCCAGTACGCTTTCTGTTCCGCGCGGGAATAGTCCCTCGGATCCAACGACTGCAAAGACGTGAGATACGCCGCCAGCTTGGCGGTATCGCCTGCATTGGCCTTGAACGCCCCGTAATCGAAGCGATTCACGCCCGAGTCGTGCACACGCAGATAGTCGTTCAGGATCTCCTGCCAAGCGACGTGCTCGACGTGCCCGACGTTCTTTTCGTCGCTCGCGTCCCACGCCGGAATCAGTTTGGCGGTCTGAGCATGTACGACACCGGCAAGCAGCAGCGCCACAAACAGGCATACGGCAATTCGTCGTAGGGGGGGACCTATGCGTCCCCCTTTGCGGTAGGGATGAACCTGTATGTCCGCCCTGTATTTAATCCGGAATAGCTTCATGGTCGTTCTTCCTCCTTGTTGCAGTCTGTTCTGCCGGACTCGACGCGCCGGCATCGCAACCGGGCGATCATCCCGAGAATGCCGATGCCGGCGCCGACAACGCCCTTCAGGGTTCCCCCAACTTTCGATATCCCGAAACGCCGCCGCAGGGTATTCACCGGCGTCTCGACGAGTCGCATGTTCAATCGGATGGCCTTGACCTGCATTTCCACCGTCCAGCCGTAGGCAATATCGCGCATGTCGAGCCGTCGCAGGACATCCGCGCGGATGGCCCGAAAGGGACCCAGGTCGGTGACCACCCGCCCCCACAGCAGCCGGATCAGCAGGCTTGCCACGCGGTTGCCGGCGATTTGCGGCATCGACAGGGCGCCCGGTTCCATGCGTCCCAGCGCGCGAGACCCGATGGCCAGATCGGCGCCGCACGCGATGGCCCCCAGCAGGTCGAGTGCCTGCGGGACCTCGAACGACTGGTCGCCGTCCACGAACAGGACGACGTCCACCCGGTGGAGAGCCGCGATGGCCGTCAAGCACGCCCTCCCGTAGCCGGGCGTCTCCTCGACGACCACGCGGGCGCCTGCATCGCGCGCGCGCGATGCCGTGGCGTCCGTCGATCCGTTGTCGCACACCACGATGTCGTCGATGACCCGGGATTCGTCGTCCGTACGAAGATCCAGCAGCGCGCCGACCACCGCGCCGATGTTGTCTTCTTCGTTACATGCCGGAATCACCGCCCCGATGCTCAACCCTTTATACATCGCATCCCGTCGCTACCTCAATTGTCTGTCCTGTCGCCGAGGTCTGGCGACCGCCGCCGGAACAGGTCATAGGCCAGCGCCAAGAGGATCAGGCCGAACTCCAGGGGCCGAACCCATACCGGCTGCTGGTACGGTTGCAGATCACCATCAATCAGGTTGAGTCCGGTCACGTAGCCGAGCAAGACCACAACGGAAGCCGTCCACGCGGAGACACTCGGCGCCATCGCCGCAAACGGGAGTAGCCAGAGCAGGTACCACGGGTTGATGACCGGCGAGGCCGCGAGTAATACGCCATAGAGCCAGTCGCCTCGCGGGACCTCGCGCGCGCCGGTCCGGGCATATCGGAAATAGTAGCGTCCCCAGAAAACGCCGCACAACAGGCCCAGCACGAGCTTGGACTCGAACGGTTGCAAGACGGTGGCAATCACCCCGTAGGCCGCCGAGTTGAACTCCCATTCCCGCGCAAAGACCAGCAGCGATTCGAAGTCCGTCCCGCCTTGCAGGGCGAACGGCATATACAAAGCCCCCAGCGTGACGATAAACAGGATCCAGTGCCCGAAGCCCGCGCCGACCAACACCAACGGTACCAGCACCAGCGCGAATATCTTGGCCCCTACGGCCATTCCCAGGCAGACGGCTGTACTCCGCCAGCGATGATTTCTGGACAGCACGATCGCCGCCAGCAGCAGGCAGACGCCAAGGCCGTCCGGGTGCGCGGTAAAGGCGATTTCCTTGACGACCAGCGGACACCACGCGTAGAGCATGGCGTTTCCAGCTGGGGCCAGGCGCAGCAGCAGCGCTATGGTCGCGAGATCGACGACGATCAGGATCGCCTGCAAGGCTGCAACGCTGCCCGGTTTCAACCAGTAGCCGAGCAGGAAGACGACCTGCGTGACCGGGGCGTAGATGGTCGGCAATTCGGGAGAATTGATCCTATCCAGGATGCCGTGAAATATCGCGGGAACGCCGGGGGCGCTGAAGAACGCTTCAGGGACGGCACCGTAAGGTGTACCGGTCGTAGCAAAGCAGTAGCCGTCCCACAGGTAACGGTAGAAGTCGTCTTCGTAAAACGGCCCGCCCAGCAGCCCGCAGAGCCTGAAAACCACCGCCCAGAGGATCAGGCTGCCGAGCGGGAAGGATTGGTCACGCCGGTTGAAATACAGGTAAAGACCGAAGACCGGCAGGCTGGTCCACGCGACGAAGAGGAAGAATGCCGGCAGGTCGGGGTCGCCGGGGCGTTGCGCCAGAAAGGCGAGGGCGGCGTACCCCAACGCGCACCACAGACCAACCAGGTCCACATACCGGCACGTACGCCCGTTTGCGATCGGTGTCATGGATCATCAACCAATCTCTGAATACGGCATTGTACACGGAAGGTGCTTCCGCTACCATGCCCCATTATTGGGACAAGGCTGGGAATAACGGTCGTTGTTCCCTACGTCTAACGCCATGACACATGACGTCGTCATCATCGGAGGAGGGTCCGCAGGGTATGCCGCGGCACGTACGGCGAGCGATGAAGGCGCCGACGTGGGCATTATCGATCATGGACCGTTAGGGGGGCTCTGCATTTTACGCGGATGCATGCCGACCAAGACGATCCTGCGCTCCTCCGACGTCATGTCGCTCATGAATCGTGCGGAAGAATTCGGATTAAAGCCGGTTCCTGCAAAAGCCGATCTCTCCGCCATCATCAGTCGCAAGGCCCACCTCATCGGTGAGTTTGCCAATGACCGCATTCAGGCACTGAAAGATTCCCTTTTCACCTTATACGAGGAACGAGCCGCGTTCCTCTCTCCCCACGAAATCCAGGTCGGTTCCCACAAGCTGACGGCCAAGGCGTTTATTATCTCCACGGGCTCCGTGGTCTCCCGCGTCCCGATCTCCGGACTCGAAGAAGTCGGATATCTCACCAGCGATGAGGCTCTGGAACTACGCGACGTTCCCCAATCCATGATTGTGCTCGGCGGCGGACCCGTGGCCCTGGAGTTGGCTCAATTTTTCCAGCGTATCGGGACCCTCGTGACGCTGATCCAGCGAAGCGCCCACGTCATGTCGCAAGGCGATGAAGACCTGGCCCATCCGGTGGAAGCACGGTTCAGGGAAGAGGGCATGACGGTGTTGACCAATACCCGTCTGCATCGATTTACTCAGGACGGTACGCACAAAGTGGCTCATCTGACCCATGAAGGGAAGGAGAAAACCGTATCCGCAGAGGTGATTCTCCAAGCCCTCGGTCGCCGGCCTAATATCGAGAGTCTGAACGTGGAGGCTGCACGGATCGAGGTTCGTCAAGGCAAAATCGCGGTTGACGACACGATGCGGACCAGCCAACCCCACATTTACGCGGTGGGTGACGTGAACGGACTCCATGAAATCGTCCATATTGCGATCCAACAAGGAGAAATTGCAGGGTGGAACGCTATCCATCCCAGGACGTCACCCCGTCGATATGACGACCGACTTAAGACCCAGGTCGTCTTTACCGACCCTCAAATCGCCGGCGTCGGGTTAAGCGAAAAAGAATGCAGGAGCCGGAAGATACCCTATCGTGTCGCCACATATCCGTTTGCCGACCATGGGAAATCGTTGACGTTGGGTGAGACTCATGGTCACGTCAAACTTCTGGCTTCGCCGGAGAACGGCAAAATTTTGGGAGCGCATATTGTCGGACCGGAAGCTGCGGAACTGATTCATGAGCTCATTGCCGTCATGTATTATCAGGGGACGGTTCATGATGTTGCTCGGATGCCCCATTATCACCCGACCCTTGCCGAGATCGTCACGTATCCGGCGGAGGAATTAGCCGGTCTGATCAACTCAGGGTCTGCCGTCCAACGCGGAAAAGATTCGACCGCTCTTTTCACCGGTGACGTGCACCCGTAACGGCGAACGTGCTCAATGGGCTGAGACTCATAATGTTGAAGACGGCACACGACGTGCCAACATGACCCAAATCCACTCCGGCAACAATGGAGCCCACAATGACTGACTCTGCTGAATCCTCATCACGATCTCTCGGAAAAATTGTCATTCTTGGAATCCTGGGACTGGGGCTTGGAGCATTCTTCTATTTCGACGTTGGACAGTATTTTTCCCTTGAAGCTCTAAAAGCCAACCGTGACGATTTACTGGCCTATACCAACGCCAACTTCACCACCGCGGTCACCCTTTACGTGGCAGTGTATATCCTGCAAACTGCGTTTTCGTTACCCGGCGGGGCTCTCATGACCCTAACAGGGGGCTTTTTATTCGGAAGCATCTTCGGCATGATCTTTGTCAACATCGGAGCCACCACGGGCGCGACCTTGGTCTTTCTGGCTGCGCGATACGTCTTACGCGATTGGGTCGAATACAAATTCGGGGAGCGTATTGAACCGATTCAAGCCGGATTCGCCCAAAACGCCTTCAGCTACCTGTTGACCCTGCGGCTAATCCCGGCTTTTCCGTTTTTTCTCGTCAATCTCGTATCCGGTCTGACCCGGATACCCCTCCGCACCTACGTCATAGGAACCTCCATCGGCATTATCCCGGGCAGTTTTGTCTACGCGTTTGCGGGGAGACAACTTGGATCCATCAACTCGTTGACGGAAATTGCCTCACCGCCCGTGTTGCTGGCGTTTACCTTTCTGGGTTTGCTGGCTCTTGTTCCCATTCTTCATCGTAAATTCGTGGAAAGGAAACAATCGTGATTCATGCTCCGGTTTTCGTCTGCCCGCGGTTCAGGGAGAGACCCGGGAAAACCGTACCGTAAGGAAGGACGCATCATGCCGACTGAACATCATCGAGATGAATCCGTGACCATAGCCCCGATGGATGAGTTTAATCAGCAACTCATTCACAACGTCCATCCTCCATCCTGGATCAATCCCACACCAACCGGTCGCTATAATATCGTCGTCATCGGGGCCGGCACCGCCGGGTTGGTCACCGCGGCGGTGGCTGCCGGGCTTGGCGCGAAGGTGGCCCTGGTCGAACGACACTTGATGGGCGGGGATTGCCTGAACGTCGGATGCGTGCCGTCCAAAGGGGTCATTCGCGCGTCCCGTGCGTGGAGTGCGGTACAACGCGCCCGGGAATTCGGCGTCGCCATTCCGGATGGAGTCAAAACCGATTTCGGGACCGCCATGGCGAGAATGCGAAAACTTCGAGCACGCCTCAGCCGGGTGGATTCGGCGCATCGCTTTACAAGCCTGGGGGTTGATGTGTTCATGGGTGCGGGCCGTTTTACCGGAACTAACGCGGTCGACGTGGACGGCACCACGCTGCAATTTTCGAAGGCCGCCGTCTGTACCGGCGCACGCGCGGCAGCCCCACCCATTCAAGGGCTGGAAGCGGCCGGCTATTTGACGAATGAAACCGTCTTCTCCTTAACCCGACTCCCCCCGCGCCTGGCCGTTATCGGTGCCGGTCCGATCGGCTGTGAGATGGCCCAAGCGTTCGCCCGATTCGGCAGCCGCGTGTGGCTGTTCGAACAAACCGGGCACATTCTGGCTCGTGAAGATGCGGATGCCGCGCAAATCGTCCAAACGCAAATGACTGAAGACGGCGTCGTTTTCATCTTTAATTCACAGATCACAACCGTCGAATTGCGCGGGCAAGAGAAAGTCCTGCACTACAACAGCCATGGTGATCAGCGTGAACTCATGGTCGATGAGATACTCGTCGGGGTCGGACGCGTGCCCAACGTGGAAGGGCTCGGACTCGAAACGGCCGGAGTGGAGTACGATACACGGACCGGCGTGAAAGTGAACAATCGATTACAGACGACCAATCCCAACGTCTATGCTGCGGGCGACGTATGTTTCCCGCTCAAATTTACCCATGCCGCGGACGCCATGGCCCAAATCGTTATTCAAAACGCCTTATTCCCACATCCTTTGGGCTTGGGTTACGCCAAAACGGATTCGCTCATTATCCCCTGGGCTACCTATACGGATCCGGAAATCGCACACGTCGGGCTGTATGAAGCCGAGGCGAAGAACAAGGGAATCGAGGTCGATACCTATACGTTTACGCTCGACGAAGTCGATCGAGCGGTTTTAGACGGGGAGGATCAAGGGTTTGCGCGCGTGCACGTCAAAAAAGGAACCGATACCATTGTGGGTGCGACCATCGTCGCAGCCCATGCCGGCGACATGATCAGCGAATTCACCTTGGCCATGAAAGGAGGACTTGGTTTACGGGCGATAACCGGTACGATTCACCCTTACCCCACCCAGGCCGAAGTCATCAAAAAAGTGGCCAATGCCTGGAGAAAAACCACCCTCACCGAGAGCAAGAAACGATTACTGGGAAAATTGTTTGCCTGGATGCGATAAAGATCTCTTATCAGGACAACCACGGGGGGCCTGCCGTAGGGAACAACGATCGTTGTTCCCTACTTCCACTTGATGTTGCACCCGGCGCTGGGACGTTGATCCTGACTTACGGGTTGATCCGCCAGGACGGCATCGATCGCCGCCCGCAAATCTTTTCCCGTCACCGGCCTCCCGTTCCCGGGACGGCTTTCATCGAGTTGACCCCGGTAGACCAATACCCGCGTCTTGTCGAACAAAAAGAAATCCGGGGTACAGGCTGCCGTGAAGGCCTTGGCCACGGCCTGGTTTTCGTCGTAACAGTAAGGGAACGTGAACTTCAGTTCCCGGGCCATGGCTCGCAATCGATCGGGATGATCCTCCGGATAGTTGTCCACGTCGTTACTGCTGATCGCAATCACGCCAAGCGATTTCCCGGCATAATCCCGCCCCAAGCGACCCAACTCCTGTTGCACGTGAATCACGTAGGGACAATGCCGGCAAATGAACATCACCAGCAACCCTTGTTGCCCGGCAAATTGGTCGGGACCGATCATTTCGCCTGACACGACGTCAGGTAATTGAAAATCGGGAACGGTGGTTCCCAACGCCAACATGGTCGAATGGGTCAATGCCATACGCGGCTCCTTTACGGAAAAAACGTTCCTCTCAAGACACATTTACCACATAACAAAAAGCCTTGAAAAGGAAAAGCCGAAATCCGGCTTTTCCCTCTCAAGGCTTTGACGAAGCAAGCGATCGCTTAACTGCCTTCTTCGTGGATCTGTTCGCTCAGGTAGTTTTCCAGCCCGACTTGCTTGATGGTTTCCAATTGCGTTTCGATCCAGTCAATGTGCTCTTCTTCATCTTTCGACATATCTTCCAGTATATGGCGCGTCGTAAAGTCACCGACCTTTGTACAATGCTGGATGCCTTCGCCGAGCATTTTGACCATGGATTTTTCCTTGTCCAAGTCCGCTTTCAATTGTTCCGGAACGGTTTCTCCGATTTTGACCGTTCCGAGCCGCTGCATGTTGGGCAAGCCTTCCAGATACAAAATGTGATCGATCACCTGCTTCGCATCTTTCATTTCTCCGTAGCTTCGATCCAACACGTGATGGTGCAATCGCTCATAGCCCCAGTTTTTACACATTTTGGCGTGCAAAAAATACTGATTGATGACCGTCAATTCTTCGGTCAACAGCTTGTTGAGAAATTCGACAACTCCTTGTTTGGCTTTCATTTTGCGGTCTCCTTTCTTTGAATCCGGTCTGTAGTAATGCTGTCTGAGTCACGAAACACTTTGAATTTCAATGATCATCCTGCCTTCAGAGTACCCCCCTTTTTTATCGGTGTCAATAGAAAATACTAGGTTTAAATACTTAATATTGATTCTCTTTTTCAAATTCGCCGATTCGGATTCTCAACGTCTCTCCGCGTCAGCGAAAAGGGTTTTAAGAACAAGGATCAAGAGACTCAAGTTGACCCCTATTTTTTCCGGTGCTACTGTCGGCTTGATGGCTGATCCTCACCCGACCCGCTCTCCGAACCGTCTCATTCACGAGACGAGCCCCTACTTGCTTCAACACGCCTACAACCCGGTGGAATGGTATCCCTGGGGCCAGGAAGCGCTCCACCTGGCCAAGGAACAGGATAAACCTCTTCTCTTGTCTATCGGGTATTCCGCCTGTCATTGGTGCCACGTCATGGAGCGGGAATCGTTTGAGAACGACGAGATTGCCTCCTTAATGAATCGCTATTACGTCTGCGTCAAGGTCGACCGTGAAGAACGCCCGGACCTCGATGAGATCTACATGCAAGCCACCATCGCCATGAATCAGGGAAACGGCGGCTGGCCCATGACGGTTTTTCTGACGCCGGACCAACAACCGATCTTTGCCGGCACGTACTTTCCCCCCACCGACAAATGGGGCCGGCCCGGCTTCGGGACGGTCCTCAAAAAAATCGCCGAAGGCTGGGAACGCGATCGCGAGGCCATTGCTGAAAGCGCAACGCGTTTCACCGGCCGGCTTCAAACGGCCATGCGCGTCCCCACTCCCACGACGGTGGGCTACCAGGATATTGACTCCGCCGTCGAGCAATTTTCAGCGGACTTCGATCCGATCTATGGCGGGTTCGGTCAAGCCCCCAAATTCCCACCCGCCACCGGACTCGCGTTTCTCCTCCGGCAATACCAACGAACCAGGACTGAACACGTCCTTCACATGGTTTGTAAAACGTTGGATGCCATGGCCGTCGGCGGCATGTACGACCACGTCGGGGGAGGATTTGCCCGATATTCGACGGATGAACGCTGGCTGGTTCCCCACTTTGAAAAAATGCTCTACGACAATGCGTTGCTCGCCAAAACGTATCTCGAAGCGTTCCAAGTAACCGGCAACCTCGATTACAAGCGCGTGACCTGCGAAATTCTGGATTACATCATTCGAGAAATGACGTCATCCGAAGGCGGCTATTATTCCGCCACGGATGCCGACTCGGAAGGCATCGAAGGGAAATTTTTCGTGTGGGATCCCGAGCAAATCCGGGAGATCGTTCCCTCGGAGCAGGACGCAGTTCGATTCTGCACGTATTACGATATTACCGCTGACGGGAATTGGGAACACCACAGTATTCCCAATACCCCCTCCACTCTCGAACAGGCGGCCGAGAAACTTTCCTGTTCCCCGGAAGAACTTCGACGAACGATCGACCGGGTCAAACCACTCGTTTATGACGCCCGGCTGAAACGCGTGCCCCCTGGGTTGGACGACAAAATCATCACGGCCTGGAACGGGATGATGATCAGCGCAATGGCCGAAGCGGCACGGGTCTTGAGACACGGCCCCTATTTGAACTCGGCTTGTCGTGCCGCGGACTTTCTGCTCAACACGCTCTCCCGTTCCGATGGAGGCCTGTACCGCACCTACCGCTCCGACAAAGCCCATCTCAACGCGTATCTGGAGGATTACGCCTCTCTCACAGAAGCGCTTATCGACGTCTACGAGGCCGGCGGAGAGGAGCGATATCTCACGGAGGCCGTTCGATTGGGTGAACGACTGTTGCGCGATTTTCTCGACAAGAATCACGGTGGATTTTTTACAACGGCCAACGATCACGAAGTCCTCATTCTGCGAGGGCGTGAAGGACCTGACGGCGCCACTCCGAGCGGTAACGCCGTGGCGGCCATGGCCTTGGCCCGCCTCTCTTTTCATCAGGATCGTGAAGATTTTCGAGAGGCCGCCACCCAGGCCGTTCGGGCGTATGGCCAACAAATCAGTCGCATACCCAGAGGATTTGCCAAGACGATCATGACGGCGGACTTCCTGTTGCACGGCCCGGTAGAATTGGCATTCATCGGATCGCCTACCGACCCGGGGCATGACCCGTTGCTCGATGAGGTGGCCCGCCATTTTATTCCCCATCGTATCATTGCACACGGCAACCACGATGCCCACAAGGCACGGCATCCACTTCTGAAAGGCAAACATCTCGTCAAAGGACAAGCAGCCTTATACGTGTGTCGGAATTATACCTGTCGCGTTCCCCTCACGAATCCGAAAGACGTGACACAGGCCTTAACCGAGGACCCTCAAGGAAGTTCGACGTCGCGCACGCTGTCCTCTCGGGGCATACCGGGATTTGCAACCGCCCATGGCACCGCCACCTACGTATCACGGATCCTGTCGCGTTCTTCAGGCTCCGGTCCCAAGACCCACGGTTATGCAACCTTGGGGTCCACGGGCCTTACCAACTCCAGGATCGGTTTCGGTGGCTATAGGACGGGAGTCGACCAGGAAGATCACCGGGCCGCACTCATGAAAGCCATCCGCGAAGGCTGCAACCTCATCGACACCTCCACGAACTATGCGGACGGCGACAGCGAACGCCTGGTGGGGAGCGTCATCCGGGAATTGCTTTCACAAAACGAGGTGACTCGCGACAACGTGATCGTCGTTTCAAAAATCGGCTACGTCCAAGGGAAAAATCTTCAAGCCGTCAAGAGCAGGGAACAGGCCGGGCGTGCCTATCCCGAAATGGTCAAATACGGGGAAGACATCTGGCACTGTCTCCACCCCGAGTTTCTCGATGACCAACTGACGGGCTCCCTCGATCGACTTGGACTCGCCACGCTGGACGTCTGCCTCTTGCACAATCCGGAATATTTCCTCTCCGACGCCAAGCAACGCAAACTCATCGTTGACGCCCCCACCCTGGATGGACTGCGCACCGAATTCTACCGGCGCCTTGAGCAGGCTTTCGTCTATTTTGAGCAACAGATCGATGCAGGTCGTATCCAATTTTACGGGGTGTCTTCGAACACGTGTACGGCCCGACCAGGCGATTCAGAAACGACCTCACTGTCGCGCATGTTTGAAGCCGCCCAACAGGCGGCACAACGGACGGGCAAACCCCACCACGGTTTTCGAGTGCTTCAATTGCCCATGAATCTCTTCGAATCAGGAGCCTTACTGACCCCTAATACCGGACAACAGGACACCGCTCTGGAGTTTGCTCAACAACATCACGTGGCCATACTCGTGAACAGGCCACTCAACGCAATACCGGCGCAACGCCGAGGAATGATGCGACTGGCCGACCCCAAATACGAACCCGTGGAAACGCCCTTTGAAACGCAACACCAGGCCGTCGTGACGTTGGAAGAAGCGTTCCGGAAGGAATTTGCTCCGCTTATCCCCTATTCGGGGAAAGGGCTGGAACCCAAAGACTTCTTTTCCTTGGCGGACGAACTTCGTCACCTTCGATTCCAAATCCACAATCTGGAGCATTGGGATCAGATCGAATCGCAGATGATTGCGCCACATATCAACCAGGCCTTTCAGGTGGCCACCAGACACCTGAGCCAGGAAAAAGCGGCAGATTGGGAAAATTGGCGAACCCGTTACGTCTCCAAACTGCTTCTCTTACTCAAAATCGTGCGGCAGGAAGCTGCTCAAAAAAGTGAACAACACCTTCAAACGATCACCGCGACGCTCGATCGGTTCCTTCCGGAAGAGAGACGCGGAGAACCATTGCCCCGAAAGGCCCTGTGGTGTTTGACCAGTACTCCCGGCGTCACCTGTGTTCTGAACGGTATGCGCACGTCGAATTACGTTGCGGATTCTTTGACGATCCTCGGATGGGAACCCTTGCAAAACCCTCGATCAATTTTTGAGAGCATGCGATCTCATTGATGTCGACCACGCCCTAATCGATTCAAATCATTACGTGTTTCGCACCCAGATGTTCCAAAAACGGAACACATTTTCCCATTCGCGTCCCGGCGAATAGTTGCTCAACTCGAGAGGAATGGGTTGACGATCCCTCGTACGCCGGATCCGGCTGTCCCCGGCATCCGGATTCGCGGAAAGCACAATTGCCCCGTCGGAATCCGTCCGGTAAACGTTCATGTGATCGTAAGCCTGCAAAACGTCTTGGGCCGGATGTCCGTAACGATTTCTCCGACCGGCGGACACCACCGCGGTCTTCGCATTGAGCCGTTGAATCCATCGTCGATTCAACGAACTTTTGGCTCCATGATGTGGAATTTTGACGACGGTCGCCGACCGCACCAACGGATGGGAGATCAATCTCGTCAAGGTTTCGACTTCCGCATCGGCCGTCAGCAAAATCGAGTGTTGCCCGCACGTTAAACTGAGAACCACGGAAAGATTGTTCAGGTCCGGTCCCCGAAACTCGTGCAACGTGGAACCGTTTTCCGTCAACGGCGGGTTCAGCGATATGAGCCGGCACGGCCCTTCCTTGATCATTTCTTCCCCTTCCCGGGCAATACGTTCAACGAGTCCATTTTTCTCGAGCGCATCACGGAGTTGCCGGTAAAAGCGGTTCGTTCGTCGAATTCCGTTACTCCAATAATGATCGATCTCGAAGTTTTCGATGATCCAGGAAAGCCCGCCCACGTGATCCAATTGCGGGTGAGTGGCAATCACGTGAGTCAGGCGACGGATGCCTCGATCCCACAAATACGGTCCCACCGCCATGCGGCCCATGTCCCAACGTTCATAGGCGGCCCCACCGTCCACCAGAATCGTGTCGCCGCCGGGAAGCTCGATCACCGTGGCGTCGCCTTGACCAACGTCCAGGAACGTCACGCGCAACGCATCATCCTCAAACACGTGTCGCGGCGACCACACCCACCACAACAGGCAGAAGAGCAGCACACTCACGCTCATGACCTGGAGCACCCTTTTCCGACTGAGCAATGCGACCATGAAACAAAGATAAAATCCTGCCATGGTCAGGATTGACGGTGACGCCACGTGCCATTCGGCGCCGGGAATCGCAGCCAGCATGCCGACAACGGACGTCAGGCCGTTCATGATTTCCTGATGAACCCAGCCGAAGGGCAGGTGATCCAGCCCGCCAAGCAAGACGATCATCGACGCGCCGAGTCCCAACGGGACGACCAGCAAGCCGACCAGGGGCACGACGACCGCATTGGCAAAAAGTCCCAACCAGGCCACCTGGTTGAAATAGTACGCGACCAACGGAACGGTCCCCACGGTGGCTGCCAGGGTCATCAACGCATACTGTTTTCCCCAATGCTTCAGTTTGACCATGACGGCTTGAGGGATCTCATCCTGCCCGTTGTCACTTTTACTCCATCGAAACACCAGGGCAATGGCCAGGACGGACACGTACGAGAGTTGAAAAGAAAGATCGTACAGCGCCTTGGGATCAGCCAGGGTCGTGCCTAACGCGGCTATGCCCAACGCTATGACAATCTGTCGCTCGTGACCGATCCAGACCGCGAACAGATATAACAGGATCATCAGCAATGATCGAACAGTCGCCACGTGGGCTCCGGACAACAGCGTATAAAAGACGACCATGGGGATGGTGACCAGCACGGCCAGTTGCTTGGGCGTCAGGACGCATGAGAGTTTTTCCAGCCACCGGGCCGGCATGCGACGGGTTATCCCCCTCACTCCCAGGAACGAGACAAAAGCCAGCAATCCCAAATGTGAGCCCGATATGGAAATGATATGGACCGTTCCCGTTGTCATAAAGTCGTCGCGGACGTCCGGGGAAATATCATTCTGCTCGCCGACGATCATTCCCAGGAACAATCCCCGGGCCGGCTGTTGAAGCGTTGAAATGGCAGCCTGGCGCACCTGATTTCTCCAGCGGTCGATCTGCCACCATGCCCGTTCACTGAAGGCGAAGACGGGAGGATGTTGAACCTGTAGCCGACCAGGGCCCCTTACAGTCGCTACCGCGTGAATCCCGTGGTCCCTGAGGTAAGCGCCATAGTCAAATCCACCCGGGTTACGCGTGCCGAAGGGCTGGCGCATGCGGGCACGCACACTGATCCTGTCTCCCCGAAACACGTTCGTATCCGGTTCACACTCGTTACCGACCTTGCATGGACGCCAGGTCAAGCGCAGATTTCCACGGACCTGACGACTCGCCGTGTCCTGTACGACGGATTCCACGGCCACGATCATTGTCATGCGACCCGGACTGTGTTCGACCGGTGCCGTCACAACGCCGGAGATCGTCATTTCCCGCCGACCGTCATGGAAAGGCAGATCAACGCCGTGATTTGTTCCTGCGTCAAGCAACCAATATCCCACGCCGAACAGGACACAGGCATAGAGAATGAATCCCTGCTTCCCGGAAACAGGAGCCTTTCTCTCATACCAGGACAACGCTCCGGCGACGGAGATCAGCAGAACCATGACGGTGAGAGGAAGAAAGAAAAAATAGGACCCGAGCAGGAGTCCCACGAGAAAGGCAACAATGCCGGAAAGAAATATCAAGGAGAAGTAATCAGTCGTCCTTCAAATCATCCGATTGCGTTCTTGACCACTCCGGCCAACTCATCCGCGACTTCTTTGATTTGCGAATGATCCCGTCCCTCGACCATGACCCGTACCAGCGGCTCGGTTCCGGAATACCGAACCAGGATCCGTCCCGTCCCATTCAGCCGTTCTTCACCAGAACGAATCGCCTGCCGTAATTCGGGAAGAGAGTCCAAGTCGGGTTTCCGATTCACCCTGACGCCCAACAGGACTTGAGGAACGGCCTCCATGCATTTGGTCAGTTCCGAGACGGGAGACCCGGATCGCTTGACCAGCTTGAGCATTTGCAGGCCGGAAATCAGCCCGTCACCGGTTGTATTATAGTCGAGAAAAATGACGTGACCCGATTGTTCTCCCCCAAGGTTATAGCCGTCGGCCAACATTCGCTCGAGGATCGACCGATCTCCAACGGGCGTGCGGACCAGTTTGATCCCGTTTTTTTGCATAGCCAATTCAAACCCGAAATTACTCATGACGGTGCCGACGACGGTATTGCGGTTGAGCCTGCCACGTCGCTGAAAATCCAAGGCAAACGCGGCCAAGACCTGGTCTCCATGCACCACTTCACCTTCTTCCGTCACGAACACGGCCCTGTCCGCATCTCCATCCAACGCAATCCCAACGTCACCACGACGCGCGCGAACAACTTCCTGCAGTCGTTCCGGGCAAAGTGCTCCATACCCCGCATTGATGTTCGTGCCATCCGGTTTATCCCCGATGACGGACACTTCGGCACCCAATTCCCGCACCACTTTTGGAAAGACCGAATACGCGGCACCATGCGCACAGTCGATGACCACCTTCAGCCCCTGGTAATCCATTTCGCGCGGCAAGGACCGTTTCACGAATTCGATATAACGTCCTTCGGCATCGGCGATGCGAAACGCCTTTCCGATCTCATCAGCCGTGGGACGAAGATGTTCGATCTCGTTCGACAGGATCAATTCTTCAATGCGCAATTCAAGTTCATCGGGAAGTTTGAAGCCGTCGTGTGAAAAAAACTTGATCCCGTTATCCTGGTACGGATTGTGGGAAGCCGAAATCATCACCCCGGCATCGGCTCGGAGGCTGCGAGTCAAAAACGCCACGCCCGGCGAGGGCATCGGCCCGACCAGCAGGACATCGACCCCCATGGAACAAATGCCGGAGATCAACGCCGATTCCAACATGTAGCCGGAAAGACGGGTGTCTTTGCCGATCACGATTTGATGATGCCCTGCCCGTCCCTTGAATACGTAGGCCACGGCTCTGCCCAACTTCAGCACCGTCTCACTATTCATGGGCTCCAGATTGGCAACGCCCCTCACCCCGTCGGTTCCGAATAACTTCCGCACCTTGCCTCCTGACACGTTATCTCCCATCAAGCCCGGACAATGGCTTCCGACATTCTCACCACTTCGCGGATCGACCCGACGTCATGGACGCGAACGATCCTGGCCCCACCCAACACCGCAGCCGCCACGGCCGCGGCGGTCCCCATGACGCGTCGATCGACGGGCTGACCGGTAACCGTCCCGATAAAGGATTTGTTCGACACGCCGACCAGAACGGGACGACCCAACTGCTGAAATGAGCCCAGCCCTTTCAGTAAGGATAAGTTCTGTTGTGCATTTTTTGCAAACCCGATTCCGGGATCGATCAGAATTTGTTCACGGGCAATTCCGATCTTTTCCGCGTGTTTTATGCGACTACCCAAATAATCCCGGACTTCATCGACCACGTTGTCGTATTCGCAATACTGCTGCATATCCTGAGGCGTACCTCGCTTATGCATCAGCACCAGTCCGGCCTTCGTCCGCGCAATCACGTGACCCATTCGAGAATCGTGCTCCAACGCGCTGATGTCGTTGATGAGCACCGCGCCCCAGTCAATCGCGCGTTCAGCGACCCCGGCCTTGTGGGTATCGACCGACAACGGAACCGTCGCCTGTTTTCCGATAACATCGAGGACCGGTTTCAACCGACGAATTTCCTCCCGTTCGTCAATCGCCGTCGAACCGGGTCTCGTCGACTCGGCACCGATGTCAACCAGATCCGCCCCTTCACTCACCATCTCTTCAAAATGAGCCAAGGCGTGTTGAGGGTCAAGAAAGCGCCCGCCGTCGGAAAAGGAATCCGGGGTCACGTTTAAAATGCCCATCACCAGGACGTGATGAGAACAGGGAATCCTGACGTGGCAGGCTTGCAGGTATGAGGAGTCGGCCTCATCCATGGAGAGCCCAGGGTGGCGACCCCGGCCAAAAACCAGGGCCGGGGTCATTTACGGTGAACGGTGGAGACGTTTACAAACCAAGTACCGATGAAGTAGACCCCGAATACCCAAAGAATTGAATCGGCAGGAATGGTGTGAATCAAGGCCGGAACGTGATTCCGTTACACTTGCGCCGGCTCTCGAACAAGGGCGCCTCGATTGATGATTTGATCGATTTCCAAGGAATCCAGGACTTCTTTTTCCAAGAGGGCTTCGGCCAAAGCCCGCAGGGTATGGATATGTTCCGTGAGCATTCGCTTCGTCCGCTCATAGGCTTCCACGATCAACCTTTTCACTTCATGATCGATTTCCAAGGCCACTTGCTCACTAAAATCCCGACGTGTCGTAATTTCCCGACCCAGAAAAATTTCCTCATCCTTCTTGCCGAAGGCCAACGGCCCCAATTTGTCACTCATTCCCCACTCACACACCATTTTCCTGGCGAGTTCGGTGGCCCGTTCAATGTCGTTTCCCGCACCGGTGGTGACGTTTTTCAAAATCAATTCTTCGGCCACGCGACCACCCAATAAAATCGACAGGGTGTTATAGAGAAATTCCTCGGAATAACTGTGCCGATCATCGATGGGAAGCTGCATGGTCATGCCCATCGCGCGCCCTCTCGGGATAATCGTCACTTTGTGGACGGGATCGGCACCCGGCAACAATTTCGCCATGAGGGCGTGGCCCGCCTCATGATAAGCCGTGGTACGCTTTTCATCTTCACTCAGCACCAGACTCTTGCGTTCCGCCCCCATCATGACTTTATCCTTGGCATTTTCAAAGTCGACGAGTTCCACCAACTTCTTGTCCAATCGAGCAGCCCAGAGTGCCGCTTCGTTGACGAGGTTTTCCAAATCAGCTCCTGAAAAACCCGGCGTTCCCCTGGCAATCTGCTCGAGGTTCACGTCAGAAGCCACGGGCACCTTCTTCGTATGGACTTTGAGAATCTCCACGCGCCCACGAACATCGGGACGATTGACCACCACTTGTCGATCGAACCGGCCGGGCCGCAACAAGGCAGGATCAAGGACGTCGGGACGATTCGTGGCGGCGACAAGAATCACGCCTTCGGTCGTGTCAAACCCATCCATCTCCACGAGCAGTTGATTCAAGGTCTGTTCGCGTTCGTCGTGGCCCCCGCCTAACCCCGCGCCGCGCAACCGCCCGACGGCATCGATCTCATCAATGAAAATGATACAGGGAGCGTGCTTTTTCCCCTGCTCAAACAAATCACGCACGCGAGACGCTCCGACGCCCACGAACATTTCCACGAAATCAGAGCCACTGATGCTGAAGAACGGGACACCCGCTTCTCCGGCAATGGCTTTCGCCAACAGGGTCTTTCCCGTTCCCGGAGGCCCAACGATCAAGACCCCTTTGGGGATCCGCCCACCCAGTTTTTGAAATTTTTGCGGATCTTTTAAAAATTCAATGATTTCAACCACTTCTTCCTTCGCCTCTTCCACGCCGGCCACGTCGGCAAAGGTCACTTTTTTCTTTTCTTCGGTCAGGAGACGCGCACGACTCTTGCCGAACGAGAGAGCCCGATTCCCGCCGATCTGCATTTGTCGCATCAGGAAAAACCATAATCCGAGAAACAGGATAAACGGTCCCCAGGTCACAAGAAACGTAATGTACCAGGGACTTTCGTCCGGCGGCTTGGCTTCGATCTGCACTGACTGCTCTCTCAGGGCTTTTACCAAGTCCGGATATTCAACGACATACGTCCGAATTCGATTCCCATCTTTCAAAATCGCACTGATATGACTGTCCTTCATGGTGACTTTGGAAATCTCTCCCCGTTCGAGATGGGCCATAAAGTCACTGAAGATCACTTCTTCTTCCGGCGGTTGGGACGGCACGGTGAACAGGTTGAACAGCAGGATCATAAACAGCCCGACCACCACCCAAAAAAGCAAATTTTTGACGCGAGAATTCAAGAAAATGCGCTCCTTTTCTCTCTGAAATCTTCCTGGTCGAAACGAAACGGCTGAGAAAACTCCAGAAATATTACCATGGGGATCACGCATCTGCAACCGGAGCCCCTTTTAAGCCCCAGGGGCGTTGCGATCATGAACCCGGTATTCCTCAGGCCTTTTTCCCGGCCGCACGAATCCGGACGACGGCAACGTGCGTGGTATCCTCGGTCACTCGAAAGCGATGGTCGGAACGATACCCTCCAACCCACAGAATCCCCTCCGGAGCCACCACGAGAGGCACTTGGCTTCGGTCGGCCTGGTGAACCTTCACATCCGAGAAAAAATCCTGGATCTTCTTTCGTCGTCCTCCCATCCCATAGGGGCAAAAATAATCACCGGGCCGCCAGGATCGAATCACCAACTCATGACTGAATCGATCCGCATCCAGGTAGGCCACGGAATCATTTCGCCGGGACGGGATCGTCTTTGTCTTCTTGATCCTGCCTTCAATGGTCTGGCCCGTGACCGGCCAATGGATCGATCCGGGGAAGGACCAGGTACAGGACACCTCCCTTTGCAAGCGGCTGAGACGGCCTGCGAGAACGTTCATGAACGTCACCCGGTCATATTCCCTGACGACGTCCAGATCGGCAAAACGACCGGACGAACCCGACGTGCCGTGAACAACGTGTTGCAACAGGGTCTCCACGGCCTCGGACCCAAGCGGGCCTGGCTTGTGCCGCAGGGCTCCCACCGTTAAGAGGATCATTCTCCGCTGAATGGGGACGGGAAAGGTTAAAAACCGCGAACGACTCCACACGATGCTATCCTTCGTGCGGCCGACCTCGACCGATTCCAGCGAGGCCCTTGCAACCTCATCCAAATAATGATGTTCCTCACGCAAAATGGCAGCCTGACGGGAAAGAACACTCACCACCCCGGGATTGAACGTCTTCAGCAGGGGAATCAATTCGTGGCGAAGCCGGTTCCGCGTGTACTTCGGGTTTTCATTACTCGAATCGACGCGAAACCCGCAGCGTTTTTTATCAAGGTATTGCAAAATTTCAGATCGGCTCACCTGCAAAAACGGGCGAATGACACACGGTTGCCGTTGCGCCGGCATACCCGATAGTCCGGCAAGCCCGGTGCCTCGCAGCATGGACATCAGTACGGTTTCCGCCTGGTCCTCCAGAGTATGCCCGACCGCGACTTTGGTGCCGCCCCACTCCCTGGCAACCGCCTGCAACTCTGCGTATCTCCTCTCACGCGCAACGGCTTGGACCGACTCCCCTTTTCGTTCCAGGAGGAGCGGTTTCAGCCTGATCCTCTTCAAAAAAAAAGGAAGGAGCAACTGCCGTGAGAGTTGCTCGACAAACGTCGCGTCATCCAGGGATTCTTCTCCCCGCAACCCATGCTCGACGTGAACCACGGCCAAGGCCAGTTTCAGGCGATCCCGCCAAGCAGACAGCACCTGCAAAAGGGCAACGGAATCCGCCCCCCCGGAGACGGCAACCACAACCCGGTCTCCGGGATCCAGGAGACCGAGGTGCCTGACGTGTTTCAACAACTTGTGTTCAAAAGCCAACAGGGCGGGCATCGTCGCCACCGGCAGTAATTGACATACGGGGAGAAACCCGATTTATCCGGCAAACACGCGTCGGGCCTGCTGAATGTCCCGAGCGATTCGCTCGGCAAGCTGCCCGGCATCTTCAAACCGTTCATCGCCTCGAATGTATTGCAAAAATTGAACTTCAACGGATTGCCCGTACAGGTGACAGTCGGCATCCAGGACATGCACTTCCAGCAACCGTTCCCCTTTTCCGAACGTGGGACGCGTCCCAATATAACTCACCGCGGGAAACACCGTATCCTGCCACACCATTTTCGTGGCATAAACCCCGTCCGGGGGTATCACTCGCTCTTTGTCCGGTCGAAGGTTGGCCGTCCGATAGCCCAATCCCTGCCCGCGACGGGCGCCTTCAATCACCGTACCCTTCAGGGAATACGGGCGTCCCAGACATTGCATGGCCGTTTCCATCTTTCCCGTTCGGATGAACTGGCGAATCCTGGTCGAACTCACGATGGTTTCCCGGGAACTCACGGATTTGACGAGATGCACCCGGAAACCGACTTGTCCGGCCAAGTCGCGCAGGGTTTCCGTGTTGCCCGCCCGGCTTTTACCGAAGACAAAATGCTCTCCCACGAACAGATCTTTGACGCCCAGCCCGTCCCTCAGGATCGAAAACACAAAATCCTGCGGGCTCAATGCGGCAAACGCTTTGGTGAAATTCAAAACCACGAGGTGCTCGACGCCTTGCGTCTCGAACCAGGCCAACTTTTCCAAAGGGGACGTCAAGAATTGAAAGGTGGTTCCCGGACTCAACACCAACACCGGATGGGGATCAAAGGTCAGCACCATCGGCGTTCCCCGTTGTTCACGCGCACATTGAACGACCGAGGCCAGTAATTGTCGATGCCCGATGTGCTGCCCGTCAAAATTGCCGATGGTCAGCACCGGGTTGGGCGGCAAGGGAAGAGATGGAAGTCCGCGTGAAACCTTCATGGGGTAGCGGCATTCAAGAACCTGGCGGCATCCTTGGCAAAATACGTGAGGATGAGGTCGGCACCGGCACGTTTGATGGAAAGCAGCGTTTCCAACGTCACCCTGGACTCGTCCAGCCACCCTTGTTGAACTGCGGCTTTGATCATGCTGTATTCACCACTGACTTGAAACGCAGCCACGGGCACGTCCACTTCGGCCCGCGTCCGCGAAATAATATCGAGGTAAGACAGCGCCGGTTTGACCATGATCACGTCCGCGCCTTCGTCCACGTCGGCCCGCACTTCACGGACGGCTTCACGGGCATTGGCGGGATCCATTTGATACGAGCACCGATCACCGAACGCGGGGCTGGAAGAAGCCGCCTCCCTGAACGGGGCATATAGGCAGGACGCATACTTGGCGGCATAAGACATGATGGGCACGCGCTCGAACCCTCCTTGATCCAATTCGTCACGGATCGCCGCGACGCGCCCGTCCATCATGTCGGAAGGCGCCACCATATCGGCCCCGGCTTCCGCGTGGGTTTTCGCCATCAGGCGCAAACAGTCGAGGGTCTCATCGTTCAGAATGCGACCGTCTTTCACGATGCCGCAATGTCCATGGGACGTATATTCATCGATACAGACGTCCGTCACGACAAAAAGTCCCGGGAGGTGGTCCTTGAGCGCCCGGACGGCCCGTTGAACGATGCCGTTCGGATCATACCCGGACGACCCGCGTTCATCCTTGTGATCGGGGATCCCGAACAGCATAACTGCCGGGATGCCCAACATGTGAACATCGGTCGCTTCCTTGATCAGACGATCAATGGACCACCGGAATTGGCCGGGCATCGACAGAATGGCCTCCTGCCGATCCGTCCCTTCCCTCACGAACAAGGGATAAATCAGGTTGCTCGGCGCCAGAACGGTTTCACGAACCATCCGTCGAAGCGGCTCGGATTCACGTAGACGCCGCATTCGTTGACGAGGAAATCCCATCACCTCTCCAATGGCCGAACGCGTGAGCGTTTCCCGGGCTTCCGATTCATCAAGCGAGACCACCGCCGTGGCATCACAACACCACGATTATTTCCTGGGGAGATTCGTCAAAAACACAACCAGATCCCGCACGGAGATCATCCCAACGAGTTCCCCGCCTCGCGAGACGCCCAAATGCCGGACGTGTTCTTTGGCCATCAGGTCGTTGGCATCCAGCAGCGTCTTGTTCTCATCAATTTTCAGAACGGGCGCCGACATGATTTGTTCGACGGGCGTCCGTTCCGAATCCAATCCCGCCGCCACCAACCGCCGGACGAGATCCGTATCGGTCAAAATCCCGATGACCTCCTGATCCCGGGAGACAAACACGCTGCCGATACCATTATCCTTCATGATTTCCGCCGCTCTCCGGACACTGGTGTCACGGTCAACGGCAACAAATTTTTCAGCGGGGACCATAAATGATTTCACTGGAACCATAAAATTCTCCTTGGATTAGCACGCGTCGTTAAACATAAAACACCCCTCGTCCACGGGTCACGGGCTTTCGACCATTCATGTGCCGTTAAGAGGGCACCTCGTGCCGGACGTAGTCGATCAGCGACTGGACCAACGACGGAATCGTATTCTGAGCAGCCATGACGTGCACGTCCAACCCCATTTCCCGGATGGTTTGCGCCGTAATCGGTCCGATACTCGCAATAATCGTTCCATTCAGATGATTCTTCACGTCACGGGCTCCCTCAAAGAGCTGAAAAAAGTTCCGAACGGTGGATGAACTTGCAAACGTGACGACGTCGATCAAGTGATCACGAAACAGTTGCTGAATGCGTTCCCGTTCGATCGCCGGCGCCACGGTCTTGTAGACTTTCACGACTCGCACAAAAGCCCCCAATCGTTCCAACTCGTCCGGCAGGATCTCACGGGCTTGTGCCGCCCGGGCGAGCAACACCCGTTGACCGGACACACCGGCTCGCTTGAGCACTTCGATGAGCCCTTCGGCCTGGTACGTTTCCGGCACCAGGTCGGCGTCAATGCCGAACCGACTTACCTCCTCGGCCGTCCGGGGTCCGATACAACAGACCTGTAACCCTGCCAACGCTCTCGTGTCACGACCACGGTGCCACAGACGTTGCATAAATGCCTTTACCCCATTGACGCTGGTCAACACAAGCCATTGATAGGTGGCAAGTTGCTCGATAGCTTCATCGACTTCCGCCCAATCGTCAGGGGGAGCGATGTCGATGGTCGGACATTCAATCGGTTCTCCGCCTCGAGCCCGGATAAGACTTGACAATTCCGATGCCTGGGCTTTGGCGCGCGTCACGAGCACCCGCTTCCCGAACAAGGGTTGCGTCTCAAACCAGTTGAGTTGTTCGCGCAACCGGACGACTTCCCCGACCACCACCACCGTCGGTGGGCGAATATCGGCAGATTTCGCACGATCGACAATATCCCGCAAGGTTCCAATCACCGTGCGTTGTTTGGGATAGGTCCCCCACCGAATCAGCGCCACGGGGGTATCCACGGATTTCCCTTCCTCGACCAACCGGGAGACGATCATGGCTAAATTTTTGACGCCCATCAAAAACACCAGCGTCCCCTCCGCGGCGGCGAATCGTGGCCACTCCAACACCGTCTCTTCCTTAGTCGGATCTTCATGACCCGTGATAAAGGCTACGGTCGACGCCAGGGTTCGATGCGTGACGGGAATTCCCGCATACGCGGGCACCGCGACCGCCGAGGTCACACCCGGCACCACTTCAAAGGGGATCCGGTGTTCAACGATCCATTCGGCTTCTTCCCCGCCCCGTCCGAACACGAAAGGGTCTCCGCCCTTCAACCGGACCACGCACTTCCCTTCACGAACCTTCTGCAACATCAATTGATTGATTTCGTCCTGAGGCCGATAGGTCCCACACCCGCGCCGTCCCACGTAAATCCGCTCCGCCTCGGAGGAGACGTAATCCAACAACGCAGGATTGACAAGGTGATCGTACAACACGACGTCCGCTTCCTGAAGACAGGCTTTGCCGCGAAGCGTCAGGAGACCGGGATCCCCAGGACCCGCCCCTACCAGGTAGACTTTTCCCGAAAATCGATGCTCGGCCATTTACGCGCGTCCATAGATTTGAGCTAAAATATGCTCTCCCCCCATGCCCGTGATCCATTTCCTGGGGATATTCGCCACAGACACGACCAAGTCGCTCACGGAAATCATCCCAACCAGTTCCCCGTCCCGCGAGACGCCCAAATGCCGGATGCGTTTCTTGGCCATCAGATCACTGGCATCCAGGAGCCCCTTGTTCTCATCAATTTTCAAAATGGGTGCCGACATGATTTATTCGACGGGCGTTTGGTCCGCATCCAATCCTACCGCCACCAACCGCCGGACGAAATCCGTCTCGGTCAAAATCCCGATGATCTCCTTATCCCTGGCAACAAATACGCTGCCGATACGCCTGTCCCTCATGATTTCCGACACCCTCCGGACACTGGTCGCACGATCAACGACAACAAATTTTTCAGCGGGGACCATAAACGATTTCACCGGAACCATAACATGTTCCTTGGATTACGGTCTCAGGGACTTCCAACAATCCATGTTACACGCGTCCATAGATTTGATCCAAAATCTGTTTTCCCCCCAAGTCCAGGATCCGCTCGGCCAAGGAGGTACCGACCGTGGCCGCCTGGTCCACCGGTCCCTCGATCCGATCACGAATGACGTGCGTTCCATCAATCCTTGCGACAAGTCCCTCAAACCGCACCGTTTGATTCTCCACGACCGCATGGCCTGCGATCGGCACCTGACAGCCCCCCTCCAATCGATCCAGGAAGGCCCGTTCCGTCGAAACCGCTATGGAGGTCCGGGGATCATTGATCGGGGCAAGCAACTCTCGCACAAACGTGTCATCCACGCGCGATTCGATCCCCAAGGCTCCTTGACCGACAGCGGGAAGACTCAAGGTCGAAGGAAGATACTCGGTCACGTGACCGGCCCAACCCAACCGGGTGAGACCCGCCGCGGCCAGAACGATCGCGTCGAACTCGCCTTCCTGAAGTTTTCGAAGGCGGGTGTTTACGTTTCCTCGAAGCATGACAACGTCCAGGTCAGGCCGGTGAGCCAACAACTGGGCTTGCCGCCGAAGACTGCTGGTTCCCACCTTCGCGCCTGCCGGAAGATCCCGGAAAGCCACGTGATCCCTGGTCAATAAGGCATCCCGGGCATCCTCCCGCACCGGGACACAAACAATAGCCAAACCCTCAGGCAACGCCGAAGGCACGTCTTTCATGCTATGGACAGCGAGATCGATGTCTCCCCTGGATAACGCCTCCTCGATTTCCTTGACGAATAACCCTTTCCCGCCGATTTTGGCTAACGGCACGTCAAGAATTTTATCACCGCTCGTTCGAATCCGTTGAAGCCGGACCGACACGGACGGAGCGAGTTCCTGAAGTCGAGCCTGGACCCATTCCGCCTGCCAGAGGGCCAGTTGACTGCTGCGTGTTCCAATGACGAGAGACGTCCGCCGTCCATTCGTAAGACTCACTCTGCTTCCTTTTTCAGCCGTGTCGTTTCCGGGGCACGCATTGACCCTACAAACCCGAAGCCTGACGGGAAATCCTTTTTTGTTCCGGATCTTCGGTCGGCTCGGGTGCAAGCGCATCCGTCAGCGCGTCTTCCCCTTCCGCATCCTGCACGTCCTGAACGTTTGCGGATTCCTGCCCCGAAAGACTCCGTCCCAAATCATAAAACCGTCTCGCCGCTTCGATATACACCAACCCATTGGTTGATTGGGCGGCAGATTTCAAGGCCACCAATGGGCCATGAAGGAGTTTATTGACGATTCCCGAGGCGAGACCTTCCACGGCTTCCTGCTGCTGCTGCGTCAACGTCCCGAGCCGGCTGAGGGCTTTCTGCAACTCCGCCTGCTTCAGGGCATCCGCCTGTTTGCGTAACGCAATAATCGTGGGAGTCGCCTTTAAGGACTGGAGCCATTTCAGGATGACTGCGACCTCGTCTTTGACGATGGATTCGGCACGGGTGGCTTCCAGCCTGCGCTCTTCACGGTTCTGTTCGATATGCGATTCAAGATCATCGATATCGAACAGGAACGCATTATCGACCTGCCGGACGTCAGGATCGATATTGCGGGGAACCGAGACGTCGATCAGAAAAATCGGCTGGTTCCATCGTGCGCGAACCGCCCGTTCCACGTCCTCGTGACCGATCAGATAGTGGGACGCTCCGGTCGAGCACAGCACAATATCGGCCCGGTGCATGTTCGCGTGAAATTCTTCAAAGGGAATGGATACCCCGTTAAACCGGGCGGCCATATCCGCCGCACGCACCGGATCCCGCGTCGTGAGCAACACCTCATGGACGCCGTGATTCACCAGATGTCGAGCTGCCAATTTGGCCATTTCTCCTGCCCCGACCAGCATAACCGTCCGAGCCGCCAGGTTGCTGAAGACTTTCTTGGCCAGTTCGACTGCGGCATAGCTCACGGAAACCGCATTTTCCGCAATCCCGGTTTCCGTGCGAACGCGTTTGGCCACGGAGATCGCCTTTTTGACCAACTTGTTCAGGAGAACCCCGGTGGCATTGTGGGTCAACGCCTCCTGGAAAGAATCCTTCACCTGGCGCAGGATCTGCGGTTCTCCCACCACCAGGGAGTCGAGACTCGAGGCCACGCGAAACAGGTGCGTGATGGCCCGATCCTCCGCGTGACAATACAGGCGAGGCAGCAATTGTTCCGCGGACACCGAAAAATGCGTATCCACGAAAAATTCCTGGATGGCGGAAAACCCTTGTTCCACCTGATCGGCGACCGCATACACTTCAACGCGATTGCAGGTTTGCAACAACATCCCCTCACGAATACCCGCATGCGCCATAAGACGGTTCAGGGCTTCGCCCATCCGGCTGTCGGGAACCGCGAGGAGTTCTCGAAGCTCCACGGGAGCGGTTTTATGACTCACTCCGACAACGATGATATTCATCAGCTTATGGGAGCACCATTCCCTTTTAAAACGACCCCGATAAACGTCAACAGCACGCCGGCGAACCCTACGATCGTCAGATAGGCCGCTTTTTTCGCTCGCCACCCAACGGTCACCCGCCCCATCAGGACCACGAAGTAAAACACCCACGTCACAAGTGCCCAAATCTGTTCGGAATTCCAGCTCACATAGGAACCCAACGTAAGCTGGGCGGACATGGCTCCCGTCAGAATCCCCAGGGTGAGGAACGGGAACCCCAACAACATCGAACGTTGGTTCAACATGTCCAAGAAATCCAACGGCGGCAACTTAAAGGACAAGACGTTGAATTGTTTGGACTTCAGCAGCCGATCCTGCATCAGATACATCACCCCTGCCACAAAGGCCACGGCAAACCCGACGGCTCCCAACATGCTGAGCGTGACGTGGACCCACATCGCTCGAAACATGGGTTGAAGGACCGGAGTTTCCGAAGGCAGGATCGCCGTCGATACCAGTGAAAAAAAGGCAATGGGTAATATGAAGGCACCCAACACATAGAGCCGTTGGAGAAGGACGACCAGCAAAAAGACGACGACCAGGGCCCACGAGAAAAACGATAAGGCCTTATGGAACGTGACCCATTGCACTTCTTCGCCGGAAAATACTTGAACGGCCAAAACGACGGTATGAATGACAAATCCGAGACACGTCGCGGCAAGCGCCACCCGGGCGAGAAACTCAGACCGCCGGAGCAGGTACACCAGGGACAGCAACACCCCGATAAAATACAGCCCCAACGTCAGTTGCAAAAAGGCAACGGTCATCGGTATCACCGGAAAATAGTTCTATCCATCTGGTGTGGAAGTATAGATAGGCCGTTTGAAGATAGCAAGAAAGGGAAGGAGGCAGCGGGACATTGAAGTGCGGTGAGCCGACGAGCCGGTGGTGGATCAGCTACCCGACCCTGCCGTGGCGCCGCCGCACACGTTCATGACCTGGCCCGTAATCGATGCCGCATCCGCCTGGCAAAGAAAAATCACCAAGGCGACCACCTCTTCGACCTCCGCCATCCTTTTAATGGGTACAGCGGCAACGGCCTGTGCCCGGAAATCTTCGGCCGGCATCCCCAGGATCGCCGCTGTTTCCTCGATACCCTGACGAGCCATATCGGTATCGACCCAAGTGGGACAGACGGCATTCACAGTAATGCCCCGCCCGGCCACTTCGAGCGCCAGGGCCTTGGTAAACCCGAGTATGCCGTGTTTGGCGGTACAATAGGCCGCGTAACCGGGGACACCAAACCGGCCGAGGACGGAAGACATGTTGATAATGCGACCGGACTCCTTCATATGGGGCAAGACGACTTTCGAGCAGAGATAGGAGCCCGTCAAATTCACGTCGAGAATATTCAACCAACGCAAATCATCAGGATCGTCCATCGGAGTTCTGCCTGACACACCGGCATTGTTGACCAAAATATCAATCTGTCCCCATTCGTTCACAACGGACGCCACCATTCGCTCCACCTCCTCACGCTTGGTCACGTCGGCGTCCAGACCCACGGCGCTTCCCCCGTGCTCCCGGATCAGGACAACCGTTTGCTCAAGGAATTCCACACGCCGCCCGCACACGGCGACGCGAACACCTTTATCCGCCAAACCCAGGGCGATTCCTCTGCCGATTCCTGATCCGCCTCCCGTGACAACAGCCACACGACCTTTCAACATCACCCGTTCCCTCCCTCGTTCATACCCATGACCGGTTTGATCGGCAATTCATCCGTGTCTTTTCGTATTCATAGCTGCGGCATCCAGGGTCAGAGACAGGGACAGACCTCATGCCGCCAAGCGGAAATGCCATGAGATCGCGCCGCTACAAAGCCCCTTGTTTTGTCAACGAACGAGTGAACGTTTACAATGGCTACCCGTACGTACGACTCAACCGACCTGAGGCCCACTCATGCCAGGAACCTTGTATCTCGTCAGCACACCGATCGGAAACCTGGAAGATCTGACCTTCCGAGCCCACCGCATTCTACAGGAAGTGTCGGTCATTGCGGCGGAAGACACCCGGCATACCCAAAAACTCTGTCGCCATTACAAAATCCACACCCCCCTGACGAGTTATCATGATTTCAACAAAGAAGAAAAAACTCCAGTTCTTCTGAAACTTCTCAAAGAAGAGAAATCCATGGCCCTTGTCTCCGACGCCGGCACTCCACTCATTTCGGACCCGGGCTACTATCTCGTGACCCGAGCTATTGCCGTGGATGTTCCAGTCGTTCCGGTTCCCGGCCCCTCTTCGGTAATCGCCGCTCTGTCCGTTGCCGGATTACCCACTGACGCCTTTACGTTCATTGGATTTCTGCCAAAAAAATCTACGGCCAGGACGCGTCTCCTTCAAAGCCTTCAGGAAGATTCCAAAACCATTATTCTGTTCGAAACACCCCATCGGATACGGGCAACGCTGCTCACCATCAAGGAAATTTTCGGAGACCGGCGGATCGCCATCGGCCGTGAACTCACAAAAACCCACGAAGAAGTCATTCGTGGCACCGCACGGGAAATCCTTCTCTCCAATCCATCACGAGTGTTCAAAGGAGAAATGACTCTCGTCATCCAGGGAAAAGAGAAAAGAAAAAAACTGGCCGGAAAAACCGGAATTCAATCATCGCCTTTCTGAATGAAAACACGATGATACGAGCCGACCAATTCACGACGAAGAATACTGTGCCCTTCGTTTTCGACACTCTGCGGGACGTTTCTGATGGGTTCCCCGTCATCCAAAAAGACCTCCAACACCTGCCCGGGTTGCATCGTTTCGAGCCTCAGTTTGGTTTTGACAAAATTGTACGGGCAGATCACGCCACGGAGGTCCAACAGCGCGTGGGCGTCAGCTTGTTGACTCATTGTCCAATGGCCTCTTGCATACGAGTGAAGCGATGAACGGAACAGGCGATCTCGAGACCCGCCACACAAACAAAGAGAGCGTGCCGACGTGAACGCCGACACGCTCTCTTTCGGATCACAACTTTTCTCGCTGGGATCAGTCGCTTATTGCACTGTCCCTTTGTCCATGTTCTCCCGCTTGTCACCATAATCGGTGGCAATCGTCTTATTCGTTCTCTTGTTCACCGTATCCGGTTGAGGGGCGCATTGCCAACAAGGCGCGGCACCCGTGATGACACCGACGCTGGAGGTAATGCCTCCCTGCACGGCACCCTCTTGCAGACCGCCCTCAGGAACACCGGTATAACCGGCCGTCGGAGTCGCAATGCCACGGAAATTGGTGGGATCCGGCCGTTGGCCCAATCCACCGCCGAAATCCGGATTATTTGCGCCACCAAGCACCTGGGATCCCTCGAGGACATACACGGTGCGAACCATTTTCCGACCCGTACTGAACTTCTGCGCTGCAGTGGTTTCGTCCTTGGCTGCGATGGCAACATAATCCCCTTTGTTCACGGCCTTGAGGTTCTCCATGTTGGTTTCGGCATCGAACCAGAGTTCCTTCAAGTTCAGACCGCCACGCAGGGTTTGGCGTTCATCATGCGAACTTCCGCCCATGTCGATGTACATTTTGCCAGCGGGATAATCAATGGCCACCACTTCTCCATGAATCGTCTCCGGGGCTGAAAGATAACGTTCCATGTCATCCTGGTCGAAGACACGGGAGCGCGTTCCAGACCCTTGAGATTCTCCAACACCCGTTCCGAACCCGGAGTGTTGAGGCGCACGCTCTTGCGCCACTGCCACGCTAACTGAGCCTACAAGAATAATTGCTGCTCCAAAATACCCTAACTGCCTCATGTGGCTCCTCCTTAGGAAGTGTAAGTTAATAATCCGAACACTGGTAATAAGGAATAATAGCTGGAATAATCCGTCCTTCCTCGTGACTTAGGTTTTGTTCCATCCTAACGCCCCATAACTATAGTGATCTGCTCAAAGAGTGTCAAGGGGTTTCTCCTCGAAATCTTTACACGGGGACAACTCCAGGTGGTCCTCCCGGTTGAGGCTGGCAGGCTCTCTGATGGATCTGTTTTCCCTTGCGCCACCGATCGAGCAAAACCGCCTTTAATTCGTTGAAAAAACCGGGCTCTTGATAAATGGTGCCCGGACCGAGGGTCGAACTCGGACTCTCTTGCGAGAACCAGATTTTGAGTCTGGCGCGTCTGCCAGTTCCGCCATCCGGGCATACACATGCTCCGCCCCTGTTTCTAGCATGATCTCAGGACGACGTCAATCAACCGGCTTTTCCTTTTCAGGCTTTTATCAAGCATGGTAAGATTGTGGCCGGGAAGCAAGCACTCCCAACGGACATCGAGTGTTTAGCCACACAAGGAGGACCATTCATGTCGGAAATTCAATGTCGAAAATGTGAACAACCAGCAGAAAAAATAACCGAGCTGCTTTTCCTGGGAAAACTCGAAGAAGAAGTCAAGAACAACGTGTGCCAAAACTGCTGGGCCGAGTGGAATAAACCCGGAGGGGTCAAAACAATGGTCATCAATGAATATCACCTGAACCTCGGTGACGAAAATGGCCGCGCCACCCTCAGAAAACAAATGCGCGCCTTTTTCAAACTGCCCGATGCCGACGTGGAATTCAAAGACTATCGAACCTGAGACAGGTTGGCGACCGCGACATCGAGGAGCCGCCGTGCGAAGCCTGCACCGTGACTCACCTCAGCCGGCAGATGAACCAACGGTAAAGAACCGCAGTGTCTTTCCAGCCGGACACGACCTCTTGTCGAACATCCGTTTCCCCCTGTAGGATCACCGTATGGATACCCCACTCGGCAAGGGCATCTTCCTGGTTGCAAGCCCCAGTCTCCGCGACCCGAACTTTCGGCAGACCGTCATACTGTTGTGCGAACATGGACCCGAAGGAGCGCTCGGGGTCGTCGTCAATCGACCGATGGAGATCAATATCACTGAAGTACTTCCACAAGTCCCGATCCTGGAAGGCCAACACCACAAAGTCTTTTCCGGGGGACCGGTCCAAAAGAACAACCTCCTGATCCTCTACCGGACACCGGAAGACCCCCAAGACTCCCACCACGTCTTTAACGGCGTCTACCTGGGTGGCAACATGAAAGCCTTGGAGGATCTTGTACAAGATCCTTCCTCCTTGGGAAATTTTCGCGCCTTCATGGGTTATTCGGGCTGGGCGCCCGGCCAATTGGAAAATGAAATGCGAACCGGATCGTGGCTTACGGTACCGGCCGACTCCACCACGATGTTTGAAAAGGACCACAGCCACTTGTGGAGCACGATTCTGCGATCCTTCGGAAAAGATATGGCCATGTATGCAGACATGCCTGCCGACCCGAACATGAATTAACCGGCGGCAAGCTCCGCGCATTCTGACCTCTCTTCTCGGGAGCGAGGGTTTGAGACGGCCAGGGGGCAGGCATTTGCAGAATTGTTGTAACCTTATGAGCCAACCGTCCACTCCTTCCAAGACCCGGCAGTTCAAGACGCTTCTGCAATCCGACCAATTGGAGTTTCTCTGCGAAGCCCACAACGGGATAAGCGCTAAAATCGTGGAAGAGGCGGGATTCAAGGGCATCTGGGCCAGCGGGCTTACCCTGTCCGCTCAATTCGGGGTGAGAGACAACAACGAAGCGAGCTGGACCCAAATCCTGGACCACCTGGAATTCATGTCCGACGCCACGCGGATACCCATCCTGCTCGACGGCGATACCGGGTACGGGAATTTCAACAACATGCAGCGCCTGATCCGGAAACTGGAACAACGCCAGGTCGCGGCTGTATGCATCGAAGACAAGCTGTTTCCCAAGACCAACAGTTTCTTGAAGGGCGAGACCCAGCCCATGGCCGGCATCGACGAATTCTGCGGGAAAATCAAGGCCGGCAAAGATGCCCAGACCGATGAGGATTTCTGCCTGATCGCCAGGATCGAAGCCTTTATTTGCGGCTGGGGACTATCCGAAGCCTTGCGACGGGCCGAGGCCTACCACCAGGCAGGCGCCGACGGCATCCTCATTCACAGCGCCCTGGCGGTCCCCGACGAAATCCTAGCCTTCAAGCAGGAATGGGGCGATCGCTGCCCGGTGGTGATCGTGCCGACCAAGTATTACGCCACGCTTACGGACGTCTTCCGACAGCATGGCTTTTCCCTGGTGATTTGGGCCAACCACCTCCTTCGTGCGGCCGTGACCGTCATGCAAAAAACGGCACGCACCCTGAAAGCAAAAGAGAACCTGTTCTCGATTGAAGATAAGATTGCGCCGGTTGCCGAGATCTTCCGGCTTCAAGACGCCGCCGAACTCCAGGAAGCCGAGAAACGCTATCTCCCACACAACGGTGCCGGTCTGGCCGGAATCGTTTTGGCCGCGTCCCGCGGGAATGAACTCGGCGACTTAACGGAAGACAGACCCAAAACCATGGTTCCGATTCAAGGCATGCCGATCCTCTCGCATATCGTGGATGCGTACAATACGATCGGCATCAAAAACATTACCGTGGTCCGCGGCTATAAAAAGGAAGCCGTTTCCCTGCCCAACCTGACCTACGTCGATAACGATGATTTTGCAAGAACAGGGGAACTCGTCTCCTTGTTCAAGGCGCTGCAATCGAAGAACGGGGACTTTCAGGACACCATCATTTCGTATGGGGACGTGCTCTTCCACAAGTACATTCCTCAAATGCTTTTTCAAGAACCCGACGATTGGGTCATAGTCGTGGACAGTGTCTGGGAAGGGAAAACGTCCTATACCCGGCTCGGGGGGTTTGCGGAATGTACGGCACCCAATTCCCGGAAAGCGTTCAATGCCAAAATTCATCTCAAACAATTGGGACGGGACGTGCCGCGAGAAGCCATTCACGGGGTTTGGATGGGATTTTTGAAGGTATCGGCCGGCGCGACTGCGCAGTTACACGGCATTCTCGGTGAAATGCTCGCCGATCCCGCCAACGACAAAGCAGGCATGTCGCAATTATTTCAGGAATTGCTCAAAAGGGGCGTTCCGATACGCGTGCTCTACACTGTCGGGCACTGGCTGGACATCAACAGTCTCGACGACCTGGTGCAGGCCGGGCAATTTTAGATGGCTTCAGGAGCAATGCAAACCCTAACCGCACACAACGGCGTTCCCATCCCGCACTTCATGTACGGCACGGCGTGGAAGCAGGAGGACACCGGCCGGTACGTGCAATTGGCCGTCCAAGCCGGCTTTCGAGCTATCGACACCGCGAACCAGATCATCCATTACCACGAAGCCCTGTTAGGAGAGGCCCTGCTTGCCCTGGCGAAACAGGGGGTCACGCGGGACCAACTGTTTCTGCAGACCAAATTTACGCCCGTCTCGGGGCAGGACCACCGAACGCCCTATGATCCCATGGCCCCCGTAGCCGAACAGGTCGCCCAATCGTTTGAAAGCTCGCTCGAACACTTGCATGCCGACTCTATCGATTCCTATATCCTGCACGGACCCTATGGGCGCTGGGGACTCGATAAAGAAGATTGGGAGGTCTGGGCGGCGCTTGAAAAACTTTATCAGGCAGGCCGGGCCGGAATGATCGGTGTCAGCAACGTCCAGGCCCTCCAACTGCAGTTGCTGTGCGAGCAGGCCAAGGTGAAACCCATGGTCGTGCAGAACCGTTGCTACGCGGCATTGGGCTGGGACCACGCCGTCAGGGAAATCTGCCGGACCCATCACATCGTGTACCAGGGATTTTCGCTTCTCACCGCGAATCGAGGGGTTCTCCACGATCCGGAGGTCGGCGCCATTGCCAAACGATGCAAGACGGGACCGGCCCAAGTCATTTTTCGTTTTGCCCAGCAGGTGGGCATGCTCCCCCTGACCGGCACTACCAACGCGCAACGCATGAAAGAAGATCTGGATATCGACCGCGTGGAACTCTCCAAGGAGGAAATCGCCCGGATCGAAACAATCGCAGTGTGATCACGAAACGCCTCAAAAAAGGATACACCGCATGCCAAGAACGTTTTTTTTCGCATTGTGCTCCGTGATTTTCTTCGCACCCGCGCCCGCAACCCCGGCCCAGGAAGGACACGCCGTTCCCGGTGTCCCGTTTCAGGTCTATCTGGATCGGGAGCGAGGCGAAGGAGAAACCATCCCACAGGACGTGGCAGACGACGCCGTCGAAACCGTGGTCCAGGCCTTCGGCATTCTGGTCCGGGACCGTTCGCAACATAAACGGTTCGATCAGGCCGTCACGAACGATCTCCTGCAACAAGTCGTGATCGAACCAAGGGTGCTGAACCGGGACGGCAAAGAATTTCCGTTTCTCGTGGCCAGGACCAAACAGAAAGGAAAGGTCAATCTCCTGATCAACGCCATGAGACTCCGGGAGGACGGATACCTCGGGCAGCCGGATGCCCTCGCCCCCAGACTGGCAAAAGAATTCCAATGGGTAATCAGTAAAGCCGCCACCAAATCCGCCCGCAGGGGTCGCCTGCGGAAACGTGACCTGCCCCGCGCGCCCGTCTTCACCAACGCCGAGATCAGGAAAATGACGCCGGAGGAACGCACGGAATCACTGCAAACCTTATTGGATACCTACATTCAAACGGTGGACGCCCATGGCAGTCTTGTCGATCAACCCTATTATGAAATAGGAACCACGACCCTGACGGCACCCGAGCATTCGGACTCGACCATCAAGCTGTATGACATTCGCGTCCGGCACGCCCTCCGGTTGATCGTCGGCGATCCCTATTTCTGGGAAACCACGCAAAAAGCCGTTCGCAGCCTGCTCAATGGAAAAATCTGGCACGTCCTGATGGCCAGAATCGACGAACGGGATTGGACGACGCGTACGCGCGTGGCGCCGGAAAACAAGGCCGTCACGGTCGGCAAACGCGGCAAGGTCATTCAACCGGCAAAAATTCTCGTGAATTACCATCGCTCGCTGGAACCGAAGGAAGCATTGTATCGTGAGACGCAGGGGCTTCCCATGGGCGCGTTATCCGCCGAACAACTTGCCCGCGTAATCGCTTGGGAAATCCAAAGCCAGATCACCGAAAAATCGCTACGCGGCCACGTCGCCCAGGATGAACAAACCGCCCCGGAGTAACGCAACGGGAACGCTGCCACGAATCTATCATTCCAGTTTGCGTTCACTCACTCGTTGAAAAAATGAGCGGCTGGCCGGACCATAATTCGCATCATCCCTGACTCCCCCTCCTGTCATCCTCGACAATAAGACCTGGATCCCCGCTTACTACTGCGGGGATGGATCCAGGGTTTTTGCTTTTTCCTCCGTTCGCACGGATGACAGACCCTGGATTCCAGACTAGAATAGCCTGTCCCCGACGTTTGCAATCGGGGATCGGGAATGTCTGAAGGGGCTATTTTCACACCATCCTAGGGGATTCCCGCCTGGTCGCGGTACACCGAAAGATACATGGTATCGGCTTTCTTCCTGCTCCACGGAAACCGGTATAAGGTCCGGATCCGGCCGGAATATTGTCCGATATTGGCCCGTTGCCAGAGGCCTTTTTCAAAATATTGCCTGCCCTCCCGCTCCCTGAGAAATCCCGCGATCCGTTCCTCCGCAAAAAAATCCACGGCCCAACTGTTCGTCCACGTTGGTTGACACTGCCGGACGTAGTCATCCACCCGGTAGAGCAGGGTTTGGACCTTTTCCAAGTCGGTCATCACAGATTCAGTGGTGAGGAGAAAAAGCACCTCATGCCCTTGGGGAACGTCGATGAGACCGATCGCTCCTTCCAATTGCCTGCAAGCCGGTTCATCCATGACATACACGTCAGGCTCGCCGGGATCGCCTTTCGGGATAATGATGATACGCGGAGTATCCTGTTTGCACACCAGGCGGAAAGAAGGATGGACACACTCCCATTCAAGCCGGATACCAAACAACCTGACGTCCTCCAACAGGGTCGGGACCCGCTGGTTCAAGACAAGTTTGCCTTGGACCGACTCACCCGGAACAAGACGGATGCTTCGAGACCCGAACTTTCCCGGGAAAGAGTCTTGATGAACCGGACTCTGTCGAGCATCCATGCGAAACGCTGAGAGCCACCCGGCATCATTCGGAGGAAGCCACGGCAAGTCCCGGAGATTCACGCTCACGGGTTCCGGGTTGTTATTGGTCAGATGAACGTGAATCTCGTAAACCCGCTCGATGGGCTTCTTGAGAAAAACGTCCATCGCCAGTGCAACGCGGGATTCCCGTTCAGGCTCCACGGCCTGGCCGAACGAGGCGGACGGAACGCCCGGCAACCAAAAACAGAAAACCAATGAAGCGCACAGCACCCGTTTCATGGTGATAGCCGATGCCTCGTGTATGGCAAGCAGGTGCCCTTCAGGATTTGCCCTCTCGGAGAACCACCTTCTTTCATCCCTTCTTTACGCTATGGTACATTAAATAGAGACGGCTCGTGCAAAAATCTTCGCTCCATGTGTGGCACGGTTTCCTTCATGAATAAACACGCTGTCAAAAGATTGTCCGAATGGCTGGGATGTCAGGTCATGCTTTGTGTCATGCTGCTCTGGTCCCCAACGACGCAGGCGTTCGCCGTTGAACAACCGGAGGAGGAGATCGATGAGATCGCCAATCTCGTGGAAGCCGAGTGGATGGACGGCGCCCCCAACCGTGCGTTGCACATCCTGAACCCGGGGCTTCGGGACCATCCAGACGTCATCAGGCTGCAAAAATTACGCGCCGACATTCTTGCCACGGCATCCCGTCGCCACCAGGAAGCCGTCGAAGCCTATGACGTGATCCTCAAGACGCACCCGGAAGCCTTGGAGGTACACTGGGCCAAGTGGAGCGTGTTGCTCCGGGCGGGACAACACGATCAGGCCATTGCCGAATTTCAACGTATCGCGCAACTGGATGCACAGAATCCCATCGTGTTGCTCCGGCTGGCGCAGGAACTCCGAAAAGTCGATCGCCTAGAGGAATCCCTGGAGTGGTACAAAAAAGCCGTGGCCATGATTCCGGACATGCCGGGGTGGCGATTGGCGCTCGCCCGGGCCAAGCTGGATATCCTGGATGGTCGTGGGGCACGCGACGAAGTCGAGCACGTGCTGCGAATCGTGGAGCCCGGTTCTCCGGAAGAAGCGGCCGCCCACAGCCTGAGGGAGGTGATTTATGGGGCCACCAAAGAGCGGGGCCGGCGCTTCGAGCCTATCCTGAGCCCCGGAAGTTCCGCGGCGGAACGCAAAGAATGGTCCGCCATTCGCGCACATGCGTGGAGACTCTTCGACGCGGGTCGCTATGCAGAGGCCGAACCGGTCTATCGAAAGATTCTGGCCCTCAAGCCCAGCGATTACGCCGCGACCCATGAACTGGGGATGACCTTACTGGCGCTTGACCGGTGCGAGGAAGCCATAGAGGTCTTTGCAAGCATGTCCACGATGGACCCATCGGACGAAGTCTACGCGGACGCGTTTTTCCGGGTAGGCCGCTGTTTGATGAAGCTGGGAAAATGGACCGAAGCCCTCCCCTATTTTGAAATCCTCTATGAGGCCGCCCTCGATTTCGAAGAACGCACCAAAGACGTTCCACCCAAAGCCGACCTCAGGGTTCTGAATACGGAAACCCTTGCCACGTGGATCAAACGGGTGAAGAAACATATTCCCGCAACCGCAACCCCGAAGCAGGATGAGCCTCCTCCCTCCGTCGATCCCGATACCCCGGCCCCTATGACCGAGGAAGAGCTCTATGAAAAGATAGCCAGAGAGCGACTGAACCCCGAGAAACAGATCTATACACGGGCTTCCCTGATGGGGCGGGATGCCGATTTCAGCATGTTCCGCTACGTCATCCCGGCCAACCGCGTCATGCGGGATGATCGTCCCACCGGCACCCATGAATTTATTCCCATCGAGCCGCACGACACCTTCCCGGATACGCGGGAAGAAATTTTTCTGGTATTCGGACTCGTAACCGCCTCCTATGATGAAATGCCGCTCAGCGCGGAATGTTTTACCGAGACCCCGAAAACGAACGCGAATCAAATACCCTTGGCCAGGGACCACGTCATCATGAACATGGGTGACCAGTCCGGATACTTTATCATCACCCAGCCTGAATCAGGATGGACACCCGGGCTCCACCGGTGTGGCTTGTTTGTCGGCAGTGAACAGTCGGCTTATACGCACGCGGACGAGGTCCGGTTTCGTATCACCCCGCAAGCTTCGTGACCAACGCAGACGGACTTTGGCATGTACACGTATGGTTTCCGTCGCTTGCCGGGACGAAACGCAATCTGGTAATTTATTGTGCGGCGTTGACCTTGCCGATACGGTTGAACCGGTCTGACGGATGATTGCAATCTCGAAAAAACCCCTGGTGGGTGCCGTCGCTTTCCTGATGGCGTGGGGATACGGCGTTCACGCGTTCGCCGGTGAAGCCACACGCGTTGTCACCGAACTTCAGGACTCGATCATGACCATTATGAAAGAAGGACGCGAACTCGGCTACACGGGTCGCTATCAAACCATCTCCCCTACGGTCGAGAAAACGCACGACCTCGATACGATCGCGCGACTGGTCGTCGGGAGACATTGGAAAGGACTCGACGCAAGCCAAAAATCCACCTTTGTCGAGACGTTCAGAAACCTGAGCATTTCCATGTATGCGGGTCGGTTCAAGGACTATGGAGGAGAACAGTTCAACATTCTTTCGGAAACATCCCTGAAGAGAGGGAATCGCAAACTGGTCACCAGCCACTTCGTGAAGTCCGACGGCAAGACAATGACGTTCACCTACGTCTTGCATCGCATTCATGACCAGTGGAAGATTATCAGTGTCAGCGTCAACGGTGTCAGCGACCTGGCTGTGAAACGTGCCGAATACGGGGGCATTCTGCGAAAAGACGGGTTCCCGACTCTCATTGAACGCCTCAAAACTCAAATCCAGGAAAATTCACAAGAGCTCTAGTTTGGATACACGACCGGCCTCCCCGTCGGGTCGATGAGAAGCATGACGAAGGCCATCGGCAAAACGAAGGCGAATGCCGCCATGCTGTGTGTGACAATCGGCTGGTTGGCAATCACCGTGCTGACCGGGTGCGCGACCACGCAGTCAACCGATACCGAGGTATCGGATCACGATCCGTTCGAGTCGGCGAACCGCCGAATACACCGGATCAATGACTTTGCCGATCGCAAGATCGCCAAACCGGTGATCGACGTCTACGTCTCGTACACGCCACAACCCGTCCGGAAAAGTATCGCCAATTTTTTTGACAACGTGGTGTACCCCAACGTCATCCTGAATGACTTCCTTCAGGGAAAGGGGACACAGGGACTCGAGGACTCAGGCCGGTTTCTCGTGAATTCGACGTTCGGATTCCTGGGAATTTGGGACATGGCCACGCCGCTCGGGCTCGAAGCCCACGACGAAGATTTCGGACAAACCCTGGGCGTGTGGGGCATGGACGAGAGCATCTATCTGGTGCTTCCATTCATCGGACCCACCACCGTGAGAGACGTTCCGAATTTAGGCGTCACTGCCGTCACCAACATCCTGTTCTATGTGCCCAATCCTTACGTGATACCCGTGGCTCTCCTGGGCTTTATCGACTACCGGGCGAGAGTGAACGAGGCCGTCACGTTTCGAGACAAAACCGCGGTCGAACCGTATCTCTTTACGCGGGAAGCGTACCGGCAATATCGCAGATTCCTGATCTACGACGGGAATCCTCCCGTTGACGATAACATGTCCTTTGACGATCTTGAAGTTGAAGAATCTTCTCTGCCGGAGAGGCCGTCAAGAAAAGCGGCCGGTCAGAACTGCCACTGCCCTTCCAGCAGCACCCGGTAGTCCCGTCCCCCGCCGACCTGCTCCTGCTGCGCCCCTTCCAGGCTCACGGTCCCCTGGCCGGTCCACTGCCACCGCCCGCCCAGCCGGTACTGCCGCGCCCCCTGGCCCGTCCACGTCACCCCGCTGTAGGGCAGCACCACACTGTTCCCCCCAGGCCAGGCCAACCCGTACCCCACTTCCGCGGCCACCCGTGGCGTCGCTGGGCGCGCCCCCGGTCCCGCCGCCGGCAGGGCCTGCGTCCACAATTGCTGCACCCCACTCGCCGCCACGCCGTAGCCCGTCGTGACCTGCACCCGCGCCCCCTCCTGGCTCGGCCCCGGGTCCACCTGCACCTGCACCGCCCCGCCCCATTCCTCGTACTCCGCACTCGATAACGTCAACATCCGCAGGTGCCCGTCCACGGTCAGCCCCCACGCCGGGGCCTCATACCGCAGCCCCACCCCGGTCTCCAAGCCCACGCCCGCCGGCCCGTCCCCCGCATCATGCCGCAACCCCACTTCCAGGGACGGCACCACCTGCCCGCCCCCCGCCAGCGCCCGCGCGTGCACCACCTCCACCAGCGCCCGCAGCCGCCGCGTCTCCTCCGTGACCCCCGCCAACCAGGCCGTGCCCTCTACCGCCACGCTCGCGACCGCCCATTCCCCCTTGGCCCGCACGTCGGTCCGTCCTCCGGGAATCACCGTCGCATCGCCCAGCAGGCGCCCCGTCGCCCCCACCGCCGCCGTCCGCAGCACCCCGTCGCTGGTCGCGGTCCACGCCGCCGGGGCTTCCCGGAAGCCCACGTCCCCCCAGCCGTACCCCACGCTGCCCCAGCCCTCGACCGCGCCGTCCGCCGCACGCCACCCCACATAGGGATGCACACTCGTCATCGTCACCTCATAGTCCCCTCGCAGCCCGCCCAGGCGTTCCTGCCAGTCAAACGTCCCCTGCCCCCAATTCACCAGCACCCCCGCCAAGACCTGCGGGTGCACCTGCGCATCCACCCCCACCTGCGCACTCACCACGTCTCCATCCCACGTCACCGCCCCACTCGCGCCCCGACTCCCCAGGTTCTGATAGTGGCCCTGCCCCCACAGTACCACGTCCCGGAGGCCCAGCCCCGCGGCCGGGGTCAAGGCCAGGGCAAACCCCGAGCCTCCCAGTACCTGCGCCAGATTCACCGAGCCCTGCCCCAGCGCGCGCCCCAGGTCCACCGCCGCCGCGCTCAGCCGACTCTGCCCCCCCAGCCGGTACGTCAGCCCCGCGGGGGTTTCCTGCCCCAGGCGGGCCACCCGCGCCGTCACGCCCCGCAGCGGCCCCGCAGCCAGCGCCTGCCCCACCCGCGGCAGCAGGCTCTGACTCACCCGGCGATAGCGCGCCGCCTCCGCCGTCCCCGGCGTCGCCTCCGTCCCCGCAGACCACGCGCCCGCGCCCACTGCGTTCACCGCCCGCACCCGCACCGCATAGGCCGTCCCGTTGGCCAACCCCGTGATGGTATACGCCGTCCCGCTCACCGCCTGCACCGCCGCCGCGCTCCAGAGCCCCGCCGGCGCCGCAGTCCATTGCAGTTCATAGCCCGTGAGCGGGCTGCCGCCGTCCTGCGCCGGAGCCGCCCACGTCGCCGCCACCGCCCCATAGGCCGCCGTCAGCCCCGGCGCCGCCGGGACCCCCGGGGTCGTCGCCCGTACCGTCACCGTGAACGCCAGCGTCGCCCGGTCCCCGTCTTGATCCGTCACCGTCACCGTGCCCCGCCCCGCCGTGGCCGGGGTCCCCGTCACCATCCGCGTCCCCGGGTCAAACGTCACCCCCA